>NZ_JBEPZB010000029.1:0-39026 GCF_041641055.1 Microbacterium sp.
CGGGAAACCTGCTGATCACGCCCGACGGCCGCGTCAAGATCACCGACTTCGGCATCGCCCGCATCGCCGACCAGGTGCCGCTGACGGCCACCGGTCAGGTCATGGGCACCGTGCAGTACCTCTCGCCGGAGCAGGCGTCGGGCCACCCCGCCTCCCCCGCCACCGACACGTACTCGCTCGGAATCGTCGCCTACGAGTGCCTCGCGGGCAAGCGTCCGTTCACGGGTGAGTCGCAGGTCGCGATCGCGATGGCGCAGATCAACGAGCAGCCCCCGCCGCTGCCGCCGACCGTGCCGATCCCGGTGCAGAACCTCGTCATGGCGATGATCGCCAAGAAGCCGGCCGACCGCCCGTCGTCGTCCGCCACCGTGGCCCGTGCCGCGCAGGCGCTGCGCCGCGGCGACCTGAACTCCGCAGCGATCGCCGTCCCGGCCATCGCGACCGGTGGAGTGGCATCCGACGATGCGACCCGTCTGCTCTCCGCGAGCGGCGACGACGGGGCGACGCGCATCCTGCCGACGACCGCACAGCTCCCGACCGGAGAGGATGCGGTCGACGAGGACGACAAGAAGAAGAAGAAGCGCAGTCCCTGGACCTGGCCTCTCATCGCTCTGATCGCCCTCCTCGTGATCGTGCTCGCCGGCACCGTCTTCGCCCTGATGAACCAGGGAGATGGCGACCCCGAGCCCACGAAGTCGACGACCACGAGCGCGACTCCCAAGCCGACACCGACCGAGGTCGAGACCGAAGAGCCCGCTCAGGTCGACGTCGATGCCCTCGGCCTCGAGGGGATGCAGTGCGAGGCCGCTCGGACCGCGGCGATCAACGCCGGCCTGCAGGCCGAGTGCGTGGTCGGCAACACCGTCGCCTCGTCGCCCGACCAGGTCAACACCGTCGAATCCGTGCAGCCGGGTGGGAACGTGCCAGAGGGCACCACCCTCACCCTGACGACGTTCAAGGAGCAGGTGCAGGTCGGCAAGCCCTCCGGCACGCCGACTCTCGCCGGTGAGCCGACCGAGGGCCAGCCCGTCACGCTGAACTGGCCGAGCTTCGAGTGCCCCTCCGGCACCGGCGCTCGCTCCGCGTTCGAGGTCACACTGACCAATGCGACGTTCTCCGGTGGCAACGCCGGGGAGTCGATCCGCAGCTTCGGCCCGAGCGTGCTGTCGACCCAGATCGTGCCAGGAACGGCGGGACAGACCGTCACGGCGACGTTCCGCGTCTTCTGCGGCAGCGACAGGCCGTCGGAGCAGTCCGACCCGATGCCCGGCGTGGTCATCCTGCCCGCGGCTCCCGTCGACGGCGGAGACGGCGGCGGCGAAGACGCAGGTTGATCGCCGACTCGCACCGTAGGCTGAGAGCATTCATCAGGTCGTATCAGGGGGTCAGTACGTGTCGACAGAGCCACGCGTTCTCGCGGGACGCTATCGCGTCGACGAACTCATCGGTCACGGCGGCATGGCGAAGGTCTACCGCGGGTACGACCTGACCCTCGGCCGCGCGGTCGCGATCAAGATCCTCGACCCCGAGCTGGCCCGCGACACGGCCTTCCGCACCCGGTTCCGCCTCGAGGCGCAGTCCGCCTCGCGCATGTCCCACCCGTCGATCGTGCGCGTCTACGACGCCGGTGACCCTTCGACGACCGACAGCAGCACCGACGAGCCGCCGTACATCATCATGGAGCTCATCAGCGGCACGCTGCTGAAGGACATCATCGCGAACGGCCCCGTCCCCGTCGAAGACGCGGTGCGCTACGTCGACGGCATCCTCGAGGCACTCGACTACTCCCACCGCGCCGGCGTCGTGCATCGCGACATCAAGCCCGGCAACGTGATGGTCACCGAGAAGGGGCAGGTCAAGGTCATGGACTTCGGCATCGCGCGCGCGGTGTCCGACTCCTCCTCGACCGTGGCCGAGACCACGCAGATCATCGGCACAGCCGCGTACTTCTCCCCCGAGCAGGCCAAGGGCGAGCCCGTCGATGCACGGGCCGACCTCTACTCGACCGGCGTCGTGCTCTACGAACTGCTCACCGGCCGCCAGCCGTTCCGCGGCGAATCGCCGGTCGCTGTGGCCTACCAGCACGTGAGTGAGACTCCCGTCCCGCCGACCGAGGTCAACGAGGACTCCCCCGGCGCTCTCGACCCGATCGTGCTGCGCGCCCTGGCGAAGGATCCGTACCAGCGGTATCCGGATGCCGCGCACTTCCGCGCCGCGCTGGATTCCGCCGTCGCCGGCCATGCGCCCACCCGCAAGGAGCTGGGCGCTCTCACGAGCGAGCTCTACGGTCCGAGCCCGCGCGCGGCCCAGGAGACGGCACGGTCTCTGCGACAGCTGAGCACCGACACGACGATGGCGCGCACCCAGTCCGGTCCCCCGGTGGCCTGGATCTGGGCCGGTGTCGCCCTGCTCGCCGTGCTGCTGGCATCCGTCCTGTTCTGGGTGTGGACCATCAGCATGCGCCCCGACGACGTGCCCACCAGCTCTCGCGTGGTCCCCGACCTCGTGAACGTCTCGTCGGAGCGCGCGCAGGAGGATCTCGGCGAGCTCGACCTCACCTCGAAGCTCGTGCTCGAATCGAGCAACGACATCGCCGAGGGCAACGTCATCCGCACCGATCCCGAGCCGGGCACTGCGGTGAACGAAGGCGACTCCGTCACCCTCTACGTGTCTTCCGGCAAAGAGACGGTCGTGGTTCCGACGCTGGAAGGGCTCTCGGTGGCGGCAGCCAAGGAGGCCATCGCGAGCGCCGGACTGCAGCTCGGCACGGTGATCCAACGCAACGACAAGGGTCTCGCCGCCGGAACGGTGATGGAGGCGAGTGAGACCGCCGAGAGCGAGGTCGCCCCCAAGACCGTCGTGAACCTCGTGGTCGCGAGCGGTCGCGTGACCCTGACCGATGTCTCGGGATGGACGATGGAGGCCGCTGAGGCCGAGCTCGAACGCATCGGGCTCACGGCACAGCCCGTGGAGCTCACCGACTGCGAGCCGACGAACCCGCCGACGGTCGCCTCGATGTCCGTCGCCCCGGGTGACGTCGCGATCGGATCGACGGTCGAGCTGCGCTACTGCACAGCTGCGGGCTGAGCGGGCACAGCCGCCGACTGAGCGGGTCGCAGGTCCCCGCCCGACACCGGGTGCAGGCGCTCGGAGCGCGCCACGGCATCCGCGTCGCCGACGGAGGCGAGCCAGTTCGCGAGCAGGCGGTATCCGCCCTCGGTGAGTACGCTCTCGGGGTGGAACTGCACGCCGACGATCGGCAGTCGGGCGTGCGCGAGGGCCATGACGGTGCCGCTGTCAGTGCGGGCCGTCACGACGAGGTCGTTCGGCAGGGCGGACTCGTCGAGAGCGAGCGAGTGGTAGCGGCCCACGTCGAAGGGCGACGGGATGCCGCTGAACAGCGCTGATCCGTCGTGCGTCACGCTCGACACCATGCCGTGCATGAGCTCCGGCGCCTCCGTGACCGCGGTGCCGAAGGCCTCCCCGATCGCCTGATGACCGAGGCACACGCCCAGGAGCGGCGTCCGCCGGCGAGCCGCAGCACGCACGACGTCGAGTGAGGCACCGGCGTCCGCCGGAGTGCCTGGGCCAGGGGAGATCATCACGGCGTCGAAGCCGATGAGCAGCTCATCGAGGGCGGGTACGTCGACGGCATCCGCCTCGACCAGCGCGACGTCGGTGCCGAGCTCACGCAGGTACCCGACCAGGGTGTGCACGAAGCTGTCGTGGTTGTCCACGACAAGCACGCGGGTCATTCGAGGTCGACCTCACCCGGCGTGATGAGCGGGCTCACCCAGGGGAAGACGTACCAGAAGAGTCCGTAGAGCACGGCAGCGATGAGCACCACGAGGATGAACAGCTTCAGCCACCACGGACCGGGGAGGATGCGCCAGAGTGCGGCGTACATGAGTCGTCTCGTTCCGTTCGGTTAGATCGACGGTCCGGCGGGCGGCGGCGGCGGATCGGTGAGAGCCGGGGGCGGACCCTCGGCTCGCGGCTGGAAGCTCTCGTACACCCCGTAGGCGACGATGCGCTCCGCCAGCGAGTACAACGGCGAGCAGGCGGTGAGGGTGATGTACTTCTCCCCCGTCTGCGCTCCCGGCATCTGCGGGACGTCGAGCAGGACCTCCGTCTGCGTGGGCTTGACGTACTCGAGCGTGCGGAACCGGTAGGTGAACCAGCCGTCCGGCGTCTCGACGACGATCGCGTCGCCGAGCTGCAGCTTGTCGAGCTGGTTGAACGGCTTGCCCCACGTGGTGCGGTGCCCCGCCATCGCGAAGTTCCCGACTTCACCGGGCATCTTCGAATCGGTGTAGACGCCGATGCCGAGCTTGTCGAGCGTGCGCGCCCTGGTGGTGCCGCCGTAGATGCCCACGTTGTAGGCCGACCCGAATCGCGGGATGTGCATCTGACCGAGACGTTCGGTGTCGGCAGGCGGCGCGGGGATCACCGGCTCGAAGGTCGTGGTGCCGTCGTCTCCCTCGACGACGGGTGGCAGCTCCGGCGTCGGACCGCTCGCCCACTCCTGCGAGACGGCTGCGCCCTCATCGTTCTTCTGCGCGCTGATGATGATGTCGCCGATCCACATCTGCCACGCGACGAAGAGCAGCACCAACGCTCCGGCCGTGAGCAGGAGCTCGCCGAGAACGCTCGTGAAGGTGGCGCGCGATCGCGGACGGCGACGGCCTGCGCGTCGCTCCCCCGATACGACGGATGCGGTCATGCGGCGATTTTATCCCTCTGATCTGAACCCGTCTCACCCGCCGCGGTTTCTCAGTGCGATATACGACTCTTGGGTACACTGTGGGAATGGCACGTGACCGCAACACTGAAGAACCCGAAGTTCAGCGCAGCGAAGGCGACGCCGCGCCCAACGCCGTCTGGTTCAAGCCGGTGATGATCGGCTTCATGCTGCTGGGCCTGATCTGGATCCTCGTGTTCTACATCTCCGGCATGCAGTTCCCGATCCCGGGCCTGGACAACTGGAACCTCGCGATCGGCCTCGGCATCGCCCTGATCGGCTTCCTGATGACCACCCGCTGGCGCTGACGCCACCCCTCACGTCGAAGAAGGCCCCTCGCATTCGCGAGGGGCCTTCTTGCATGTGTCGCAGCTACAGAGTTATCCACAGGTTATCCCCAACATGGGGAGAATTACACGGATGTTATTCACAGGGGCTAACAACCCTGTTAACAACTCGGGATCAGGTGAAAACCGTCATGATGAGGAACGGAGGCAGGAACGCGACGATCACGATCAGCGCGACGACGACCGCGGCGAGGAGCAGGATCTGCCACCTGCGCTGCTCAGGGCGCCTGGTCCTCGTGAGGATGAACGAGACGAGGGCTCCGACGATCGCCCCACCCAGATGCGCCTGCCAGGCGATGCCGCCGATGAGGAACCCGAAGACGAAGTTGATCCCGAGGATCACCAGGAGGCCGGTGACGTTCGCGCCGATGTGTCGACCGATGATCAGCAGCGCGGCCATCAAGCCGAAGATCGCGCCGGAGGCACCGACCGTGTACGTTCCCGGGGCGATGACGGCGACGGCGACGGATCCGCCGAGACCGCTGATGAGATACAGCGACAGGAAGCGCGCTCGGCCGAGCATGGGCTCGAGACTCTGACCGAGCAGCCACAGCGCGAGCATGTTCAGCGCGAGATGGATGAACCCTCCGTGCGCGAAGACGGCGGTGAGCAGCCGCCACGGCTCGAACGGGAACACAGTCAGGTTCGGGTACAGATACAGGGCGTTGAACCGGAGGGCATCCGTCAGGGCGGGCCCGATCCCGGGGATCAGCTGCACGAGGCCGATGAACGCGGTCACCGCGAGCAGCACGTACGTGACGAGGGGCTTGCCGCTGCGCACGGTCGCGGTGGCGGTGTTGCGACCACCCCAGCGGCGCTCGGCGCGCTTCTGCGCCGGGGTGCGGTTCTTGCGCTCTGCTGCCATGCACTCGGGGCAGATGACCCCGACGGCCGCCTGCGTCTGGCACTCGGGGCAGATGGTGCGCAGGCACCGCTGGCAGAGCACGAAGCTCTGCCGATCCGGATGCCGGTAGCAGAAGTTGTCGCGGTTGTCCGCGAACTCAGGCGTCGTCATCCGGATCGGCCAGCGTCGGCGTCAGGCCGCGACGATGTCGATCGACTGCAGCACGACCGGCTCGACTGGGCGGTCGCCCGCAGCGGTCGGCACAGCGGCAATCGCATCGACGACGGCCTTCGAGGCGTCATCCGCGACCTCGCCGAAGATCGTGTGCTTGCCCTGAAGCCACGGAGTGGGGTCGGTCGTGATGAAGAACTGCGATCCGTTGGTGCCCTCGGGCTTGCCCGTGATGGCGTTCCGACGCAGGCCTGCGTTGGCCATCGCGAGGATGTAGGGCTCGTTGAAGTTGAGCTCCATGTTGATCTCGTCGTCGAAGTTGTAGCCGGGACCGCCGACTCCCTGTCCGAGCGGGTCGCCGCCCTGGATCATGAAGTTGGGGATGATGCGGTGGAAGATGACGTCCTTGTAGAGAGGACCCTCGCCGGGCTTGCCGGTGGCGGGGTGGGTCCAGTCCTGGGTGCCGTCGGCGAGGCCGACGAAGTTCTTCACCGTCTTGGGGGCGTGGTCGCCGAAGAGGTTGATGACGATGTCACCGTGGTTGGTGTGCAGGGTTGCGACATGAGAAGCGTGAGCCATGCATCCATTCTCGCAGAGCTTCCCATGAGTTGGCCGTCGTCTAGCGCTGATCGCGGCGAGACGCAAGGGTTCGGCGATTCCCTCCCCCCACCCAGGGTCGCGTGGCAAGATGGGGAATCCGTACTCCAATCGACAGGAGAGCATCGTGAGCATCAGCCGCAAGCGGAAGAAGGAACTGCGTCGTCTTCAGGCCGACGCGAACCAGCTCTGGGAGAACCAGCAGGTACTCGTCGGTCACGCAGCCGACGTCGCACGCGAGGCCGGTCGCCAGCTCGGCCACTTCGGTCGTGAGCAGGTCGGACCTGTCGTGCAGGACACCTACAACCGACGGGTCGCGCCCGTCGTCGACCGCAGCGTGCGCTTCGGCCAGCACGTCGTCGACGACAAGGTCGTCCCGATCGTCGGAGGCGTCGTCGGCACCGCGCTCACCGCGTGGGACGTGGCGAACTCCAAGCGCCAGGGCGTCGTCAAGCAGGTCAGGAAGGCCACCAAGCCGGAGCCCAAGGGCCCCAGCGTCGGTTCGGTGATCGCCATCATCCTCGGCGCGGCCGCAGCCGTCGGCGTTCTCTACGCCGCATGGCAGGCACTGCGCGCGGATGACGAGCTCTGGGTCGCCGACGACCCGCTGTCCGCTCCCAACGCGTGACCTCGAACACGGAGCCCCCGGCCGACGCGCCGGGGGATCTCCATGCGCGCGTGAGGGATGCCGCTGCGGCGCGGGGCCTCGAGATCGAGATCCGCGAGCGGCCGGCCGCTCGGAGTCTCGCCGAAGCCGCCGAACTGCTCGGCATCCTCCCCTCGGGGATCGTGAAGACCCTCGTCGTCAAGCGCTCCGACGACACCTACCTTTTCGCGCTCGTACCGGGTGGCCGGTCGATCTCCTGGCCGAAGCTGCGCGCGGTCGTCGGCGTGAACAAGCTGCGCCTGCCCGAGCCTGACCTCGCTCTCGCGGCCACGGGCTATGAGCGGGGGACCATCGTGCCGATCGGCAGCACCACCGACTGGCCGGTCTTCGCCGACGAGTCCATCGTCGGCCACCGCATCGCCATGGGGGCGGGATCGCACGGGTACAGCCTGTTCGTCGAGGCGGACGATCTCATCGCCGCCTACGGCGCCACCGTCGCGGACATCTCCGTTCCCGAGGCGCCTCAGGACTGACCGACCTGCGTCAGTACTGCGACGCGGTCAGAGGATGCCCGCCATGCGCAGGGCGATGTCTACGAGCTTCACCCTCTGCAGGTCGTGCACGGCCTTGAGGGGGAACCACTCGGCCATGTCCGTCGAGCCGTCGGTCTCGAACGTCAGCCTGCCCCCGCTCACCGAAGCCCGGTACACGATGCGCAGGGTGTGCAGCGGCGCATCCGAGGCGTTCACGCGCTGGCTGGCCGGAATCACCCGGGAGTGGATGCCGAGCAGCTCGCCGACCTTGACCGTGTAGCCGGTCTCTTCGCGCAGTTCCCGTCGCACCGCGTCTTCGGGCGCCTCTCCTGGCTCCAGCCCTCCGCCCGGCATCGTCCACGCCACTCGGCGACCCTCGGTCCACCGCGCGAGAAGGATGCGCCCGTCGTCATCGGTGACGACCGCGTATGCCGCGACCCGCATATCCATGCACCCACCCTAATGCCCGGGAATCCGCGGAGGAACGCGCGTGACGACCCTGGACGAAACCCACTCCGACCGCGATCATGGCCTCTATGGGATTGGATGTCATCGAGGGACCGCAGATCGAATCCAGAGCGGCACGGCCAACGCTCGGCATCCGCCTCATCACCCCCTTCCGCGGCATGCTCGCGGTGCGCGACGCGCTGATCTCGGAGCTCGCCGCCTGGTGCGAGGAGCGCGGCGTCGAACCAGGAGGACCCTTCTTCCTTCGTCTGCACGTCATCGACATGGCCGGCGACATGGACATCGAGGTCGGCGTGCTCGACACCACGGGTCCGGCCGATGACCGGGTGCGTTCCGGGAGCGCGCCGGCGGGGGAGTACGCCGTGCTGGCCTATCGGGGGAGCTCGATGCAGGCCAATCGAATGCTGCTGGGCTGGTTGCCCGAGACCGATCGCGAGTTCGACGCCGAGCCGACGACTGCGACCTGGGCCGGCCGTTTCGAGATCATCCGCACGGATCCGCGTCTCGAGAAGCGGAAGACCGCCTGGATCACCGAACTTGCCTTCCTGCTTCGCTCCTGAGGCATCGATCAGGAATCGAGAAGCGGGGGAGGCAGCGGCATCCCTACTGTGGGATCAATCGCAGACCACCCGTGAAAGGAGCCATCATGGCTGACAACGACAAGAACTTCAGCGCCGAGGAACGCGAGGCGATGAAGGAGGCCGCCGCAGACAAGCGCAAGTCGCGGTCCCGCGCGAAGAAGACCCCGGAGGAGGTGCGCGCCGAGGGCGTCGCCGATCTCGAGGCGGCGATCGCCAAGCTGCCGGACGACAAGGATCGCGAACTGTCGAAGGCGTTGCACGAGCTCGTGACGGAAGTCGCCCCCGAGCTGATGCCGCGGACCTACTACGGCATGCCGGCGTGGGGGAAGGACGGCAAGGTCCTCTGCTTCTTCCAGCCGGCGAGCAAGTTCAAGGTGCGCTACGGCACCTTCGGGTTCGAGCCGATCTCGAACCTCGACGACGGCACGATGTGGCCGACCGCGTACGCGCTGCTCGATCTCACCGATGCGAACCGCCGGGTACTGGCGGAGCGCATCCGCCTCGCTGTCGGCTGAACCCTCGCAGACTCAAGCGATCGAGCACTAGCGTGGATGCCGTGAGCACACTGCCGTTCCCCGCATCCGTCTACGCCGCCCGTCTCGACCGCGCCCGTGCGCTGGCGTCCTCCGCAGGACTCGATGGCATCGTCGTCGGCCCTGGCCCCGACCTGCAGTACCTGGTCGGTGTCGAGGGCGACACGATCGAGCGGCTGACCGCCCTCGTCTTCGGACCCGACCGTGAGCCGACGATCATCGTGCCGCGAATGGAGCTCGCGAAGGTCAGGGCGACGGCCGTCGGCGAGCTCGGTCTCGCGGTATCGGACTGGGTCGACGGAGAGGATCCCTACGCTCTGGTCGCCGATGCCCTCGGTCGTGCAGGCCGCCTCGGCGTCTCGGACGCCCTGCCCGCCCTGCACGTCGTCCCCCTCGCCGAGCGGTTGGACGTGCGGTTCGAACTCGCGACCCCCGTGCTGCGCGAGGGACGGATGATCAAGGACGCGGAGGAGGTCGCCGAGCTGCGCAGGGCCGGCGAGGCGATCGACGCCGTGCATCGCCGCGTGCCGGAATGGCTGCGCGCCGGTCGCACCGAACGGGAGGTCGCGGCCGACATCGCCGAGGCGATCGTCTCCGAGGGTCACCGCTCGGTCGAGTTCGTGATCGTCGGATCAGGTCCGCATGGCGCCGACCCGCACCACGAGGTCTCGGATCGGGTCATCGAGGACGGTGATGTCGTCGTGGTCGACATCGGGGGAGCGGTGCCCTCCGGCTACAACTCCGACAGCACGCGGACCTACGTCGTCGGCACTCCGAGCGACGAGGCCGCCGAACGGATCGCCGTCCTGGTGCGCGCCCAGCAGGCAGCGGTCGACGCCGTGCGGCCGGGGGCGACCGCGGAGCAGGTGGATGCCGCGGCGAGGACGGTCCTCGCGGAGGCCGGCCTCGGAGACGCCTTCCTGCATCGCACCGGTCACGGCATCGGCGTCTCGGTACACGAGGAGCCCTACATCGCACCGGGCAACGACCTCGTCCTCCACGAGGGCATGGCGTTCAGCATCGAACCGGGGATCTACTTCGCAGGAGAGTGGGGCGCGCGCATCGAAGACATCGTCGTCGTGACGGCCGACGGGTGCGAGCGCCTCAACGTGGCCCCGCACGGCCTCACCGAGGTGTAGCGGCGTCCCCGGACGGCTCGTCGTGGTCGGCGGCGACAGGTCGCTCCGCGACCGCGTCGTGGTGCATGTCGAACGCAGGGCGTTCGCTGCGTATCCGCGGCATCGAGATGAAGTTGTGCCGAGGCGGCGGGCATGATGTCGCCCACTCGAGCGACGCCCCGTAGCCCCAGGGGTCGTCGACGGTGACCTTGGGGGCCTTGCGAGCGGTGATCCAGACGTTCAGGAAGAACGGCAGCATCGACGCCCCGAGGATCATCGCCCCGATCGTCGACACCTGGTTCGCCCAGGTGAACTGATCCTGCTCGGCGTAGTCGGCGTATCGGCGCGGCATCCCGTCGACCCCGAGCCAGTGGTGGATCAGGAACGTCATGTGGAAGCCGATGAACAGCATCCAGAAGTGCACGTAGCCGAGGCGCTCGTTGAGCATCCGCCCTGTCCACTTCGGCCACCAGAAGTAGAAGCCCGCGAACATCGCGAACACCACCGTGCCGAACACGACGTAGTGGAAGTGCGCGACCACGAAGTACGAGTCGTGCAGCGGGAAGTCCAGCGGGGGAGAGGCGAGGATCACCCCGGTCAGACCGCCGAAGACGAACGTGATCAGGAATCCGAGCGCGAACACCATCGGCGTCTCGAACGTCACCGACCCTCGCCACATCGTGCCGATCCAGTTGAAGATCTTCACACCTGTAGGCACTGCGATGAGCATGGTCATCAGCGCGAAGAACGGCAAGAGCACGGAACCCGTGACGTACATGTGGTGCGCCCAGACCGCCACCGAGTAGGCGGCGATCGCGATCGTGGCGTACACGATCGTCTTGTAGCCGAAGAGCGGTTTGCGGCTGAAGACGGGGAAGATCTCCGAGACGATCCCGAAGAACGGCAGCGCGATCACGTACACCTCAGGATGGCCGAAGAACCAGAACAGGTGCTGCCAGAGCAGGACACCGCCGTTCTGCGGATCGAAGATGTGCGCACCGAGGATGCGGTCCGCCGACGCGGCGAACAGTGCTGCGGCGAGCACGGGGAACGCCATGAGCACGAGGAGGCTCGTGATGAGCGTGTTCCAGGTGAAGATCGGCATCCGCCACATCGTCATACCAGGGGCGCGCATAGTGATGATCGTGGTGATGAAGTTCACCGCGCCGAGGATCGTGCCGAACCCCGAGATGCCGAGACCGAGCATCCAGAGGTTCCCGCCTGCTCCCGGTGTGAACGTGGCGCTCGCGAGTGGCTGATAGGCCGTCCACCCGAAGGACGCGGATCCCTGCGGCGTGAGGAAGCCCGCCACCGCGATCGTCGAGCCGAAGAAGAACAGCCAGAACGAGAACGCGTTCAGACGGGGGAAGGCCACGTCCGGGGCGCCGATCTGCAGAGGCATGATCGCATTGGCGAATCCGGCGAACAGCGGCGTCGCGAACATCAGCAGCATGATCGTGCCGTGCATCGTGAACAGCTGGTTGTACTGCTCCTTCGTCGGGACGATCTGCATCCCGGGGGCGAAGAGCTCTGCGCGGATGACGAGCGCCATCACACCGCCGAGCAGGAAGAACATCACCGAGGCGATGAGGTACATGTACCCGATCGTCTTGTGGTCGGTGGACGTGATCCAGTTGACGACCAGATTGCCCTTCTGCTCGACGCGAGACGAACTCATCATCGCCGCCTGACGCGCCGCCGGCCTTCTCTGCGCGATCGTCATCCGTGCTCCCTCATGCTCGCCGGTCCGACCGGTCGGCGATGACGCTAGGGGTCGCAGATCGATGAGTCGGAGACTATTGACAGCGGGGGAGTCATCCACGATCATCACGCTCGACTCGGTGCGCGGACGGGCGCGGGAGACTACGACGCACTCGTTCGCCGCGTCAAGAGTCTCTTGAGGGATCTCGAGCAGTGGCTACGGTCTGGGGCACAGCGACGATCGCACCGATCAGGAGGACCCCATGAGTGACACCACCGCACGCACGGAACGCTACGCCGGAACCCCCATCCAGAAGACGGCCCTGATCGTGGGCATCGTCTTCCTCCTGGTCGGGATCGCCGGGTTCATCCCCGGGATCACCCATTCCGCCGAGCACCTGCACGGTGCCGGCGCGGACTCGGAGGCCCAGCTGCTCGGCGTCTTCCAAGTCTCGGTCCTGCACAACTTCGTGCACCTCGCTTTCGCGCTTGCCGGCATCGCCCTTGCGGCGCGAGCCCGGGCGTCGCGGCTGTACCTCATCGTCGGCGGTGCGCTCTACCTCGTCGTCTGGCTCTACGGCCTCATCGCCGTCGGCAACGAGCAGCTCAACTTCATCCCGGTGAACGACGCCGACAACTGGCTGCACCTCGTGCTCGGCGTCGGCATGATCCTGCTCGGCATCTTCGTCAACCGGGCCCCCCGCGTGGCGGGCACCCGCCGCGACCCGAACCGTCGGGCCTGAGGGCGCTGAGGGTCGGGCGGCGTGCCGACGGGTCAAGCCCCTATGCCGGCACGCCGCCCCTCGTCAGACTCTTCCCATGTCAGAGGGAGACGCAGACGCTCAGGACCGGTCGAACGGACCCGAGCACACGACCGACGGACATCACATCGTGGTCGATGGACGGCGCTGGCGGGCCACAGACCCGTCGATTCCCGAGAACTTCCGACAAGAGCTCGTGGACGAGCTGATGTCGGCGCGACGTGCCGTGAAAGCCCAGGAGTCGGATGCACGACGCCGGGTCCAGGACGCGAAGACCGCATTGGGCGAGCGAGGCAGGCCCTGGTGGGAGTCTCGTGAGGGTGTGGACTTCGACGACCGGATCGCCGCAGCCGTGCGCACTCTCGTCCGCAAGCGGAGCGAATCCTCGATCTGTCCGAGCGATGTCGCCCGCACGGTCGGCGGATCGTCCTGGCGCGCACTGATGCCCGACGTGCGCCGCGTCGCGGCCGAACTCGCGGACCGAGACGAGGTCGTCGTCACTCAGAAGGGCACAGTCGTGAGCATCCGTGAAGCGAGGGGACCGGTGCGGATCACCCGGGGTTCGGGTCTGTAGATCGTCCAGCCCTCACATGGCGTCGAGGTACCCGCTGTACGGGAAGTCGACGTCACCGGTGTCCCGCGGATCGTAGGCGACCGTGGCGACGCTGATCGTCACCTGGGTGCTCGGAGTGATGAGCACGCTGACCGCCTTGTTCCCCACGACCACCATGTCGACGAAGGTGCCGGCCGTCTTGGCTGCAGCCTCGATGCGTCGGCGGAGATCATCGACGTCCTGATCCTGCGCGAGCAGGAACCGTGCGCCGTCGAAGACCACCTCGGTCTGGATCATCGTCTCCCCGTTGGTCATGCGAGCACGCTACGCGCGTCGATCCGATGTGTGAAGGGGGGTTGATAACTAGACGGACTCCTGAGAGGGATCGTTGCGAGAGCTCGCACCGGGAGAAACGAGAAGGCCCCGCACGATGGCGGGGCCTTCTCGAACTGTCTCAACACAGTGTGGAGCCTAGGAGATTCGAACTCCTGACATCCTGCTTGCAAAGCAGGCGCTCTACCAACTGAGCTAAGGCCCCGTGAGGGTGATTCTTGAGTTGAGGAGTGGGCCCACCAGGACTTGAACCTGGGACCTCTTCATTATCAGTGAAGCGCTCTAACCGCCTGAGCTATGGGCCCGTCAACCTCCGAAACTTTACCGGAGATTCCCCGAAATACCCAATCGAGCGCGGAGACCCCGGCGGGTCCCCGCGCTCGACCCCGATCAGCGACCGGGGCGGATGGTCACGCTGCCCGCAGAGAGCGACACGTCGATCATGTTCGCGGTGTCGGAGGACCGATCCACGGTGACATCGAGCGACCCGGCGCTGACGTCCTGGATGACGTCGTAGGACTCATCCGGAACGGTGAGGTCGACCGAACCTGCACTGACGTCGACGGTCGTCTGCGACGGTGCCCGGCCCGTGAGTTCCATGTCGACCGTGCCGGCAGATACGCCGAGGTCGGCCACGTCGACATCGGCGAGCACGCCGTCCGCTCGCCCGGCACTCATGTCGAGCGTCAGGCTGTCCGCCGACCCCTCGATGTCCAACGCTCCCGCATTGACGGTGACGTCGAGCGCTCCGAAGTCGCCCACCACGTCAAGACTGCCCGCATCGAGGGTGAGGTCGGCATCCAGCGCCTCCTCACGGAGGTCCTCCGGCAGCGTCAGCACCGCCGACTCATCGTCGCCGAACCAGCTGCCGAACCACCATCCGAACCGGAACTCGGGGCTGCGGACCACCAGCGCGTCTCCATCGCGCTCGAGGGTCCAGGCCGGCCCTCGGCCGTTCGTCACCGCGAGTTCTGCCTCATCGACGTCGCCGAACTCGATCCGCATATCGCCGGCATCGACATCGAGGTCGATGGCCGTGATGCCGGACGCATCCTCGGCCAGCACCGAATCGGTGCCCTCGGTGGATGCGGCCATCAGGCTCCCGGTCGCAGCGACCGCCGCTGTGCCGCCGGCGCCGAGCAGCGCCAGGCCGCCGACGATCGCGGTCACGATCATGATCGCCGTCGTGCCGGACGAGCGCCCGGGGCCGGCCGGTCCCCGATCCGGTGACCCTGGCGCGGACGCCGGAGCCGGCGCCTGCTGCTCGGGGCCCGAAGCCGGTGGCGGTGTCAGCGGGGTGTGTCCGCCCTGGAAGTCGCCGTCGTTCGTGGTCATCGTCCCACTCCTGTCTGTGTGGTCGGCGCGGTGCCGCCCGTGTTCTCGATGTGCGCGAGGGCCGCCAGCACGCGGCGGTTGCCCGATTCGCCCTGTTCGAAGCCCAGCTTCTGGAAGATCGCGGTGATGTGCTTCTCGACGCTGGCCTCGGAGATGAAGAGCAGCCCGGCGATCGCCTGGTTCGACTTCCCCTCCGCGATCAGCGCGAGCACGGTGCGCTCCCGCTCGGTGAGCCGCTGCATCCGATCGTCCCGGTTGCGCCGCGTCAGCAGCTGCGCGACGACCTCGGGGTCGAGCACGGTCGCCCCCTCCGAGATCCGCTGCACCGACGCGAGGAACTCGGCGACATCGGCGACGCGATCCTTGAGGAGGTACCCGAGGGGCCCGCCCTGCGCGGCGATCAGGTCGGACGCGTAGCGCTCCTCGACGTACTGCGAGAGCACGAGCAGCGGAAGCGCGGGGTTCGTGTCGCGCAGTCCGAGAGCCGCCCGGATTCCCTCATCGGTGAATGTCGGCGGAAGCCGGACGTCGAGGATGCAGAGCTCGGGTGCCGTCTCGGCCACCGCCTCGGCGAGACCCTGCGTGTCGGGCAGCGCCGCGACCACGGTGTGACCGGCGTCCTCGAGCAGGCGCACGAGTCCCTCACGGAGCAGGACGGAGTCCTCGCAGATCAGGATGCGCATGGCACGTTCACCTCCAGGCTGGTCGGTCCGCCCACAGGGCTCTCGAGACGGAACGTTCCGCCGGCGGCCAGGATGCGGTTCGCGATGCCGTCGAGGCCTCCGCCGGGCTGCACCTGCGCGCCGCCCATGCCGTTGTCCTCGACGCGAGCCCAGAGGACCCCGCCATCCCGAAGGCGGACGGTGACCCTGGCCTCGCTGGCCCTCGAGTGCTTCGCAGCATTCGTGAGCGATTCGGCGATGGAGAAGTACACGGCGGCTTCCGCCTCGCGGCTGCACCGACCCTCCATCCGCACATCGAGGCTCACCGGGATGTGCGAGCGACCGGCGAGGGCGGACAGCGCCGCATCCAGTCCACGATCGTCCAGGACCGAGGCGTGGATGCCCCGTGCGAGCTGACGGAGCTCGGTGATGGCCGCCTTCGTCGAGGTGTGCGCCTCGGCGATCAGCTCCTTCGCGGCATCCGGATCGTTGTCGATCTTCTGCTGAGCGAGACCCAGCGTCATCCCGACCGAGACCAGCCGCGGCTGGACACCGTCGTGCAGGTCGCGCTCGATGCGTGTGCGCTCGACGTCGGCGGCGCGTACGGCCCCCTCACGCTGGGCGCTGCTGGTGCGGACGCGCTCGGTGAGCTCGGCCTCCCGGCTGCGTGCGACGATCGCGAGGGAGAGCGTCCTGTTCAGGAGAGCCAGTCCGATCATGCCGGCGAGAGAGGCGGCGAGGCCCAGGATGCCGATCAGCGGCGCCCAGGCCGGATCGATGCCTCCGCCTCCGAAGGGGCCCATCACGGCATCCGCGCCGGTGAGCGGCGCGAAGGAGATCACGATCGACCAGACCACGCCGAAGGCGAGACGCAGCACGATCCAGCCGAGCACCGCCGTGATGGCGAAGTTCGCGAGCGCTCGCCACATCCGGCCGTCAATCGCCTGCCTGCCGAGCGAGCGGAGCCACCCGCCGAAGCCGGGACGGTCGCGCGGCCGCCAGCGCAGGGGAGCGATCGGGGTGCGATACAGCGCACCGACCCGCTCGACCTCGAACCAGCCCACACCGAACAGGGCGTAGACGAGTCCGACGAGCAGCACGAGTCCGACGCCTGCTGCGAAGAGCAGACCGAGTCCGGTGCCGAGGAGTCCCGAGAGGGTCGCGAAGATGAACCCGCCGATGACTCCGATCCCCGCGAGGTGCAGGATCGTGAGGAAGATCCGCAGCGGCGGCTTCGTGGCCGTCACCGGTGGTGGAGGCGTGGCTGTCTGTGTGCTCATGACTCCACGGTACGGCCGCGCCGATCGCGCCGACACCGAGTCAGCCAGACACCCCGGTTCGGGTTTTCCCTACCCTCGACGACGCAGAAGGGGCGGATGCTGTGCGCATCCGCCCCTTCGTGAATCCGTGCGTCAGTTCGACATGAAGCCGACGAGCAGCCCGCCGGTCACCTTCACGGCGACGTTGTAGATGCCCGCGACGACGGCGCCGAGCACCGTGAAGACGATCAGGTTGAGGATCGAGACGACGGCGGCGAACGCCATCACCTGCGGCAGCCCTGCCACCTCGGAGATGATCACCGAGTTGTCGGTGATCTGGCCGATGAACTCATCGGCCTGGGCGAGGATCCCGGTCGCCTGCAGCACCAGGTAGATCAGGAAGAACGACACCATCGTCACGATGGCCAGCGCGACCGCGCCGAGGAAGGAGAGCTTCACGGCGGACCAGAAGTCGATGTAGACGAGGCGCAGGCGGACCTGCTTGCCACTGGTCTTGCGCGTGGACTTCTTCGCCAGCTTGTCGGCTACTGTGCTCATGCGTCTGCTTCCTCAGGGTTCTCGTTCGACTCGGGGGCGGTCGTCGCGGACTCCGTGTCCGCCTCATCCGAGTCTTCATCCTCGGTGAGGCCCCGCTCTCCGTTGCGGGCGATGGCGAGGATCCGGTCGGCTTCCGTCGTCCGTGCGAACACCACTCCCATGGTGTCGCGGCCCTTTGCGGGCACCTCGGCCACGGCAGAGCGTACCACCTTGCCGCTGGACAGAACCACAAGGACCTCGTCGTCGGAGGAGACCATCAGACCACCCGCGAGAGTGCCCCGATCGTCGTTCAGCTTGGCGACCTTGATGCCGTATCCGCCGCGTCCCTGCACCCGGTACTCGTCGATCGCGGTGCGCTTGGCGTAGCCGCCGTCGGTCACCACGAACACGAACTGGCCCGGCGCCGCGACCGATGCCGACAGCAGGCTGTCGCCCTCGCGGAACTTCATGCCCTTCACGCCGGCGGTCGCTCGTCCCATCGGACGCAGAGCCTCGTCGGTCGCGCTGAAACGCACCGACATGCCCCGACGGCTGATCAGCAGGATGTCGTCCTCGGCGTTCACCATGAGTGCCGAGACGAGCTCGTCCTCGTCGTTCAGACGGATGGCGATGACACCGCCCTGACGGTTGGTGTCATAGGTGTCGAGGCGGGTCTTCTTGACCAGGCCGTCACGAGTGGCCAGCACGAGGTAGTCGGCCACCGCGTAGTCGCGGATGTCGAGGACCTGCGCGATGTTCTCATCCGGCTGGAGCGCGAGCAGGTTCGCGACGTGCGTGCCCTTCGCGTCGCGCCCGGCCTCGGGGACCTCGTAGGTCTTGGAGCGGTAGACGCGACCCTTGTCGGTGAAGAACAGCAGCCAGTGATGGGTGGTCGTCACGAAGAAGTGCTCGACGATGTCATCGGCGCGCAGCTGCGCGCCCTTGATGCCCTTGCCGCCGCGGTGCTGAGAGCGGTAGTTGTCACTGCGCGTGCGCTTGATGTAGCCGGCGCGGGTGATGGTGACGACCATCTCCTCCTCGGCGATGAGGTCTTCCATCGACACGTCGCCGTCGAACCCGTGCAGGATGTGGGTGCGTCGCTCGTCGCCGAAGCGGTCGACGATGCCCGTCAGCTCCTCGCGGATGATGTCGCGCTGCAGCGACTCGTCGGCGAGGATCGCCTGGTACTCCGCGATGAGGCGCTCGAGCTCTGCCGCCTCGTCGAGGATCTTCTGACGCTCGAGCGCCGCCAGACGACGCAGCTGCATGTCGAGGATGGCCTGCGCCTGCTCGTCGTCGATGTCGAGGAGCTTCTTGAGTCCGTCACGGGCATCCTCCACCGTCGCCGAGCGGCGGATCAGGGCGATGACCTCGTCGAGCGCGTCGAGCGCCTTGAGGTATCCGCGAAGGATGTGCATGCGGCGCTCGGCCTTGGCCAGACGGAAACGCGTGCGACGGACGATCACCTCGAGCTGGTGGGTGATCCAGTGCGTGACGAAGCCGTCGATCGCGAGCGTGCGCGGCACGCCGTCGACGATCGCGAGCATGTTCGCGCCGAAGTTCTCCTGCAGCTGCGTGTGCTTGTAGAGGTTGTTCAGCACGACCTTGGCGACCGCGTCGCGCTTGAGCACGACCACGAGGCGCTGGCCCGTACGGTCGGAGGACTCGTCGCGGATGTCGGCGATACCGGTGATCTTGCCGTCCCGTGCGAGGTCGCCGATCTTCACGGCGACGTTGTCGGGGTTGACCTGGTACGGCAGCTCGGTGATCACGAGGCACGTCCGGCCCTGGATCTCCTCGACGTTGACGACCGCGCGCATCGTGATCGAGCCGCGGCCGGTGCGGTACGCCTCCTGCACGCCCTTGGTGCCCAGGATCTGCGCGCCGGTCGGGAAGTCCGGGCCGGGGATGCGCTGGATCAGACCCTCGAGGAGCTCCTCGCGGGGGAGCCCCGGATTGTCGAGCGCCCAGAGCGCCGCAGACGACACCTCGCGCAGGTTGTGCGGCGGGATGTTCGTCGCCATGCCGACCGCGATGCCGACCGAGCCGTTGACGAGCAGGTTCGGGAAACGAGCGGGCAGGACGGTCGGCTCCTGCGTCTGACCGTCGTAGTTGTCGGTGAAGTCGACGGTGTCTTCTTCGATGTCGCGCACCATCTCGAGCGCGAGCGGAGCCATCTTCGTCTCGGTGTAGCGAGGAGCAGCGGCTCCCATGTTGCCGGGGGAGCCGAAGTTGCCCTGACCCAGCGCGAGCGGGTAGCGCAGCGCCCACGGCTGCACGAGGCGGACGAGGGCGTCGTAGATCGCCGAGTCGCCGTGGGGGTGGTACTGACCCATGACCTCGCCCACGACACGGGCGCACTTCGAGAACGACTTGTCGGGGCGGAACCCACCGTCGTACATGCCGTAGATCACGCGGCGATGCACAGGCTTCAGACCGTCACGCACGTCGGGGAGGGCACGTCCGACGATCACGGCCATCGCGTAGTCGAGATAGCTGCGCTCCATCTCGAACTTCAGGTCGACCTGGTCGATGTTCCCGTGGTCGTGGGCCGGGGGCTCGGGGCGTACGTCGTCAGTCATGTGTGTTGTCGATTCCGGTCGTTAGTCGAGCGAATGCAGGGCGCGGAGCGCCTCAGATGTCGAGGAAGCGGACGTCCTTTGCGTTGCGCTGGATGAAGCTGCGTCGTGATTCGACGTCCTCACCCATCAGCACGCTGAAGATCTCGTCGGCCGCCGCGGCATCCTCGATGGTCACCTGGCGAAGCGTCCGCGTGGAGTGATCCATCGTGGTCTCCCACAGCTCCTTGGCGTTCATCTCGCCGAGACCCTTGTAGCGCTGGATGCCGGCATCCTTCGGGATGCGCTTGCCGTTGTCGAGCCCGTGCTTGAGCAGGGCATCGCGCTCGGCGTCGCTGAACACGTACTCGTGCGGCTGGTTCGTCCACTTGAGTCGGTACAGCGGCGGCATCGCGAGGTAGACGAATCCGGCCTCGATGAGTCCGCGCATGTAGCGGAACAGCAGCGTCAGCAGCAGCGTCGTGATGTGCTGGCCGTCGACGTCGGCATCCGCCATCAGCACGATCTTGTGATACCGCGCCTTCTCGATGTCGAACTCCTCGCCGATGCCCGTGCCGAAGGCCTGGATCATCGCCTGGACCTCTTTGTTGCCGAGGGCCTTGTCGAGACGCGCGCGCTCGACGTTGAGGATCTTGCCGCGCAGCGCGAGGATCGCCTGCGTGTGCGGGTCGCGACCCTGCACCGCCGAGCCACCGGCCGAGTCACCCTCGACGAGGAAGATCTCGCTGATCGAGGGGTCCTTGCTCGTGCAGTCCTTCAGCTTGTCCGGCATCGCCGCGGACTCGAACACGCTCTTGCGGCGCGCGGTCTCGCGCGCCTTGCGCGCGGCCATCCGCGCGGTCGCTGCGTCGATCGCCTTGCGGATGATGTTCTTCGCCTGGTTCGGGTTGCGGTCGAACCAGTCGCCGAGCTGGTCGCCGACGACCTTCTGCACGAAGGCCTTGGCCTCGGTGTTGCCGAGCTTGGTCTTCGTCTGACCCTCGAACTGCGGCTCGCCGAGCTTGATCGAGATGACGGCCGTGAGTCCCTCGCGCACGTCATCGCCCGACAGGTTGTCGTCCTTCTCCTTGAGGAGGTTGTTGGCGCGCGCGTACTTGTTGACCAGGGTCGTGAGTGCCGCGCGGAAGCCCTCCTCGTGGGTGCCGCCCTCGTGGGTGTTGATCGTGTTCGCGTAGGTGAAGACGTTCTCGGTGTACGAGGTCGTCCACTGCATCGCGACCTCGAGCGAGATCTTGCGCGCGGTGTCCTCGGACTCGAAGGCGATGATCTCGTCGTTGACGACCTCGGCGTGACGCACCTTGTTGAGATATTCGACGTAGTCGACCAGGCCGCGCTCGTAGAAGAAGACGTCGTTCGGCTGCGTGACGGTCGCCTGGCCTTCGACCTCGACCTCGTAGGCGGAGGCGGGACGCTCGTCGGACAGCTCGATGCGCAGGCCCTTGTTGAGGAAGGCCATCTGCTGGAAGCGGGTGCGCAGGGTGTCGTAGTCGAAGTCGATCGTCTCGGTGAAGATCTCGGCATCCGGCCAGAACGTGATGCTCGTCCCGGTCTCGTCCGTCGGCTCGCCCTTCTCGAGCTGCTGCTGCGGAGCGCCGCCGTTCGCGAAGCTGTGCCGCCAGGTGAAGCCCTTCTGCTTCACCTCGACGTCGAACCGGGTGGAGAGGGCGTTCACGACCGACGATCCGACACCGTGCAGACCACCGGAGACGGCGTAGGCGCCACCGCCGAACTTGCCGCCGGCGTGCAGGATCGTCAGGACGACCTCGACGGTCGATTTCGTGGGGTCGGAGGAATGCGGATCGACGGGGATGCCGCGACCGTTGTCGATCACGCGGACGCCGCCGTCTTCGAGGAGCGTCACGAAGATGGTGTCGGCATAGCCGGCCAGAGCCTCGTCGACGGAGTTGTCGACGATCTCGTAGACGAGGTGGTGCAGACCGCGCGGACCGGTGGAACCGATGTACATACCCGGCCGCTTGCGGACTGCTTCGAGACCCTCGAGGATCTGGATCGAGTCGGCGCCGTACTCACCCGGCTGCTTCACCTTGGGGGAGAGCTTGTCCTGGGTGGAGGAGGGGGTGCCCTCGTCGGTCGATTCCGTCTCGTCAGCGGGGGATTCAGGCGTCATCAGAGGGCATTCTCCACATCGATATCACGAACTCCCAGTCTAGCGGTCTTTCGAGACGATATGCGGCTGTGCGGCCATGTGTGGCCCTCTGAGCGTTTCGGACCCCATGCGTGGTGTCCTACCCGTAGGTATCGCGCGGACCCCGCCCTGGAACGACTCTGGGACCCCATTTCCACGAGGGTACGTCCGGCCCGATGAAGCGGAGGTTCTCGACACCGGCATCAGGATACCGTCGACCGATCTCGGTGAGGATGGTCCCGCGCATGTACTGGAGGTTCTTCGCCCACGCCGTCGAATCGCACTTCACGGTGAGGACTCCGCGCTCGAGCGAGACCGGTTCGGAGTGCTTCGCGGTGTCCGCTCCTGCGAGATCTCCCCACTGCCGGACCAGATCCTCCCTGGCGAGGGTCTTCTGCCACCCGGAGTCCCGACTGAGCTTGTCGAGCACTGCCCCGAGCGCCCCAGGGTCGCGGCCGGGAGTGAACGGGGCGTTGTCGTCGTCGGTCGTGATGCGGCGCTTGCGCTTCCACGTCTTCGAGCTCGGCTGCAACCCGCGCAGCCGCAGGTAGGTGGCGACGGTCTCGGGGGTCTCGGCTGCCGGAACGGCGGCGATGTCAGTCATCCGACACCTCTCTCTCGTCGCTGATCGTTCCCGCCGAGATCCGCACCACGTGGGCATGCAGCACCTCGGGGATATCCTCCTCCACCGCAGCGGTGACCACCACCTGCTCGTAGCCGGAGGTCAGCGCCGCGAGACGCTGCCGACGGTCTGCGTCGAGCTCGGCGAACACGTCGTCGAGGATGAGGACGGGGTCTCCGGCGGGGGATTCGCTGCGGAGCAGCTCGGCCGAGGCGAGCCGGAGAGCCAGGGCGACCGACCACGATTCGCCGTGCGAGGCGTATCCCTTGACGGGAAGACCCCTTACCCGCAGCACGAGGTCGTCACGATGGGGGCCGGTCAGCGTCAGGCCGCGGTCGAGCTCGTTCGAGCGCTTCGCGAGAAGTGCCGCGTGGAACATCTCGGCGATCTCGCCCGAGGGCTCGGCCGCGGCATCCACTCCCTCTTCGGGGTCGGCACCGCGCACCGAGAGCGCCCAGTCCAGCTGCGGGCGGTGATCTTCGCCGGCGATCGCCGCGTAGGCCTCGGCCACCGGCTGCTGCAGATCGGCGGCGAGACGCTGACGGGCCGTGATGATCTCGGCTCCGAGCGACACGAGCTTGTCATCCCACACGTCGAGCGTGCTCAGTCCCTCGCCTCGCACGCCGCGAGCGCGGGCGGACTTCAGCAGCGCATTGCGCTGCTTGAGCACCCGGTCGTAATCCGCGAGGACCGACGACATCCGCGGCGTCCGCTGGATCAGCAACTGATCGACGAATCGGCGCCGAGCCGACGGATCGCCGCGGACGATCTGCAGATCCTCCGGCGCGAACAGCACGACATGCGCGTAGCGCGGCAGCTCATTGGTCTTCGTGGGCGATCCGTTGATCCGGGCCTTGTTCGATCCCTGCTTGTTGAGCTGCACCTCGACCAGCACTCGGCGCTCACCGTGCGAGAGACGGGCGCGGATGATGGCGTAGTCCTGACCCTCCCGCACCATCGGCGCGTCGGACGACACCCGATGGGAACCGAGCGTCGCCAGGAAGACGACCGCTTCGGCCAGGTTCGTCTTGCCCTGACCGTTCCGCCCCACCAGGACGTTCGGACCTCTGTGGAGCGCGAGTTCAGCGGTCGCGTAATTGCGGAAGTCGACCAGACTCAGGTGTTCCACGATCACGCAGTCAGCCTACCTTCGGGGTCCGACACCGGCTTCCCGCCGCCGACCCGCTCGGGTGTCGGCTGAGCCGACCCGCCAGGTCGGGATCAGCGCAGCAGCAGGTTGGGCTGGAGCAGGTACTTGAACGAGTCGAGTCCGGCCTGATCGACCGAGGTCTGACTCGTGATGAGCACCGGGCTGAGTTTGTTCGCATTGTCGCTCGAAGTGAAGGTCACGCGAACGAACTCGCTCTTCACCGCGCCGAGCGCCTCGATCAGGTACTGCGGGTTGAGTCCCAGCGTGACCTCGTCGCCGCCGGAGAGGATCGCGTCGACCGACTCCGAGGCACGGGCGTGCTCATTGCCGGAGGCGTCCATCGTGACGCCGTCCGCCGCGAATGTGAAGCGGAGCGGGGCCGCACGGTCGAGCACGAGCGAGACACGACGCACGGCCTCGACGAGATCGGCGGTGTTGACGACCGCGTAGTGCTCGGTCTGCTCGGGGAACAGGCGCCGGACCGGCGGGAAGTTGCCCTTGATGAGCAGGGAAGTGACGGTCTTGTTGCCTGCGGTGAAGGCGATGATCTCGCGGTCGCCGGCTCCCGAGAAGGCGATCTGGATCGTGCCGGCGTGCCCGAAGGTCTTTCCCACCTCGAGGAGCGTGCGGGCCGGAACCAGGGCGCTGGTCTCGACGGCCTCGCCATCCCAGGGAACGTCACGGAGCGAGACGCGGTAGCGGTCGGTCGCGACGAGGCTCAGACTCTGGCCGGAGACCTCGAGCTGCACACCGGTGAGAACCGGGGTGACGTCATCTCGGGAGGCAGCGAAGCCGACCTGCGAGATCGCGGTGCCGAAGTCGTCAGCCGGCACGACGCCCGACGAACCCGACACCTCGGGGATCGACGGATATTCCTCGACCGGCATGGCCGCGAGTGTGAAGCGAGCCGAACCACAGGAGACCGTGATGCTGCCGTCGTCCTCGACGGCGATCTCGATCGGAGCGTTGGGAAGCCTGCTGGCGATGTCCGAGAGCAGTCGGCCGTGGACGAGGATCGTGCCCGGTGTGTCGACCGTCGCCTCGATGGTCGTGCGGGCGGAGGCCTCGTAGTCGAATGCCGAGAGGGTGAGACCCGAGCCGTCGGCCTCGATCAGCACTCCGGCCAGGATCGGCTGCGGATTGCGCTGCGGGAGGAGCTTGACGACGAATGACACAGCCTCGCTGAAGACATCGCGGTTGACCTGAAACCTCACGGGTGCTCCCTTGTCGTCGTTCTGAGACGCGTCGTCATCGGTCCTGCCAGTGCAGGGCTTCCCATGCTAGCCCCACAGTCGGGCGGATCCCTACGCCTGAGCCCAACCGGGTCCGAGTTCGACTTTCCCCACCGTCTGGTGATCGGATCGCCCTTGAATTGAATTAACTCCTTAACGGTGTTAACACCTGTGGATACTGTGGATAACTCGGTGGAAAGCAGACGCGAGTAGGGAACTACACGCTTGTCACTTGTGGAATCCCTGAGGAATCCGCGGGTATGGGGGCTGTGAGTGATCATCCGCGCCGACGCAGTTATCCACAGGTTGCCCGGTTTCCCACACATCCGTCCCGATGTCGGAGCGATCCATCCACAAGTTATCCACATGTGCAAACTGGCATCGATCCGCAGAGTCATATGGCTCTCCGACGTACGAGAAGGGGTCGTGGCGTCCTGTCGGACACCACGACCCCTTCTGCGTGACGGTCAGCTCGATCAGCGGCGACCGAGCTGCGTGGTGATCTCCGTCACCTGGTTGTAGATCGAACGGCGCTCCTTCATGAGCTCGCTGATCTTCTTGTACGCGTACATCACCGTCGTGTGATCGCGGTTTCCGAAGAGCTGTCCGATCTTCGGAAGGGACAGGCTCGTCCGCTCGCGGCACAGATACATGGCGATCTGGCGGGAGGTGGCGATCTGCTGCGATCGACTCGATCCGTAGAGGTCGTCGACGGTCAGCTTGAAGTACTGTGCCGTCGCCGTGATGATGTCGGTCGGCGAGATGACGTTGTCCTCGGCCGTGTCGATGATGTCGCGCAGCACCGTCTGCGCGAGAGAGATGTCGAGCGCCGACCGGTTCAGGCTCGCGAAGGCCGAGACGCGGATGAGAGCGCCTTCCAGCTCGCGGATGTTCGAGGACACCACGGTGGCGATGTACTCGAGTACTTCGTCGGGGATGTGCAGAGCCTCGCTCTGCGCCTTCTTGCGGAGGATGGCGATTCGGGTCTCGAGGTCGGGCGCCTGGACGTCGGTGATCAGGCCCCACTCGAAGCGGCTCCGCATCCGATCCTCGAAGCCGGTGAGGTGCTTGGGCGCGACATCGCTCGTGATCACGACCTGCTTGTTGTGATCGTGCAGCGTGTTGAAGGTGTGGAAGAAGGCCTCCTGCGTCTCCGCACGTCCCTGCAGGAACTGGATGTCGTCGATGAGGAGGATGTCGACGTCGCGGTAGCGCGCCTGGAACGCGGCGCCGCGGTTGTTGGCGATCGAGTTGATGAAGTCGTTGGTGAATTCCTCGCTCGAGACGTACCGCACCTTCACCCCTGCATAGAGGGACTGGGCGTAGTCGCCGATCGCATGGAGGAGGTGTGTCTTGCCCAGTCCGGAGTCCCCGTAGATGAAGAGGGGGTTGTAGGCCTTGGCGGGCGCTTCGGCCACCGCGACCGCGGCGGCATGCGCGAATCGGTTGGACTGGCCGATCACGAAGTTGTCGAAGGTGTACTTCGGGTTGAGTCGTGATTCGTGCCGCAGCTGAGTCGGCTGCTCCATCGGAGACTCGACGCGGATCTGCTCCTGGCGGCCGTAGTCCGCGACAGCGATCGGCGCGGTCGGCTGCTCGGCGAGCTCGTGGTTCACGACCACGCGATACGAGGTGACCTCCTCGCCGATGTGCGACAGTGCCTCCATGATGGGCAGCCGCAGCCTCTTGTTGATCTGTGCGGCCGTGAGGTCGTTCGGCACCTCCAGATAGAGGGTCGCGGCCATCACTCCGGCCGGTACGGCCAGACTGAGGAATCCCTGCAGCTGCGGCGTCACCCGGTCATCGGCTTCGAGGAGCTCCTGCACCGTGGTCCAGATGGGAACGTCGGGCTGGGCAGGTGATGACATGACGCTCCGTGCTGGGGACGCGGAGGGTCGTCGAGAAAAGGCGGCCCCCCTGTGGATAACTTCGGATGCCACGGTAGTCACAGCGGCTGGGAACGGCAACCTGCCTACGGAAATCCGCGCGCGTGTTGCGCATACGTGCAGGCCCGGGGTTGTGGATAATAGCTGTGCGGATCGAGCAGCGGGTCCCGTGTCGAAGCGCGCAGATTTGCTCTGCGCGCCGTCAGGACGTACCCTTAATCGGTTGACTTATGCCTGAACGGCAGATCCCTATGTCTCCGGTCAAAATGATCCCGGTGGCAGCATTCCCGGAGTGATTCCATGAGCAAGCGCACCTTCCAGCCCAACAACCGTCGTCGCGCCAAGAAGCACGGCTTCCGTCTTCGCATGCGCACCCGCGCCGGCCGTGCCATCCTGTCGGCTCGCCGCGCGAAGGGCCGCACCGAGCTCTCCGCGTAGTCCACTGTGCTCGCCCGCCCGTTTCGTGTGACCCGCGGGAGCGACTATCGATTGGTCGTTCGACGTGGATCACGTTGTGGCGGAGCCCGCGTCGTGGCTTCGATGCTGACGACGGGTGAGAGCAGAGCCGCGAGGTTCGGATTCATCATCAGCAAGCAGGTGGGCACCGCTGTGGTGCGCAACACCGTTCGCCGGCGACTCAAAGCCGTGTGCGCGGAGGCGCTTCCGCGAGTCCCCGAGGGCACGGATGTCGTCATCCGTGCCCTTCCTGCATCCGCCACCGCGACGTACGCCGAGCTCAGCGCCGACGTGAACCGGTGCCTCGATCGCCTCGGTCAGGTGCGGCCATGACCGCGCTTCCAGCCTCCTCGATCGGCTCCGGCGAGCTGCACACGGAGGACGTGCTGCGCAGCATCCCGCTGGTGCCTCGGAACCTGGTCCTCGGATTCCTCACGGCGTACCGCAAGGTGATCTCTCCGATGTACGGAGATGTCTGTGCCTACTACCCCTCGTGTTCGGCTTACGCTGTAGGTGCGGTGCAACAGCACGGTGCCGTGCGGGGAACGCTGCTCTCGGCATGGCGCATCCTGCGTTGCAATCCCTGGAGCCACGGCGGCGTCGATGACGTCCGTCCGCACGAACACTTCCGCTATGACCTGACCGCCCACGGTTTCGTCGTCCCTGCCCGAAAGGATTGATCGGTGGGTCTTGACCTTCTGCTCGCCAGCACCACCCCTTCGCCGGAGCCCGCCTCCGGCGGCTTCGATCTGATCGGAACCATCCTCTGGCCCCTCAAGTGGGTCGTCGAGCTCGTACTCGTCGCCTGGCACTGGCTGCTCACGGCGGTCGGTATGCCCGCTGCATCCGGCCTCACCTGGGTGCTGTCGATCGTCGGTCTCGTCATCGTCGTCCGTGCCGCCCTCATCCCGCTCTTCGTCAAGCAGATCAAGAGCCAGCGCAAGATGATGGAAATTGCTCCTGAACTGCGAAAAGTTCAGGAGAAGTACCGCGGTAAGAAGGATCAGCTCTCTCGTGAGGCGATGAGCCGCGAGACCATGGCGCTGTATAAGAAGCACGGCACGACGCCGATGTCGAGCTGCCTTCCGCTCCTCGTGCAGATGCCGATCTTCTTCTCGCTGTTCAGCGTTCTGAGCGACGTGACGAAGCACCACAACGCCAATACCGGTGGTGTCGGCTTCCTCAACGCAGAGCTCACAGAGCAGTTCTACGACGCGAAGCTCTTCGGTGTGGCGTCGCTGCACGAGACGCTGGGCACCGCGATGGAGGCCGGCAACACGACGGCGATCGTCATCCTCGTCACCCTCGTGGTGCTGATGATCGCCTCGCAGTTCTTCACCCAGCTGCAGATCATCTCGAAGAACCTGTCGCCTGAGGCCAAGACCGGCCAGGCGTACCAGATGCAGAAGATCATGCTCTACGTGCTGCCGCTCGGCTTCATCTTCTCGGGCATCTTCTTCCCGCTCGGCGTCGTCGTGTACTGGTTCATCTCGAACCTGTGGACCATGGGTCAGCAGTTCCTCGTCATCCGCGAGATGCCGACACCGGGGTCCGAGGCCGCCAAGGCTCGCGAGGAGCGACTCGCTCGCAAGGGCAAGGCGATCGATTCGTCGGGCAAGGTCGTGCCGATGGCAGCGTACGAAGCCGAGCAGCAGCGTCTGCTCGAGGAGGCAGAGCGTGCCAAGGCTCAGGCGCCCAAGCGTCAGCAGCCCGTAGGCAAGAAGCGTTCGAAGAAGAAGGGGAGCGGTTCGTGACCGACAACGTGACCGAGACCGTGGAGCCCACGGTCGCCGAGCTGGAGGTCGAGGGCGACGTCGCCGCCGACTACCTCGAGGAGCTTCTCGACATCGCTGACATCGATGGCGATCTCAATCTCGACGTGCGCCAGGGGCGTGCCTATGTGTCGGTCGAGGCAGAGGGTGACGCGCTCGCGCTGCTCTCCGCGCCCGACACGGTGCAGGCCCTGCAGGAGCTGACGCGCCTCGCAGTGCAGAGCAAGACCGGTTCGTTTTCGCGGCTGATCCTCGACGTCGGCGGATCGCGCGATGCGCGCCGCCGCGAACTCGAGACCCTTGTGAACGCGGCAGCCGCCAAGCTCGATGAAGGAGCCTCGCAGGCGTCGCTTCCCGCCATGTCGAGCTATGAGCGCAAGCTCGTGCACGACATCGCGGCCGATCAGGGTCTCGTGTCTGAGTCCTACGGCGAGGGCGCCGACCGCCACACGGTTCTTCGTCGTCGGTGACGTTTCACGTGAAACATCGCTCGAAGGATGCATCGTGAGCGAGCTTGAAGTCGAGCCCTCTGCGGCCGTCGATCTCTTCGGGGATCGGGTCGAGCTCGCTCGCCGGTTCACGGCTGCACTCGCGGAGCACGGCGAGGAGCGCGGCCTCATCGGTCCGTTGGAGCTTCCCCGTTTGTGGACGCGACACGTGCTGAACAGCGCCATCGCAGCGCCGCTGTTCCATGGGTCTGTGGCGGACATCGGATCGGGGGCGGGCCTGCCGGGCATCGTCCTCGCGATCGCCCGGCCGGATGTCGAGTGGACTCTCATCGAGCCGATGGAGCGACGCGTGACGTGGCTCACGGAGCAGGTCGGTGAACTCGGACTGGACAATGTCGAGGTACTGCGTTCGCGAGCGGAGGATGTGCCCGCGTCCTCACGGTTCGACGTCGTCACCGCACGCGCCGTGAGCGCGCTCAAGACGCTGATCCCTTTGACCGCCCCGCTGGTACGCGACGGCGGCGAGCTCACCCTGCTGAAGGGGATGAATGCGGCCAACGAGATCGACGCCGCTCAGAAGCAGATCAAGAAGTTCCGCCTCTCGGACGTGCGGGTCGAGGTTCTCGGAGAGGGTGTTCTGCCGGAGATCACCCGAGTCGTGCGGGCTGTGGTCCGCTAGTTCTCCGGCGTTCTCGCGGGCGGTGGTCCTCGGTGCGTGCGAGTGTCAGTGCGCCCAGTGAGTCGTGGTGTGGCGCGCGATGTGGTGCGCGCCGAATAGGCGCGGTGCGATGCGATTCTCTAGTTCCGCCAGGATGCCAGCGCGGACCCCTGCTGACGACTGGTGCCGGTGAGCCCCGGGCCGGGTGTGCGAATGCGCGCGCGTCGGAGTGTGTGCGTCGAGCTGCCGGGATCAGCACGGCGCTGTTTCACGTGAAACATGATGATCGGCGGCGCCTCGGTCATGTGGGCCCGGTATCGAGAACCCACGTCTTGGATGACGCGGATGCCTGGTGGCAAAATCTGGCCGTGTGAGCCTTGCAGGGTTCGGGTGCACGCCGCTGGGTGCACCCGCTGGTGTTGGAGATGGCTGCGATGCTGCAGATGCCTGTGCCGGGCGGCTGCACCGGCAACCCGTGGGTTCGATCGCGTTGAGCTGGACCGACCTGAGTGGGTGGCTGGATGCTGAGCACCGCCGATCTCACGGCGAAGAGGCACGCGCGGCATCGGCCATCGTGCTGGAAGAAGATCGGGGGCGACTTGAGGTGCGATCGTCACCAGCGGCAGCGACTGACCGGCGGCGAGTCCCGATGAGAATCGCAGCTAAGGGGATGGGAGGAGGTGGTGTACGACAGACCCGATCGCGCGCGGCGATCGGGGGCGGGAGCCGGTCTGGGGGAGGGCTGTCCTGATTGGGCTGACGCCGAGGCGAGGGTTGGTGCCCGGCTTTGACGGCGATCGACCCTGCGCAGGATTCCGGGGATTCGAGCCCGGCCGTTCCCGTACGGGAAACTCCGTGCGGGAACCGTATCCGCGATGGGCTCGAATCGATGTTGAGTGGCAGGGATGCCGGGACGATGGCGCCTGCGGCGGGGGCATAGCCCGGACTGAGGCCACCGAGGTCATCGACCGGCGGATGTTTCACGTGAAACAGTCGAGCATCTTGGGCGCACGGATGCACGGGCGGATGGTCCCGAGTTCCTATGGATCACCCAGTTCAGAGCGATACACGGCGGGCCGCGTGGTCGGTGGACGCGAATGGCCGTGGTGGCTCCACGACTGCGGTGTTTCACGTGAAACATGCGCATACGGACCCAGGACCAGTCGCTGGTGCTGGGGCTGAGCCCGCGGCTGGGGCTGGGCCTGGGCCTGCGGCTGGGACTGGGACTGGGCCTGCAGCTGGGACTGGGACTGGGCCTGCGGCTCGGTGCGGTGCTCGTGCTGGTGCTGGGCGTGCGGCTCGGCGCAGTGCTGGTGCTGGTGCTGGACTGGGCCTGCGGCTCGGCGTGGTGCTGGTGCTGGTGCTGGGACTGGGCCTTCGGCTGGGACTGGGACTGGGCCTGCGGCTGGCGCTGGCGCTGGTACTGGGGTTGGGACTGGGCCTTCGGCCGGCGCTGGGAGTGGCGCTGGTGCTGGTGCGGGGACTGGTCCTGTGGCCGGCTTGGGCTGGAACTGGGGCTCGGGCCCGGGGTGGGGCCGGCGTCGGGGCCGGGGCGTGCGGCTGGTGCTGGTGCTGGGACTGAGACTTGGCCTGTGGCTCGCGCCTGGGCCTCGTCGCGCACTGGGGCTGACGCCTACGCTGGTCGCCGGTGGTCGCCGCTGATCGCCGCTGGTCGCCGCGGGATGCCCGCTGCTGGTCCCTGACTCCTGATTCCTGAGACATTGAGGCTCGGGAATGCAGGATCGAGATCACTCGGGTCGCGCATAGGCGGTAGTGAGGCCTCGTTTCACAGAGCCGCCGCAACTCGTGGTGCCATCACCGAGGGGGAGTGGTCATGCGGTGCTGACCCTGCCCGTGAGAATCCGCGCTGGGAGACCACTGCGCTGCGTACGTACAGTCGTTCCTCGGTTCTGACGCCCTTGAACAGCAATACGTCGAATTGCGATGCCGTGAGCAATAGAGGCCTGTTTCACGTGAAACAGTGACCCACTTGGTGGCGCTGTGCCTGATCCTAGAAGTGTCCCGGTTGCTGGCGGACCTCTTCCGGCACCAGGTGCCCGCCGCGGCTATTCAGGTCGCAGTGCGAGAACATGTCCGTGCTTCGTGAGTGTCGTCGCCGGCAGTGAGAGCCGCGCGGGCTCGTCCGCGGTGATGTCCGGGGGAGCGGTCACAGTGGCGACTCGGTCTTGGGGATGCGCACCGATTCCCTCGGCTGAAGGCGACTCTTCCGGCGCTGCCTAGGCGGGTGCGAACGGCTGATCATGCAACCATCTCGCGATCCGTGAGACTGACTGCACGAGCACGAGCACGAGCATGAGCACGAGCACGAGCACGAGCACCGGCACGGGCACGGGCACGGGTATGTGGCCGCGGGGTAGGGGCGGTCGGGGCCAACGTGCGTGTTTCACGTGAAACATCGTCATCGTCTTGCCGTGCGCCGGGCCCGCCGCCTCTTCGCTGGAACTGCCGCAAGGGCGCAGTCTGCGCGGTAGACCGGAGAGAGAGCGCAGAGCCTGGACATGGGGGTGGTCCTTCGAGTGGCTCGGGGTGACGGACTACGGTGGGGGAATGGCTCGTATCCTCATCACCGGCATGTCGGGAGTGGGAAAATCGACACTGCTCGCGGCTCTGAGCAGAAAAGGACACCGCACGATCGACACCGACTACGGTGATTGGAAGACCGCTGCGGGGCTCTGGGATGAAGATCTGATGACCGCCGCGTTGAACACCCACACCGAGGTGGTCGTTGCCGGGACCGTCGAGAACCAGGGACGGTTCTACCACCGGTTCGATCACATAGTCCTTCTCTCAGCGCCGCTTCCGGTGATCCTTCAGCGGATCCTGCACCGTACGGAGAACCCCTATGGCAAGACAGCCGCGCAACGTGCGGAGATCGAGGAGAACCTGAAGTCCGTCGAGCCGCTTCTGCGTCGTGGGGCGACGATGGAGGTCGATGCCAGTCGATCGACGGCGGACATCGCGCAAATCATCGAGGCCCTGTTGGCGGCACCGGCCGTTTCACGTGAAACGACGGCACCGAGTAGCCACCCGCAGGTGCGTGCAGCGTCGGAGATCGGCAGGGACTCGCCCGGCTAGATACGCGTGGCCGCGGACTCACATCGTCAGTGCGGGGTCGTGGCGCGCAGGAGCCGTACCGGAAACTGTCGCACGCGTGCTCGGGACAGTGGCAGTCTGCCCTCGACCCATGGACACTCAGGCACTGCAGCGCGTCAACTGCAGGGTGTTGGGACCTGGCCGGCTCAGGGCATCTGGGGGGCGCTGCCCGGGTCGGGCAGAGTGCGGTAGCTCCCGAAGACTGCAGCGGGACGGGCACCAGTCGCCCCGGCGGAGCGTGAAGGGCGCCAGCCTCTCGTAAGCAACGTCCGGGATAGCGATTAGAGTGGAACACGGCCCCGAAAGGAGTGGATGTTTCACGTGAAACAGCCCGAAAAGGCATCACCGAAGGATTCTTTCGGGATGGATACGCCGCTCGCGCGGGAACTCGCCGACCTCTCCGCTCGACGACGCACACTCGATGCCGTGCAGATCGACTTCACGGGGGATACCCGCATCCTGACGGTCTCCAACCAGAAGGGTGGCGTCGGCAAGACGACCAGCGCTGTCAACGTCGCCGCAGCTCTGGCCGACCTCGGAGCGACGGTCCTCGTGATCGACCTCGATCCCCAGGGAAATGCATCCACGGCACTGGGTGTTCCCCATAACGCGGACACCCCCAGCGTCTACGACGTGCTCATCGAGGAGTTCCCGCTGGCGGAGATCGTGCAGCAGAGCCCCGAGAACGAGCGCCTCCTCTGCGCCCCCAGCACGATCCATCTCGCCGGTGCCGAGATCGAGCTCGTCGCGCAGGTGGCCAGGGAGCACCGCTTGCGCCGCGCCGTACACGACTACCTTGCCGAGCATCCGGTGGACTTCGTCATCATCGACTGCCCGCCGTCCCTGGGACTCCTCACGATCAACGCCTTCACTGCGGCCGACGAGGTGTTCATCCCGATTCAGTGCGAGTACTACGCCCTCGAGGGCCTCAGCCAGCTGCTCGGCAGCATCCAGATGATCCAGAAGCACCTGAATCCGGGGCTCCATCTCTCGACGATCCTGTTGACGATGTTCGACGGACGCACGCGCTTGGCGCAGCAGGTCGCTGACGAGGTTCGCACGCACTTCCCGGAACAGGTGTTGAACACCGTCATCCCGCGTTCGGTGCGGGTGTCGGAGGCACCGAGTTTCGGCCAGACCGTGATCGCCTACGATGGGCAATCCGCCGGCGCCGTCGCCTATCGTGAGGCAGCTGTCGAGATCGCGTCGCGCACAGCGACGCAGAGCAAGGAGAAATGATGGCGAAGCGCACTGGACTGGGTCGAGGCATCGGTGCACTCATCCCCACGGCTGATCAGAGCGAGCGTCCCGTGGACGTGTTCTTCCCGGGCGCGAACCTGCGTCCGACCACGGAGCAGACGAGCGATCAGCCGGCCCCGGCCGAGGAGCTCGAGGTCGTCCCCGGCATCCATCTGATCCAGATCGATCCTCAGAAGATCGTCCCGAACCCGCGTCAGCCGCGTACCCACTTCAACCCGGAGGACCTTGCCGAGCTCGTGCACAGCGTCCGAGAGTTCGGCGTGCTGCAGCCGGTGGTCGTGCGTCGGAACAGCGACGGTGAGTACGAGCTCATCATGGGGGAGAGGCGCACGCGCGCCGCCCGGGAGGCCGGTCTCTCCGCGATCCCTGCGGTGGTCCGTGAGACTGCCGACGAGGATCTGCTCCGCGACGCTCTCCTGGAGAACCTGCACCGCTCGGAGCTCAATCCTCTGGAGGAGGCTTCTGCGTACCAGCAGCTGCTCGAGGACTTCGGCATCACGCAGGAGGAGCTCGCCACGCGGATCGGACGATCGCGTCCGCAGATCAGCAACACGATCCGCCTGCTCAAGCTCCCAGTCCCGGTGCAGCAGCGCGTCGCGGCCGGTGTGCTGACGGCGGGGCACGCGCGCGCGATCCTGAGCCTGGACACCCCTGAGGCCATGCAGCGCCTGGCCGACAAGGTCGTGAACGAGGACCTGTCGGTCCGCGCGACCGAGGTCGCCGCCAAGACCGAACCGGCAGCTCCCGGACGCACCGCGAAGCCGACACCCGGTGCACGCCGGGCATACCTCGACGAGGTGGCCGGCAACCTCGGTGATCGCTTGAACACGCGGGTCAAGGTGTCACTTGGTGCACGTAAAGGCCAGGTCATCATTGATTTCGCATCGATTCAGGACCTCAATCGGATCCTCGAGGAGTTGGGCGAATCGGGCTACGGCTCGGCGTGATTCCGCCTCGTCGCGTCTGAGCGGACGTAGACTCGCCGCATCGCCACGATGAAGGGGAGACCATGTCCGCAGCGCCGAGTCCATCCGGTTTCCAGCGAAAAGTCATCGCGGTCAGTATCGCCGCGGCATTGGGTGGCTTCCTCTTCGGCTTCGACACGGCGGTGATCAACGGGGCGGTCGACGCCCTCGCCGGTGACGTCTCCGGATTCGACCTCGGCGTCGGACTCAAGGGCTTCGCGGTCTCGTCCGCCCTGATCGGCTGTGCGATCGGTGCCTGGTTCGCCGGCCCGATCGCGAACAAGCGCGGCCGCATCCCGGTGATGGTCGTGGCTGCGGCGATGTTCTTGATCTCGGCCATCGGGTCAGGCCTCGCCTTCAGCGTCGTGGACCTGATCATCTGGCGCGTCATCGGCGGCCTGGGCGTCGGGGCGGCATCCGTCATCGCCCCGGCATACATCGCGGAGGTCTCCCCAGCGAAGATCCGAGGAAGACTCGGTTCCCTGCAGCAGCTCGCCATCGTCACGGGCATCTTCGCGGCACTGCTCTCAGACGCCCTCCTCGCCAACATCGCCGGAGCCGCCGACCAGCCGCTGTGGGGACTCACGGCCTGGCGGTGGATGTTCATCGTCGAGGCGATCCCGGCGCTGGTGTACGGAATCATGTCGCTGCGGCTCCCCGAATCTCCGCGCTATCTCGTGCGTCAGGGGGATATCGAACGTGCCTCGGAGGTCCTCCAGACGGTGACGGGCACTGTCGACGTGGACGCCAAGATCAAGGAGATCACAAGCACGATCGACACCGAGCGCAAGGAGTCGCTGCGCGACCTGCGCGGCAGTCGGCTGGGGCTCAAGCCGATCGTCTGGGTCGGAATCCTGCTGTCGGTGTTCCAGCAGTTCGTCGGGATCAACGTCATCTTCTACTATTCGACGACGCTGTGGCAGTCCGTCGGATTCGACGAGTCCAGCGCCCTGCTGACGTCCGTGATCACCTCGGTGACCAACATCGTCGTCACGATCATCGCGATCCTGCTCGTCGACAAGGTGGGTCGGCGCATCATGCTGCTCGTCGGCTCGGTCGGCATGACCGTGACGCTGGGTCTCATGGCTGTGGCGTTCTCGTTCGGAACGCTCAATGCGGAGGGGACCGCCACACTGCCCGACCCGTGGGCCACCGTGGCGCTGATCTGCGCGAACGGATTCGTGGTCTTCTTCGGGGCCACCTGGGGGCCTCTCGTGTGGGTGCTCCTGGGCGAGATCTTCCCGAACTCCATCCGTGCTGGCGCACTCGCCGTCGCCGCGGCAGCTCAGTGGGTCGCGAACTTCTTCATCTCGACGACCTTCCCGATCTTCGCCGACATCGGCCTCACATTCGCCTACGGCTTCTACGCGTTCTTCGCCCTCGTGTCGTTCTTCTTCGTGTACTTCAAGGTGCCGGAGACGAAGGGCAGGGAGCTGGAGGAGATGACGGACGAGCTGAAGGTGGAGCGCCGAGGTACCCGCAAGGCGACGTAGGCTGGAAGCATGACCGAGTGCGTTCCCCGCCGTGCCAGCCTCGAAGTGCTGCGGGCAGAAGCGTCGGACGAGCTCGCCGTGCTGATCCAGGAGCGTCTGCTGGGTGGCGAGGACCCCTGGGAGTTCATGGAGGAGCTGCCGAGCGTCGACGAGCTCGTCGTGTACCTGCTGCGCGCCGACAACATCACCGCGAACGACGGGGTGCGACCCAACGCGGCCAGGCATTACCGCGTGCTGCGGCAGATCGCGCTGGAGTATCCCGAGCTGACCCCAGCCGTCTGGGGTCTTCTGGATGAGAAGCAGCGTCACCGCCGCTGGGATCCGACGGTCGTCGACGCCTCATAGGCCTCACACGGTGCCTCGGATGCTCGTCACCTACGACCCGGAGTGGCCGACGCGGTTCGAGGCGTTCGCCGCTGAGATCAGACGGGCCGGGAACGCGGCCTGGATCGTCGAGCACATCGGGTCGACAGCGATCCCGGGGATGCGGGCGAAGCCGATCATCGATCTGGCGGTTCGCGTGGCGGATCTTGGCGACTTCGCGGCGCACAGGCATGCTCTCGAGGCTGCAGGGTGGCGTGAGGGCAGCGCTGTGCGGACACATCCGGTCATGATCCGGGAGTCCGAGGGCGTGCGGATCGCGATCGCGCATTTCTTCGTCGCGGAGGAGTGGGATGCGGTGCACCAGCGCATCCTGCGGGATTGGCTCAGGGAGCATCCGGAAGAGGCTGACCGGTACTCGCACGCGAAGTGCGACGCCGTCGCGGCCGAGGCGCGGGGGCGTTCGACGTACAACGCGGCGAAGTCGCCCGTCATCCAAGAGATCGTCGACCGCGCTCGCGCGGCTCGGGGGCTTCCACCGGTGCCGGTCTCCGACAAGTAGTCGCCGACGGTGTCCCGACCCTGTCCCTGTCCCGATTCGCGGACTGTGCCCCGATCAGCACACATTTCGGCCGGATTCCTGTGCAGATCGGGGCAGGGTGTGCAGATCGGGACAGGGCCGGGGCACGGCGGGGAAGGGGCGGGAGTCGGGGCCTGGATGTGCCGGCCGGGGGTCTGGATGTGCCAGCCGGGGTCTGGATGTGCCAGCCGGGGTCTGGATGTGCCGGCCGGGTGTCCCGATTTGCGGACTCTGCCCCGATCAGCACACGTTTCGGCCGGATTCCTGTGCAGATCGGGACAGGATGTGCAGATCGGGACATGGGCCGGGGCACGGCGAGGGGACAGGGGACCGGACAGGAAACTGGACCGGGCAGGGGACAGGGGACCGGACAGGAAACTGGACCGGGCAGGGGACAGGGGACCGGACGGGAAACTGGACCGGGCAGGGGACGGGGCCGACACGGTGCAGGTGACGGGGGGATCAGGGCAGGATGCGAAAGGGCCGCCACCCCGAAGGGTGACGGCCCTGATCACGAGGGGATCAGCCGATGAATGCGGCGAGGTCCTGCTCGAGGGCCGGCTTCGGCTTGGCGCCGATGATGGTCGTCTTGACCTCACCGCCCTGGAACACCTTCATCGCGGGGATCGAGGTGATCTGGTACTTCATCGCCAGCTGCGGGT
>NZ_JBEPZB010000030.1:0-35100 GCF_041641055.1 Microbacterium sp.
TACAACCTCGTGATCATGGGCTCGCTCCTCACCATCATCCCGATCGTCATCGCCTTCCTGCTGCTGCAGAGGTTCTGGCAGTCAGGTCTCACCGCCGGAAGCGTCAAGCAGTAGCTCCCGGCATCCCCCTCCGCACCGCCCGTCGGTCCGACGCTGGACCGCACCCCCGAAAGGACACAGCAATGAAGCACCTTCCCTCACCCGCCGCACGGCGCACCCTCACGGTGCTCGCGGCCGGAACCGTGGCAGCGCTGGCGCTGGCCGGCTGCAGCACCGGAGACACCGGCTCCGGCGGCGCCGCTGCCGGCGACGGATCGTTCGACTCGATCGAGGCCGCTCTGGAGAAGGGCGGCGAGATCACGTACTGGTCCTGGACCCCCTCCGCCGAGGCCCAGGTCGAGGCCTTCGAGAAGGAGTACCCGAACGTGAAGGTGAACGTGGTCAACGCGGGCACCAACAACGAGGAGTACACCAAGCTGCAGAACGCCATCAAGGCCGGCTCCGGCGCACCCGACGTCGTGCAGGTCGAGTACTACGCCTTCCCGCAGTTCGCCCTGACCGACGCCTTCGTCGACCTGTCGCAGTACGGCTTCGCAGACTTCGAGGACGACTACACGGCCTCGACGTGGAACTCGGTCACCGACGGCGACGCCATCTACGGCCTCCCCCAGGACTCCGGTCCCATGGCGCTGTTCTACAACAAGGCCGTGTTCGACGCCGCCGGGGTCGACGTGCCCACCACGTGGGACGAGTACTACGAGGCCGCGAAGGCGATCCACGCCGCGAACCCGAAGGCCTACATCACCAACGACACCGGTGACGCCGGGTTCGCGACCTCGATGATCTGGCAGGCGGGCGGCAAGCCCTTCGAGACCTCCGGCACGGATGTCACGATCGACCTGCAGGACGACGGCTCGAAGAAGTGGACCGAGAACTGGAACCGCCTCGTCGAGGAGGACCTCCTGGCCCCCTACTCCAGCTGGAGCGACGAGTGGTTCCGCGCCCTCGGCGACGGCAGCCTCGCGACCCTCGTGATCGGAGCCTGGATGCCGGGCAACCTGATCTCGGGCGCCCCCGACGGCGCCGGCGACTGGCGAGTCGCGCCGATGCCGACCTACGACGGATCCCCTGCATCCGCCGAGAACGGCGGCGGCGGTCAGGCCGTGACCACGCAGAGCAAGAACCCGGAGCTCGCAGCCGGATTCCTGTGGTGGCTGAACAACTCGGAGGAGAGCATCTCGACCTTCCTCGAGTCCGGCGGCTTCCCGTCGACGACGGCCGAGCTGGCGAGCGAGGAGTTCCTCGCCGACGCCCCCGAGTACTTCGGTGGCCAGAAGATCAACGAGGTGCTCGCTGCGGCGGCCGACGACGTGGTCGAGGGCTGGAACTACCTGCCCTACCAGGTCTACGGCAACAGCATCTTCGGCGACACCGTCGGCCAGTCGTACCAGAACGGCACCGACCTGAACGAGGGCCTGACGACCTGGCAGGACGCCCTGGTCGAATACGGCAACTCGCAGGGCTTCGCCGTCAACAAGTAATCGCACGTCCGGGCCGGACGGGGATCCGCTCCCCGTCCGGCCCTCCCATCGAAAGCACCTCATCGTGACCTCCTTCTCCATCGGCGAGACCGATTTCCTCCGCGCAGGGCTCCCCCACCAGGTGATCTCCGGCGCGATCCACTACTTCCGCGTGCACCCGGATCAGTGGCAGGACCGCATCCGCAAGGCGCGCCTGATGGGGCTCAACACGATCGAGACCTACGTCGCCTGGAACGCGCACGAGCCGCGCAGGGGCGAGTGGGATGCGAGCGGCTGGAACGACCTGGGCCGATTCCTCGACCTGATCCAGGCCGAGGGCATGGATGCGATCGTGCGCCCGGGCCCCTACATCTGCGCGGAATGGCACAACGGCGGGCTGCCGAACTGGCTGACGGCCGGCGAGCGCGAGCTGCGCTCCTCCGAGCCCACCTACCTCGCCGAGGTGAGCGAGTACCTCCGCCGCGTGTACGAGATCGTCGCTCCCCGGCAGATCGATCGCGGCGGCCCGGTCGTGCTCGTGCAGATCGAGAACGAGTACGGCGCCTACGGCTCCGACAAGGCCTACCTCGAGGCGCTCGTCGCGCTCACGAGGGATGCCGGCATCACGGTGCCCCTCACCACCGTCGATCAGCCGACGGACCGGATGCTCGCTGACGGCAGCCTCCCCGAGCTGCACAAGACCGGCTCCTTCGGCTCCCGCAGCGCCGAGCGCCTGGCGACACTGCGCGCCCACCAGCCGACCGGCCCCCTGATGTGCTCGGAGTTCTGGGACGGCTGGTTCGACTGGTGGGGCGGCGTGCACCACACCACCGATGTCGCTGCAGCAGCGTCGGATCTCGACGAGCTGCTCGCCGCCGGGGCCTCGGTCAACATCTACATGTTCCACGGCGGCACGAACTTCGGCCTCACGAACGGCGCCAACCACAAGGGCCGCTACCTGCCGATCGTCACCTCGTACGACTACGACGCCCCTCTCGACGAGGCGGGAAACCCGACCGCGAAGTTCTTCGCGTTCCGCGACGTGATCGCGAAGTACGCGCCGGTGCCCGAGGAGCTCCCGGCTCCCGCCGCGGCGGCGCCCGCGTTCTCGGTGCCGCTCACGTCTGCGGGCGCCTGGACGGATGCGGCGGCGTCGACCCCCGCCTCGGCCGCACCCACCACATTCGACGAGCTGGAGCACCTGAGCGCCCTGGTCCGCTACGACGTCACGCTGCCTGAGGGCCGGGGCGGGCTGCTGCGCGTCGACGCGGTCAGGGACCTCGCGTGGGTGAGCGTCGACGGGCAGACGGTCGGCACGCTCTCCCGTACGCGCCATGAGCGCGCGCTGCGGATCCCCGACGGACGGACGCTCAGCATCCTCGTCGAGGACCAGGGACGGGTGAACTACGACCATCGGCTCGGCGAGGAGAAGGGCCTGATCGGCACTCCCTCACTCGACGGGGTACCGCTGAAGGGCTGGAGCTCGACGCCGCTGGACGTCGCGGCGCTGGCTGCACGGACCGGGGCTCGCGTCGCGAAATCGTCCGAGGACGTGGTCAGTGGCCCGTCTGCATGGATCGCGGAATTCGATCTCGCCTCCCCCGCCGACCTCTTCCTCGACACGGCTGCGTGGAGCAAGGGCTACGCGTTCCTCAACGGATTCTTCCTGGGTCGCTACTGGCGGAACGGCCCGCAGCGCACTCTGTTCGCGCCGGCTCCGGCGACGACGTCGGGGGCGAACCGGCTCGTGGTGCTCGAGCTCGAGGAGCTCTTCGCCCCGACGGCCGACTTCGTGTCGGGCGCGATGCTCGGCGACACGGAGGAATAGCGCCCGCCGACAGGCATCCGCCGATTACCGTGAGCCTGTGCCGCGCCGAAGGTTCTCCGCTCCCACCCCTGCTGCACGCGCCCGCTACGCGAAGCGGCGTCAGGGGCGACTGGCGCGGGTGGACAACGACCTCACCGCCGAGCAGTGGGCCTCGCTGCAGGACGCCTGGAGCGGATGCGCGTATTGCGGAGCGGATGGCGTCGCACTCCAGCGCGACTGCGTGATGCCGATCTCCCGAGGCGGCCGGTACACCGTCGAGAACGTGGTGCCCGCATGCGGGTCCTGCAATGCGAGCAAGCGCAATGACGAGGTCACGTCGTGGCTCCGTCGCAAGCGACTCGACGAGCGCGCCTTCCTCAGCCGGTACGGCGAGATCCTCGTCGCTCTGCGCCAGGCCGAGTGAAGGGCCTCGCTATGGGCCCCGACGAGAATCCCAGACGGCTGCGGTGAGACGATCCGCGACGGCCCTTGTGATGCTCTGCCAGTTGCGGCCGCCGCGTGCGAACGACTCCTGCACGCCGGGCGGCACCGTGGACGGGTCGACCGGACTGTCGAGCCATCCGCAGTCACGGACGTGCACGAGATCGACATCTCGTGCCTCGTCCGACGCGTCGTAGCGCCAGGGTCCGGCGATCCGCCCCAACCACAGCAGTCCGTCGGCGTCGCGCGTCCAGACGTACGCACCCTCGGGCACCCCCACGAACCGCTCGAGTCGGCGCGCCATCCGCTCGCCGTGCGCCGCGTCCACGGCGGCGAGCGCATCCGCAATCGAGTGCGGTACGCCGTCGAGCCTGCCGCCCACCCCGCAGACCCCGATCGCGAGCGCCCGTTCGACGGCCGCTCCGTCGGCCACGCCGTCGTCCCGCGACCGCATCGGGGCGCGGTACACGCCGGGAGCCTCGACGTCGTCGCCCGCGCGGACCTCTGCCGCGCTCATCCGATCGGCACCAGCGTCGCGTCGATCCGTCCGCCCTCGATCGTGACCGTCATCATCGTGCAGACCGGCTGACGTCGGCGGTCGGTGGGAGAGCCGGGGTTGAGCAGTCGCATGCCGGACGGGGCGACGGTGTCCCACGGGATGTGGGAGTGCCCGAACACGAACAGGTCGACGTCCGGGAACGCGGCGTCCATCCGCTCCTCGCGCCGTTGCTTGGGCCCGGTCTCGTGCACCACGGCGACCTCGACCTCTTCGACGCTCAGACGGGCGACCTCGGGCAGACGCTCGCGCAGCTCCGGGCCGTCGTTGTTCCCGTAGACGCCGTGCAACACCCTCGACCGCGCCTCCAGCAGGTCCAGGGTCGCGACGTCGATCCAGTCCCCTGCATGCACGACGATGTCGGCGCCATCGATCGCGTGCAGCACGGCATCCGGCAGTCGCTTGGCCCGCGCCGGCACATGCGTGTCGGCGAGGAGCAGCAGACGTGTCGACATGGTCTCTCCGATCTCGCAGCGGTCCCGCATCCGCTCCGACTCTACGCACGCCGGGGAGCGGGCGACCGTCATACGCACCCAGCAAACGTTCAGGAAGGCGTAGGATCTCTCGGTGCCCTGGTATACCGGGCCCGGATCTAAGGAGCAGTATGAGTACGACCACAGCGCCCGCGAATCCGCGCTCGCGCGTCATCACCGCGAGCCTCGTCGGCACGACGATCGAGTTCTACGACTTCTACGCGTATGCGACAGCCGCCGTGCTCGTGTTCCCGGTGCTGTTCTTCCCCACCGGCAACGACACCACCTCGCTCCTGTCGTCGTTCGCCGTCTTCGGCGCCGCCATGGTGGCGCGCCCGATCGGCGCCGTCGTGTTCGGCCACTTCGGAGACAAGTTCGGCCGCAAGGCGACCCTCGTCGCCTCGCTGCTGACGATGGGCATCGCGACGTTCATCATCGGTCTGCTCCCCACGTTCCAGCAGATCGGCTGGTGGGCGGCTCTCCTGCTGCTGATCATGCGGCTCGCGCAGGGCTTCGCGCTCGGCGGCGAGTGGTCGGGGGCCGCGCTGGTCGCCACAGAGAACGCCCCGGCGGGCAAGCGCGCCTGGTACGGCACGTTCCCGCAGCTCGGTGCTCCGCTCGGCTTCATCATCGCCAACTTCCTGTTCCTCGGCATCAACTGGCTGCTGCCGCATGCAGAGAACCCCGCCCTCAAGTCCGAGGCGTTCCTGACGTGGGGCTGGCGCATCCCGTTCCTGTTCTCGGCTGTCATGGTCATCATCGGCCTGTGGGTGCGCCTCAAGCTCGTCGAATCCGACACGTTCAAGAAGGCGGAGAAGAAGGGCGCGATCCGCAAGCTGCCGCTCGCCACCGTGTTCCGCCACCACTGGAAGCAGCTGATCCTCGGCACGTTCATCATGCTGGCGACCTACGTGCTGTTCTACCTGATGACGAACTTCACCCTCGCCTACGGCACGAAGCCGGCGTCGCTCGAGACCGCATCCGCGGCCGCCCAGGCAGCTGCCGAGGCGACGGGCAAGGACTTCGACGCCGCGGCCTTCGCCGCCCAGTTCTACCCCGGCCTCGGGTTCGGCTACACCGACTTCGTGCTCATGCAGATCGTCGGCGTCGTGTTCTTCGGGATCTTCACGCTGCTGTCCGGTCCGATCGCCGACGCGATCGGACGTCGCAAGCTGCTGCTCTGGGTGACCGGACTCATCATCGTGTTCGGCTTCACCTTCAACGCGTTCCTGCTCCCCGCCATGGATCCGAAGTTCACCGGCGCGCTGGCGCAGGCGTTCCTCGTGTTCGGCTTCATGCTCATGGGGGCGACGTTCGGCCCCATGGGTGCCCTGCTGCCTGAGCTGTTCCCGACGAACGTCCGCTACACGGGCTCGGCGATCTCGTACAACGTGTCGTCGATCCTCGGTGCGGCCGTCGCTCCGCTCATCGCGCTGTGGCTCTGGGAGCTCGGGGACGGCGCCCCGTGGCTCGTGGGTCTCTACCTGTCGGCGATGGGCGTGCTGACGTTCGTCGCGCTGCTGCTGTCGAAGGAGACGAAGGACAACGACTACCACGACGACCTCGGCGTCGCGGCAGCTGTGGAGCTCTGAGCACCGCCCTCTCGCATCGAACGGATGGCCGTATCCCTGCCCGGGATGCGGCCATTCGCACGTCAGCGGGTGGCATCCCGTGCGCGGGCGCATCCCGCGTGCGCGGGCGCAGGGTCTGGATGCCGGAGCACGTCCGGTGCGGGGTCAAAAACGCACCGCTACAGGTCGTTTACGGTGCGAAATCGACCCCGCAGGCGGCGGGAGGTGCGAAATCGACCCCGCAGACGGCGGGAGGTGCGAAATCGACCCCGCAGACGGCGGGAGATGCGAAATCGACCCCGCAGGCGGCGGGAGATGCGAAATCGACCCCGCAGACGGCGAAGGGCGGGAAGTCGACCCCGAATCAGTAGGCGGCGGTGATGGTACGGGTCGCCCCGTCCAGCACCATCGTGCCGCCGTAGGGCAGGATCCACTGCGGGCGGGTGTGACCGAAGGGGACCCCGACGCACACCACGGCATCCGGGTTGTAGCGCGCCACCGTCTCCATCACGGCATCGCGCTGCGCGGCCCGCAGCGCATCCGCCTCGGACGCCGACGGCAGGAACTCGAAGTCGCTCACCGGCGGACGCGCGACGACGACCCCAGCGACGGCGTCGAGCATCCCTCGCTCCCCCAGACCCCGCACCCAGCGCGCCACCCAGCTCGCGGGAGGACGCTCCTCGCTCGTCTCCAGCAGCAGGATGCCGCCGCGCAGGTCGTACGCCGTCGGCAGCCGGTCGGCGAGGGCGAGCTCGTCGATGACCTCGAGGCAGCCGCCCCAGGTCCGCCCCTCGACCCGTACGCGGGGACCCGCCCAGGTCCACTCCTCGGTCGCCACCCTGTCGCCGTACTCCGACAGCGCACGCGGGTCCGCCCACCGCCTGCCGACGTCCTCAGACTCTCCCGGCTCGGTGATCTCGACCGTGCCGCCGTCGAGCAGCGCCGCGCGCAGCGAGCGCAGGTGCACATCGTCGACAGCGGGCCCTGGTCCCAGGTGCACCGCCGTGGATCCGCCGTAGTACCCGCGGACGCCCAGACCCCAGAGCCAGTTGAGGATGTTGGTGTTGTCGCTGTAACCCAGGAACGGCTTCGGATCGGCGAGCGGGAGCGCCGCGTCGAGATGCGGCACCACCAGGATCTGGTCATCGCCGCCGATGGTCGCGAGGATCACGCGGATGCTCGGATCGGCGAACGCCGCGTTGACGTCGGCCGCGCGAGCCTCGGGACTCGCATCGAGCAGCCGGGTCGTCGGGTACTCGACGGGGACCAGGCCGGTGAGCTCGCGGAGTCGCCGAAGCGCCTGCTCGTGGAGCTCCGGAGCCACCGCCGGCGCGGCGAAGGCGGGAGACAGGACGGCGACGCGGTCGCCGAGGACGGGTTTCGGTGCAGCCAGCATCCGCTCAGTCTCGCATCCCTGTCGATTCCACCGTCAACATGAGTTGACATCTGGGCGAGCGTCAACAAGTATTGACACAGGAGGCCATCATGACCCTGAAGACCGCGATCACCCAGGATGAGGGCGGCGAACCGCTGTCCGAGCTCCACCGGCTCGCCGCTCTGCGCAGTGAGCTGGCCCGCGCCGAGGAGGTGCAGGTCCGCCGGGCCCGCACCCTCGGATACTCCTGGCAGGCCATCGCCAGTTCCCTCGGCGTCACGAAGCAGGCCGCCCACCGCCGCTTCGGCCGCCGCTGAGCCGTACAGCCCATCCACAGAATCGGTCCGCACACGAAGTACGGTCGAAGTACCCCTTTCAGAACGAGGTCCCGCATGTCCAGTACGGCGACGTCACGCCGACGCGGACGGGGCGCGCCGCACGACGGCCCGCGCGCCACCTTCCGCCAGCTCCTCCCCTTCCTGTTCGAGCACAAGCGCACCCTCATCGTGGTCGCGATCCTCAGCGTGCTCGGCGCCGCGACCTCCCTCGCCCAGCCGCTGCTCGTCGGCCAGGTCATCGAGGCGGTGCAGTCCGACGGGGCCCTCGGGATCCTCGTCTGGGTGCTGGTGGCTCTCGTCGTCGTGTCGTCCGTCATCTCCGGCTATCAGCACTACCTGCTGCAGCGCACCGGGACCGCGGTCGTGTACTCCAGCCGTCGCAAGCTCATCGCCCGCATCCTGCACCTCCCGATCAGCGAGTTCGATGCCCGACGGACCGGCGACCTGGTGTCGCGCGTCGGAACCGACACCACGCTGCTCTACGCCGTACTGACCCAGGGACTCGCGGATGCCGTCGGCAGCGCCATCCTGTTCCTCGGCGCTCTCGTCGCGATGCTCGTGATCGACCCGGTGCTGCTGCTGCTCATCGTGGTCGTCATCGGCGCCTCGGTCACCGTGGTCACCCTGCTCAGCGGTCGTATCCGCACCGCGTCGACCGCACAGCAGGAGAAGGTGGGCGAGCTGGCCTCCGGCGTCGAGCGGGCCGTGGGCTCGATCCGCACGGTCCGCGCCTCCGGGGCCACCGAGCGCGAGACCGAGACGGTGTCGGCCCTCGCCTCGGACGCATACGGCATCGGCGTCCGGATCGCCAAGATCTCCTCGCTCGTGGTCCCGATCGCAGGCGTCGCCCTGCAGGTCTCGCTCCTCGTCGTCCTGGGTGTGGGCGGGTTCCGCGTCGCAGCGGGTGCGATCACGATCGCCTCGCTGATCACTTTCATCATGTTCCTCTTCATGCTCGTGATGCCGCTGGCGACGACGTTCGGGGCGATCACTTCCGTCAACCAGGCGCTGGGTGCGCTCGGCCGCATCCAGGAGGTGCTCGACCTCCCGACCGAGACGCAGGACGACGACGCCGTCGCGGCATCGATCGACCGCGGGCAGGCCGACCCCGCCGCACCCGCGATCGAGTTCCGAGATGTGCACTTCCGCTACCCCGAGAACGTGGTGGCCGCGCGCCTGGCTGCGACCAGGGAGGCGCAGACCCTGCTCGCCGACGCGCACCTCGACACAGCCGTCGACACAGCGGGTGACGCTGCGCCCAGCACCGCGGGCGACCCGGCGCGAGCGACGGAGCGCGAGGTCCTGCGCGGCGTCTCGTTCGCCGTGCCGCGCGGCACCCGGGTGGCGCTGGTCGGCCCGAGCGGTGCAGGCAAGAGCACGATCCTCTCCCTCGTCGAGCGTTTCTACGACCCGACAGGCGGGTCGATCCGCCTGTACGGGCACGACGCGCGCACGTATCGGCGCGAGGAGCTGCGTGCGCAGTTCGGCTACGTCGAGCAGGATGCGCCGACCCTCGCCGGCACGCTCGCCGACAATCTCCGTCTCGCCTCGCCCGACGCCTCGGATGCGGCCTGCGAGCAGGTGCTGCGGGCGGTGAACCTCGGCGACGTGCTCGAGCGCGACCCGCTGGGACTGGATGCCCCGGTCGGCGAGGACGGGGTCATGCTCTCGGGCGGTGAACGTCAGCGTCTCGCGATCGCGCGCGCCCTGCTCACGGATGCGCCCATCCTCCTGCTCGACGAGTCCACGTCATCGCTCGACGGCGTGAACGAGCAGCGGATGCGCGAGGCGATCGACGCGGTCTCGACCGACCGCACCCTGATCGTGATCGCGCACCGCCTCTCGACCGTCGTCGACAGCGATCTCATCGTGGTGCTGCAGGACGGCGTGGTCGTCGGCCAGGGCACGCACGCGGAGCTCGTGGAGTCGACGCCGCTGTACCGCGACCTCGCCCGCCACCAGCTGCTCGCCTGAACCCAGCTGCTCGCCCGCCGGGCAGCCTGCCTGCCCCGGCTGCTCGCCTGCCCCGGATGCTCGCCTGCGCGGAGCCGGGCAGCCTGCGCTCGGCCGCACCATCCGGTCGCCCGGTCAGCCCGCAGGCAGCACCTGCGGGTGCCACGCCGTCACGTGCACCGTCGAGCCGGAGATGATGTCGAGCGACACATCCCAGGAGAGTCGCTCCTCGCCCGGACGCGCGGCGAGCCAGAGGCTGCGGGCCGCGAGCTGCCCGTGCACCGAGTTCGCATCCCAGCCGATCACCGCGGAGGCGGCCTCCCCCGGCTGCAGGGTGATCGACGAGGGGCCGGGGTCCTCCGCCATGAACGAGCGTCCGTGCTCGACGGTCACGTCCAGGACGTGACCGTTCTGGTCTCCGTACGCGACGTCCGGATAGCCGTCGACGACGCAGGCCTCTTCCGAGACGTTCACGAGAGACAGGGCCTGCCCGCGATGCCCGGTGGCCCCATCGGGCGCCGGCGCCAGGATCGTCGTGTTCTCGGACGTGCACGCACCCTCGACGGATTCCCCCTCGGAGGGCGCCGCGGTAGGTACAGGGTCGCCGGACGCCGACGGGTCCGGGGCTGCGGCCCCGTCGGGGTCTGCCTGCTGCTGCGCTGTCGCCTGCTCGTCGCGCAGCTGAGCCTGGGTCGCCGCGTCGCCGGCCAGCGCGGCGAACGGCAGGGCGATGAGCGCGACGGCCGCGACCACCGCGACGGCCCTGACGGCTGGTGGCACCCTGCCTGCAGAGGGACGCGAGGGCACCGCATCCGCCTCCGAGGACCGCGGGACGAGCACGAGCACGAGCGCCGGGATCCACCCCAGGAGCACCGCCCACCACGCGGTGAGCGGGGCGGCTCCCATCGTTCCGATCGCACCGCGGACGCCGAACGTGCCGACCCAGGAGAAGAAGTCGCCGAGATCGAGGACGGCGCCGACCGCGAACGCGGTCAGGATCGCGGCGAGCCAACTGGTCCCGAAGACCACTCGCCGCGTGCCGAGTCCTGTGGCGGATCCTGCCGCGAACCAGGTGGCGAGCGTGGCGAATCCGCCGACGAGCACGACCGCCATCAGCACCTGCACGATCGCGGCCCACAGCACCGGGCTCCCGAAGACGCCGCGCATCATGGGCGACGGGACGAGCTGGGAGAGCGTCGCCATGCTCCCGCCGAGCGAGTACAGCAGGTGCGGCAGCCAACCGCAGACGAACCACAGGAGGGCGAGCACGCCCCCGCCGATCAGACCACGCCGCATCTGCACATCCCCCCGGACACCACCGCGCACTCGCGGATCCTTCGACCCTATCGCCCCGTCGGACGAACAGCGGCGAGGCGTGAGAACGGGCACGGGAGAGGAGCCACGGACACACGAAGTACGCGAGGGCGGGATGCCGGAGACCACTCAGCCATGGGTACGTCTCCGTCGTCCCGCCCTCGCGGGTCTGTGGGCCAGGGGCCCTGGAGCGCCGGCTCCCCCGAACCGGCGCCCGGTCTATCCGGCCTGATCAGTGTCAGGCCTTGTCTCTGTCGGCCTTGTCTTTCTCAGGCCTTGTCTTTCTCAGGCCTTGTCGAGTCGGTAGCGCAGGGAGGCGAGCTCCGCTCGCAGCGCCGCCGGCACCTTGTCGCCGAAGGTGTCGTAGAACTCCTCGGTGAGGTCGGCCTCTGTCTTCCACGCCTCCGCGTCGACCGAGAACAGCTCCTCGAGGTCGGCCTCGGGCACGTCGATGCCGTCGAGATTGAGGTCGGACACGTGCGGCAGGCGCCCGATGGGACTCTCGACGGTGGACACCTCGCCGGAGATGCGGCGGATGATCCAGTCGACGACGCGGGAGTTGTCACCGAAGCCGGGCCACAGGAACCGGCCGTCGGCACCGCGGCGGAACCAGTTCACCTGGAAGATGCGCGGAGCACGGTCGAAACGCAGGGTGCGACCGACCTTGAGCCAGTGCCCGAAGTAGTCGGCCATGTTGTAGCCGCAGAACGGGAGCATCGCGAACGGGTCGCGACGCAGCTCGCCGACGGTGCCCTCGGCTGCAGCGGTGCGCTCGGACGAGATGTTCGAGCCGAGGAAGACGCCGTGCGTCCAGTCGGTCGCCTCGACCACGAGCGGGACGTTGGTCGCGCGACGACCTCCGAAGAGGATGACGTCGAGCGGTACCGCCTCCTCCCAGTCCTCGGCGATCTGCGGGCACTGGGCGGCCGACACGGTGAAACGCGAGTTGGGGTGCGCGGCCGGCCGATCCGAATCCGGCGTCCAGTCGTTGCCCTCCCAGTCGGTGAGGCGGGCGGGTGCCTGATCGGTCAGTCCCTCCCACCACACGTCCCCGTCCGGGCGCAGTGCCACGTTGGTGAAGATGGTGTTGCCCCAGAGGGTCTCGACCGCCGTCACGTTCGTCGACTCGCCGGTGCCGGGTGCCACGCCGAAGAAGCCGGCCTCGGGGTTGATCGCCCAGAGGCGCCCGTCCTCACCGGGACGGATCCAGGCGATGTCGTCGCCCAGCGTCTCGACGCGCCATCCGGGGATCGAGGGCCGCAGCATGGCCAGGTTCGTCTTGCCGCACGCCGACGGGAAGGCTGCAGCCACGTGGTAGGCCTTGCCCGCCGGGTCGATCACGCGGATCAGGAGCATGTGCTCGGCGAGCCAGCCCTCATCACGGGCGATCACGGAGGCGATGCGCAGCGCGAAGCACTTCTTGGCCAGGATCGCGTTTCCGCCGTAGCCCGAGCCGTACGAGTACACCTCGAGCGTCTCGGGGAAGTGGACGATGTACTTGTCGTCGTTGCACGGCCATTCGACGTCGGGCTCGCCGGCGGCCAGGGGCGCACCGACCGAGTGGACCGTCTTGACCCACGGCGCACCGTCGGCGATCTGACGGGTGACCGCGTCGCCGACCCTGGTCATGATGCCGATGGATGCCACCGCGTAGGCGCTGTCGGTGACCTGGACGCCGATGTGCGAGAGGGGGCCGCCGACCGGGCCCATCGAGAACGGCACGACGAACATCGTGCGTCCGCGCATCGACCCCTCGAAGATCTCGGTCATCTTCGCGCGCATCTCGGCAGGCGGAGCCCAGTTGTTGGTGGGGCCGGCATCCTCTTCGTTCTCGGACGAGATGTACGTGCGCCCCTCGGTGCGGGCGACGTCGCTGGGGTGCGAGCGGGCGAGGTACGAACCGGGACGCCACTCGGGATTCAGCTTGATGAGCTTGCCCTCGTCGACGAGGCCACGCAGCAGCCAGTCGTTCTCGGCGCGCGAGCCGTCGACCCAGTGGATCGACGCGGGCTGCGTGAGAGCGGCGATCTCCTCGACCCACGCGGCCAGCTCCGCCATGGCGGGGGTGTCATACGTCGGAGCCGTCCCGAACGTGCGCACGGATGCGACGGATGCTGCTCGGGGGGTGAAGACTTCGGCGATCGCCATGACTGCTCCTTTGAAGTGGGGGGCGTTACCTCCATCTTCTTCCGGTTGCACGGCTACTTTCTGTCATATTGGTCGATAAGAATCGCAGTTCTTTCGCTAGGATCAAGGAATGGTCACCTCAGGCATCCACCTCGCCACCCTCGGACATCGGATCAGGCACCACCGCCTCGAGAAGGGCTTCACCCTCGACGAGCTCGGCGCCCTCGTGGGGGTGGCAGGCTCGCAGTTGAGCCTGATCGAGAACGGCAAGCGCGAGCCGAAGCTGTCGCTGCTCCAGGCGATCGCGCACGCCACGGGCACGGAGGTGACAGACCTCATCTCCGGCGAGCCGCCGAACCGACGGGCCGCTCTCGAGATCGAACTCGAGCGCGCGCAGCAGAGCCCCGTGTTCCGTCAACTCGGCATCGCACCGGTGCGGGTCACGAAGAGCATGAGCGACGAGACCATCGAGTCGCTGCTCGGCCTGCATCGCGAACTCCAGCGCCGCGAGCGCGAGGCGATCGCCACGCCGGAGGAGGCCAGACGGGCGAACACCGAGCTGCGCCTGAGGATGCGCGCGCAGCACAACTACCTCGGAGACATCGAGAAGCTCGCCGAGAAGCAGCTCCGCTCGGCCGGGCACGTGCAGGGCGCGCTGACGCACCGCACGGTGAGCATCATGGCGGAGAAGCTGGGATTCGAGCTGATCTACGTCAACGACCTGCCGCACTCGACGCGCTCGGTCACCGACCTCGAGAACGGGCGCATCTACCTGCCTCCCGCGTCCATCCCCGGCGGGCACGGCCTGCGGTCGATGGCGTTGCAGGCGATGGCGCACCGGCTGCTCGGGCACACCCCGCCCACCGACTACGCCGACTTCCTGCAGCAGCGCCTGGAGATCAACTACTTCGCAGCGTCCTGCCTGATGCCCGAGACGGCGTCGGTCGCCTTCCTGCAGCAGGCGAAGAAGGATCGCAACCTCGCCGTCGAGGACTTCCGCGACGCGTTCGGCGTGACGCACGAGGCCGCCGGGATGCGCATGACCAACCTGCTCACGCAGCACCTGGGGATGTCGCTGCACTTCCTCCGCGTCGATGCCACCGGAGCGATCACACGGGTCTACGAGAACGACGATCTGCCACTGCCGATGGACGTGACGGGAGCGGTCGAAGGCCAGCGGGTCTGCCGCAAGTTCCAGGCGCGGGCCGCCTTCACGCAGCAGAACCGCACCAACGAGCACCACCAGTACACCGACACCCCGTCGGGCACGTTCTGGTGCTCGACGCAGACCGGCGCATCCACCGACGGCGAGTTCTCGATCACCGTGGGCGTCCCGTTCGACGACGCGCGCTGGTGGCGCGGACGCGAGACGGCCGACCGCGCCGTGTCGACCTGTCCCGACGAGGCGTGCTGCCGTCGCCCGTCCGCAGACCTCACCGAGCGGTGGAACGGCAAGGCCTGGCCGAGCGCACGAGTGCACACGCACATGTTCTCGCCGCTCCCCCGCGGCGCGTTCCCGGGCGTCGACGACAACGAGGTCTACAACTTCCTCGGACGTCACGCCAGCGAGTGAGTCGGCCTGCGGGCCTCACGCTCCGATGAAGCGCCCGAACCGGGCCAGTGCGGCGCGCACCGACTCGTCATCGGCAACCGGGTCGAACAGCTCCGCCGGGGCGCCGAGCGAGGCGCCCGCGTGCGTCCAGCATCCGATCACCCGGCCGTCGGCGACGATCGTCGCGCGCACCATGCCGTTCTTTCCCGGGCCGACGAGTGCGAGATGCTCTGGCGCGCAGACCGTCGTGCGGTCGGCGTAGGAGATGTAGTACTCGTCGAAGGCGCCCAGCGCGAGCACCGAGGGCGACATCGTCGACCGCCGCGGACGCGATGCCGCGACGAACATCCCCTCATCGATCTCGACGACCCTGTCGATGGCGCGATCTCGCGCCTCACGGGACTGCCCGAGCGTGAGTCCCGACCACCAGGCGAAGTCCGCGACCTCCGCGGGCCCGTGGCCGTCGATGTAGCGGACGAAGAGCTCGGCCAGGGGATCGCTCGGCTCGGCGTGCTCACGGATGTGCTCCGCGACGAGGACGAAGCGCTGCTCGCGTGCGATCCCCTGCTTCGCCACCACCGGACCCTGACAGATCAGACCGTCGAGCGTGAGCTCGCTCAGCAGATGGATGCCGCGCTGACCGCCGGGCTCGATGCCGATCCCGGCGAACACGTCGAACAGCTCGGCGCGGGTCAGCCCACCGTCCTGCAGCCGAGGCTCCACCGCGCGCACCGCGGCAGCGACCATCGGCGCGTCGATGCCCAGGTCGCGCCGCCTGCCCGCAGCCTGCTGTCGCTGACGCTCTGCCGTGACCGACATCACCCAGCGCAGGTCGCGCGCGGGGATGATGTGCAACGTGCCGCGCATGGTCCACGACCGCACCAGCTCACCGCGTGCGAAGGCGCGGTCGACGGTCTGAATCGTCGGCTCGCCCCTCGTCCGGGCGGCCAGCGCCCACCGACCGGCGGTGAAGTCCTGACTCTGCACCGCCAGCATGTGGGCGGCCGCCTCGGTCACCGAGCGTGCGGGAGCGCTGAGCCGGTGTGAACGCAGACGCTCCGACAGCAGGGTCGCGGTCTTCATGCCCTCATCATGCCGGGTACGACCGACACCCGCCGGGTGATCCGGACGGATCAGCGGTGCAGCGTCACCTCACGACGCTCGGGCAGCACGACGGGATGGGAGCCCGCCATGACCTCGAGCACGCGGATGACCTGGCAGGAGTAGCCGTACTCGTTGTCGTACCAGACGTAGAGCACGACATCACGGTCGTTCGCGATGGTCGCGAGGCCGTCGACGATCCCGGCACGGTGGGATCCGACGAAGTCGGTCGACACGACCTCCGGACTCTCGACGTAGTCGATCTGCTGACGGAGCTTGGAGTGCAGCGAGACGCGGCGCAGATAGTCGTTCAGCTCGTCCCGCACCGCGGGGCGCTCGAGGCTCAGGTGCAGCACGGCCAGCGACACGTCGGGCGTGGGCACCCGGATCGCGGATCCGGTCAGCTTGCCCTCGAGCTCCGGAAGCGCCCTGGCGACGGCCTTCGCGGCGCCGGTCTCGGTGATCACCATGTTCAGCACCGCGGACCGACCTCGCCGGTCGCCGCTGTGGAAGTTGTCGATCAGGTTCTGATCGTTCGTGAACGAGTGGACGGTCTCGACGTGTCCGCGCACGATCCCGTAGGCCTCGTCCACGGCCTTCAGGACCGGCGTGATCGCGTTGGTGGTGCACGACGCGGCCGTGATGATGCGGTCCTCGGGCGTGATCGCACGGTCGTTGATCCCGTGCACGATGTTCTTCAGCGCCCCCTTGCCCGGCGCGGTGAGCAGCACCCTGGCGACGCCGGTGGATTCGAGGTGATGGCTGAGACCCGCCTCGTCGCGCCAGCGGCCGGTGTTGTCGACGACGATCGCGTCCGCGATGCCGTACGCGGTGTAGTCGATGGTCGAGGGGTCGTCGGAGTAGATCACCTGGATGCGGGTGCCGTTGGCGATGATCTGCTCCGCATCCTCGTCGACCGTGACGGAGCCGGCGAAACGCCCGTGCACCGAGTCGCGCAGCAGGAGCGAGGCGCGCTTCACCAGGTCGTTGTCCGACCCGCGCCGCACGACGATCGCACGCAGACGCAGACCGCTGCCGCCCCCGTTGTGCGCGATCAGGATGCGGGCGAGCAGGCGTCCGATGCGCCCGAACCCGTACAGGACGACGTCGGTGGGGGTCGCTGCGACCGCCCCGACCGCCGGAGCGAGCACGTCGGCGAGGTAGGCGTCGAGCGGCTCGTCGCTGTCAGCGTGCCCCTCGACGAGACGGGCGAGGTCGAGCGACGACGCACCGGGAGCGAGAGCGTGCACGGCTTCGAGGACCGCGAGGGTCTCGTCGACAGCGAGCTGTCCGTGTCCGAGCTGCGCGACCCTGTCGTGGAGCTCGACGATGCCGGTCGCGGAGAGTCCCAGGAGCCGGTGGCCATGGAGCGAGGTGACCACATCACGTTCGCGCTTGAGTGCGCCGATGAGCGGGATCATCCGCTCCGCCAGCTCTTCTCTCGCCGTCCAGTCGTCGTGGGGTGCGGCGGTTACGTTCATCTGCGTCCTTGCATGTGTGAGCGCGCCGAGGTCGCCGGCGCGCGAGATTGCCGGGTGAGCTTCGGGGGATGACTCCAGGGTACGCGTCCGCCATCGGCGTCGTGCTCACAGCCGTAATGGGGACGGTGCTCTTCGGCGAGTTCCTCGGCACCGTCCAGATCATCGGCATCGGGGCGATCGTGGTGGGCGTCCTGCTGGTCGAGCTCGGGTCGCATCCGCGTGAGCGCTCCCCCGAGGCCACGGCATGACTTGGGTGCTGCTCGCCCTCGCCATCGCCAGCGAGGTCACCGCGACGCTGAGCCTGCGGGCCTCGGAAGGACTGCGCCGACGACGCTGGATCCCCGTCATCGTGATCGGGTACCTCGCCGCCTTCACACTGCTCGGCACCATCCTCGCCCTGGGGATGCCGGTGGGCGTCGCCTACGGAGTGTGGGCCGCAGCCGGTGTGGCGATCACTGCCGTACTCGGACGCGTGATCTTCAAGGACCACTTCTCGGTGCTCATGGCCATCGGCGTCGCACTCATCGCGCTGGGCGTCGCTCTGATCGAATTCGGCGGGGCGCACTGAGAGTCCGCTGCTCTCAGAACTGCGCCGCTCTCAGAACGGCGCTGCTCTCAGAACTGCGCTCAGCCTCAGAACTGCGCCGATCTCAGAACTGCGCGGAGAACGCCCCGTCGGTCTTGAGCAGCTGTCCGGAGATCCAACGTCCTTCGTCCGAGACCAGGAACTCGACCGCAGCCGCGATGTCGGCGGGCGTGCCGAGTCGGCCGAGCGGTGTCGCCGCGGCGAGCGCCTGTCGGGTCTCGTCGTCCATCCAGCCGGTGTCGATCGGACCCGGGTTGAGCACGTTCGCGGAGATCCGACGTGGACCCAGTTCACGCGCCGCTGAGATGACGATCCGATCCAGAGCGCCCTTCGAAGCGCCGTAGGGGAGGTTGCCGGTGACGTGGTCGCTCGTGAGCGCGACGACCGCGCCGCCGTCAGGCCCGGCCTGCCGGGCGAAGGCGGCGATCAGCAGCAGGCTCGCTCGCGCGTTCACGGCCACGTGTCGGTCGAAGCTGGCCGCCGTGGTGTCGAGGATGCCCGACTGCACGTCATGCGCGTGGCTGAGGATCAGCGCGGAGATCGTGCCGTGGCGGCGGTTGGTCTCGGCGACGAGCGCGTCCGGGCCGTCGTGCGTCGACAGGTCGGCGATGATGTCGGCATCGACGAGATCGCTCGTGACGACTATCCATCCGGCGGCCCGGAGCCGAGGGATGATTCCTGCCGCGATGCTGTCGGCGCGCGCGGCGCCGGTGATCAGTGCGAGGGGCATGCCGCCACGCTACCCGAGCAGCGCGTCACCATCCCAGGCACATCACGCCGACCCCAGCCGCCATCGCCCAGGACTCGACCCTGAGCACTCGGGCGGCTCGCCGCCGATGCGCGGGGGCGAGATCCCACTCGGAGACGATCGTCCACAGCACGACGGTGACCACACCGATGATCGCCAGCACGGACAGGACACCCGAGAAGCCGTGGGAGCCGTGCCCAGCCGACACGACGGATGACATCGCGGATGACCCCGCACCCGAGGCCGTGGAATCCCCTGCGGTGGTACCGCTCGACGTGGCGCCCTCGAATGCGCAGATCGCCATGACCAGCGACGCGAGCGCTCGATGACAGCAGGCGGCCGCCGCGGGAGTGCCCCGCACGCCGACCGTGCCGAGCATCGCCGACAGCAGGAGCACGAGACCGAGCACCAGCGCAGCGACGGCGCCCGGCTCGACGACCGCGAGCGCGACCATCGCGCCCGCCATGACCAGTGCGGACTGGCGCCCCTGCCAGGGCACGTCACGCCACGCGGCCAGGCACGCCGCCGCCGACACGACGGCGGCGAGCGCCATCAGCCACGATGCTGCGGGGAGGACCTGATCCATCCTCGGATTATATTGATCACTCGCTCAAAATAACCAGATCCGCAGTCGATAGGTCAGGATGGACCCGTGCCCCGTGTCGTCGATCACGATGAGCGCCGCCGGCAGATCGCCGAGGCGCTGCTCGTCGTCGCCGCCCGCGATGGGCACGAGAACGCGTCGTCCCGCGCCGTCGCCAAGGAGCTGGGCGTCGCGACCGGATCGCTCTGGCACTACTTCGACGGCTTCGACGACGTGATCCGCGCCGCGGCCACCGAGGTCACCCGGCGCACCGACCAGCGGATCGCCGACGCGACCGCAGGGCTCCGGGGCCTCGCCCTGCTCGACGCCCTCATGCGCGAGGTACTTCCGGTCGACGAGCGCACCCGCACGGAGGCCCACGTGGTGGTCGGCTTCTGGGGGCGACTCGCCACGCTCGCCCCGACGGCGGATGCCGGTGCGCCGACGCTCGCGACCTGGCAGGACAGCATCCGCACAGCCCTCGACCAGGCGATCGACGACGGCGAGCTGGTGTCGGCGACGCCCACCGCCGCCGTGATGGCGCTGCTGCGATCGATCACCTACGGCCAGCAGGTCGTCGAGGTCACCGAGCCCCAGGATGCGGACGCGCACCTGGCGGTGCTCGCCAGCATCCTCGCCCCCTGGCGCTCCTGACGCTCCCCCGACGTCCCCCGACACCGACTGCGCATCCCACGCGCTCTTGCATGCATCCGCGCGCCGTCGTAGCATCGGCATATCCGTTTATTGAGCGCTCGCTCGAAAAAGTGAGGTACGACGATGTCCCACCCCCAGCCCGTCACGATCGACCGGATCGCCACCCCGCATCCGCTCGATCCCCTCACCGGTGCGGAGATCGCCGCGGCCCGTGCCGTGCTCGAGGCAGCAGGGCTCCTCGGCGAGAACGTCCGCGTGCCGATGCTGCTCCCGGACGAGCCCACCAGGCAGGAGCTCGCTACCTGGACCCCCGGCTCGCCGATCGACCGCCGCGTCGACGCCACCCTGCTCGACATCACGACCGGTGTGGCGAGCGAGGTCGTCGTCTCGATCACGCGAGCGGAGGTCCTCCGCACCGAGCGGGTGCCCACCGACGCGCCGCCCTACGGCCAGCCTCAGTACGTCTTCGAGGAGTACGAGCGCGCCGAGGCGATCGCCAAGGCCTCACCCGAATGGCAGGCCGCCATGCGCCGTCGCGGTCTCGAGGAGCACATGGCGCTCGCGTTCTGCGGGCCCCTCGCCCCCGGGTACACCGGCCGGGCCGACGAGGTGGGGCGCCGCGTCATCCGCTCGCTGACCTTCCTCAAGTACAGCGAGGAGGATTCGCCCTGGGCCCACCCCGTCGAAGGACTGGTCGTGCACATCGACCTCACGACGAACAGCGTGATCCGCATCGACGACGAGGGCGATGTGCCCGTCCCCGCGGGCCACGGCAACTACTACCCCGAAGCACAGGGCGCGGCACGCACGTCGCTGAAGCCGATCGAGATCACCCAGCCGCAGGGTCCGAGCTTCGCGGTCACCGGCTCGCTCGTCGAGTGGGAGAACTGGTCGATGCGGGTCGGCTTCAACGCCCGCGAGGGGCTCGTGCTGCACGACGTCGCCTTCGACGGCCGCTCGGTGCTCAGCAGAGCCAGCGTGCCCGAGATGGTCGTCCCCTACGGCGACACGGCACCGGGGCGGTTCTGGATCAGCTACTTCGACGCCGGCGAGTACCTGCTCGGCAAGAACGCCAACCACCTCGAGCTCGGATGCGACTGCCTCGGCGTCATCCGCTACCTCGACGGCTACGTGGCCGACGACCACGGCCACCCGGTGCGCATCCCGAACGTCATCTGCATGCATGAGGAGGACTACGGCATCCTCTGGAAGCACACCGACCTGGCGGGGCGCTCGGACGTCCGCCGCTCCCGCCGCTTCGTGATCTCGTACTTCTCGACGATCGGCAACTACGACTACGGCTTCTACTGGCACTTCTACCTCGACGGCTCGATCGAGGTCGTCGCGAAGGCCACCGGCATCGTGTTCGCCGGCGCCGGGGAGCCGGGCGTGCGCCAGAAGCATGCCACCGAGCTCGCGCCCGGCGTCTTCGCCCCGGTGCACCAGCATCTGTTCTGCGCGCGGCTCGACGTCGCGATCGACGGTGAGCAGAACCGGCTGTTCGAGATCGACGCGCAGCGGATCCCCATGGGACCGGACAACCCCTTCGGCAATGCCTTCACCTGGTCGGAGACGCAGCTCGCCTCCGAGCACGCCGCACAGCGCGATGCGGATTCATCCGTGGCGCGCACCTGGGAGGTGCAGAGCACCACCCGCACCAACCGTGTGGGGCGCCCGACCGCGTACCACCTGGTCCCCCAGCCCACCGCGCTGCTCATGGCCGACCCCGCCTCGTCCGTTGCCGCACGCGCTGCATTCGCGACCAAGCACCTGTGGGCGACCCGGCACGAGCAGGGGCAGATCTGGCCGGCCGGCCGGTATCCGAACGCGCATCAGGGCGGTGCGGGCCTGCCGGAGTACTCCGCCGCGGACCGGTCGCTCGACGGCGAGGCCATGGTGCTGTGGCACACCTTCGGCCTCACTCACATCCCGCGGCCGGAGGACTGGCCGATCATGCCCGTCGACTACGCAGGGTTCTGGTTCAAGCCCTACGGCTTCCTCGATCAGAACCCCGCGATGGACGTCCCCGAGTCCTCTCAGGCGCACGTCTCCGCGGATGCCGGATGCTGCGGCGGCGGGGAGTCGTGCCACTGCGACCGCTGAACGTCCGGATCGGCCTCGCTGGTCGGCGCGTCCGCGTCATCCCGCATCCCGTGTCGGAAGCAGGCGGCGAACGTGCCTCTCACGACAGGCTCGCGATCGCGACGCGCAGGATGCCGTCCGCATCCTGCAGCGCGCGGGAGGCGGCGTCCGCCGTCGCGCCCGTCGACAGCATCAGCACCGCGAGCTTGACCGATCCGTCTGCCGCATCCAACGTCGCCGCGGCGTCGTCGACGTCTGCCCCGGTGAGTTCGGTCACCGTGCGGATCGACCGGGCCCGCAGCTTCTCGTTCGTCGCGAGCAGGTCGACCATGACCCCGTGGTAGGTCTTGCCGAGCTTGATCATCGACAGCGTGGTGAGCATGTTCACGACGAGCTTCTGAGCTGTCCCCGACTTGAGCCTGGTCGACCCCGAGATGAACTCCGGCCCTGTGACGATCTCGATCGCGATGTCCGCGACCCGGCCGATCTCCGAGTCCGCGTTCGACGCGATGGCCACGGTCAGGGCGCCGACCGAGCGGGCGAACTCGAGTCCGCCGACGACGTAGGGGGTGCGTCCGGACGCCGAGATCCCCACGACCGTGTCGCCGTCGCCGACCTCCAGCTCCCGCAGTGACGTCGCGGCGGCCTCGCCGTCGTCCTCGGCGTTCTCGACCGCGGAGCGGATCGCCGTCTCGCCTCCGGCGATCAGGCCGACGATCATCGACGGGTCGGTGCCGAACGTCGGCGGGCACTCGCTCGCATCCAGGACGCCGATCCTGCCCGCCGTGCCGGCCCCGAGGTAGATGAGCCGACCTCCCTCGCGCAGCCGCGCGGTGATGCCGTCGACCGCATCGGCGATCTCCGCGCTGCGCGCAGCGACCGCCTCGGGCACCAGGCGATCCTCGGCGTTCATCCTGCGCACCAGCTCTGCCGTGTCGAGCAGATCGAGGTCGCCCCGCTCGGTGGTCGAGGCCTCGGTGCCCAGGGTGGAGAGGACATCGAGGAGCGTGGTCAGTCTGTCGTTCTCATTCGGCACGGTGGACGAACCTTTCATGGGGAAGATCGCGGCGCTCGGCGAGCAGGAGGGCGCCGTCGAGAGCATCGCCCGCCGGCACGAGCACGGCCCTGCCTGCGGCGCGCAGAGCACTCTCCAGGCGACTGCGGAACCAGGCATGCTGGGTGAGGCCGCCGTGCAGAGCGACCGTCGGCGCATCAGGGGCGGGCGCTTCAGGCGTGCCCACATCGGGCATGCGTGCATCCGGGGCGGCTGCGACGGCGGACGCGGTGAGCAGCCGGATGCTCTCGGCAGCGATCTCGCCGACGACCGGGTCGCCCGATTCGGCCGCATCGAGCACGATCGGCGCGAGAGTCGCGAGTCGACGTGGAAGCGAGCCGTCCTGCGCGAGCCAGCCGGGTACCGCCGAGGCGTCACCCACGACGCCGCGGACCGTCCCGCTGAGTGCGGTGTCGGATCCCAGGCCCACCGCTGCGCGCAGAACCGCGCGCAGCGCCTCGCGTCCGAGCCACGACCCGCTGCCGAAGTCGCCGAGCTCCGGCCCCCATCCGTCGACGAGCCGGGCGCCCGGTGGACCGTCTCCGATGCCGAGGGCCGCGGCGCCCGTGCCTGCGATGAGCAGCACGCCGCCGGTGCCGCCGAGTGCTCCGGCGTGCGCCGACACGACGTCGGAGGTGACCGCCGCAGGCACCCGCAGCAGCGCGGCGAGACGTTCGGCGAGTTCGGATGCCGCGGTCGGCGCCGCCCACGCCCCCGCGGCGCCCACCATGATGCCGCCGATGCCACCGCCAGTGAGGTTCTCCACCACCGGGAGGATCGCGTCGAGCGCGGCCTGCACGCCTCCCGCCGCGGCCAGCCCCGGAGCTCCGACGCCATCGTAGAGCGGCCGGCGATCGCGCCGCCCTTCGCTCACGTGCGTGCTCACGTGCGTGCTCCCCTGCTCGATCCCCCGCCTGCTGCCCTGCTCCGCGATCACCCCACGGCAGCGCGACTTGCCGAGATCGACGGCGACGAGAGCCCGTGCAGAAAGCATGGAAATAGTCTACGCAATCGGGTCGGCGCGTGAAAGAATTGTTCAGACCATCGGTCTACCTGCCACTCGACCAGCCACCAGACCTGCCCCACCCAGCCACCCGACCTGCCCCACCCAGCCCCGACGCGGGAGAGCCATGAGCATCCAGACGACGATCGCCTCCGCCGCCGAGACGCTGCCGCCGTCGCTCGCCCGCATCGCCCGTACGATCACCGACGACCCGTCGATCGTCGTCGACAGCACGATCACCGAGATCGCCGCAACCTGCGCGACCTCCGTGGCCTCCGTGGTGCGCTTCTGCCGTGCGGTCGGCGTCGGCGGCTACGCGGCGCTTCGGATGGCGCTGGCCACGGAACTCGGCCGCGAGTCCGCGCAGTTCCCCGCATCCGCCGGCTTCGGAGCCGAGATCTCCGCCGCGGACACCCTGCGCGAGGCGACCGCCAAGGTCGCGTCCCTCGAGCTCCTCGCCATCGAGGAGACGGTCGCGAATCTCGACTATGACGCGCTCTCGGCCGCCGTCGATGCGATCGACTCCGCCGACCGCATCCTCCTGTTCGGGATCGGCGCGAGCGGACTCGTGGCGGCCGACCTCGGCCACAAGCTGCTGCGCATCGGGCATGCCGCCATCGTGCTGTCGGATGCGCACGAGGCGAGTGCCGCGGCTTCACTCGGTGCCAAGAAGACCGTGGCGATCGGCATCTCGCACTCGGGCACGACCCGCGAAATGCTGCACTTCCTCCGGACCGCGCGGGCGGCGGCGGCGGCCACCGTGGGAATCACCGGCGCGCCCGCGTCACCCCTCGCCGCCGAGGTCGATCAGGTGCTCATCGCTCATGCGCGCGAGCCCCGCCTCCGCGCCGGCGCCATGGTCAGCCGAATCGCTCAGCTCGCCGTGGTGGATTGTCTGTTCATCGGGGTCGCGCAGCGACGTCACGCCCATTCGATCCACGCCCTGCAGCGCACGTCCGACGCGACCGCGCCCCTGCGCTGACGACCGCCAGCAGCTCGTCAGCGCCCTGTCGATGCGTGGCGGCGCTGGGGATCGACGGATCCCGCCGTGCGCAGGAAGACGATGATCCAGCTGAAGATCAGCACGGCGGCGATCAGCTCGACGGCCGTGAGGTTGTAGTAGCCGACCGCGAAGAACGCGGCGAGCAGCACGATCACGAGCACGTACGCCCATCCGAGACCGACGAACACGCGAGGCATCGCCCGCAGGAACCACGGCAGGCCGACGACGATGACGGCGAACACGACGGTCATCCCCGTCGCCACGGTGTTGTGGAGCAGGAAGAACTCGTCGACCGGGAAGAGTCCCACGCAGGCGAGGAAGATCCCCAACAGGATCAGTCCTCCGCGCACGATGAAACGACCCCGTCGATCGACCGGGTCATCGACCGGCAGTCCGGCAGTGGCGTACCGGGCGATGGTCGTCACGAGCACACCGGCGATGATCAGCGTGACATTGAAGGCGACCGAGGCGCTGTTGGTGCTCATCCCGAGGGCGGAGAGGTTGTCTCGCCACCAGTGCACGTCGCTGGATGCGAGCATCGCCGCGAAGGCCCCGACGACGAGGAACACGGCGAGCACGAGCGACAGCACCAGCGGACTGAGGGCGATCGCACTGAGGAAGGTCACATACGCGGTCAGCGCAAAGGCCACCGCCACGAGCACCGCCCCGGGGAAGGCGAACACGGGAGCATCGGTGAAGCTGCGCTCCAGCAGCTCGGCGATCCCCAGCCATCCCAGGTAGGCGATCGCGGCGTGGGCGAAGGCGATGGCCGCCAGGTCGTACCAGCGCAGCCGATCGCCGGGGACACTGAAACCGTCGCGGACGCCGTCAGGGCCGACATGGACCGGCCTGGAGACGAGGCGCCCGATCACGAAGGCGAGCACTGCGGTGCCGGCACCGCCGTACGCCGCGAAGGCGCCGATCGATCCGGCGCCGCTGATCGCCATCTCCCGCCCCCAGAAGGAGGGCAGCCCGATCAGGAAGCCGAGCACGAGGAAGGCCGCTCCGACGAGGAGAGCCGTGGCCTCGAAGACCGCGTCGGCGGTGTCAGGGCCGCGCAGCTGTCGCAGCACCCGCAGGATCTTCTCTCGCAGCTCTCGCATGGTCGACCTCCGCGCACATCATAGAAGCCGCACCGTTCGGGGCAGCGCGGTGATAGCATCGCGGAACGGATCGTATACAACGTCGTCGTTCCCACCACCCGAGGTGATCAGTCATGAACGGTGCACCTGCTGCCCCTGCCGAATCGGTATCCACGCTCGTCGCGCGCAACATCAGCGAGTTCCGCGCCGCCGTGTCGGAGTCCTTCGTGCCCTTGCAGGTGTCGACGGCAGGTCCTGACCACTTCCGCGGCGTGATCCGCGGCGCCTCGGTCGACGAGGTGCACGTGAACGAGGTGCGGGCGACATCGCACGTCGTCGAGCGCACCCCGGAACTGATCGCGCGCAGCGATCGCTCGTTCTTCAAGCTCAGCCTGATGCTCGCCGGCACCGGGCTGCTGATCCAGGATGACCGCGAAGCCGTGCTGCAGCCCGGGGATCTCGCCGTGTACGACACCGACCGCCCCTACTCGCTCGTCTTCGACGACGACTTCCGCACCATGGTCGTGATGTTCCCGAAGCACCTGATCAGCCTTCCCTCCGACATGGTCGGACAGCTCACCGCCGTGCGCATCTCGGGCCAGGGCGGACTCGGGGGCATGGTCGTCCCCTACCTCACCCAGCTCGCGGGCAACCTCGACCAGCTCGCCGGCACCACCGGGGCGCGGCTCGCGCACAGCGCCCTCGACCTGGTCACGACGGTGTTCACGCGCGAGCTCGGCCTCGACGAGGTCTCCGCCGATCCGCATCGCGCGCTGGTGCAGCGCATCCGCTCGTACATCGACCGCAACCTCGCATCGACCGACCTCGGACCCGCCTCGATCGCCTCGGCGCACTTCATCTCGACACGTCACCTGCACGGACTCTTCCAGGAGCAGGGCGTGACGGTGTCGACCTGGATCCGCACGCGGCGCCTCGAGCAGTGCCGACGCGACCTCCTGGACCCGATGCTGGCCGACCGTCCGGTCGCCGCGGTCGCGGCCCGCTGGGGCTTCGTCGACGCCGCGCATTTCAGCCGGGCGTTCAAGTCCGCCTTCGGCATCTCCCCCAGCGAATACCGCTCCGCGCACTGACGCGCGCATCCACCGGCTTGCCCCGCAGGGCACGCCGGTTGACTGTCGGCGCGCGATGGTGCCCCAGCGCTTGAGCCGACGGTGCGGCGCGACCGAGCATGAGGCAAGCACACCGCGAGGACGCGGTGCCCGGAGCGATGCAGCTCCGCCACATGCGATGTCAGGACCCTCATGACTCCTCCCGTCTCGACAGATCCCGCTCTCGACGAATGGCGCACCTACGACGAGTTCGCCGCCGGAATCGACACGTATCGACTCCCGAACGCCTCCCTGTCGGGAACGGCGCTGACGCTCTCCCTCGACGACGGCTCGACACTCGCGCTGACCTTCGATGCGGTCGCCGTCACGTGGTCCGGATTCGGCACCACCGGAACCGACCCGTATGACGCGGTGGCCGTCCGCGAGGACGTCGTGTTCGTGAACATCCCGCTGGAGAGCCGTGAGCGCGAGGCGATCACGGTCGTGTACTCGACCTCGACGCATCGCGCCACCGTCGTGCGGTCGCGCATCGCGGCGGAGGCGACCGAGGGCACTCCTCAGGTGGGCCAGGAGTTCTGGGCGGCCACGACCGACGCGGGCGAGCCGACCGGCGAAGTGCCGGGGCCGAGCCGCGACCTCATCGGCAAGCGCAACGTCTACCGGTACAGCCCGGAGCACCTGTACGAGCACGTCTACGTCTCGAGCACCCGCTACGCCTGGCAGTGCCTGGAAGGCGTGCAGCGCGGACACGGCGACATGGACCTCTCGACGGTCTGGAAGTTCGCCGACGGCCTGTACCTCTTCTGCTTCCGTGAGTTCCGCATCGCCGTCGCGAGCGTCTGGCTGCACGACCTCGGCTACCAGCTGATGACCACGGGGATCTTCCTCGGTCTCAACGGCGACGGCGACGCCGAGCACTCCCGCGGCGGTGGCCACATCTACCCGCTCGGCTCGGTCGACTACCCCGACGCCCAGCCCGTCTGACCCGCCGCGACCACAGGGACGAGGAGACCATGACCGACACCACGACCAACGCCGAGATCATCGCCCAGCACTACGCAGCCAACGACCGAGGCGATCTCGACGGGATGCTGGCACCGTTCGCCGACGACGTGCGGTGGACCGAGGCCGCAGGCTTCCCCTACGCCGGCACCTACATCGGCCCCGACGCCGTGGCCGCGAACGTCTTCGCGCGCATCCAGGAGGACTGGGACGACTACACCGTCGCGATCGACGAGATCGTCGACGGCGGCGACGTCGTGGTCGGGATCGGGACCTACTCGGGGACCAACCGACGGACCGGACGGTTCTTCGCCGCCAGGGTCGCGCATGTGTGGAGGCTCGCGGACGGCAAGGTCGTCGCCTTCGAGCAGTTCACCGACACCGAGCTCGTCAACCGCGCGCTGCGCGACTGACGACGACCGCACTGCACCACACGCACCATCCGAACTCGAGAGGCAGGAATCACATGAACAAGCGAGTATCCGGCACCGCGGCGCTCATCGCCGTGGCAGCCCTCACTCTGGCCGGCTGTGCCGGCGGAGACGGCGGCGCGGGTGGCGAAGGCGCCCCCATCGTGGTCGGCTCCGTCAACACCATCAGCGGCCCGGCGACCTTCCCCGAGGCTTCGCAGGCCGCCGCCGCCGTCTTCGACGCCTTCAACGAGGCCGGAGGGCTGGACGGTCGCTCGATCGAGTACAAGACGCTCGACGACAAGGGCGACCCTGCGACCGCCACGGCATCCGCTCGCGAGCTGGTCGGCAGCGACGGGGCCGTCGCGCTCGTCGGCTCGGCCAGCCTCATCGAGTGCGAGATCAACGCGAAGTACTACGAGCAGGAGGACATCCTGTCGATGCCCGGCATCGGCGTCGACACCGGATGCTTCGCGAGCGACAACATCTCGCCCGCGAACGTCGGCCCGTTCAACGACATGACGCTGACGCTGCAGTACGGCTCCGAAGTACTCGGACTCGATGACATCTGCATCCTGCTGGAGATCGCCGGATCCACGCGCCCCACCTACCAGGCCGCGATCGACAAGTGGACCGAGATCACCGGCAAGGAGCCGAAGTACGTCGACGACACCGTGCCGTACGGCGCATCCGACTACACGCCCTACATCGTCAAGGCGCGTGAGCAGGGCTGCAAGGCCCTGGCGATCAACCCCGTCGAGCCGGACGCGATCGGGCAAGTCAAGGCCGCCAACGCACAGGGCTGGGATGACGTCACCTGGCTCTACCTGACCAGTGTCTACAGCGAGAACTTCGCGGACGCGATCGACGACGCCGGTGCCGGGATCTACGTCCCCGCCGAGTTCTACCCGTTCACCGACGACAACGAGATCAACGCCGACTGGCGCGAGCTCATGGAGGAGAACGACATCCCGCTGACCTCGTTCAGCCAGGGCGGCTACCTCGCGGCGAAGTACTTCATCGAGGTCCTCGAGGGCATGGACGGCGACATCACCCGGGAGACGGTCACGGAGGCTCTGCGCGGCATGGACCCGATCGAGAACCCCATGGTCGGCACGCCCTACGCCTTCGGCACGCAGAACACCGCGGGCTGGCCGATCATCCTCGAGTCCGGCACGAACGCCTGGGAGAAGGTCGCCGAGGACTGGCTCCGCATCGGCGAGTAAGCCGCGCCGCATCCACCCGCGGCGCAGCTCAGCCCACCACACGCCTGCCGCCGAGCGCATTCTCGGCGGCAGGTCCTCCTCCCCGGCAGCTCCGTGAGCTGCTCCCGGTCCTTCAGACCGGTTCCCCCTCAGATCAGAAAGGACGCCTCATGCTGCAAGGCGCCATCGCCGGTCTCGCCGCCGGCGGTCTCTACGCGGTCCTCGGCGTGTGCCTCACCCTGATGTCGCGCCTCGTGCGGGTCGTCAACTTCGCCCAGGCCGCGACCGGGATGTTCGGTGCCTTCAGCGCCGTATGGTTCGTGCGGGAGCTGGGTCTTCCGATCTGGTTCGGGTCGGTGCTCGGGGTGCTCGTCGCCGGCCTGCTGTCGGCGGCGATCGGGTGGATCGCGGCCACCTGGCTCTCCGAGGCCTCGACGACCACCCGGTCGGCCATGACAGTGGGCCCGCTCCTGCTCCTCATCTCCCTGTCGTTCATCCTGTTCGGCAACAAACCGCAGCCGTTCACGCCGATCATCGCCGGGCCCGCTTTCTCGTTCGGCGGTGTCGTGATCAGTCAGGTGACGGTCGCGACGGTGGTCATGGCGATCGTCACGGCGGTCGTGGTGCGGATCGTGCTGCGTCGCACGAGAGTCGGCACGCAGCTGCGCGCGCTCTCCGAGCGGCCGACCACCGCCGAGCTGCTCGGCATCCGCTCGCGTCCGCTGTCCATCGCCGTCTGGTTCGTCACCGGCGTGATCAGCGCACTCGCGATCATCATCGTGGCGCCGTCGCAGTCGAACGACGCGACCAGCCTGGCTATGCTCATCGTGCCCGCGGCGGCCGCGGCCCTGCTCGGTGGCTTCCGCCGCCTCGACCTCGCGGTCGTCGGCGGCATCGTCCTGGGTGTGCTCGGCGGTCTCGTCGCGCAGATCGACGAAGTCGCGCTGGTGCGCAACTTCCTCCCGTTCCTGTTCATCGTCGTCCTGCTCCTGTGGACGCAGCGCAAGGAGGTGTGGGATGCCGCTCGCTGACCGTCCCTGGTTCCGTCTGTCCTGGCCATTCGCCGTCGCCGTCGCGGGAATCGGGGTCGGTGCCGTCCTGAGCGCCGCCCTTCCCGGATACTTCGTCTTCCTCGCGATCAGTGCGGTCATCGCGTCGATCGCGATCCTGGGGCTGGGCATCGTCACCGGCTCCGCCGGGATGATCGCCCTGTGCCAACTCACCTTCGCCGCCGTCGGCGCGTGGATCGTGTCGCTGCTCAACGTGATGCAGGCGCCGGGAGGGTTCGTCGTATGGCTGATCCTCGGCGGCATCGCGGCCGGGTTCGTCGGCATCCTCGTCGGGCTTCCCGCGCTGCGCCTGCGCGGCGTCAACCTCGCCGTCGTCACGCTGGGTTTCGCTGCGGCGGCCGATGTGACGCTCGTCCAGATCCAGTTCCCGGGGTCCTCGGAGGGAACCGCCGTCGAGCGCCCTGGACTCTTCTCCAACGACCGTGAGTTCTTCTTCCTCTCGATCGTCGTGCTCGCCGTGTGCGGTCTGTGCGTCTTCTTCCTGCAGCGCGGGCGAGTCGGGTCGAGCTGGAAGGCCGTCGCCTTCTCCGAGCGCGGCACCGCCGCCGCAGGCCAGAGCGTGCAGACGGCGAAGCTGACGGCCTTCGCGGTCTCCGCCGCCCTCGGAGGCATCGCCGGTGGACTGCTCGCCGGCCAGGTGCAGCTGCCGTTCGCGTCGAGCTTCACGCCGCTGCAGTCCCTCGCGCTGTACGTGCTGGCGATCATGTCGGGCGCGCACCTCATCGACATGGCGATCCTCGGCGGCATCCTCTGGGTGCTGGTCCCGGAGCTGCTGAAGCGGTGGGGTGTGCCGCAGGACTGGGCGTTCGTGGTGTTCGGAGTGCTCGGGGTGCAGGCGCTGACCAGCGGGACGAACCTCGGCCAGAGCATCCGCAACCTGATCTGGAAGCGCGCCGACCGCAGGACTGCGAAGGCGAAGCTCTCGGCGCTCCCCCCGGATGCCGATGCACAGGCCGCTGCCATCACCACGACGACGACCGCCACCGTCGACGAACGCGCCCTCGACGGCGCCCCCGTGCTGACAGTGGAGGGGCTGACCGTGCAGTTCGGCGCCCTGAAGGCTCTCGACGATGTGTCGTTCCAGGTGCCCGCCGCGTCGATCATGGGCCTGATCGGCCCCAACGGTGCCGGCAAGTCGACGTTCGTCGATGCGATCAGCGGTTTCCTCCCGAAGCACGGCGGTCGTGTGCTGCTGGGAGATCGTGACCTCGGCGGCCTGTCGCCGACGCGTCGGGCCCGGCTCGGACTGCGCCGGACGTTCCAGCAGGACAGGGTTCCTCCGGCTCTCACGGTCGGCGCGTACGTGCGCTTCGTCGCGCGACGACGGCTGGCCACCTCCGACATCGACGAGGTGCTGGAGTTCTTCGGATGCCCGCCCGCACGTTCGCGCCTGTCGAGCGTGGATGTCGGCACCCGCAGGCTCGTCGAGGTGGCGGCGAACGTGATCGCTCGGCCTCGACTCCTGATCCTCGACGAGCCGGCCGCCGGGCTCTCGCACGACGAGCATCTGGCCCTCGCGGCACGGCTGCGTGAGCTGCCGGAGCGATATGGCATCGCGCTCATCATCATCGAGCACGATCTGGACCTGGTTCGTTCGGTCTGCCCGACACTCACCGTGCTGGACTTCGGTCGCGTGCTGGCGTCGGGGCCGCAGGCGGAGGTGCTCGCCGATCCGGATGTGGTGAAGGCGTACATGGGAGAGACGGAGCTGCTGAAGTGAGCGAACTCGTGCTGGAGGGTGTGACGGTCAGCCGCGGTGCCGGACCGGTGATCTCGGATGTGTCGCTGACCGTCACCGGAGGTGAGGTGCTCGCCCTGGTCGGCCCCAACGGTGCGGGCAAGACGAGCCTGATCGAGTCGGTGTCGGGGGTGACGCCGCATTCTGCGGGATCGCTGCTGCTCGATGGCGAGCCGATCGACAAGCTGTCGCGGGTGTCGCGGGCTCGGAAGGGGATCGTGCACATCGAGCAGGGCCGGGCCGTATTCCCCTCCCTCACCGTGCGGGAGAACATCTCGCTCACGGCGCGCACTCCGGCTGACCTCGATGCTGCGATCGGACAGTTTCCCGAGCTCGAGAAGCGGATGGATTCGCCGACCGCACTGCTCTCGGGCGGCGAGCAGCAGATGGTGGTGCTGGCCCGGGCGTTCGCTGCGAAGCCGCGCATCCTGCTCATCGACGAGATGTCGCTGGGCCTCGCGCCGGTCGTCTTCATGCGGCTGATGCCGATCGTGAAGTCGATCGCGGAGTCGGGAGTGGGTGTGCTGCTCGTCGAGCAGTTCACGCAGTTGGCCCTGAGCCTCGCGCGGGACGCCGTGGTGGTCGCGGGCGGGCAGGTGTCGTTCCACGGCACGGCGGAGGCGCTGAAAGCGGATCCGCAGCTGTTGCACCGTGCGTACCTCGGAGGCTGATCGGTGAGCGTCCGGTGCCTCAGCCGTGCCGGGCGGTCCAGGAGCGCGGGCCGATCCAGCTGCACGGGGCGGTCCAGCTGCGCGGGGCGGTCCAGGAGCGCGCAGTAGCCTGAGGGGATGACCGAGACCATCTCCGCACGCGCCGTCCTGCTCGACATGGACGGCACCCTCGTCGATTCGACCGCCGTCGTGGAGCGGTTGTGGCTGGCGTGGGCGGAGCCGCACGGGATCGCGCCGGAGACGGTGTTGAGCGTGGTGCACGGTCGCCAAGGACATCAGAGCATGGCGATCATGCTGCCCGACCGCGATCATCGGATCAACCTCGAGGAGAACGCGGTCATGCTGGCGAACGAGAGCAAGGATGTCGACGGTGTCGTCGCCATCGCCGGCGCCGACGCGCTCCTGGCTGCGCTGCTCCCCTTCCCGCATGCGATCGTGACGTCGGCGGATGTGACCTTGATGAATGCTCGCATGGGGCAGGCAGGTCTGACCGTGCCGTCGCTGACGGTCACCGCAGAGAGTGTCTCGGCGTCGAAGCCCGATCCTGAAGGCTTCTTGCTCGGAGCGGAGCTGCTGGGCGTCGACCCCGCTGATTGCGTCGTTTTCGAAGATTCCGGTGCGGGAATCCAGGCGGCCCACGCTGCGGGGATGCGCGTCATCGGAGTGGGTCCGCACGCCACCTCGCACCAGCCGACATTCCATGTGGATGACCTCACTCAGATCGCCGTCGTCCCGACGGCGGATGGGTTCGACCTCACGATTCGGTGAGGCCGCAGGAGCGGTTGCTTTCGCATCCGCGGTAGCGCGGGCTCGGCGGTGCCGTGGTGGGGTGCTGCCCTGCGGGCTCGGCGGTGCCGTGTGGTGGGGTGCTGCCCTGCGGGCTCGGCGGTGCCGTGGAGGGGTGCTGCCCTGCGGGGTCACCGAGTCGGCTTGAGCGCTGTCCGGTGGTTCGCTGCACGGCAGGTTCAGCTGTTCGCGGTCGCTGAAGTCAGCCGGTGCGAGGGAGTTCAGCCGGTGCGACGGAGTGTCGAGGCCGGTGGACTGTTGCCTGGTGCGGTGTTGTCCGGTGGGCTCGCCGAGTTAACACGTGTGCCGTGTTGTGGGGCGCTGCCGTGTTGTCGGGTGTTGTCCGGTGGGCTCGTTGAGTCGGTTGGGAGGCTGTGTCGTGGGGTGCGCCAGTGGTGGGTGGGGTCCCACCATCCTGGTCCTCTGACTTGGGGGAGGCCATCGTTCATGCGGATCTCCCACGGGGAGGTGTCCAGGGAGCGGTGGTGCCACCAACACAACGGGACACCGTTGTCGGTATGGGTGGGGCCGCCCCGGGCGTGCTCGGTGACGTGGTGGATCTCGCACCAGGATGCGGGAACGTGGCAGCCGGGGATGAGGCATTCCTTGTCGCGGGAGATGATCGCGCGGCGTTGGTGGACGGTGAAGACCCGGTCGGTGCTGGTGATCCCGATGATGCGGCCCTCATCGAACAGGACCCGCTGGATCGCGCCCGCGCACGCGGCGTGCGCGGCGATCGAGACG
>NZ_JBEPZB010000031.1:0-31703 GCF_041641055.1 Microbacterium sp.
GTCGTGTCTCGTGCACGTCGCATCCAGCAGTTCCTCTCGCAGAACACCTACATGGCCAAGAAGTTCACGGGTGTCGAGGGTTCGACCGTCCCGCTCAAGGAGACCATCGAGTCGTTCGATGCGATCACCCGCGGTGACTTCGACCACGTCGCCGAGCAGGCGTTCTTCAACGTCGGTGGCATCTCCGACGTCGAAGAGCAGTGGGCCAAGATCCAGAAGGAGAACGGCTGACCATGGCATTGCACGTCAGCCTCGTCTCCGCGGATGCGGAGGTCTGGACGGGAGAGGCGAGCCTCGTGGTCGCCAAGACCGTCGAGGGTGAGATCGGCTTCATGACCGGCCACGAGCCGGTCCTGGCGATCCTCGCCGAGGGCCAGGTCCGCATCACGCAGACGGATGGCACGAAGGTGCTCGCCAACGCGCAGGACGGCTTCCTCTCGATGGAGGGCGACGTCCTGACGATCGTGGCCGGGAACGCCGCGCTCATCGCCTGATCTGTTCTTCCTCACGTCCGCCTCGGCACCGTTCGGTGTCGGGGCGGACGTGTCTGCATCCCCGAGGTCCCATGAAGATCCTGCTGCCGCCGTCCGAGACGAAGCGTCCGGGGGGAGACGGTGCTCCGCTCGACGTCGACGCCCTCGCACTGACCACCCTCGCTGATCGGCGACGAGCCGTGATCGACGCCCTCGTCGATCTTGCAGGGGATGAGGAGACCGCCCGTTCGGTGCTGAAGCTGAGTCCGAAGCAGGCGGGCGACATCGCGCACAATCGGATGCTCCGCTCCGCCCCGACGATGCCCGCCGTCGACCGCTACACCGGCGTGCTGTTCGACGCGCTGGACGCCTCGACCCTCAGCGCGGCGTCGAGACGGTGGCTCGCCTCTCACGTGTGGATCCACTCGGCGCCGCTCGGCCCGGTGGCCGCACTCGATCCGCTCCCGGCCTACCGTCTGGCCGCCGGCACCTCACTGCCGGGACTCCCGGCGTTGCGTCGCCACTGGGCGGAGGCGACCACCGCTGCGATCGCGGACGAGGATCCGGTGTTCGTCCTCGACCTCCGCAGCGAGGCCTACGTGGCCCTCGGGCCGGTTCCGTCATCCGTCCCGTCCGTCTACGTCCGGGTGGTCACCGAGCACGGCAAGGCGCTCAACCACTTCAACAAGAAGTCGAAGGGGCTGCTCACGCGCGCTCTCGCCGAGGACCGCCCCCGGGTGCGCTCGGTGCGGACGTTGCGGACGTGGGCGGACTCGCGGGGAATCGTTCTCCGGGATGCATCCGAGCCCGGCGTGATCGAGCTCGTCGTCGCGGAATGACGTGGATGACACGTGGGGATTTCTCCCCGCGTGTGTCGTTGCCCCGAATATCGGCACACCGATATGGTTGGTGTCGCGGCGCGCAAGGCGTCTGCTCCATCGGATCCGGAGGGGTTCATGTTCTCACTTATCGGCGACGTCAGCGCGGCAATCGCGTCATCGTATAACTACGACGGAGGCGGGGCCGCAGCAGCCGCCTTCTGGCTGATCTACGGCGTCTTCATCTTCATCATCGCGGTCGCCGGCTACGTCCTCAGCGCCCTGTTCCTCATGAAGATCTTCGAGAAGGCCGGAGTCGAGGGCAAGTGGCGCGCCTGGGTTCCGTACTACAACTTCATGATCTTCTTCAAGCTCGGCGACGTGAACCCCTGGCTCGTCTTCGCGAGCCTGCTGACCTGGATTCCGGTGCTCGGATGGCTGGTCGGGATCGGCTTCGCGATCGTCGCCGTCCTCGCCGCCTGGCGCGTGGGGCTCAAGCTGCAGAAGGACTCCGTCTGGGTCGTCCTCTACATCTTCCTCTCGCTCGTCTGGCTCGGCATCAACGCCTTCGACAAGTCGCGCTGGAACCCGAACATCGCTCCGGCTTCGTGGGCGAACAACGGCTTCCTCGCGGACCGCACGGTCTGGCAGGGCATCCCCGTCCAGCCGCGTCCGGCCGCCGGTCCCGCTTACGGCGCGCCCCAGGGCTACGGTGCACCGCAGCAGGGCTATGCACCTCCGGCCCCGCAGGGGTACGCGCCTCCGGCCCAGCCCGGCTACGCACCGCCCGCACAGCCCGGCTACGCGCCGCCCGCCGGTCCTTCGGCTCCCGGTGCTCCCGGCGAGCCCCCCACGGCGCCCCCGACGGCTCCTCCGGCAGCTCCGCAGGTTCCGCCGGCACCCCCAGCAGCTCCGCCGGCTCCGCCGACGAACCCCACTCAGCCTCCGGCCTGATGATGTGACACAGAGCCCCCGACCTCGGTCGGGGGCTCTGTGCTGTCTCCGGAACCCGATAGCGTGGATGCATGCTCACCTCTCACCGCCGGGTAGGGGCCTCCGGCCTTCTCGTCTCTGCCACCGGCCTCGGGTGCAACAACTTCGGACGCACGGGAACGGCGACCGAGACGCTCGAGGGAACGCGGGCGGTGATCGACGCGGCGATCGCGAACGGCATCACCCTCCTCGACACCGCCGACATGTACGGCGCCACGGCCGGCACCAGCGAGACGCTGATGGGGCAGGCACTGGACGGGCGGCGCGATCGCGTCGTCCTCGCCACCAAATTCGGCCACGAGCGCGACATGGGATACGACTTCCCGGCCGCGCGCGGGTCGCGCCGCTACGTCCGCCGCGCCGTCGAGGAGTCCCTCCGACGCCTGCGCACCGACTGGATCGACCTGTATCAGCTGCATCTGCCGGACGCCGACACCCCGGTCGCCGAGACGATCGATGCGCTGGACGAGCTGGTGCGCGAAGGCAAGATCCGGTACTACGGGCACTCGAACTTCACCGGCTGGCAGATCGCCGAGGCGGAGTTCACCGCCAGGGAACGGCACACGGGACGCTTCGTCTCGGCGCAGAACCACTACTCCCTGCTGGCGCGCGCCGCAGAGCGCGAGGTGCTCCCCGCCGTGCAGCGCTACGGCCTCGGCTTCTTCCCGTACTTCCCGCTGCACAACGGGCTGCTGACGGGGAAGTTCACCCGCGAGGGCGGCCCCTCGTCGAGCAGGATCATGTCCAGTCGTCGCCACGTCTGGGAGGATGCCCCGTGGGCCGCGCTGGAGCAGTTCGCGGTGTTCTGCGAAGACCGTGGGATCACGATGCTGCAGGCGGCGTTCGGTTGGCTGCTCGCGAACCCGGCGGTCTCCAGTGTCATCGCCGGAGCCACCTCGCCCGAGCAGGTCGAGGCGAACGCGGAGGCCGGAAGCGTGTGGCGGCCCGATGCCGACGACTCGGCGACGATCGATGCGCTCTTCCCTCTGCCCGACGACCCCGCGGCGCGAGTGTGAGCGTCGTGGTGTCCACTACGATGTGTGAGTATCCCGGGGCGGCCCGACGCACGGGAATTTCGGAGGCTACGAGTGTCTGACACGACGACGAAGACGCGCAGCGTCACGGTGGCGCAGCGACGGCTGGTGCTGTCCTGGGCTGGTGTCACCGATGTCGGCCGGCGCCGCGAGACCAATCAGGACGCGTTCTTCGCCGAGTACCCGCTCTTCATCGTGGCGGACGGCATGGGCGGTCATGCGGGCGGCGAGATCGCCAGCCAGAGCACGGTCAAGCGCCTCGAAGCCGTCGTCGCTTCGGGATCGGTCGAGCGGGGAGCCATCCAGGGTGCGCTGGAACTCGCCGTCGGAGACATCGCGGACCACCCCGAGACCACCGACGAGGGCACCGGCACCACGTTGACCGGTGTGTTCCTCGAGTACGAGGACGACGAGCCGCATTGGGCCGCGCTCAACATCGGCGATTCCCGGGTCTATCTCCTGCGCGATGACCGTCTGGTCCAGGTCACCACGGATCACTCCGTCGTGCAGGAGCTCATCGCCGCGGGCAAGATCAGCCCGGAAGAGGCCGAGGGGCACCCCTACAGCAACGTCATCACGCGCGCGGTCGGTGCCAGCGAGCTCACGGCCCCCGACTACGTCACCCTCGACGTGCGGGTCGGCGACCGCTTCGTGATCTGCTCGGACGGCCTCACCAAGGAGCTGACCGACTACGGCATCCAGCACTTCCTGCGCGAGAACGCGGATCCCGGCGCGGCCGTGGAGGCGATGCTCGCAGCCGCGCTCGAGAACGGCGGTCGTGACAATGTGACGCTCGTGATCGTGCAGATCGCGGAAGAGCCTTCCTCCACAGACGAGCCGGAAGCCGAATAGCTCCTCCCCGCTGTGGACGGCACCCGCGAAGCAGCGCGGATGGTGTCGACTGATCGGCATGGATTCCCCGTCGATCACCCTGCCTTCTCCGGTCGCCGCCCCGCGCAGGCCTCCCACTCCGTTCGTCGCAGCGCTCGTGCCGGTCGCCGCCGGGGTCGTGCTCTGGATGGTGACGGGATCGCTCCTGTCGCTGTGCTTCGCCGCGCTGGGTCCGCTGATGATCCTCGCCTCGCTGATAGACGGAGCGCGGTCGCGTCGCTCCGCGCACCGGCGTGCACGGGACGAGAACGCCGCGGCGTGGACGTCGGCGGAGGAGCAGCTCGCACGGCTGCACGATGACGAGCGCCGGGTGCGTTGGCACCGACATCCTGATGCGGCGACCGCGCTCGCTGAGCCACCGTTGCGCGGTGCCGAGCCTGTCGACGCGACCACCGAGGTCGTGGTGGGCAGCGGGCCGGGGCAGAGCGGGATCCGCGTCGCCGGAGGCGACGACGAACGCGGCGGCGAGTTCCGGCGGCGGTGCGCGGTGATCGACGCGATCCCGGTGTCGGTCGCATTCGGCGGCGGGATCGCGGTGCGCGGGGGCAGGCCGGTGGTCGCCTCGGTCGTACGCGCGCTCGTCGTGCAGATGAGTCTGAAGTTCGGCGCAGCTCAGATCGCCCTCGTCGGAGAGGGGCTCGATGAGTGGGGCGTGGCCGCTCTCCCGCAGGCGGCGGTGCTGCGCCGGGGCGCGTTCCGCGTCGGACTCGCGCATGGCGGCAGCCCTCGCCCGCCCGCCGACGCGGTGCTCTGGGCCCTCGAGCGGGACGCGGCCGTGCCGGAGGGCATCACGACCGTCATCGACGTCCTCGAGCCGCACAGTGCGCGGATGCGCACGCCGCGGGGCGTTGTCGCACTCACCGTCGAGTGTCTGTCATACGCCCAGGCGGTGGCAGTGGCCGCCGCCCGGACATCGGAGGCTGAAGACGGGGATCGGATCCCTGATCTCGTGCGTCTGGCCGACCTCGACGAGATCGCTTCGCGGGTCCCTTCGCACGGTCTGTCGGCGGCGATCGGTCGAGCGGAGGGACGTGATGTGGTGCTCGACATCGTCGATGACGGACCGCACGCTCTCGTGACCGGCACGACAGGCAGCGGCAAGAGCGAGCTCCTGGTGTCGTGGGTGACGGCGATCGCCTCGCGATACGGCCCCGAGCAGGTGAGCTTCGTGCTCGCGGACTTCAAAGGCGGGACGGCCTTCGAACCGCTCAGGTCCCTGCCCCAGGTCGCGGCGGTGATCACCGATCTCGATGAGCACGGCGCCAGACGCGGCGTGTCGAGCCTGACCGCTGAGCTGCGTCGACGGGAGGGGATCCTCGCCGCCGCCGGCGCGCGGGATGTGCGAGAGGTGGGACTCGTGCGTCTCGTCATCGTCGTCGACGAGTTCGCGGCACTCCTGCAGGAGCATCCCGACCTCGGAGCGGTGTTCACCGACATCGCGGCGAGGGGGCGGGCGCTGGGGATGCACCTGATCCTCGGTACCCAGCGTGCCGCCGGCGTGGTTCGTGAAGCCCTCGCGGCCAACTGCCCGCTCCGCCTGAGCCTGCGCGTCTCCGAAGCGTCCGACAGTCGATTCGTGATCGGCAGCGATGCGGCGGCCGACCTCCCCGGCGGTCTCGGCTCGCGCGGCCTCGCCCTGGTACGCCGCCCACAGGACGCCGACGCCGTCCTGATGCGCGTGGGGATGACCACGGCATCGGACAGGGCCGGCATCGCCGAGCAGTGGCGGCAGAGCGTGCCGCCGCAGAGTCCGTGGCTGCCGGCGCTTCCCCGCATCGTTCCGCTCGTCGCCCTCCGGGACGGCACCCAGGACGACCGGCTGGTGCTCGGCCTCGCGGACGAGCCGGAACATCAGAGGCAGCCGCTCGAGACCATCGCCGTCGGCACCGACCGGGGGATCGCGGTGATCGGTGGCCCCGGCTCGGGGCGGACGGCCGTCGTGCGTGCCCTCACCGCGCAGAGTCCGAGCGTCGTGCGAATCCCGCGCGACCTCGAGGGCGCGTGGGACACCGTCACGGCGCTCGCAGACGGCAGCCGCCCGCTCCCCGCACTGGTGGTGTGCGATGACATCGACGCTCAGCTCGGAGGTCTGCCGGCAGAGCATGCCCAGCACCTGGCTCGGCTGTGGGAGCAGACCCTGCGCGCGGCGTCCGGCACGACCTTCGTGCTCACAGCGACTCGCGCAGGCGGCGCAGCGGGTCGGATCCTCGAGATGCTCCCCGAACGGGGGCTGCTGCGGATGGCGAGCCGAGTCGATCACCTCGGCGCAGGGGGAGACTCCGCCGGCTTCGATCCGGCGCGCCCGCCGGGCCGGATGAGAGTGCGGGATCGCGAGGTGCAGGTGGCGTGGGTGCCCGGGGAGGATGCACCGGGCATCGCTCCGCTCCGCGGGCGTTCCCGCGCGAGGGGCGTCGCACACTGGCGGCCGCATGCCACGCTCACAGGCCTGGTGACCGCAGGAGCTTCCGCGGTCGCGGCTCTGCTCGCATCTGCGTATCCGGAGTGCTATGTCCGGACGCTGTCCGACGGGAGCGAGATCCCCGACGGCACCCGACCGGTGTTGCTCGTCGGCGACGCCGAGTCATGGCACCGCAGCTGGTCACTGTGGCAACGCGTCAGAGCCGAGGGGGAGATCCTCATCCGCGTCGAGAGCCCGGGCGACCTGCGACAGCTGGCCGGCGTCCGGGAGGTGCCCCCGTACGCGCGCCCGAACGCGGGCAGAGCGTGGTCCATCCTGGCCGACGCCGGTCCCCGCAGAGTCGTGCTTCCGGCACTCAGCGCGCGGTGAGCACCCCGCGCCGGTCGGCGATCTGTCAGAGGCTCGCGCTGACGCGGATGCGGCCGACCTCTGCGCCGCCTCCGAGCACTTCGAGGGACAGCGCGTCGGCGAGGGACGCGACGTCCGCATCGCTCAGCGCACCGGCGCGGGCCAGCAGCGTCGCCGCGACGATCGTCGTCGCACGGGCTGCGCCGTCGAGCATCTTCAGGGCGACCGTGGTGCCATCAGGGCCGACCATGACCATCACGCCTTCCGCACCGCCCTTCGCGAAGACGCCGAGCTTCTCGATGGCGATGGTGTCGGGGCGCCCGGGGCCGTCGATCGTCCAGGGGTTCTCCTTGACGGCCTTCACCAGGGAGCCGGCGACACGGTGCAGAGCGAAGGGGGAGCGGTCCGAGGCGGCGCCGATCCGATGGATGGCTCGCGCGAGGCCCGTGAGGGTGAGGGCGTAGACAGGGGCGCCGCATCCGTCGATCGCGGTGTGCGCGACCTTCTCACCGGTCAGCCGCTCGACCACGTCGCGGATGTGCACCTGCAGAGGGTGGGCCGGATCGAGGTACCCGTCCGTGGGCCAGCCGGTGGCGACGCACGCCCGCAGCATCGCGGCATGCTTTCCCGAGCAGTTCATCCGGATGCGGGTCTGGGCTCCGTGCTCTCGCACCAGCTCATCCCGCGCCGCGGTGTCGCTCGGCCAGGCAGGCGGGCACGCCAGGTCGTCCTCCGTGAGCCCGCCCTCGGTGAGCACGTTCCGCACGGTCGACGCATGACGGTCCGTACCGGAGTGGCTGGCCGTCGACATCGCCAGCTGCTCACCTTCCAGGGACGCGCCGGCCGTGATGCAGGCCACCGCCTGCAGCGGCTTCAGGCTCGAGCGCGGCAGCACCAGCGCATCCACGTTCCCGTATCGGGCGACGACGTCACCGTCGGGGGAGAGCACGACAGCCGCTCCCGCGTGGCGGGATTCGACGAATCCGCTCCGCTCGACGACGGCGAGTTCCACGGCATCCTGCACAGTCAGAGTCTCCAGCACCTCCCCAGGATATCGTCGTCGGCGGTCGGGCGATCGCCGGCGGGGACTCGGCGGCTGGCAGACTGGGGGCATGGCAGATCGATCAGCGCCCCTCGGAGAGCACCGCTACGCGCTCACGTCCACGTGGACCGGCAACTCGGGTACGGGGACGAGCGGATATCGCGAGTATCGACGCGACGTCACGCTCGAGGTCGAGGGGAAGCCCGAGATCCTCGCCTCCGCCGACAAGCCCTTCCGTGGAGACCCGTCCCGCTGGAACCCGGAGGACCTCCTGCTGGCTTCGCTCTCGGAATGCCACCTCCTGTCGTACCTGCATGCCTGCGTGACCGCGGGGGTCGTCGTGGTCTCCTACCGCGACACGGCGTCCGGGACGATGCGTGAGGACGGCACGGGCGGAGGCGCGTTCGTCGAGGTGATGCTGCGCCCCGAGGTCGTCGTCGCCGAGTCGTCGATGATCGAGGCGGCAGAGCGAGCGCATGCCCAGGCGCACGACTGGTGCTTCATCGCCAACTCGATGAACTTCCCGGTGCGTCACGAGGTGACCGTGCGAGCGGCGACGGACTGACCGGCGCGTGGCGACCGACTGACCTCCGTCAGCAGATCCCTGCCTGCGTCAGCGGCGCTCGTGCGTCAGCGGCGCTCGTGCGGCAGCGCCTGCTTGATCTTCTCGATCGTGCCCTGCGCAGGAGCCTCGTTGTAGGCGTCGGCCAACTCCTGACCGGACAGCGCGTGGATCGCGGCCATGATCTCGTCGGTGGCCTGGCGCCGGGCGCGGCCGCTGGACGCGGGGCCGTGCGGCGACAGGTCGAGAGGCGTGCCGAAACGGACGGTGATGCGCTCTTTCAGGGTGGGCATCTTCGCGCCCACCGGCATCACCTTGTCGGTGCCGATCAGTCCGACCGGCACGACGGGAGCTCCGGTCTGCAGGGCGAGGAAGGCCACCCCCGTGCGCCCCTTGTAGAGACGTCCGTCGGTCGACCGCGTGCCCTCCGGGTACAGCGCGACGGCGAGCCCTTCCTCGAGGAGCTTGCGCTGCACGTCCAGCGCGTCGAGCGCGGCCTGGCCGGCTCCTCGGCGCACGGGGATCGCTCCGATGGACTCGAAGAAGGTCTTGCTCAGCCAGCCGCTGAACCCCGTGCCCTCGAAGTAGCTCGACTTCGCGAGGAAGTGCACCGGCCGGGGGGCTGCGACCGGGATCGCGATCGAATCGATGAACGAGAGGTGGTTGCTCGCGAAGATGACCGGACCGTCGAGAGGCACGTTCTCCCTGCCCTCGATGCGGGGTCGGTAGATCGTGCGGGCCAGTGGCGTGATCAGGCCGCGTCCGAGGGAGTACGCGAAACCGGCGTGACGAGGCTGCTGAGTCTCTGCTGGCGGAGTTTCGGGCTCCGCGGACTGCTCTGACGTCATCAGAGCAGGTTACCCCCGGTTCCATGCCGAGTCGGGAATGAAGCGCCTGAGCGCGCCTCCCAGCATCGACAAAGGGGTATGCGAGATGATGGGGTGTCCTGCCCGCGATCCTGAGGTCTCACTGTGCGCACGCGTCCCCTGCTCGTCCTGTCCACTGTCGCTGCGGCGACCCTTCTGCTGGCGGGATGCTCCGGTGGCGCGACTCCGGAGCCGACCGACAGTCCTGACGCATCCGCGCAGAGCTCCTGTCTCGCCGACCTCAAGTCCGGCGCCGGCTCCGACGCGGTCTCCGTCGAGGGCGAGGGGGCCGCGGCGAAGGTCACCGTGCCCGAGGGCACCGAGATCGCCGAGGCCGAGCGGTCGGTGATCGTCGAGGGCGATGGTGACGACGTGGCACCCGGCGACCTCGTGTCGCTGCGCTACCAGCTCGTGGACGCCACGACCAACGAGGTGCTGAGCACGTCGGAGCGGGGAGTGGACGGCGTTCTGCCCGCTCTGCTGCCCGTGCAGCAGCCGCAGCAGATCGTCGACCCGACGCAGTCGACGGTGTTCACGGTCGCCGCCGAGTGCCTCCCCATCGGCTCGAGCGTCGTGCTGACTCTTCCCGCCGCGCAGGAGGGCTCGCACCCGAGCATCCTCTACGTCGAGACGATCGAGGAGCTCCCGACGACCGCCACGGGCTCCGACGTCGACCCGGAAGAGGGGATGCCGAAGGTCGAGCTCGATGACGCCGGTTCGCCGAAGATCACCCTTCCGGATGCCGATGCACCTACGGAGACCGAGGTCGCCGTCCTCAAGCAGGGCGATGGCGCCACGGTCGGAGCCGGAGACCTCGTCACGGTCCAGTACCGCGGCGTGAAGTGGTCCGACGGCAGCGAGTTCGACTCGACCTGGAGCCGGGATGCGGCACCGTCGCAGTTCCAGACCAGTGGCGTCGTGACGGGCTTCAAGATGGCGCTCGAGGGGCAGAAGGTCGGCTCCCAGGTCATCGTCACGATGCCGCCGAAGGACGGCTACGGCGAGGGCGAGATCAACGAGACGGACCTCGTGGGCGAGAACCTGACGTTCGTCGTCGACATCCTCGGCACCACGCCGGTCGAGCAGGCCGAGTAGGACCGCCCGAGGACGACGCCATAGGCTGGCGGCATGCGTCGCATCATCGTCCTCGGCTCCACCGGTTCCATCGGCACCCAGGCGCTCGACGTCATCAGGGCGAATCCGAGGCGCTTCGAGCTCGTCGGCCTCGCCGCGGGGTCGAACGCCGAGATGGTCGCCGAGCAGGCGGAGACCTTCCAGGTCGAGCACACCGCCCTGGGCGCGGTCGAGGCGGAGCAGCTGGTGCGCGACGTCGAGGCGGATGTCGTCCTCAACGCGATCACCGGATCCATCGGGCTGGGCTCCACTCTGGCTGCGCTCGAATCGGGTCGCACCCTGGCGCTGGCGAACAAGGAATCCCTCATCGTCGGTGGCGAGCTGGTGCTCGCTGCCGCTGCCCGCGACCAGATCGTCCCGGTCGATTCGGAGCATTCCGCCCTCGCGCAGGCACTGCGCAGCGGCACCCACGCAGAGGTCCGCCGCCTGGTCGTGACCGCGTCGGGCGGGCCCTTCCGCGGCCGCTCTCGTGAGGAGATGCAGCAGGTCAGCCCCTCCGAGGCCCTCGCGCACCCGACCTGGGACATGGGCCGCATGGTCACGACGAACTCCGCGACGCTGGTGAACAAAGGGCTCGAGGTCATCGAGGCGCATCTGCTGTTCGACATCGCCTACGACGACATCGAGGTGGTCGTGCATCCGCAGTCGATCGTGCACTCGATGGTGGAGTTCATCGACGGGTCGACGATCGCCCAGGCGTCGCCGCCCGACATGCGACTGCCGATCTCGCTCGGACTCGATTGGCCGAACCGCGTCGGCGGCGTCGGTCGCCCGCTCGACTGGACGCAGGCGACCTCGTGGACCTTCGAGCCGCTCGATGATGCGGCGTTCCCCGCCGTCGATCTCGCCAAGGCGGTCGGACGTGCCGGAGCGACGTTCCCCGCCGTCTACAACGCCGCGAACGAGCAGGCGGTGGACGCGTTCCACGAGGGACGGCTGCCGTTCCTCGGCATCGTCGACACGATCGCCCGTGTGGTCGACGCCCACGAGCCGCCGTCGTCGCTCACCGTGGAGTCGCTCGCGGACGCCGAGGCGTGGGCCCGGCGCAAGGCCGATCAGCTGATCGCACAGGCGTGATCGCTCAGGCCTGACAGCTTGGCCCGAGCGCCCGGACCTGTGCACGCACGCCAGGCCCATCCTCGCGCGGGAAGAGTCAGTCCTCGTCGGGGTAGGGAACGGGCCAGCTCGAGTCCGGCACCGGCCATCCTGCCGCGCGCAGAGCCCGGCGGGCGAGCTCGCGCGCCGAATAGGGCGTGCGCACACCGCGGATGTCGCGGTAGTCCTGGTGCCCGGGCCCGGCCCACAGGATCGAGTCGCCGTCGCCGACCAGTCCCACAGCCGCCACGATGGCCGCTTCCGGGGGCGAGAACTCGTGGATCTCCGCGTCCGGACGCGCTCTGCGGGCACCCTCGACGAGCGTGGCCCTGATCGAGTCGGGATCTTCGTGCCGGGGGTGGTGGTCCGTGACGACCAGGATGTCGCTGCCTTCGACGGCGGTGCGGGCCATGTCGAAGCGCTTGCTGGCGTCGCGGTCGCCGTCGGCGCCGAACAGCATCAGCACCTTGCCGGGGGTGACGCGGCGGACCGCGGCGAGCGTCTTCTCGAAGGCATCCGGCGAGTGGCCGAAGTCGACGAAGACGGACGGGCCCGTGTCGCCGGAGACGAGCTGCGTGCGTCCGGGAAGGTGCGCGCGGATGCCGCCGTCGCGGTCCAGCGCGGAGACGATGCGCTCCCAGGCGTACCCGCCCTCGAGGAGCATCACGATGGCCAGCGCAGCATTCGCGGCCATGTGGGGTCCGATCACGGGAACCGTGGTGGTCAGAGTTCCTGCGGGACCGGTGAGGGTGAACGTGGTGCCGGAGGTCCGCTCGTCGTCGATCACGACGACCCAGTCCGCGCCGGCGGCTGCTTCCGCGTCGGCGGCGATCGACGGTGTGCCGACGGTCACGACGGGGATCTCGGAGCGCTGCACGACGACCGATCCCGAGGGGGAGTCGAGGCAGACGACGCCCCGGACGGCCCGATCCGGGCGGAACAGCGGCAGCTTCGCCTCGAAGTACTCCTCCATGTCGGCGTAGTCGTCGAGGTGGTCATGGCTCAGGTTGGTGAAGCCGGCGACGTCGAAGCGGATGCCGTCCACACGATGACGTGACAGGGCCTGCGCGCTGACCTCGACGGCGACCGCCTCGACGTCACGCTCGCGCATCAGGGCGAGCAGGGCATGCATCTCGGACGCTTCGGGAGTGGTGAGCCGCGAGACGATGACCTCGCCGGCGATGTGCCGCTCCGCGGTCGAGGAGAGCCCCGTGACGACGCCGAGCTGGTCGAGGATGCCTTCCAACAGGTGAGACACGCTCGTCTTGCCGTTGGTGCCCGTGGTGGCGAACAGCAGCGGCAGCGGTTCGCCGGCGCCGGTGCCGTAGACCCAGGCGCTCAGTGCGCCGAGCACACCGCGCGGGTCGTCGACCACGAGGACGGGGAGCCCCGCGCTCTCGGCGATCTCGGCGCCGGCTTCATCGGTGATGATCGCGACGGCGCCCTTCTCGGCGGCGGTGACCGCGAAGTCGGCGCCGTGGCGGTTCACGCCCCTGATCGCGACGAACGCCTCGCCGGGGCGAAGATCGGCGGTGGCGAGGGTGATCCCCGTCAGGGCGATCCCGTTCACCTCGCCGCGGACGTCCCGAGCGAATCGAGAGGCGAGTTCGGACAGCTCACGCCGGGGCGGGTTCGCGGGGCGGAGCACAGGAGGCAGGCTCGGTTGTTGTTCAATCGACATGTCTCATCCATGTTCTCACGGCTTGCGACGGGAGCCGAGGTACGGCACGTCTCCTCGTCCGCCGCGCGAACGAGGAGACGTGCCGGATCGTCAGGCCCTGCGGCGGTAGGCGAGGACGGAGACGACCAGCGCGGCGATGCCGGCGACGAGGCCGCCTGCGCCGAGAGCGGTCGCGAGCGCGTCGGGCGCGTCGCCGGCGTCTGCGGCGTCTTCGGCATCCGCGCCGTCTGCTGCGCCGTCCGTCGCATCGTGCCCGCCGTGCTCGCCGCCTGCGGCTGCGACGACGCTCACGACCGGTGCCGGGGCGTCGAGGCTGTGCGGGTCCTCGCCGTCTTCGGCGAGCTGCGTCCACTCGGTACTGCCTTCGACGCAGGTCTGGACCACCGGGAAGGCGAGAGTGTCCGGGGTGCTCTCGTCGAGCCCCACCGACATGCTGACGGCCCCGCGGAGCTCGTTGGGCACGGGTGCGACAGCGGTGTAGGTGACGGCGCTCACGAGGCCGTCGTCGCCCTTCTCGATGTCGATCGTCCAGTCGCTGTCCATGGTGGGTGCGACGGAGGCGAGCCCCTCGGGCATGGTGACCCTGAGCGAGGTGGTGGGTGAGTTGTCGCAGCCGTGGGCGAAGGAGAAGGTCAGTACTCCGTGGTCTCCGGCGACGAGCTCATCGGGGCTGACGCTGACGTGGGCACTGGCCATCATGGGGATCGCGAGCGCGAGGACGGCGCCTCCGATGATCCCGGTGGTCACGGTGCGGCGGGTGGTGAGGGTACGCATGGTGGAACTCCTGATTGTCGCTGTGCGGGCGCGCAGAATGCGCGACATCCGCGGAAGGATGGTCGACGCCTCCTCGATCTGGTGAAGCGACGAGGCGATGCGGGGATCAGGCGACGGAAGGAGGACCTCGGCGAGACACCGAGGACGAGAGTGCCGCGCTGACCAGCAGCGGCAGAGGCGCGACGGGAAGAGCGGGGCGCTCGTACCGCGCCTGGAGCACGGAGACGGCGCGACGCAGCCGTCCCTGCACCCATCCGGCGATCGCGCGGACCGTCGCCTCGCCGTGCCAGAGCACGCCGACGGTCAGGATGGCCGCAGCGAGGTGCGCCAGCAACATCGCCGCGTCGGGTGCAGCGGCGGAGGAGACGGGCCCGAGGATGCTCAGGTCGAGATGGTGCTGATGCCCCGAGAGCACCGTCGTTCCGGTCGGTGCTCCGAGCAGCTGGAACACGACGTGGAAGGCGCTCTGGCTCACCACGACGGTCGCGGCGACGCGGACACGCGATGCGCGCACTCCGATGAGCAGCGCGGCGAACGGGATGAGCAGCACGGCCATGGCGAGGAGGAGCAGCGGATGCGGTGCCGCACCGCCCGCCACCGTGTGCGAGACCCCGGCGAGGAGCGTCGCGACCGACGACGCCGATGCCGCGCGCAGGAGTCGCAGCTGGCGGGTGGTCACGCAATCAGCCTAGTGCGACCGCGGCGGCGCGCCAGGCACGGCCCCCGGCGTATTCCTAGGCGGCGAGCACTACCTTGGGGGAGTGGAAGCACTGCTCTATCTGGGTGGCATCGTGTTCATGCTGATCGGCCTCGGCCTCTCGATCGGTCTGCACGAGGTCGGCCACCTCCTGCCTGCGAAGCTGTTCGGCGTGCGCGTCGGGCAGTACATGATCGGATTCGGACCCCGGCTCTGGTCCCGACGCATCGGCGAGACGGAGTACGGCTTCAAGCTGCTGCCACTCGGCGGATTCATCTCGATGTCGGGGATGTATCCCGCATCCACCACTGCGGGACCGGCGAAGGGCGTGTTCCGCGCGCTCGTCCAGGATGCCCGCTCCGCCAACGACGAGACGATCGCCGAGGGTGCCGAAGACCGTGTCTTCTATCGACTTCCGGTCTGGAAGCGGGTCGTGGTGATGCTGGGCGGCCCGCTCATGAACCTGATCCTCGCGGTCATCATCTTCACGGTGCTCGTGTCCGGCATCGGCGTGCAGCAGGGGACCACCACGATCGCATCCGTGAGCCAGTGCGTGCTTCCCGCCGACTCGACCGCGACCGAGTGCGCTCCGGATGATCCCGCGACGCCGGCCGCCGAAGCCGGGATCAAGCCGGGAGACGTGCTGGTGTCCGTCGGCGGTGAGCCGGTCACGACCTTCGCCGAGGCGACGGCCATCGTACAGGCGTCGCCGGGCGAGTCCCTCGACCTCGTCGTCCGTCGTGACGGTGAGGAGGAGACGCTGCTCATCACCCCGGTCGAGGCCGAGCGAGCCATCACGGATGCCAGCGGTCAGCCCGTTCTCGACGACGACGGACAGCCGGTCGTCCGTGAGGTCGGCTACGTCGGCATGGGCGCGCAGATGGGCTTCGTGCAGCAGCCGCTGAGTGCGGGCCCGCAGATGGCCGCCGACACGGTCGCCCGCGTCGGCTCGATGATCCTGACCCTGCCGGTGCGCATCTGGGATGTCGGGGTCTCTCTCGTCACCGGCGGTGAGCGGGATCCCAACGGACCGCTGAGCGTCGTCGGCGTGGGTCGGATCGCGGGAGAGGTGGCGGCCACGGACGCTCCCGTCCTGAACCGCTTCGCCGTGCTGCTCGGCCTGCTCGGCTCGCTCAACGTCGCGCTGTTCGTGTTCAACCTGATCCCGCTGCTGCCCCTCGACGGCGGTCACGTCGTGGTCGCGCTGTGGGACGGCATCCGACGAGCCTGGGCGAAGCTGTTCCGTCGTCCGCCTCCCGCGCCGGTCGACGCGACCAAGCTCGTGCCGCTGACCGTGGTCGTGGCGACCCTGCTGATCGCGATGGGTGCGCTGCTGCTGCTCGCCGACGTCTTCAACCCGGTGAACATCTTCGGCGGGTGAGCCCGCCGTTCACAGGCTCCACCGCTCGGCGCGCTCAAGCCAGGGCGTGCGCGACCAGTCGCTCGAGGGTGCGGATGCCGTCGCGCGACAGGATCGACTCCAGGTGGCCCTGCACGGAGGCGAAGCGCTCGCCGCGGAGAGCGTAGACATCGCCCGTCTCGGGATCCGCCGAGACCTCGGCTGTCTCCGCCCTCGCCGAACCGGGGGCGACCCGGGCGGTGAAGGTGTTGTAGAAGCCGATGGAGGCGTCCTCGCCGAACACTGGCACCGCCTTCTGCAGACCCTGGTGCGGCGCATCCAGGGGCACGAGGTCGATGCCGAGCCTGTGGCTGAGGATCTGGTGGCTCAGGCATACGGCGAGCAGTGGCGCTCGTGCCTCGATGCGCCGCGACACGACCTGACGCATGCGAGCGATCCGCTCGCTCTCGACGTCCCGGGGGTCTCCGGGGCCCGGCCCCGCGACCACGAGATCAGCGGAGTCGAGCTCCGCGTCATCGACGTGGCTCCACGCCCTGATCGTGACGTCGAGTCCGAGGTGGCGCAGCTGGTGCGCGAGCATCGTGGTGAAGCGGTCCTCGGCGTCGACGACGATCGCGGATGCTCCGGAGAACGGACCGGTGAAGCCGTCGCCCTGCGGGTTCAGCCAGAAGTCGGCGAGCCGTCCGTTGCGGGACGCCAGGAGAGCCGCGACCGTGGGGTCAGCGGCGAGGGACTGCGGGGCGGCCGGGGCATCCGCATCCTCCCGGGCCTCGGCCGCGTCATCGCGGTCGATCGCTCCGATGGCTCCCAGCACTCCGGCGGCCTTGCCATGGGTCTCGGAGACCTCGCCGTGCGGATCGGAGTGCCGGACCAGCGTCGCCCCGACGGGCACGCTGAGCGAGCCGTCCTGGAGGTAGACGGTGCGGATCAGGATCGGGGCGTCGAGGTCGTGCCCGCCCTCCGCGTTCGGTGTGAACAGTGCGGCGACGCCGGAGTAGTACCCCCGCGGCTTGCGCTCGTGCCTGCGGATCACGGCACAGGCGTTCTGCATGGGCGAGCCGGTGACCGTCGGCGCGAACATCGTCTCCCGGAGGATGTCGCGAGGGTCGAGCGCGCTGCGCCCCCTGAGCATGTACTCGGTGTGGGTGAGGCGCGACATCTCCTTGAGATGCGGGCCGGTGATGCGTCCGCCGTCCGAGCACACGGCGCTCATCATCTTGAGTTCCTCGTCGACGACCATGAAGAGCTCCTCGGTCTCCTTCGTCGAGGAGAGGAACTCGACCAGCGTCTCCTTCGTGGCGCCGCCGGCGGGATGGCGGAACGTGCCGGAGATGGGGTTCATGGTCACGACGCCGCCGCGCGCCACGACGTGCGCCTCGGGGCTCGCGCCGACCGCGATGTGGCCGGGCGTCACGACGGCGAACGTCCAGTAGGCGCCGCGCTCGTGGGTGAGCAGGGCACGGAACCAGGTGAGGGCCGCCGTGCGGTCGTCGACATCGATCTCGGCGGTGAAGTCGCGACGGATCACGAAGTTGGCGCCTTCGCCCCTGCCGATCTCGTCGGCGATCACGGTCTCGACGATGGCCGCGTACTCCTCGTCCGCGATGTCGAACCCGCCGTCGCGCAGGGGCACCGCTGCGGTCGGCAGCTCGGCCAGCAGCTCGGAGGTCGGCAGGTGGAGGTGCTCGTCCACCACGATGCATCGCAGGGGAGCGCCGTCGTCCTGGGCGACGAACCCGCGCTCGCGGACCTGACGGTAGGGCACCATCGTGAAGATCTCGCGCGGAGCACCGTCGATCGTCAGGGGGATGTCGGCGAGCAGGTCGACGTCGACGACGTCGCCGGTGAGCAGCTCGACGGTGTCGGAGCCGTCGCGGGCGATGAGCACGAAGGAGGCGGACGGGTCGGCGGTGAGCTCGGCAAGACGTGAGGGGGTCATCGGTGTCTCCTGTGCGTGGCTCCGGCTCGGCTCAACGAAAAGACCGCCCCGGAGGCGGTCTGGATTCGTGGGAACGCGAACACACCGCCTAGGAGGCGGGCCACCAGGTGAAGTTCGCGAGCATGGGCTGAAAACTATCACACCGACCGCGGCCGGACCCGCCGCGTGACGCGGAGATCCGCCCCGTGCGCTTCCAGCCCTCGCCCATCCAGGCGGCGTAGGCTGAGGGGGTGCCAGCAGTGAATCTTGGGATGCCGAAAGTCCCCGAAGTCCTCGCCCCGCGCCGCAAGTCTCGCCAGATCAAGGTCGGCAAGGTGCTCGTCGGCGGTGACGCTCCCGTCACCGTGCAGTCGATGACGACGACGAAGACGACGGACATCAACGCGACCCTGCAGCAGATCGCGGAGCTGACCGCATCCGGATGCGAGATCGTCCGTGTCGCCGTGCCTCACCAGGACGATGCCGACGCGCTGAAGATCATCGCGATGAAGAGCCAGATCCCGGTGATCGCCGACATCCACTTCCAGCCGCGCTACATCTACACCGCCATCGACGCCGGATGCGGCGCGGTGCGCGTGAACCCGGGCAACATCCGCGAGTTCGACGGCAACGTCGGCAAGATCGCCGAGGCCGCCAAGGCCGCCGGAGTCTCGCTGCGCATCGGCGTGAACGCGGGGTCCCTCGATCGCCGCATCCTCGCCAAGCACGGCAAGGCCACTGCAGAGGCACTCGTCGAGAGCGCCGTCTGGGAGGCGTCGCTGTTCGAGGAGCACGACTTCCACGACTTCAAGATCTCCGTCAAGCACAACGACCCCATCGTGATGGTCAAGGCGTACCGCCAGCTCGCCGAGCGGGGCGACTGGCCGCTGCACCTCGGCGTGACCGAGGCAGGGCCCGCGTTCCAGGGCACGATCAAGAGCGCCACGGCGTTCGGCATCCTGCTCGGTGAGGGGATCGGCGACACCATCCGTGTATCGCTGTCCGCACCGCCCGCCGAAGAGGTGAAGGTCGGGCATCAGATCCTGCAGTCGCTGAACCTCCGTGAGCGCAAGCTCGAGATCGTGTCGTGCCCGTCGTGCGGTCGCGCGCAGGTCGATGTCTACACGCTCGCCGAGAACGTGACCGAGGGTCTCAAGGACATGACCGTTCCGCTGCGCGTGGCCGTCATGGGCTGCGTCGTCAACGGTCCCGGGGAGGCGCGCGAGGCCGACCTCGGCGTCGCGTCCGGCAACGGCAAGGGCCAGATCTTCGTCAAGGGCGAGGTCATCAAGACCGTTCCCGAGGCCGACATCGTGGCCACGCTGATCGAAGAGGCCAACCGTATCGCCGCCGAGATGGGCCCCGCGGCCCCGGTCGGCACCGCGCAGGTCGTCACGGTCTGAGGCCCCGCATTCCGGGCTCTCACCAGACGGTCTGACCAAGAACACAGGAGACGACGTTGTCCGAGCACTTCCTTCCCACGCCGGCTCAGGCGATGGTCGACGCGATCAACGCTGCGGACACCGAGGCGTTCGTCGCCGCGTTCTCCGCCGATGGGTACGTCAGCGATTGGGGAACGGTGAAGGCCGGCCCCGACGGCATCCGCTCGTGGGCCGAGACCGATGCGATCGGCGCCGGTGCGAGGATGACGGTGCTCCGCGCGACCTCGGACGGCGGCACCACGCGCATCCGATTCGCGTGGACCAGCAGTGTGTTCACCGGCGAGTCGGATGGCATCTTCGTCATCGACGGCGACACGCTCGCCAGCTTCACCATCCCGCCCTCGCACTGAGCGGGGTCGAAGTCCCACCGCTCTCGCCGATCGCGTCGAGCTCACCCAAGGAGTCCCATGCCGTCCACGACAGTGTCCTTCGCCGACGGAGCCGTCTCCGGATCGAGCACCGTGCAGCGCGTCGACCTCACGCCGGACGGTGCGGTCGTCGTCGTCGACGCCACGCCCTTCCATCCGGTCGATCACACCTGGCCTGACCAGCCCGGAGACAGCGGCGAGATCTCGGTCGACGGCGCGACAGTCCGTGTGGCCGAGGCAGTGATGGCCGCCGTGGCGGATGACGGGACCTTCGCGGTGGCGGATGACATCCCCGTCAAGCGCGGTGCCGACGGGTGGACGTGGCTCGTCGGGCACCGACTCGACGGCGAGGCACCCGCCGCCCTCATCGAGGGCGCTCGGGTGGAACTCACGGTGGACCCGACGCGGCGGTCGGGCCTCAGCCGAGGCCACACCGCCTGCCACCTCGCGTCGCTCGCCCTCGATGGCGCGCTGGCGGATCTGTGGCGCAAGGATCCAGGGACGGATGCTCTGGGCAGCCCGAACTTCGAAGCGCGGGCCAACCAGTCCAGCCGCATCCACGAGGACGGCGCGGTCGACGAGTACCGCCTCGGCAAGAGTCTGCGCAAGGCGGGTTTCGACACCGAGGGCTTCGCGGTGACTCTCCCTGAGCGTGAAGCGGCGATCAACGCTCAGCTGTCGGCATGGGTCGAGTCCGCGGCTCCGAGCCGGATCGTCACCGAAGGACCGACGATCGTGGATCGACGCAGCTGGCACTGCGAGCTTCCGGAAGGGACGGCGGAGATCCTGTGCGGGGGAACACACGTCCGGTCTCTGGCTGAATTCGTGTCGATCTCGGTGACGCTCGAGCTCACCGATCCTCAGCTGCTGGTCATGACGACGACGGCTGTTCCCGCCGTCTGACGCGGGTCAGCGCACGAAGCCGCCCTGCACCCGCCCACCGGCGCGGACGAGTTCGGCATCGACGCGATCGGCGAAGGCCGCGTAGTCACCGTCGAGAAGAGGACTGCTCAGCCGCTCCGCTCGTTCGGAGCTGAGACCGCGGAGCCGTCGTGGCAGCCATTTGCCGGTGGCGATCCATCTGTGCTCGCCGAGCAGCATGAGCTCGGCTGTCCTGTCGAAGAGCACCGAGGCCACGACGTGGCGTTCGAGCGGGTCGGTTGCGTCGCGGAGGTCGTCGAGCAGGTCGGTGATGACGTAGCGGCGGAAGGCCGACTCGTGTGCGCTCAGCGTGGGGCCGGCGTCGAGCACCTGCCGCCACCGATGGCGCAGCGCGGCGAGCGTCCCGTCGTCGCGGACGGGGGTGCCTTCGACCAGCATGTGCACCGTCACCGGGCGACGCTGCTGCACGCCGCGGTCGGCCCATTCGGCGAACCCCGCGGGGGTGTACGCGAAGGCTTCGAAGATCTCACCCTCGAACTCGTGCGTCGACGCCTCGCTGCTCTGAGCGTCGGAGCGGAAGAGCTGTTCGCCGATGAGCAGCAGGTCGATGTCGCTCGTCGCTGTGCGCTCGCCCCGCGCTGCGCTCCCTGCGACGACGGCGACGGAGGCCCCCGGGCAGCGGGCGTCGATGAAGCGTTCTGTCAGAGCGAGTGGATCCACGCCGACAGCGTACGTCAGAGGGCGAACTCGATCTCGCCGCGCGTGATGTCGGCGCTCAGGACCCGCAAGCTCACGACGTCTCCGGGTGCCGGGCCCTGGGGCAGCGGAGCCGAGGCTGTCACGGCGGGCGTCGCGAGCTGGACCGATGCCCGTTCTCCTCGGATCTCGATCACCGTGGCGTCGACCGTCTGGCCGACGAGCGGGGTCATCAGGGCGGCCTCGACGCAGTTGATCGTCGCGGAGTCCAGTCGCGACGCGCGCTGACCCGATTCCTGCATCAGCCCGGGAAGCTCGGACAGCGAATCGCGCGCCCAGCTCGGAACCTCTCGGCCTTCGGAGGCAGCCAGGCAGATCGACAGGGACCAGCGGTCGACGAGCCGACGCAGGGGAGCGGTCGCGTGTGCATAGGGCGCCGCGATCGCCGCCTGCTCCGCATCGCTCGGGACGGTGCCGTCGAACGTCACGTACCCGGCTCCGCGGAACAGGGATGCCGCGGCTTCGAGGACGGGAAGGGTCATCGGGTCGGTGCGATCCAGGTTCCGCAGGTAGTCGCCGTACCGGCCGCTCGTCCACGGGCGGCCGAGTGCCTCGGTCTGGTGGCGGAAGGCGTCGAACGACTTCTCATCCGGCTGGGGCATCGTCCGAAGGATGCCGACTCGTGCATCGAGCATCAGGCTCGCAGCGGCCATACCCGTCATGAGTGACAGCTGGGCGTTCCACTCCTCGACGGGCAGAGGATGGCGCCGTTCGATGGCGTAGCCGCCGTCGGGCGTGCGCACGACCTCCTCATCGGGCAGATTGAGGCTCGCACCACCTCGGAGCTTCTCCTGCTCCACCCTCAGCGCGCCGATCTCGGGCAGAAGCGCCGCGGGGCCGTCCTCCCCGCGGTCGAGTGCCGCCTGCACGCTCGCGTAATCGAGCTGGGCCCGGGATCGGATCAGTGCGCGCTCGAGTCGGAAGTCCTCGACGGAACCCGTCGCGTCGAGGGCGAACGTCCACACGAGCGCGGGCCGGTCGACATCGGGAAGAAGGGAGGCGCGGCCTTCGCTCAGCACCTTCGGATGGAGAGGGATGGTGCCATCGGCGGCATACAGCGTCTGTCCTCGCCGGCGGGCTTCGGCGTCGACCTCACCGCCGGCGACGACGAAACTCGGCACGTCCGCGATCGCGTAGTGCACGGTGTAACCGGAGCCGCGGCGCTCGAGATGGAACGCCTGATCCAGGTCTCTGGATCCCACGGGGTCGAGCGTGGCGAACGGGATGTCTCGAAGGTCCGGGTCAGGCTCGGGCGCGACGGCGGCTTCGGCTTCGGCCAGCACGGCAGCCGGAAACTCGGTGGGGGCGTCGAGCGACACCCGCAGCTCCGCGAGCGCCGCAGCGAGTTCGGTCTGCGCGGCAGAGGGGGCGACGTGCGATCGGCGCTGAGGCATGTCTCCACACTATGTCGCCCTCGCCGGATCCCGCCGAAGCGAGGGCCGGTTCCCGCCGAAGCGAGGGCCGGTTCCCGTCAGCGCCGGCTCGCGTCAGGGCCGGCTCACGTTCACGGCCGTCTCATTCTCAGAATGGCGGCGGCATGTCGTCCTCGGTGAACGTCGCGGCGTTCTGGGCAGGCGGTCGATCGATGTAGACCTGCCCGGTGGGGCTGGTCCAGGCGAATGCTCCATTGCCGAGGTGTTCGACATGCCACGGAGTGCGGTGCTTCAGCACGTGGTGCCGTCGGCAGAGGTGACCCAGGTTGTCGGCGTCGGTGGTGCCGCCGAGCGCATGGTCCTCGGTGTGGTCAAGATCGCAGTCGCGGGCGGCATACCCGCAGGTGGGGAACCGACATCGGCTGTCTCGCGCTGTCAGATGACGTCGCAGCTCGGCGGATGGCCGGTACCGGTCCACCGCGAGCACTGCCGCGCTGACCGGGTGGGTGAGGATCCGATCCCATCCCGCAGCGGAGCCGGCGAGGAGCCGGGCGGTGCGGCCATCGATCGGGACGCAGCCGTTCAGTTCGGCGGGGACGGTGCCCGACCCGAGCAGGGTCATGACGGGAACGGTGACGGAGACGGAGGGCGTGATAGCGGAGAGCATCCCGTCAGTCGTGTCGTGCCCCGCCGGGGCACCGGTGAGAAGCAGGTCGAGAGCGATGTCGCAGCGGGTCTGGCCCAACGTCCGGCCGTCGGGAGGACGATGCGCGCATTCGACCGCTTCGCCGCCGGCCGCTGCTGCCTTCGCCATCGCCGTGACCCGATCGAATGCGCCGTGCACGAGTGCGGCCGGACCGAAGATGCTGAGCTCGGCCATCCCGTCGGCGCGGTTCTTCACCCACACTCGACGCTCGTGGCGTGCGTCCGCATGACGAGCGTCGACGGTGCGCGGCTGGAGGCGGTCGGCGACCCGTCGCGCCTCGCGCCCGACGCGGTTGGCGGACTCCGTTCGTGCGAACGCGACCATCCGCTCCGAGTACTCCACGCGCCGGGTCTCGTCATCGAGGTGTGTGCCGGCATCGACGATGATCCTGGCATGCGCGGCACTGATGAGCCCGGCTCCCTGGGCGCGCCACACTCGCGGGAAGCGCGTGACGAGGAGCTCGGCGTCCAGCATCCGCCGTTGGAGCGTACGGTCACTGACTCGCAAGGCAGCGCCGAACTCCCCGGCGACAGCGCGGATCGCCAGATCGACGCCGTCGGCGGTCGGCGCCTCGGACTGCTCCGCCGTCTCGACCGCGAGGCGCGATCCCAGGGCCAGAAGACCGTCACGCGCGGCGAGCAGGGAACCGATCGTCCGCTCGACGGAGACGAGCATCTCGGTGACCGCGCCGAGCGCCCCCACCTGCTCGATCGTCGCGTCCATGAGTGCTGTCATACCCGCATCACATCACCGACCTCGGACATTTCGAGTCCAGATCAGGGCCGAAAACCATGACGTCGAGCGAGAACATCGGCATCCCGGAACAAGAGCGCGCTGGGCTCGTCCCGACGCATCAGACGGCATCCCGTGAACCGAGGACTTGCCGCCCCGTCCGGCCCGCGGCCGGATCGAGCGCGTTAGCGTGGGAGCATGACCACTGCTGCGAAGGCCCAGACCCTCATCGGACTGTACGAAGCCCCGGAGATCCTCCGGGTCGTGAACGTATGGGACGTCGTTTCCGCCAAGGCGGTCGCGATGCTCCCCGAGACGAAGGCGATCGCGACGGCCGGGCACGGCATCGCGGCCTCGTTCGGCTACGAGGACGGCACGATCCCGCGCGACATCATGATCGACATGGTCGGACGCATCGCGGCATCCGTGTCCGTTCCCGTGACCGCGGACCTGGACGACGGCTACGGCGACGCGGGGGAGACCACCCGCCTCGCGATCGGCGCCGGCGTCGTGGGCGCGAACGTGGAGGATCGCCTCAAGCCCTTCGACGAGTCCGTCGCCGCCGTCGAGGCGATCGTCAAGGCCGCCGAGGCTGAGGGCGTCCCCTTCGCGCTCAACGCACGCACCGACGCGTTCGTGCGCGCCGGGCACCGGCCTGTCGCCGAGAGCGTCGCGGATGCCATCCAGCGCGGCCGCGCGTTCCTCGATGCAGGAGCCACCGCCGTCTTCGTCCCCGGGATGCTCGACGCGAACACCACGCGCCAGCTCGTCGACGGGCTCGGCGAGGGCAAGCTCAGCGTGATCGGACTCCCGGGCACGCTCGCCGCGTCCGAGTACGAGAAGCTGGGCGTCGCCCGCATCTCGTACGGACCGCTCCCGCAGCGCGTCGCGCTGACCGCCACGCAGGAGCTCGCGGCCAGCCTGTACGCCGGCGGCGTCATCCCCAACGGCCTTCCCGCCCTCAACTGACCAGGGTCGCAACCGAGTGACCGCCGGTCAGTAGACTTGCCCGGTGGTCACTCGTCTTTCGAACTTCTTCCTCCGCACGCTCCGTGAAGACCCTGCCGGCGCCGAGGTCGCCAGCCACAGGCTGCTGATCCGCGCCGGGTACATCCGACCGCAGGCGGCCGGCATCTTCGCGTGGCTGCCGCTCGGGCTGCGGGTCAAGGCGAAGATCGAGACCGTCGTCCGCGAGGAGATGGCGGCCGCCGGTGCGCAGGAGGTGCATTTCCCCGCGCTGATGCCTCGCGAGTCGTACGAGGCCACCGGTCGGTGGGAGGAGTACGGAGATCTCCTCTTCCGTCTCCAGGACCGCAAGGGCGGCGACTACCTGCTCGCCCCCACCCATGAAGAGGCGTTCACGCTGCTGGTGAAGGACCTGTACTCCTCGTACAAGGACCTTCCGCTGACGATCTACCAGATCCAGGACAAGTACCGAGACGAGGCGCGTCCTCGCGCCGGCCTGCTGCGCGGGCGCGAGTTCACGATGAAGGACGCCTACTCGTTCGATTCGTCGGACGAGGGCCTCGACGTCAGCTACCAGGCGCAGCGCGACGCCTATGAGCGCATCTTCCAGCGTCTGGGACTCGAGTACGTGATCGTCCAGGCGGATGCCGGCGCCATGGGCGGGTCGCGCAGCGAGGAGTTCCTGCACCCCACGCCCGTCGGCGAGGACACCTTCGTGCGCAGCGCCGGCGGCTACGCCGCCAACGTCGAGGCCTTCACGACGGCGGTTCCCGACGCGATCCCCTTCGACGCCGACGCCGCTCCCGTGATCTTCGACTCGCCGAACACCCCGACGATCGAGACGCTCGTGGCTCACTCGAACGCGCACCTCGCCGGCGACTACACGGCAGCGGACACGCTCAAGAACGTCGTCCTCGCGCTGACGCACCTCGACGGTCGCCGCGAGCTCGTGGTCGTCGGCATCCCCGGCGATCGCGAGGTCGACGAGAAGCGGGCCGAGGTCGCGTTCGCGCCGGCCGAGGTCGAGACGGCCACGGCGGACGACTTCGAGAAGAACCCGCTGCTCGTCAAGGGATACATCGGCCCGTGGTCACCGACGGGCGCCGTCCTCGGCGAGGAGTCGGCGACCGGCATCCGCTACCTGGTCGACCCCCGCGTCAGCGAGGGCACCAGCTGGATCACCGGTGCGAACCTCGACGAGAAGCATGCGCACTCGGTCGTCGCAGGCCGTGACTTCTTCGCCGACGGGATCGTCGAGATCGCCGACGTGCGAGCGGGCGACCCCGCGCCCGACGGATCAGGGCCGGTCGAGCTCGCCCGGGGCATGGAGATCGGCCACGTCTTCCAGCTCGGCCGCAAGTATGCGGAGGCGCTGGGTCTCAAGGTGCTGAACGAGAACGGCAAACTCGTCACGGTCACGATGGGGTCGTACGGCATCGGCGTCACGCGCATCCTGGCGATCATCGCCGAGCTGAACAACGACGAGAAGGGCCTGATCTGGCCGGCATCCGTCGCGCCGTTCGACGTACAGGTCGTGGCCGCCGGTCGCGACCAGGTCGCCTTCGACGTCGCCGCCGATCTCTCGACCACGCTCGAGGCCGCCGGCCTCGACGTCCTCTACGACGACCGTCCGAAGGTCTCGCCCGGGGTGAAGTTCGGAGACGCAGAACTCGTCGGCGTGCCGAAGATCGTCATCGTCGGGCGCGGCGCCGCCGATGGACAGGTCGAACTCTGGGATCGGCGCACCGGCGACCGCGACGCCGTGTCGATCGCCGAGGCCGTGGAGCGACTGACCGCTCGCTGACCATCGACGCGAAGACGCCGCGCAGCTCCTCACGGAGGTGCGCGGCGTCGTCGTCTGCGGATGCCGTGTCAGCAGACGATGTGTCCGTGGTTCATGATGTCGTCATCCGGAGTGTCCTTCGTGACCAGCGCCTTCAGCGCTCCGGCCGCCATCGCGATCTTCCCCTTGGCCGGTTCCCAGAACTCCGTGACGGTGGGTGTGACCTTGAGGAGTGCGATCCCCGGCGTGTCCAGCCCGTCCTCGAACCAGATGTCCAGCGACGGGGAGTAGAGCTCGTCCATCTTCGCGCGATCGTGCACGATGGACGCGTTGCCGGCCACCGACACGTAGCGCATGCCCTTCGGATCGCAGTACGAGAGGCCGACCTGTCGGTGCGCTCTCGCCTCCTCGACCTTCTCGGTGTCCTCGGCGGTGAAGAACCAGATGTCGCCGGCGTCGTCCATCTGCCTCGTCGACATCGGTCGGCTGACGAGGTTGCCGTCGTCGTCCGTCGTCGTCAGCATCGTGAAGTCGATGTCCTCCACGAGGTCTTTCACCCGTGCCAGTGCGTCAGGTCCAGTGATCTCTGTCATGTGCTCAGCTTCGCCGCGGTGCGGCCAGAAGGCACGGGCGTTGACACGGCGGTCTTCGCGTGGTGAGCAGCCATGGACGGCGTTGCGGATCCCCGCGCCGCATCCCGTCATGACAGGCTGAGGGCATGACCGAGGAACCGCTGCCGGAATCGCTGAGCGCCGAGATCAACACCGTCCTCGACGAGGCGGGGGTGAAGACCGACCGCAGGCTGGTGATGCGCATGATGCGCACGGCCGTGCTCCTCGGCGAGGACGGCACGAACCGCCTCGACCTCAAGATCGCCTCTGCGGCTCTCGCCGAGATGCGAGACGCCTTCCGGCTGTTCGCCCCGTTCGAGGGCGTTCCCAAGGTGACCGTCTTCGGATCCGCACGCACCCGTCAGGACGATCCGCTCTACGTGCAGGCGCGCGACGTCGCCGGCGCGCTGGCCGCCGACGGATGGATGGTGGTGACCGGGGCCGGCCCCGGGATCATGCAGGCGGCGGCCGAGGGAGCAGGGCCGGCGCTGTCACTCGGGGTGTCGATCCGGCTTCCCTTCGAGGAGAAGGCCAACAGCCTGATCGAGGCGAGCGAGCACGTCGTCGCGATGAAGTACTTCTTCACACGCAAGCTCATGCTCATCAAGGAATCCAGCGGCTTCATCTGCCTCCCCGGCGGGTTCGGCACCCTCGACGAGATGTTCGAGCTGCTCACCCTGCAGCAGACGGGCAAGGCGGAGCCGACGCCGATCGTGCTCCTCGACGAGCCGGGCGGTACCTTCTGGAACGGACTCAAGCGCTTCATCGACGAGGATCTCGCCCCGACCGGCGTCATCTCCGAAGGCGACTTCGATCGCGTCGTCATCACGGACTCCGTCGAGTCGGCGGCAGGCGTGATCGCGGGCTTCTGGCGCAACTACGACTCGCTGCGGTGGGTGGGCGACACGCTCGTGCTGAGGCTCCGTGCGGAGCCGACGGCCGCGGAGATCGCGGAGCTGAACGACCGCTTCGCCGGGATGCTGGTGAGCGGCCGCATCGAGCGCACGACGCCCCGTCAGCCCGAGGTCGCCGACGACGATGTGCTGCACCTGCCGCGCCTGGCGCTGCACCTGGACCAGTGGCACGTCGGGAATCTGTTCCGTCTGATCGGAGCGATCAACGAGCTGGGTTCTGCTCCCGCTCCCTGATCCGTCCTGCGAACGCGGCGAGGTCGACCGGGCGGCCGAGGAGGCGTTCTGCCGCCCGATGCCCCGAATAGAACGCCGCACCGACGGTCGCGGGCTCCTCGCCCCAGGTGGCCTCGCCCGCGAAGTGCAGCACGCCGTCGACCGGGCCTGCGAGCTCGTCGTGATCGTGGTGCGACGAGCCGAGGGCGAGATGCGAGTAGGAGCCGTTCGAGAACGGATCCTGCCCCCATCGCGTGATCCAGTGAGCCGTCGGAGCACCGACGCGCTCCCCGTACAGCACCCGGAGGGCGGAGACGACGTCCGCGACGATGTCCGCGTCAGCGAGATCCTGCACCCTCCGTCCGAACGGCCCCGCCGCGAACGTCAGCAGGGTAGGCCGCCCGCTGACGGCTGAGACGTCGTACCACGAGTGCCAGTGCTCGCCCGCCTCGCCCAGGGCGCGCAGCACGTAGCTCTCCTCGTCCCAGAAGCGCTCGGGGAACTGGATGAAGACCTTGTTGAACACGCCCATGCCGAGTCGCTCGATCGGCTCGGCCACGGCTGCGGGCAGGGGAGGGACGAACTCGATCGAACCGGCTTTGAGCACACCGAGCGGGACCGTGACCAGAGCGCTGCGGGCGCGGAAGTCGCCGCGATCGGTCGTCACGGTGACCCCATCGGCATGCCGCGAGACGCGGGTCACGACGTGTTCCCGTCGGATGTCGAGTCCCGCGGAGATGCGCCGGGGCAGCTCGTCGTACCCGCGCGGGAAGATCACCTCGTCACCGTCGATCGCGTCCTCATCGAGGCCGTGCGCGTCGAGGTCTCCGATCCACGCGCCGCACTGCTCCTCGACACGGTGGCGGAAGAACTCGCGGATCTCGTCGATCCGCTCCGGAGCGAAGCCGGAGCGGTCGAGCGCGCGCTCGGTCACATCGAGGTAGGTGTCGCCGGGGGAGGAGGCGGCGATCTCCTCGCCGAGCATCCGGTCGGCCTCGGCGACGTCCTCGACCCATCGCGCGGTCGCCGCGGCATCCATCCGCCGACCCTCGCCGTCGAAGTTCTCGATCGTGCGCCCGCCGGCCTGGAAGCTGCCGACCGTGTACTCGAGGGTCGGGATGTCGAGCGCCTGCACGAGGTCCCACAGCGGCGACCCCTCGATGCCGTGGACCCACGACGCGCCGAGGTCGACGGCGAATCCGGCCGAGCGATCGGTGTTCATCCTGCCGCCGACGCGATCCCGGGCCTCGAGCACGAGCACCGTCGCGCCGTCGTCGGCGAGCATCCGCGCCGCCGTCACCCCTGACATCCCCGCTCCGATCACGATGGCGTCGTACGTCGTCACTGGGTCCTCCTGCGCGTCTGGCACCGCGTCGGTGCGGCCGCCTCCGTGGCATCGGGCGGTGGGCACAGGGTATCGTGGTACGGATGTCGCGCGTGCACACCCGCGCGACGAGAGCTGAATAGGGAGCCGTCATGGATATCGAACTGAGTCTTTTGCGTGGGATCGAGAAGGAGAAGGCGATCCCCTTCGATGAGTTGGTCTCGATCATCGAACAGGCCATCCTGACCGCATACTCCAAGCACGTCTCCGCAGACGGAGCCACCCCCGAGGGCGTTCGCGTCGACCTCGACCGCCGCACCGGCCACGTCGCCGTGCTGCAGGTCGTCAAGGACGAGGAAGGCGCCATCATCGGCGAGGAGGAGGCCACGCCCGACGACTTCGGACGCATCGCGGCCTTCGCAGCCAAGCAGGTCATCAGCCAGCGTCTGCGCGACATCGCCGACGACGCCGTGCTCGGTGAGTTCAAGGGCAAGGAGGGCGACATCGTCGCCGGCGTCATCCAGCAGGGTCCGAACCCGCGGATGATCCACGTCGACCTCGGGTCGGTCGAGGCGATCCTGCCCCCCGAAGAGCAGGTGCCCGGCGAGGAGTACACGCACGGGTCGCGCCTGCGCGTCTACGTCACGAGCGTCGCGAAGGGACTCAAGGGCCCGCAGATCACCGTGTCGCGCACCCACCCCGGCCTCGTCCGCAAGCTGTTCGCCCTCGAGGTGCCGGAGATCGCCGCCGGCCTCGTGGAGATCGTCTCGCTTGCTCGCGAGGCGGGCCACCGCACGAAGATCGCGGTCAAGGCACATGACCCGGCCATCAACGCCAAGGGCGCGTGCATCGGCGAGATGGGACGTCGCGTTCGTGCCGTCACCGAAGAGCTCGCGGGTGAGAAGATCGACATCGTCGACCACGATCCGGAGCTCGCCGCGTTCGTCGCGAACGCGCTGTCGCCGGCCAAGGTGACCAGCGCCTTCATCCTCGATGCCACCACCAAGGCCGTGCGCGCGCTGGTGCCGGACTACCAGCTGTCGCTCGCGATCGGCAAGGAGGGGCAGAACGCCCGCCTGGCCGCCAAGCTCACCGGAGCGAAGATCGACATCCAGCCGGACAGCGTCCTGGACTGACCCCTCGTGACATCCGACTCGCGCCCCTCGCGCGAGTCGGATGGGAACTCAGGTGTAAGATGGAACCCGTACGAACGTGCGTCGGCTGTCGCACGCGTGCTCCCCGCTCCACTCTTCTCAGGGTGGTGTCCCAGAACGACATCCTCGTCCTCGACGAGAGTGCTGTCCTGCCGGGGCGCGGCGCGTGGGTGCATCCGACACCCGATTGCATCGAATCCGCACTGCGGCGACGAGCCTTCGGACGAGCACTGCGCGTCTCCAGCGACCTGGACACGCGGATCATCGAACAGCACCCACCAAGAAACAAAGGCTGAACGGCTATGGAAACAAAGTGAACGGCTCGAAATGAGACCCGTCCGCGACTAGTGGTCTGCCCTGTCTGGGTGGACCGA
>NZ_JBEPZB010000031.1:31713-34300 GCF_041641055.1 Microbacterium sp.
GACCCCAGACAGGAGAATTGTGGCTGGTAAACCACGCGTACACGAGATCGCCGCCGAACTCGGCGTCGACAGCAAGATCGCACTTGCAAAGCTCAAGGAACTCGGAGAGTTCGTCAAGAGCCCCTCGTCGACCATCGAACCTCCGGTGGCGCGAAAGCTTCGCGCTGCCATCGAATCGGATGCCTCGCTGAAGGCCTCAGCAGACGCTGCACCCGCAGCGGCGAAGCCCGGTGCCAAGTCCGGCGCGGCAAAGCCGAGCGCTGCCAAGCCTGGTGCTGCCAAGCCCGGTGCTGCTGCACCGAATGCTGCTGCGCCCGGTGCCTCCGGCGCTCCGACCCCCGGTCCGAAGCCGGGCCCGAAGCCTGCACCGGCACCGGAAGCACCTGCTGCCCCGGCCGCCGAGGCTCCGGCCGAGCCCGCCGCTCCCGCAGCGGCGACGCCCGGACCCGCTGCGCCGAAGCCGGCTGACGGCGGAGCGCCCAAGCCCGGAGCCCCGCGCCCCGGCAACAACCCGTTCTCGTCGGCGCAGGGCATGGGCCAGCGTCCGACCGGTCCCCGGCCCGGCAACAACCCCTTCGCCTCGGCGCAGGGCATGGGCCAGCGTCCGACTCCCGGCAACATCCCGCGTCCGCAGGCTCCGCGTCCCGGTGCCCCGCGTCCGGGTGCGCCTCGTCCCGGTTCCCCCCGTCCCGGCGCCCCGCGCGGCGGTCAGGGTGGTCGTCCCGGCGGCGCACCGTTCCAGCAGCGTCCGGGTGGCCCCGGTCGTCCCGGCGGTGCCGGTGGACCCGGTGGCGGCCCCGGTGCTCGTCCCGGTGGTGGCTTCGCAGGTCGTCCCGGCGGCGGCGGAGGCCGCGGTCGTGGTCCCGGTGGAGGTACCGCAGGTGCCTTCGGCAAGGGCGGCGGCAAGAGCAAGCAGCGCAAGTCGCGGCGGGCGAAGCGGCAGGAATTCGAGATGCGGAGCGCTCCGGTCGTCGGTGGCGTCAACGTCACCCGCGGCAACGGGGAGATCATCCGCATGCGCCGCGGCGCGTCGATCGCGGACTTCGCGGACAAGATCGAGACGCTGACGGGCTACACGGTGCAGCCGGGAACCCTCGTCACGATCCTCTTCAACCTCGGCGAGATGGCCACGGCCACCGAGTCGCTGGACGAGGCGACGTTCGAGGTCCTGGGTGCCGAGCTCGGCTACAAGATCCAGATGGTCTCGCCCGAGGACGAGGACAAGGAGCTCCTCGAGGGCTTCGGTCTCAACCTCGAGCAGGAGCTGGAGGAGGAGAGCGAGGATGACCTCGAGATCCGTCCCCCGGTCGTCACCGTCATGGGTCACGTCGACCACGGTAAGACCCGACTCCTCGACGCGATCCGTCAGACCAACGTCATCGAGGGTGAGGCCGGAGGCATCACCCAGCACATCGGTGCGTACCAGGTCTGGACCGAGCACGAGGGCATCGAGCGCGCCATCACCTTCATCGACACCCCGGGTCACGAGGCGTTCACCGCCATGCGTGCTCGTGGAGCGCAGGTCACCGACCTCGCGATCCTCGTGGTCGCAGCCGACGACGGCATCATGCCGCAGACGGTCGAGGCGCTGAACCACGCCCAGGCGGCCAACGTGCCGATCGTGGTCGCGGTGAACAAGGTCGACAAGCCCGAGGCCAACCCGGCCAAGGTCCGTCAGCAGCTCACCGAGTACGGTCTGGTCGCCGAGGAGTACGGCGGAGACGTCATGTTCGTCGACGTGTCGGCGCGTGCCAACACCGGCATCCAGGAACTCCTGGACGCGGTGCTGCTCACCGCAGACGCCGGCCTCGACCTCACCGCCAACCCGAACAAGGCCGCTCGCGGTGTCGCCATCGAGGCGAAGCTCGACAAGGGTCGCGGTTCGGTCGCCACGGTGCTGATCCAGTCCGGAACGCTCCGCATCGGTGACGCGATCGTCGCCGGCACGGCATACGGCCGTGTGCGTGCGATGGCAGACGAGAACGGCGAGCAGGTCCTCGAGGCCTACCCGTCGCGTCCGGTGCAGGTGCAGGGCCTCAACTCCGTGCCGCGTGCCGGCGACGTCTTCATCGTCACCGAGGAAGACCGCATGGCCCGCCAGATCGCCGAGAAGCGTGAAGCGGTCGAGCGCAACGCCCAGCTGGCCAAGGCCCGCAAGCGCATCTCGCTCGAGGACTTCACCCGTGCTCTCGAAGAGGGCAAGGTCGAGTCGCTCAACCTCATCATCAAGGGTGACGTCTCCGGTGCCGTCGAGGCACTCGAGGAGTCGCTGCTCAAGATCGAGGTCGACGACTCGGTGCAGCTGCGCATCATCCACCGCGGTGTGGGTGCGATCACCGAGTCGGACGTCAACCTCGCGACGATCGACAACGCGATCATCGTGGGCTTCAACGTCCGTCCCGACACGAAGGCGCGCGAGCGCGCTCAGCGTGAAGGCGTGGACATCCGGTTCTACTCCGTCATCTACAACGCGATCGACGAGATCGAGAGCTCGCTCAAGGGCATGCTCAAGCCGGAGTACGAAGAGGTCCAGTCGGGTGTCGCCGAGATCCGCGAGGTGTTCCGCTCCTCGAAGTTCGGCAACATC
>NZ_JBEPZB010000032.1:0-34133 GCF_041641055.1 Microbacterium sp.
CCGACGGCGAACACGGCCTGAGCGCTGCGTTGTCGCCGGTAGATTCGAATCACTGAAACACGGAATCAGGAGCTGACATGGCTGCAGAACCCCTCCTCGCTACGAGCGTCTTCGACAGGCTGTTGAAGGACCGCATCATCTGGCTGGGATCGGAGGTGCGCGACGAGAACGCCAATGAGATCTGCGCGAAGATCCTCCTTCTCGCCGCTGAGGACTCCGACAAGGACATCTACCTCTACATCAACTCGCCCGGCGGATCGATCACCGCCGGCATGGCGATCTACGACACGATGCAGTTCGTCCCGAACGACATCGTCACCGTCGGCATCGGCATGGCGGCATCGATGGGTCAGCTGCTGCTGACCGCAGGCACGAAGGGCAAGCGGTACATCACCCCGAACGCCCGCGTGCTGCTGCACCAGCCGCACGGTGGCTTCGGTGGGACGTCGAGCGACATCCAGACCCAGGCGCAGCTCATCACCTCGATGAAGAACCGCCTCGCGGAGATCACCGCGGCGCAGACCGGCAAGTCGGTCGAGCAGATCAACGCCGACGGTGACCGCGACCGCTGGTTCACCGCCGACGAGGCGCTCGAGTACGGCTTCGTCGACCACATCCGCGATTCGGCCACCGACGTCGTCGGCGGCGGCGGTACCGAGCAGGACACCAAGTAACGGAAAGCGAAAGGACTCTCATGTACACACCTACCTTCCGCTCTGCCGGCGACCTGCCCTCCAGCCGCTACGTGCTCCCGCAGTTCGAGGAGCGCACGGCGTACGGCTTCAAGCGTCAGGACCCGTACAACAAGCTGTTCGAAGACCGCGTGATCTTCCTCGGCGTGCAGGTCGACGATGCCTCGGCCGATGACGTGATGGCCCAGCTCCTCGTCCTGGAGAGCCAGGACTCCGAGCGCGACATCACCATGTACATCAACTCGCCCGGCGGATCCTTCACCGCGATGACGGCGATCTACGACACGATGCAGTACGTCGCGCCGCAGATCCAGACCGTCGTGCTCGGTCAGGCGGCTTCGGCGGCATCCGTGCTGCTCGCGGCCGGACACCCCGGCAAGCGCCTCGCGCTGCCCAACGCCCGCGTGCTCATGCACCAGCCGGCGATGGGGGAGGCGGGCCACGGCCAGGCATCCGACATCGAGATCCAGGCGGCGGAGATCCTCCGCATGCGCACCTGGCTCGAAGAGGCGATGGCCCGCCACACCGGCAAGCCGGTCGAGCAGGTCAACCGCGACATCGACCGTGACAAGATCCTCTCCGCCGCTGAGGCGCTGGACTACGGCATCGTCGACCAGGTGCTCACCTCGCGCAAGCGCGTCTGACCACCGGTCTCTGGAAAGGACGTCGACCTTCGGGTCGGCGTCCTTTCGTCGTCTCCGGCGGATGTGCGACCGCTGTGGCTCCACGTGCTCATATGAGCGGAATGATGCGCGAACGGTGCGGCGGACGTAAGCTGGTCGAGGAAGGAGGAGGCCGTGGAAGAAGAACTGATCATGGTCCGCGTCGCGGAGCTGTACTACGACGAGGACAAGACGCAGGACGAGATCGGCGCCCTCCTCAAGCTGTCACGCTGGAAGGTCGGCCGACTGCTGACCCAGGCCCGCGAACGCGGGATCGTCCGGATCGAGATCGTCCACCCTCGGGCCCGTCGGCTCGGCCTCGAGCGTCAGCTCGTCGAGCGGCACGGACTGACCGCCGCCGTGGTCGTCCCCTCGCCCGACGGTGACGACGGGACGCTCGAGCGCGTCGCGCAGGCGGCAGCCGACTACCTCACCGCGATGCGTCCGGTGCCGCGTACCCTCGGGGTCAGCTGGGGTCGCACGCTGCGCGCCGTGGCGGAGGCGCTGCCGGACGGGTGGGCTACCGGAGTCACGGTGGTCCAGCTCAACGGAGGAGTCAGCCTCAACAGACGCTCCGGTGGAGCCGCCGGACTCGCCGTGACGATCGCGCAGCGCGCATCCGGACACGTCTCGCTGCTTCCCAGCCCGGCGATCCTCGAACGGGTCGAGACCAAGCAGGCGATCGAGGCCGACCGCACCGTCGCGGCCGTCCTCGTCGAGGCGGCGGAGGCGCAGGCCTTCCTTTTCACGGCAGGACCGTGCGATGCGACCTCGGCACATGTCGAGAACGGCTACCTCACGGCATCCGATGTCGAGGAGCTCGCCCGTCGCGGTGCTGTCGGCGACGTCCTCGGACGCTACATCGACGCGGACGGCAACATCGTCGACCCGCAGCTGGATGCGAGGACGGTGGGCGTGGAGCTCGGCCGTCTGCGCGCCGCCCAGCGCTCGATCTTCGTCACCGCCGGTGACGCCAAGCATGACATCGCGCGCACAGTCGTCACCAGCGGCCTGTGCAGCGTTCTGGTGACAGATGAGACCACAGCACGAGCATTGTTGGAGGAACGATGACGACCCAAGAACTCAGCCGCAGATCGGCGGTGGACGTTCTCGGCGGTGAGCCGGATGACGCCACACTCCGCCGGTTCCTGCACGGACTCCCGGGCGTCGACGCCGTCGGGCTCGAGCAGCGCGCGGCCGCACTCGGCACGCGTTCGATCAAGACCACGTCGAAGGCCTGGGCCCTCGACACGATCATCAAGCTGATCGACCTCACCACCCTCGAAGGCTCGGACACCCCCGGCAAGGTGCGCTCGCTCGTCGCGAAGGCGAAGAACCCGGACGCCGCGGATCCGTCGACACCTCGGGTCGCCGCCGTCTGCGTCTATGGCGACATGGTCGGCGACGCGGTCGAGGCGCTCGGGGCGCTGCACGGCGACCCGGATGACGGACTGATCTCGGTCGCGGCGGTCGCCACGGCGTTCCCCAGCGGTCGCTCTTCGCTGGCCATCAAACTCGCCGACACGGCGGAGGCCGTCGCGGCAGGCGCCGACGAGATCGACATGGTCATCGACCGCGGAGCGTTCCTCTCCGGTCGCTACGGGCTCGTGTACGACCAGATCGCCCAGGTGAAAGAGGCATGCCGTCGTGCCGACGGTTCGTACGCGTCGCTCAAGGTGATCCTCGAGACCGGTGAGCTCAACACCTACGACAACATCAAGCGCGCATCGTGGCTCGGCATCCTCGCCGGAGGCGACTTCATCAAGACGTCGACCGGCAAGGTGCAGCCGGCAGCGACATTGCCGACGACCCTCCTCATGCTCGAGACCGTGCGCGACTGGCACCGGGGTACGGGAGAGCGCATCGGCGTGAAGCCGGCGGGCGGCATCCGCGCCTCCAAGGATGCTGTCAAGTACCTCGTCACCGTCGCCGAGACCGTGGGGGAGGAGTGGCTCCAGCCGCACCTGTTCCGTTTCGGCGCCTCGAGCCTGCTGAACGACGTGCTCCTGCAGCGACAGAAGCTCACCACCGGCCACTACTCCGGCCCCGACTACGTCACGATCGACTAGGAGCCCGCATATGTCATTCCTGGAATACGCTCCGGCACCGGAGTCGAAGGCAGTACTCAACCTCAAGGACAGCTACGGGCTCTTCATCGACGGTGAGTTCGTCGACGGATCGGGGTCGAGCTTCGCGACGATCTCACCGGCCGATGAGAGCCACATCGCCGAGATCGCATCGGCGAGCGACGCGGATGTCGACCGTGCGGTCGCCGCCGCACGTCGCGCCTACGAGAAGACTTGGTCGAAGATGAGCGGCCGCGATCGCGGCAAGTACCTCTTCCGCATCGCACGTCTCGTGCAGGAGCGGGCTCGCGAGCTCGCCGTCGCCGAGAGCCTCGACAATGGGAAGCCGATCAAGGAGAGCCGCGATGTCGACGTGCCTCTCGTCGCCTCCTGGTTCTTCTACTACGCGGGGTGGGCCGACAAGCTCGACTACGCCGGACTCGGCGCCGACCCGCGGGCGCTCGGCGTGGCCGGGCAGATCATCCCGTGGAACTTCCCGCTGCTGATGCTCGCGTGGAAGCTCGCTCCCGCTCTGGCCGCCGGCAACACGGTCGTGCTGAAGCCGGCGGAGACCACGCCGCTGACGGCGTTGATCTTCGCGGAGATCCTGCAGCAGGCGGATCTGCCGGCCGGTGTCGTCAACATCATCACGGGTGCCGGTTCGACGGGCGCCACGCTCGTGCGTCACCCCGACGTCGACAAGGTCGCCTTCACCGGGTCGACCGGTGTCGGCCGCGACATCGCCCGGGCCGTCGCGGGGACCGACAAGAAGGTCACGCTCGAGCTCGGCGGCAAGGCCGCGAACATCGTGTTCGATGACGCGCCGATCGACCAGGCCGTCGAGGGCATCGTGAACGGCATCTTCTTCAACCAGGGACACGTGTGCTGCGCCGGAAGCCGACTGCTCGTGCAGGAGTCGATCCACGACGAGGTCATCGATCGCCTGAAGAGTCGCCTGTCGACGCTGCGCCTCGGCGATCCGCTCGACAAGAACACCGACATCGGGGCGATCAACTCGGCCGCGCAGCTCGCGCGCATCCGGGAGCTCAGCGACATCGGCGAGGCCGAGGGCGCCGAGCGGTGGACCGCGGACTGCGCGATCCCCGACAAGGGCTTCTGGTTCGCACCGACGATCTTCACCGGCGTCGAGGCGTCGCATCGCATCGCGCGCGACGAGGTCTTCGGACCTGTGCTCTCGGTGTTGACGTTCCGTACCCCCGCCGAGGCGATCGCCAAGGCGAACAACACCCCGTACGGCCTCTCCGCCGGTATCTGGTCGGACAAGGGCTCGCGTATCCTCGCGGTCGCCGACCGTCTGCGCGCGGGTGTCATCTGGGCGAACACGTTCAACCGATTCGATCCGTCGAGCCCGTTCGGCGGCTACAAGGAGTCCGGATACGGCCGTGAAGGCGGACGTCAGGGCCTCACCGCATACCTGAAGGGGGCGTCCGCATGACCAAGCGATTCGGTGCCAATGACCGACTCAGCGTTCCGAAGACGTACAAGCTCGCCATCGGCGGCGCGTTCCCGCGCAGCGAGTCCGGACGCACCTACGAAGTGCTGTCGGCGAAGGGGGCGTTCCTCGCGAACGCGGCGAAGGGTTCCCGCAAGGACGCCCGGGATGCCGTCGTCGCCGCCCGCGCCGCCGTGAAGGGGTGGTCGGGAGCGACCGCTTACAACCGCGGACAGGTGCTCTACCGTGTCGCCGAGGTCCTCGAGGGGCGTCGGGCGCAGTTCATCGACGAGATCACGGCGCAGGAGGGCGTCTCGGCGTCCGCCGCCGCCGCGCAGGTCGACGAGGCCATCGACCTCTGGGTCTGGTACGCGGGCTGGTGCGACAAGTACGCACAGGTCGCGGGCAACGCGAACCCGGTCTCGGGTCCGTACTTCAACATCTCGGTGCCGGAGCCGACCGGTGTCGTCGCGATCGTCGCACCGCAGGACTCCGCGCTGCTCGGACTCGTCTCGGTCGTGGCTCCTGTGCTCGTCGCAGGCAACACGGTCGTGGTGATCGCGAGCGAGCGGTTCCCGCTGTCGGCCATCAGCCTCGCCGAGGTGCTCGCGACGAGCGATGTCCCCGGGGGCGTCGTCAACGTGCTCACCGGGTCGCCCGCCGAGATGGCGCCCTGGCTCGCCTCGCACCAGGACGTCAACGCGCTCGACCTGGCCGGTGCCGGGGATCTCGAGTGGATCGACATGCAGATCGCTGCCGCCGAGACGCTCAAGCGCGTGCTGGCACCAGGCGCCGTCACCGCATCGCCGGAGCGCATCGGAGCGTTCACCGAGGTCAAGACCGTCTGGCACACCAAGTCCATGGTCTGAGACCCGTCATCGACAGGCCCGCCCCGCGCATCGCGAGGGGCGGGCCTTTCTCGTGCGAGTCGATATGGACTCGAGATATGCGGTGCCGCGCCAATGCGTCCCGGTGTCGGATGCAGCGGTTAGGCTCAGTAGACGATCTCTGGATCCCCCTAGGAGGACGCGCATGGCCCGTATCGGTGAAAGCGCTGACCTGTTCAAGTGCTCGTTCTGCGGAAAGAGCCAGAAGCAGGTGCAGCAGCTCATCGCTGGCCCCGGTGTGTACATCTGCGACGAATGCGTCGAGCTGTGCAACGAGATCATCGAGGAGCGGATGGCAGAGTCCTCTGCGGAGGGCACGGCGGACTTCGAGCTCCCCAAGCCGCGGGAGATCTTCTCGTTCCTCGAGGAGTACGTCGTCGGGCAGGAGCCTGCCAAGAAGGCGCTCGCTGTCGCGGTGTACAACCACTACAAGCGGATCCGCGCGCACGGCACGCTTCAGACCGCCGAGCAGAAGGCCGAGAGCGTCGAGATCGCCAAGAGCAACATCCTGCTCATCGGGCCGACCGGATGCGGCAAGACCTATCTCGCCCAGACCCTCGCGAAGAAGCTCAACGTGCCGTTCGCTGTCGCGGACGCGACGGCGCTCACCGAGGCCGGGTACGTCGGCGAGGATGTCGAGAACATCCTGCTCAAGCTCATCCAGGCCGCGGACTACGACGTCAAGCGCGCCGAGCAGGGCATCATCTACATCGACGAGGTCGACAAGATCGCCCGCAAGGCGGAGAACCCCTCGATCACCCGCGATGTCTCCGGCGAGGGCGTGCAGCAGGCGCTGCTGAAGATCATCGAGGGAACGGTCGCATCCGTGCCCCCGCAGGGCGGTCGCAAGCATCCGCACCAGGAGTTCCTGCAGATCGACACCTCCAACGTGCTCTTCATCGTCGCCGGTGCGTTCGCGGGACTCGAGGACATCGTCTCCGCGCGCGTCGGCAAGCACGGCATCGGCTTCGGTGCGCCGCTGCACGACAAGGGCAAGGACCTCGACCTCTTCAGCGAGGTACTCCCGGAGGACCTGCACAAGTTCGGTCTCATCCCCGAGTTCATCGGCCGTCTGCCCGTGGTGACCTCGGTCTCTCCGCTCGACCAGGACGCCCTCATCGACATCCTCACCGGACCCCGCAATGCGCTGGTCAAGCAGTACCAGCGCATGTTCGAACTCGACGGGGTCCAGCTCGAGTTCGAAGAGAATGCGCTGCGGTCCATCGCCGACCTCGCGGTCGAACGCAAGACCGGCGCCCGCGGCCTTCGCGCGATCCTCGAAGACGTGCTCGGACCGATCATGTTCGAGATCCCGTCCGCCGAGGATGTCGCCAAGGTGATCGTCACTCAGGCGGCCGTCGACGAGGGTGCTCCGCCGACGATCGTGATGGAGCGCAAGCGCAAGAGCGCGTGAGTTCCGCTCCCTCGGCGCCCGTCGGCACCGAGGGAGACGCGGGCCGGGCTCAGGCCTCGAGCCCTCGCCGCTTCAGGAGCGGCGCGATCTCGGCATCCCGTCCCCGGAAGTCGCGGTAGGCGTCGAGCGGATCCTTGGACCCTCCGACGCCGAGGAGACGGGAACGGAACCGGTCGCCGTTCTCGCGGGTGAGTCCGCCGTTCTCGCGGAACCAGTCGACCGTGTCCGCGTCGAGTACCTCACTCCAGATGTAGGAGTAGTAGCCGGCGCTGTATCCGCCTGAGAAGACGTGCGCGAAGTAGGTCGACGAGTAGCGGGTCGGCATGACGGGATCGTCGAGCCCGATGTCGGCGAGGGCGGCAGCCTCGAACTCGGCCACGTCGAGGATCTCTGTCTGCGTGCTCACGCGATGCCATGCCTGGTCCAGCCAGGCGGCTGCGAGGTACTCGCTCGTGTCATGGCCCTGGTTGAACGTCTCCGTCGCGCGCAGTCGTTCGACGATCGCAGGGTCGAGCGGTTCGCCTGTCTCATGGTGCCGCGCGTAGTTGTCGAGCACCTCAGGCCACAGGATCCACATCTCGTTCACCTGGCTGGGGAACTCCACGAAGTCGCGGAAGACGTTCGTTCCCGCGAAGTGCGGGTACGTGACGACGGCGAAGAGTCCGTGCAGAGCGTGGCCGAACTCGTGGAAGAGCGTGGTCACCTCGTCGAGGGTGAGCAGCGTCGGCTCCCCGTCACCGGGCAGCGGCACGTTCAGGTTGTTGACGACCACCGGGAGCGTTCCGCGCAGGCGCGATTGGCTCACGATCGGGTTCATCCATGCGCCGCCGCGCTTCGAATCACGGGTGTACAGGTCGAGGACGTACAGTCCGACCGCGCTCCCGTCGGCGTCGCGCACTTCGAACACCCGCGCGCCCGGGTGGTAGGCGCGGAGGTCCCGGCGCTCTGCGAAGGTCACCCCGTAGAGTTTCGTCGCTGCGAAGAAGACGCCGTCCTGCAGCACCCGCTCGGCCTCGAACCACGGGCGGAGCGCGCTCGTGTCGATCGCATATCGGGCGGTGCGCACCTTCTCCGTGTAGAACGCCCAGTCGTGCGCCTCGATCGTGAAGGGGGTCGCCTCGGTCTCGTCGACGATCGCCTGCAGGGCTTCCCTCTCCGCTCGCGCGTTGCGCGCAGATGGGGCCGCGAGATCGCGCAGCATCCGCTCGACCGCGTCCGGGGTGCCGGCTGTCTCGTCCGCCGTCACGTACGCGGCATGCGAGGCATAGCCGAGCAGAGCCGCGCGCTCGGCGCGGAGGCGCACGATCTCCGCGAGCACAGGACGATTGTCGTTCGCGTTGCTGCGGGCAGCGCGCGACTGCGAGGCCGTCATGATGCGGCGCCGCGACTCGCGGTCGCGCAGCTGCGCCAGGTACGGGTGCCCGGTGAACAGCGGCAGGGAGATGACGAAGCGTCCGTCGAGGCCGCGATCCGCCGCCGCGCGAGCCGCTGCGGAGAGCTCTCCGCTGCTGAGGCCGGCGAGCTCGGCGGGCGAGTCGAACACCACGGCGAGGTCGTTCGTGTCGTTCAGCAGGTTGCGCTCGAAGGTGTTGTTCAGAGTCGAGAGCTGCTGGTTCAGGGCGGTGAGTCTGCTCTTCGCCTCGTCGTCGAGGGCCGCACCCGCGTGGGTCATCTCGCGGTGGTGCCGTTCGACCAGATACCGCTGCTCACCATCGAGCTCGAGATCGTCGAGGTGCGCGTGCACCTGCTGGACGCGCCAATACAGCGCGCCGTCGAGAGCGATGGCATCCTGATGAGCCGCCATGAGGGGAGCGAGCTGTTCGTCGATCTCCTGGATCTCCGGTGTCGCATCGGCTGAGGTGACGGTGTAGAACGCGTGCGCGACACGGTCGAGCAGCTCTCCTGAGCGTTCCAGCGCCTCGATCGTGTTCTCGAAGGTGGGCATCGAGCGCACCATCGTGATCCGAGCGATCTCTCGGAGGTGCTCGTCGAACGCGGCCTGGAACGCCGGTGGGTAGTGCTCAGGTCTGATGGCGGCGAAGTCGGGAAGACCGTAGGGGAGCGTGGACGGCTGAAGCAGAGGATTCGCGACGTCGGTCATCCTCTGAGCCTAGCCATCACCCGCTGCAGGGCCTCGACCACCAGGCGTACCGACTGCCGCCTCAGGTTCTCGGGCCGGGCGAGCACATCGATCATTCGGTGTGTGCTCACTCCTCGCAGCGGAAGCCGCACGATGTCGCGGTCGTCGACAGTGCGGGACGTATAGCGAGGCAGCATTCCGAGTACCCCGCCTGCGGCGACGACGGCCGCGACCGCGCCGTAGTCATTGATGCGGTGGCGGATCTCGACGGGGCGTCCGGCGACGGCCGACACGGCGCGCAGCACGTCGTCAGGGGAGTAGCCGATGCGACTGGTGACCCAGGGGCTGTCGACGACATCGAAGGACGTCACCTGCCCGCGAGCGGCGAGCGGATGCGAGGCGGCGACGGCGACGTCGAGGGGCTCTCGCACGAGCGCGAGGCTGCGCACCCCGTCGGTCGGCCAGGGCGGTGAATGCTCCATGCGATGCGCGAGCACGAGGTCGTAGCGAGCGGTGAGCGCAGGGAACTCGCTCTGCGCCACATCCTCGTCGGTGAGCTGCACGGTGGGTGCTGCGGGTGAATCGTCGAGCTCACGGATCAGGGACCCGAACAGCGCCTGCCCGACGCTGTGGAATCCGCTGATCGTCACCACGCCGGTGCTGGCGTTCTCGAAGTCATCGAGCGAGCTGCGGGCGGCGGCCATCGCGTCGATCGCTTCGGCGCCTGCGGTCGCGAGAACTTCGCCCGCAGCGGTCAATGTGAGGCGGCGGCCGTCCTTGCGGGTGAGAGGTGTGTGGAAATCGCGCTGCAAGGCGGCGAGATGCTGCGACACCGCGGACGGAGTGACGCGCAGCGCCTCCGCGACGGCGGTGACGCTACCGAGCGCCCCGAGCTCTCTGAGCATCTGCAGTTGGTGTAGTTCCATTCCAACAAATTAGCGTTTGCTACATGGTTCATGCAGACACTGCCGGTGGTTCTACATGGTCCGGTGCGGTGGAATCGACGTATGAAGGCACTGTTCAAAGCCGAACGCGCAGCCGGTCTCGAGCTCGTCGACCGCCCGGAGCCGACCGCCGCGGCCGATGAGGTCGTGATCCGCGTGATGCGTACCGGGATCTGCGGCACCGACTTGCACATCCGTCGGTGGGACGACTGGGCCGCGTCCGCGATCGACGCCCCGCTCATTCCGGGCCACGAGTTCTACGGCGAGGTCGTGGAGGTCGGACCCCTCGTCCATGACATCGCTGTCGGGGATCGCGTCTCCGGCGAGGGGCACATCGTCTGCGGCACCTGTCGCAACTGTCGAGCCGGACGCCGGCAGATGTGCATCAGGACCATCGGGCTCGGCCTGCAGCGCGACGGCGCGTTCGCGGAGTACCTCGCCCTACCGGCGACGAACGTCTGGGTCCATCACGCCGATGTCGCTCCGGAGCTCGGAGCGATCTTCGATCCGCTCGGCAACGCGGTGCACACCGCGCTCACGTTCCCGCTCGTCGGTGAGGACGTGCTCGTGACAGGATGCGGTCCGATCGGCCTCATGGCGATCGCGGTCGCCAGGCATGCCGGTGCCCGTTTCATCGCAGCGACGGATGTCAGCGCGCCTCGCCTCGAGATGGCCCGTCTGATGGGTGCCGACGAGGCCGTCGACGTGTCGGTTCGCGACATCCGTGATGCACAGCGGTGCCTCGGCCTGCGTGAGGGGTTCGACATCGGCTTCGAGATGAGCGGCGCTCCCGCCGCTCTGCCCGCCATGATCGAGAACATGAACCACGGCGGCCGCATCGCCATGCTCGGCCTGCCGAGTGCGGGATTCGAGATCGACTGGGGCAAGCTCGTCACTCACATGCTCACGATCAAGGGCATCTACGGACGGGAGATGTTCGAGACCTGGAATGCGATGGGCGCGATGCTGCAGACCAGTGCCACCCTTCGCGATTCGATCGGACGGGTGATCGCCGACGTGATCCCCGCCAGGGACTGGGAGCAGGGCTTCGCCGCCGCGGAGTCCGCTGGCACGGGAAAGATCATCCTCGACTGGACGGAGCTGTGATGTACGGGACTTTTCAGAATCATGTGGCGGGCCAACTCGCAGAGATCGACGCGGCAGGCCTCACCAAGCACGAACGCGGCATCCGCGGTGCGCAGAGCGCCCTGATCACCGCAGACGGCGCTGAGGTGCTGAACTTCTGCGCCAACAACTACCTCGGGCTCGCAGACGACCCTCGGATCGTGGACGCCGCGACGGCCGCGTTGCAGGAGTGGGGATACGGGCTCGCGAGCGTCCGCTTCATCTGCGGCACCCAGGAGCAGCACCTCGAGCTGGAGCGCCGCCTCGCCGACTTCCTGGGCACGGATGACTCCATCCTGTACTCGTCGTGCTTCGACGCGAACGGGGGAGTGTTCGAGACGCTCTTCAGCGCGGACGACGCCATCATCTCGGACGAGCTCAATCACGCGTCGATCATCGACGGCATCCGTCTGTCGAAGGCCCGCAGACTGCGATACCGCAACCGTGACATGGCGGATCTCGAGGCCCAGCTGCAGGCGGCGTCCGATGCGAGGTTCCGGGTGATCGTCACCGACGGCGTCTTCTCGATGGACGGCTACATCGCCCCGCTCGCGGAGATCTGCGACCTGGCCGACAGGTACGATGCCCTGGTGTTCGTCGACGACTCGCACGCCGTAGGATTCGTCGGCGACAACGGGCGAGGAACCCCCGAGTTCTGCGGCGTCGCCGATCGGGTGGACATCTACACCGGCACGTTCGGCAAGGCGCTGGGTGGAGCCTCGGGCGGCTACGTCGCCTCGCACCGCGACATCGTCGCCCTGCTGAGGCAGCGGTCGCGACCGTATCTGTTCTCGAACACCCTCGCCCCCGCAATCGTGGCCGGCACCCTGACGGCGCTCGATCTGGTCGAGAGCTCGGCGGACCTGCGGGCGCGCCTGAGGGACAACGCGGCGCTGTTCCGTGAGCGGATGACGGCTGAGGGCTTCGATCTGCTGCCCGGACAGCATCCGATCGTCCCCGTCATGTTCGGCGATGCCGCGCTGACGGCGCGGATCGCGAAGGAGATGCAGGCGCAAGGGGTCTATGTGACCGCGTTCAGCTTTCCCGTCGTGCCTCGAGGTGCGGCTCGGATCCGGGTGCAGCTGTCCGCCGCGCACAGCCCGGAGCAGATCGAGCGGTGCATCCAGGCGTTCGTCGCGGCGCGGGATGCCATGATCTGACGCGCATGCACGCAGCAATGCAAAGAAACGCTTGCAAAGAAACCTTTGCAGAGGTATCTTTGTATTCATGACCACTGATGAGGGACGCACTCTCGACTCCGGCTCTCTGAAAGCGCTGGCCCACCCGCTTCGGGTGCGCATCTACGATCTCCTGAGCGAGCGGGGACCCCAGACGGCCAGCAGTCTCGCCGCTCTGATCGGGGAGACGTCGGGGGCGACCAGCTATCACCTGCGAGCGTTGGCCGCGCACGACCTCATCAGGGAGGTCACCGGACGCGGCACCGCACGGGAGCGGTGGTGGGAGCGCCCGAAGGGCCGGATCAACCTGCCGGGGCCCGACGAGCAGCAGTCGCCGTCGAATCGCGCGGCCGCACAGATCGTGACCTCGGAGTTCTTCCGCCTGCGGCATCAGACGCTGATGGACTACATGAACCGATCGACGGCGGACGAACCCGAGGAATGGCGCGACTCCGGACTCGTGATGACCACGATGCTCGATCTGACTGCCCCGCAGATGACCGAGCTCGCCGGCGAGCTCAGCGCTGTCGTCGAGGCGGCGATCGAACGGTATCGCGGCCAGGAGAATGCCGCCGGAACGCGGCGCGTGACCCTGCGCGCCGAGATCTTCGACCTTCCTGCCGCGCGCACCCGCCGCACGAACCCCGAGGAGTGATGACAGTGACCACCGCAACGCTTCGACTCGTCGGGCCCACCGCATTCGAGCGGCTGCTCCAGCGCCTCGCGCGCACGCTCTCACGGCACGTCGAGAGGCGCATCGCGCACCGTGCACGACGCAGGGAGATCACCCTGGATCTTCTGCGCGAGCAGCAGACCCGGCGCCATGACCCGACGGCCGTCGATCACGCCCTCGCGCAGCTCGGTCTGCCTCGACGCTGACGCGCGGTCAGCGTCGGTGCGGCAGCGCGTGGTTGCGTCCGACTCGAAGGGCGGCGTCAGTCCTCGAAGGGGCGGGCGACCACTTCTCCGCCGGCGGTCTGCACGACCTCCCAGCCGGCGTCGAGCTCCGCGATCGCGCGCCCCTCGAGCCAGGTGAGCGTCCAATGCCCGGTCAGGCCGCGCGACTCCACCTCGGCGATCGCCGGACGCAGCGCCGCGGGAACCGAGGCGGGCGGCTCGGACCCCGCCGCCCACCGCGTGCCCAGCTGCATCAGGCGCCCTCGACCGGGGCGAGCTCGATCGCGGTGACCGCGAACGCCTCGGCCTCGGTGAACTCGAGCTCGTCGATACGCCCCACGGCCCTGAGGTCGTCAGCTGCCGCGCGCAGCGCGTCGAGCTTCGTCGCGGGGGCAGCGATCGCTGCGCGGGAGACCGGCGTCTTCTGCGAGGCCTTCGCCTCCGTCTTGGCGCGGCGGATGCCGATCAGCGCCTCGCTCGCGGCCGACAGCACCGCGGTGTCGCCGTCGATGCCGAGAGGCTCCGGCCATGCGGCGGTGTGGACGGATCCCTCTTCGAACCACGACCACACCTCCTCGGTCGCGAAGGAGATGATGGGCGCCAGGAGACGAAGCAGTGTCGACAGCGCGAGGCGCAGTGCGAGCGCGGCCGAGGCCTGTCCCACATCGTTCTGGTTGTAGGCGCGCTCCTTCACGAGCTCGAGGTAGTCGTCGCAGAACGTCCAGAAGAACGCCTCGGTCACTTCGAGCGCCTTGGCCTGGTCGTAGTTCTCGAACGCCCTCGTGGCCTCGACGATCACGGCGTCCAGGGCTGTGAGCATCGATGCATCCAGGGCGTGCGTCACCTGCGCGCCCTCGGGGACCGGGAACGACAGCACGAACTTCGCCGCGTTGAGCACCTTGATCGCGAGGCGACGGCCGATCTTCACCTGGGTCGGGTTCTGGGGGTCGAAGGCAGCATCCATGCCCAGGCGGCTGGAGGCGGCCCAGTAGCGCACCGCATCCGAGCCGTGGGTCTCGAGGATGTCGGCCGGGGTGACGACGTTCCCCTTCGACTTCGACATCTTCTTGCGGTCGGGGTCGACGATGAAGCCGGAGATGGCGGCGTTGCGCCAGGGCGTGCGGCCGTCCTCGAGAGTCGAGCGCAGCATGGTCGAGAAGAGCCAGGTGCGGATGATGTCCTGACCCTGGGGACGCAGGTCGAACGGAGCCGTGAGCTCCCACAGCTCCTCGTCGCGCTGCCATCCGCCGGCGAGCTGAGGTGTCAGGGATGACGTGGCCCAGGTGTCGAGGATGTCGGCCTCGGCCACGAAGCCCCCGGCCGCGCCGCGCTGCTCCTCGGTGTAGCCGGCGGGCACGTCGGTCGTCGGGTCGATCGGCAGACTGGCGTGATCGGGCGTGAGAACCCTGTCGTAGTCGCGCTCGCCGTTCTCGTCGAGCGCGTACCAGAGCGGGATCGGTACACCGAAGAAACGCTGACGCGACACGAGCCAGTCGCCCGTGAGGCCGCCGACCCAGTTCTCGTAGCGGACGCGCATGAAGTCGGGGTGCCAGGCGAGCTCGGAGCCGTGCGCGAGCAGCTCGTCGCGGAGCTTCGCATCACGGGCGCCGTTGCGGATGTACCACTGCCGGGTCGAGACGATCTCGAGGGGACGGTCGCCCTTCTCGAAGAACTTCACCGCGTGGTTGAACGGCTTGCCGACGGCGGTCATGTCGCCGGTCTCCTGCAGCTTCTCGACGATCGCCTTGCGGGCGGAGAACACCGTCTTGCCCGCCAGTTCTGCGGCGTACCAATCGACCGCCGCCTGATCCGAGACGATCGACGGCGCGGTGGGCAGGAAGCGTCCGTCGAGGCCGATGGTCGTCATGTTCGGCAGGTCGCCGCCCTCGGTCGAACGCAGCTCGCGCCACCAGATGATGTCGGTCACATCGCCGAAGGTGCAGACCATCGCCGCGCCCGTGCCCTTGTCGGGCTGGGCGAGGTGGTGGCCGTGGATCTCGATCTCGGCGCCGAAGAACGGCGTGCGCACCTTCGTGCCGATGAGGTGCTTGTGGGGCCCCTCCGGGTGGGTCACGATCGCGACGCATGCGGGAAGGAGCTCGGGGCGGGTGGTCTCGATCGTGATCGAGCCCGAGCCGTCCGCGAAGGGGAAGTCGATCGTGTGGTACGCGGCCTGCTGATCGCGGTCCTCGAGCTCGGCCTGCGCGATGGCGGAGCGGAAGTCGACGTCCCACAGGGTCGGCGCGAGCGACTGGTATGCCTCTCCGCGCTCGAGGTTGCGCAGGAAGGCGAGTTGGCTCTGGTGGATCGTGTCGTCCGAGATCGTCCGGTAGGTCTGGGTCCAGTCGACGGAGAGGCCGAGCTGGCGGAACAGGGCCTCGAACTGCTTCTCGTCCTCGATGGTCAGGCGCTCGCAGAGCTCGATGAAGTTGCGGCGGCTGATCGGCTGCTGGTCGGCAGCGCGGCTCGACTTGTTGTCGCCGCCCTCGAACGGCGGCGTGAAGTCGGCCTGGTACGGCAGCGACGGGTCGCATCGCACGCCGTAGTAGTTCTGCACGCGGCGCTCGGTGGGCAGGCCGTTGTCGTCCCAGCCCATCGGATAGAACACGTTCTTTCCGCGCATGCGCTCGAATCGGGCCTTGACGTCGGTGTGCGTGTACGAGAACACGTGACCGATGTGGAGGCTTCCCGACGCCGTCGGCGGGGGAGTGTCGATCGAGTACACGCCGTCACGGCCCGACTGCGCGGCGCGGATGCGGTCGAACAGGTACGTGCCCTGCTCCGACCATGCCTCGCCCCACTTCGCTTCGAGGCCTTCGAGCACGGGCTTGTCAGGAATCTGAGAGTGTGCGGACGCGGCCATGAAGGATCTCCTCGAGCGATGTATGCGGCACTGTGTGAGCGTGCCTGAGTGTGGGTGTTCCCTCCAGTGTACCGAGGGCGAGGTCGGACGGATGCGGTCGCAGATCGACTCAGTCCAAGAATCGGCCCTAGACTTGTCGTATCCCGACCCGTTCTCTCGAGGAATCGCCATGCCCGCACGCACCACCCGCCGTCTGCTTCCTCTCGCTGCGCTCGCAGCGGCGTCCGCGCTGGCGCTCAGCGCCTGCGCGGGGCCCTCGTCGGAGTCGGAGGGCGGCGAACTCGTCTGGTCGATCGAGGGAGCGAACCTCTCGGCCGGGCACATGGATCCTCAGGTGAGCCAGCTCGACGTCTCGGGCATGGTGCAGCGTGCGGTGCTCGACTCGCTCGTCTTCCAGGAGGAGGACGGCAGCTTCAGCCCGTGGCTGGCGACGGAGTGGGAGATCTCGGACGACAGCACCGAGTACACGTTCACGCTGCGCGACGACGTCACCTTCACCGACGGCGAGCCCTTCGACGCGGAGGCCGTCAAGGCGAACTTCGACCGCATCGTCGACCCCGCGACCGAGTCCGCGCAGGCGGCGGCGATGCTCGGCGCCGATTTCTACGAGGGCACCGAGGTCGTCGACGAGTTCACCGTCACGGTGAAGTTCACCCAGCCGTACGCGCCCTTCCTGCAGGCGGCGAGCACGCCCCAGCTCGGCTTCTACTCCCCGGCGGTGCTCGCGGAGTCGGCCGATCAGCTGAAGGCCGGCGGCCCCGACGTCACGGTGGGCACCGGTCCGTTCGTGCTCACGGAGTACACGCCCGATCAGGAGCTCGTGTACACGCGCAACGACGACTATGCCTGGGGGCCGCACGGCGAGAAGGCTCCTCAGATCGAGACGCTGCGCGTCGAGATCCAGCCCGAGGCGTCGGTGCGCACCGGTGTCATCGAGAGCGGTGAGGCCGATCTCGCCAGCAACATCCCGCCGAACCTGGCCGGGGACCTCGGCGACGGGATCACGGTCGACTCGATCGAGTACCCCGGCCTGCCCTACTCGCTCTACCTCAACGAGAAGAACGGCGTCTTCGCAGACGAGAAGGTGCGACAGGCCTTCGCCCGAGGGATCGACGTCGACGCGGCCGTCGAGGAGATCTTCTTCGGACAGTTCCCGCGGGCGTGGAGCGTCCTGGGCTCCACGACGCCGGGGTACGACGCCTCCCTCGAGGACAGCTGGCCCTTCGATCAGGATGCAGCCAACGCTCTCCTGGACGAGGCCGGATGGACGGAGCGCGACAGCGACGGCATCCGGATGAAGGACGGTCAGCGTCTCTCGGCCCGCTGGATCGCGTGGACGCCGATTCCTGAGGACCGTGCCGCCCTCGCCAACGCCATCCAGTCCGACCTCAAGGGGATCGGATTCGAGGTGGTCCGCGAGGAGCTCGAGCCCGGTGCGTACAACGAGCAGTACGGTCCCAAGACCTTCGACCTGACCGACTGGGGCTTCTCCGGGGTCGACGCCGACTTCCTGCGCGCGCACCTGCACACCGAGGGGTTCCAGAACGCCTCGCAGGTGACGGACCCCGAGATCGACGCGCTGCTCGAGCAGGCTGTCGCCTCGAACGATCAGGCGGAGCGCGACGACATCTACACGCAGCTGCAGGAGTGGAACGCCGAGTACACGGCGATCGTGCCGCTCTACAGCCCGTCGGCGATCACGGCCGTCGGAGACCGGGTCGACGGGCTCACGTACGACCTGTACGGTCGGCCGCTCTTCTACGACGTGAGCGTGGGCTGACGCCGGAACCCTCCATCGGCCGTCGGAACAGCGCTGCGGTATCGTTCGTGAGCGAGCGCCGGGTTCCGAAGGGCGCTCGGGAATCGTCGAGAGGTCGCCACCGGTGAAGGCAGTGCTGATCCGCATCGCCGGCCTCGCGGCCTCCGTCGTGGTCGTCCTGTGGGGCGCGGCGACGCTCGTGTTCCTGGCCTTCCGGCTGATTCCCGGCGACCCGGTGTCCGTGATGCTCGGCCCGCAGGCCCAGGTCAGCGAAGAGGTCAAGGACGGCATCCGAGCGGAACTCGGGCTCGACCGGCCGCCGCTGGAACAGTACGGCTCGTTCATCGCCCAGCTCGCGAGGGGAGATCTCGGCGAGTCCTATCAGCTGCGGATGCCGGTGACCGAGGTGATCGGTCGTCAGCTCGGCGCCACGCTGCAGCTGTCCGCGCTGGCGCTCGTGATCGCCGTGGTGCTCGCGCTCGCCGTCGCCGTCCTCGTGCGCGGCCGCACCGGTCGCACGGTCGCCGCGGCCGTCGAGCTCGTCATCCTGTCGTCGCCGGTGTTCTGGATCGGCCTGATCCTGCTCAGCGTGTTCGCGTTCGGGCTCGGGTGGTTTCCGGTCTCCGGAGCCCGGAACCCCGCGACCATCGTGCTTCCCGCCATCACGCTCGCGCTGCCCGTGGCCGCGCTGCTCAGCCAGGTGCTGCGCGACGGTCTCGGCCAGGCCGAGCGGATGCCGTTCGCCGACACCGTCCGCGCGCGCGGCGCCGGCGGGTCGTGGTTCACCGTGCGGCACGGTCTGCGGCATGGGGCCGCGAACGCCGTCACCCTGGCCGCCTACCTGACCGGTTCGGTGCTCGGCGGCGCCGTGCTCGTCGAGACCGTCTTCGCACGGTCGGGACTCGGTCGCGTCACCCTCGCGGCGATCAGCAACCGCGATCTGCCCGTGATCACCGGCATCATCCTGCTCAGCGCCATGGTGTTCGTCGTCGTGAACCTGATCGTCGAGCTGCTGCATCCGCTGATCGATCCGCGCCTGCGCGTGACCAGGGGAGGGCCGCGATGACGCGCGCGCAGACGGTGCTGCTGTCTTGCGCGATCGCCGTGCTGGCGGTGCTCGCCTGCGCGGCGGCGTTCCCTGGGCTCCTCGCCACGCACGATCCCCTCCAGACCGACGTGCGCGCAGCGCTGCTGCCGCCCGGCGCGGACCACCCGTTCGGCACCGACCAGAGCGGCCGCGACGTGTACTCCCGGGTCGTGCACGGCGCAGGCCGATCGATCGGCATCGGTCTGCTCGCCACCGGCGTCGCGCTCGCAGGCGGGCTGCTGGTCGGGGCGCTCGCCGGTCTCGCGCCGCGCGCGGTCGACGCCACCCTGATGAGGGTGAACGACGTCCTGATGGCATTCCCCGAGTTCCTGGTCGCGCTCGTCGTCGTCGCGCTCCTCGGGCCGGGGCCCGTGAACATCGCGATCGCCGTCACACTCGCCGCCGTTCCGGTCTACATCCGCCTCGCTCGCGTGCAGACGCGCACCCTGCGCAGCGCCGAGCATGTCGAGGCCGCCCGCATCCTCGGAGTGCGGCCCGTGCCCGCCTTCCTCCGTCACGTGGTGCCGGGGGTGCTCGGGTCGCTGAGCGTGCTGGCGACGATCGGGATCGGCTCGAGCATCCTCGCCGCCGCCGGACTCAGCTTCCTCGGCCTCGGACCCTCCGAGCCCACCCCGGAGTGGGGCCTCATGCTCGCAGGAGGTCGCAACGTGCTCGGGCAGGCCTGGTGGATCGCGGTGTTCCCCGGCCTCGCGATCACCCTCACGGTGATCTCCGCCACGATCGTCGGCCGAATCCTGCGCGCTCGTGCCGAAGGGCGCACGACGTGACGGCCGCGATCGAGCTGCAGGGGCTGCGCATCGATTTCGGGGCGGCGCGAGTCGTCGACGGGGTCTCTCTCACCGTGGAACGCGGCGAATGCGTGGCCATCGTCGGCGAATCGGGGGCGGGGAAGACGCTCACCGCCCGAGCGCTGCTCGGTCTGACCCCCGACGGTGCACGGGTCCACGTCGACCGACTCGTCGTCGACGGGACGGATGTCGCTCGGCTCAGCGAGCGCGGTTGGCGGGCCGTGCGCGGGGCCCGGATCGGGCTCGTGTCGCAGGACGCCCTGGTGTCCCTCGATCCGCTCCAGCGCATCGGGACCGAGATCGCCGAGCCGCTGCGGATCCACCGGCTCGCAGCAGGACGGGCCGCGCTGCGCGCACGCGTCGGACAGCTGCTCCAGCGCGTGTGGATGCCCGAACCGGAACGACGAGCGCGCCAGTATCCGCACGAGCTCTCCGGGGGCCTCCGCCAGCGGGCGCTGATCGCCTCCGCGATCGCCGCCGACCCGGCCGTACTCGTCGCGGATGAACCCACCACAGCCCTCGACGCGACCGTGCAGGCCCGGATCCTCCGGCTGCTGCGCGACATCGCGGATGCCGGCACCGCCGTCGTGTTCGTCAGCCATGACTTCGCCGCCGTGCGACGGCTGGCCGACCGTGTGCTGGTCATGCGAGACGGGGTCGTGCTCGAGTCCGGTCCGGTGGCCGACGTGCTCGACGCGCCGCAGCACGAGTACACGCGTCAGCTCATCGCGGCGACCGTCCACGAGCCTCGCCCTGCACCGACGACCTCCGCGCCGCCCCTGCTGCTCGCGACAGGGCTGACCAGGACGTTCGGCGACATCGATGCCGTCCGCACCGCGTCGTTCGAGGTGACGGAGGGCCGTACGCTCGGCATCGTGGGGGAGTCGGGATCGGGCAAGACGACCCTCGCGCGGATGCTGATCGGGATCGAGACGCCCGATGCCGGGACGCTGAGCTGGGCGGGGGAGCGCCGGGTGCAGTTCGTGCACCAGAATCCGCTCGGCGCGTTCGATCCGCGATGGACGATCGGACGGTCGCTGCGCGAGGCGCTCGCGGCCGGCGGAGTTCCGCGGAGCCGGCGGGCCGCGCGTGTGAGGGAACTGCTCGCCGAGGTCGACCTCGACCCCTCGCTCGCGGCCCGTCGGCCGATCGCGCTCTCCGGCGGACAGCGCCAGCGTGCGGCGATCGCCAGAGCGCTGGCCGCCGAGCCGGAGGTCCTTGTGCTCGACGAGCCGGTGTCGGCGCTCGATCCGTCGGTGCGCGAACGGGTGCTGCGTCTGCTGCAGCGTCTGCAGGAGCAGCGGCGGCTGACGATGGTCTTCGTCTCGCACGACCTCGATGTCGTGGGGGCCGTGGCCGACGACGTCCTCGTCATGCAGGACGGCGTGATCGTCGAGCAGGGGTCGGTGTCGCAGGTGTTCGCGGACCCGCAGCATCCGTTCACCCGAGAGCTGCTGGAGGCGAGCCGCCCCGTCAGTCCTTGACGAGGATGCCGATGCCCGCCGCCAGCACCGGAGCGAGCTGCTGCACCTGGAAGCTGCTCAGCGTCGTGCCGCGGAGGCTGTTCGCGTCGAGGAACGCCGCCGCGTCGAGACCGCGCAGGTCGACGTGGGTCGCACGCAGGCCCCGGGGGTCGACTTCGTCGGAGCGGGTGTCGGTGAAGCGGACGCGGGTGAGCTCGGCCTGGGGTATATCGAGGGTGCGGATCGTGCAGGCGCCGATCTCGACATCCGTCGCCTTGGCTCCGCCCAGGTTGAGGTAGTCGATCCGCACGTCTGTGAGCTCGAGCTCGTCGATGCGGGCGCTGCTCAGATCGAGTGTCCCGATGCGACCTCCGCTGATCCGCACGCGCCGGAGGCTCGCATCCCGCATCCGCAATGAGGCGATCCGTGCTCCGGCGAGGTCGACGTCGATGAGGGTGCCGCCGGTGAGGTCGACCGTGTCGGCGTCCGCCGCGACGGTGCACTGCTCGAGCGATGCGTAGGCGAGGTCGATCGCCCCGTCGAGGTCGAGGCTCGCCGCGAGCAGGTCTGCGCTCCGTCGGGCCGAGGCGGGCGTGAGCACGGGAGGGAGGTCGGGCGGAGAGACCCGCGGAGCCGCGGGCACGTCGGAGGAGCGGGCCATGCTTCGAGGGTAGGGGGTGGATCCGACAGTCCCCGCCCCTCGCGAGTCCGTGTGCGCCTGGCAAGTCCGTGTGCGCCTGGCGAGTCCGTGTGCGCCTGGCGAGTCCGTGTGCGCCTGGCGAGTCCGTGTGCACCTGGCAAGTCCGCACGGCCCGGAACCTGACTGCGGAGGTGCAAGAGGACTTCCGAGGCGTACGGCCCACGGTTCCTGCACGGATGGCTGCCAGGGGCAGCTCTCCACCGGTTTCGCGTCATGTGCGCGCGAACACGGGTGTCGACCCTGCCGATCCGGAGACTGAGCAGATGAAGACCGTCGACGAGCTGATCAGCCTGCTCACGGATCGTGGAGGCGTGGTGCGCAGCGTCGTCGTCGCCGAGAACGGCTTCTCGCGACGAGTTGTGGAGACGGCCCAGCGAAGCGGACTCCTCACTCGTCCCCGCCGCGGGTGGCTCGCAGCGAAGGGCGCCGAGAAGACGGTGGTGACCGCCGCCAGGCTCGGTGTCGTTCTGACCTGCCGCACTCAAGCGGGCCTGCTCGGCCTCTGGGTGCACGATCACGGGGGCCCGCCGCACTTCGCCGTTCCCCACAATGCTGCCGTGCGGATCCCGTTCGAGGCTCGGGTGCACAGGGGGAGACCGATCGTTCCCCGGCATCCGGATGCTCTCATCGACCCCATCGAGAATGTGCTCGCGTACATCGCGGAGTGCGAGCCGTTCGAACGCGCGCTCGCGACGTGGGAGTCCGCACTGAGCAGGTCGCTGGTCACGCTCGAAGCGCTCCGGGGGTACGCGTGGAAGCCGGCCGCTCGGCGGGTCCTCGAGCACGCGGTCCCCTTCTCGGATGCGGGACTGGAGACGTATCTTCGAGCACGCCTGCGATGGTTGAGGCTGTCGATCCGGGTTCAGATCTGGATCGCGGGTCACCGGGTGGACACGCTCCTGGGCGATCGGCTCGTCATCCAGATCGACGGCGCACACCATGTCGGCGCGCAGCGCTCCGAAGACATCCGACACGATGCGGAACTGCGGCTGATGGGCTATCACGTGATGCGGGTGTCGTACACGCAGATCATGTTCGACTGGCCGCTCGTGCAGGACCTCATCATGCGGGCGGTCGCCCAGGGGCTTCACCGTGCAACATGACCGTGCGCCAGACAAGGCCGTGTTCGCTTCGCAAGTCCGTATCTGCCGAGACTGGACTGCGGAAGCGCACATCGACTGCGCGAGCGCATGTGGAATCCGGAGGTGCGCACCCGCGCGCACGCGTACAATGGAGGCACGAGCATCGATCCGGACATCACCGGGGAGCTCTCGGAAGAACGGTCGGCTCGCAGGAGCGGACTCAGTAGAACCGAGCGGGGCAGGCCCGTCACAGCTGCAGTGAGAGTGGCTCCGCCGTGAGGCGCAGCACGCGAGGTGGTACCGCGGTTCCCCGGGACGACATTTCCGGACGGATCGTCCTCGCAGCAGCATCCGCCACGACTCCTGCGAGACGACATGACCTACCCGCGTTCCTCCTTCGGCCCCGCCGCCGACCAGGCTGCCTCCGTCGCCCCGAGCCCTCGGTTCCCCGAGATCGAGCGCGAGGTGCTCGACTTCTGGGAGACCGACCAGACCTTCCGCGCCTCGATCGAGCAGCGCGAGGGCAACGACGAGTGGGTCTTCTACGACGGCCCGCCATTCGCCAACGGCCTGCCGCACTACGGGCACCTGCTCACCGGCTATGCGAAGGACGTCTTCCCGCGCTTCCAGACCATGATCGGCAAGAAGGTCGACCGCGTGTTCGGCTGGGACACCCACGGTCTGCCCGCCGAGCTGGAGGCCATGAAGCAGCTCGGCATCACCGAGAAGAGCCAGATCGAGGAGATGGGCATCGACGTCTTCAACGCGAAGGCGAAGGACTCGGTGCTCAAGTACACCCACGAGTGGCAGGACTACGTGACGCGTCAGGCCCGCTGGGTCGACTTCGAGCGCGGGTACAAGACACTCGACCTCGGGTACATGGAGAGCGTGCTCTGGGCGTTCAAGACGCTGTTCGACAAGGGCCTCGCCTACGAGGGATACCGCGTGCTGCCGTACTGCTGGCGCGATGAGACCCCGCTGTCCGCGCACGAGCTGCGCATGGACGACGACGTGTACCAGAACCGTCAGGACCCGTCCGTCACCGTCACCTTCCCCCTGACCGGAGCCAAGGCGGAGTCGCTCGGCCTCACGGGTGTCCGGGCGCTGGCGTGGACGACCACGCCCTGGACCCTTCCCACCAACCTCGCGCTCGCCGTCGGACCAGACATCGAGTACGTCGTCCTGCCCGCCGGTCCCGGAGGCGCCGCAGACGTGCACCAGGTGCCCGGAACGACGGATGCGGCGGTCGAGGCATCCGCCCACCGCTACCTCCTCGCCCGCGAACTGCTCGGCGGCTACGCCAAGGACCTCGGCTACGAGAGCCTCGACGACGCGCTCGCCGCGGTCGACGCGACCGTGCGGGGGGCGGAGCTCGCGGACGTCACCTACGACCGGCTGTTCGACTACTACGCCGACGAGGAGACGTACGGCACCGAGAACGCGTGGCGGATCCTCGTCGACGACTACGTCACCGTCAGCGACGGCACCGGAATCGTCCACCAGGCTCCGGCGTACGGTGAGGACGACCAGCGCGTGGCCGGTGCGGCCGGCATCCCGACGATCCTCTCGCTCGACGACGGCGGGCGCTTCCTCCCGAACGTCACCGATGTCGCCGGTCAGCTCTGGATGGATGCGAACACCCCGCTCATCCGCCTGCTGCGCGCCGAGGGGCGCCTGTTGCGCGAGCAGAGCTACGTGCACTCCTACCCGCACTGCTGGCGCTGCCGGAACCCTCTGATCTACAAGGCCGTGTCGAGCTGGTTCATCCGCGTCACCGACATCAAGGACGATCTGCTCGCGAACAACGAGCAGATCACCTGGGTGCCCGAGAACGTCAAGCACGGCCAGTTCGGCAAGTGGCTCGAGGGCGCGCGCGACTGGTCGATCAGCCGCAACCGGTACTGGGGCTCGCCGATCCCGATCTGGAAGAGCGACGACCCCGAGTATCCCCGCGTCGACGCGTACGGGTCGCTCGAGGAGCTGGAGCGCGACTTCGGCACCCTGCCGCGCAACCCGGAGGGTGAGATCGACCTGCACCGTCCGTACATCGACGACCTCACGCGCCCGAACCCCGATGACCCCACCGGCCGGAGCACGATGCGCCGGATCGAGGACGTGTTCGACGTCTGGTTCGACTCCGGATCGATGCCGTACGCCCAGGTGCACTATCCGTTCGAGAACCAGGAGTGGTTCGACACGCACGCGCCCGCCGACTTCATCGTCGAGTACATCGGGCAGACGCGCGGCTGGTTCTACGTGATGCACGTGCTGTCGACCGCGCTGTTCGACCGGCCGGCCTTCACGGGTGTCAGCTGCCACGGCATCGTGCTGGGCAGCGACGGCTACAAGATGTCGAAGTCGCTGCGCAACTACCCCGACGTCTCGGAGGTGCTCGATCGCGACGGCTCCGACGCGATGCGCTGGTTCCTCATGTCGAGCTCCGTGCTCCGCGGCGGCAACCTCGCCGTCACGGAGGAGGGCATCAGGGCCGGCGTGCGCGAGTTCCTGCTGCCGCTGTGGAGCTCGTGGTACTTCTTCGCGACCTACGCCAATGCTGCGAAGGCCGGAGGATACGAGGCGACCTGGCGCACGGATTCGACCGATGTGCTCGACCGCTACATCCTCGCCCGCCTCGGCGATCTCGTGCGCGAGGTGCGGGAGGACCTCGAGGGACTCGATTCGACCACGGCATCCGCTCGTCTGCGGGACTTCGCCGAGGTGCTCACCAACTGGTACATCCGTCGTTCGCGCGACCGGTTCTGGGAGGGATCGAGCACCGACGCCTTCGACACGCTCTACACCGTGCTCGAGACGCTGACCAGGGTCGCGGCACCGCTCGTGCCGCTGATCAGCGAGCGCGTCTGGCAGGGACTCACCGGCGGACGCAGCGTGCACCTGCAGGACTGGCCGGACGAGTCGGCCTTCCCCGCGGCCGATGACATCCGCGATGCGATGGATGCCGTCCGCGAGCTGTCGAGCGTGGGCAACGCGCTGCGCAAGAAGCAGAAGCTGCGCGTGCGGCTGCCGCTGGCGCGCCTCACGGTCGTGTCGCCGAACGCCGCCGGCCTCGGGCAGTTCGAGGAGATCCTCCGCGAGGAGCTCAACGTCAAGTCGGTCGAGCTCGTCCAGGCGGGGGAGACCACGGCCGCGGACTACGGCATCGATCACCGCCTCAGCGTCAACGCCCGCGCCGCCGGACCGCGACTCGGCAGGGATGTGCAGAAGGCGATCCAGGCGGCCCGCAGCGGCGACTGGTCCGAGGTCGACGGCGTCGTGACGGCCGGGGGCATCCCGCTGGAGCCGAGCGAGTACGACCTGGTCCTCGAGACGACGGGACGCCCGGAGGGCGAGGCCCTCGCCATCGTGCCGTCCGGCGGGTTCGTGCTCCTCGACACGCAGACCACGCCCGAGCTGGAGGCCGAGGGACTCGCCCGAGACGCCATCCGCGTCGTGCAGGAGGCGCGCAAGAACGCCGATCTCGACGTCAGCGACCGCATCGTCCTCGCGCTCAACGTGAGTCCGGCGGATGCCGAGGCGCTGCAGACGCACGCCGAGCTGATCGCCGGAGAGACCCTCGCGGTCGCCTTCGCGGTGCAGGCCACCGACGAGATGGACGCACTCGTGCAGGAGGTCTCCAGCCCCGGAGACGGAGTGTTCCGCACCGGAGCCACGGCTCTCGGCGCCGACAAGCGCCCGATCATCGTCACGATCGACACGACGTCCACGGAGGTGCGCGCATGAGTGCTCGGGACAGAGCGGATGCGGTCTACGACACGCTGCTGAGCAGGGCGGGCGAGCGTTGGGTGCAGCCGCGCAAGGAGCGCACCGCGCGCATCCTCGCGTTCCTCGACGATCCGCAGCGCACCTACCGCGTGGTGCACATCACCGGCACGAACGGCAAGACGTCGACCGCGCGGATGATCGAGACACTGCTCCGAGCGCACGGACTGCGCACCGGGCTCTTCACGAGCCCGCACCTGGAGCGCTTCACGGAGCGCATCATGATCGACGGCGAGCCGATCGAGGATGCGGCGTTCGCCGACGCATGGGACGAGATCGAGCCCTTCGTCGAGATCGTCGATGCCGAACTGCAGGCCGCGGGCGAGGAGCTGCTGACGTTCTTCGAGCTGCTGACGGTGCTCGCTTTCGTCGCGGTGGCCGACGCGCCCGTCGACGTGCTCGTGCTGGAAGTGGGCATGGGCGGCGAGTGGGATTCGACGAACACCGCAGATGGCGACGTCGCGGTCTTCACGCCGATCGACCTCGACCACGCCGACCGCCTCGGCGACACGATCGCGAAGATCGCGACGGTCAAGTCGGGCATCATCAAGGAGGGTGCGGCCGTCGTCTCCGCCCAGCAGCCGCCGGAGGCCGCCGAGGTGCTTCGCCGGGTCGCGGGGGAGAAGGACGCCACCATCGCGTTCGAGGGCGACGAGTTCGGCCTCACGGAGCAGAAGCTCGCGGTGGGAGGACAGCTCATCTCGATCCGAGGTCTCGCGGGCGAATACCTCGAGGAGTACCTTCCCCAGTACGGTGCGCATCAGGGCCACAACGCGGCTCTCGCAATCGCCGCGGTGGAGTCGCTGATCGGCGGCGGGCAGCAGCGCATCGCCCCCGACATCATCTCGGAGGCGCTCCAGGGCGCGACGTCGCCCGGTCGTCTGCAGCTGCTCGGCATCGCTCCGACGGTGATCGTCGATGCCGCGCACAACCCGCACGGCGCTGCGGCGCTCGCGCAGGCCATGGATGACAGCTTCGATTTCGACGAGTGGGGCGTGGTCCTCGGCGTACTCGCCGACAAGGACGCGGCCGGCATCGTCGCGAAGCTCGCTCCCGCGGCCGCTCACGTGTTCGCGACGGCGCCGGAGTCGGATCGTGCGAGCGATGCCGACACGATCGCCGACCTCGTGGAGGCGGCGGGCCAGCGCGTGACCGTGCATCAGACGCTCGCCGAGGCGGCGGATGCGGCCAGGGAGTGGGCCGCCTCCTCCGACCGCCGGGCGGTCGTGATCGCGGGTTCTGTCGTGCTCGCGGGCGAGGCGATCACCCTGGCGGAGGAAGAGGACTGGAAGTCCGGGTGGCGCGCGTGAGCACAGATCCCGCCGCGCGGACCCCGCGCGCTCCTCGCCCTCCGCGCACCCTCGTGCAGAAGCTCGCCCCGATCGTGCTGGGGTTCGAGTCGATCGTCGTGTTCCTCGCCGGGCTCACGGTGTTCGGGCTCAAGACCCTTCCCGACGGCATCCCGCAGTGGTGGGGGATCGTCGGGGGAGCGGTCGTGGGCCTTGCCTGCCTCGCCGTCGCGGGGATGATCACGAAGCCCTGGGCGATCGCCGCGGGGTGGATCCTGCAGATCGTGATCGCGCTGGCCGCGATCCTGGTGCCGGCGATCCTTCTCGTCGTCGTGATTTTCGGCGGCATGTGGGGGTATGCGACGATCATGGGGGCTCGATTGGACGCACGACGTCCCGCCGGACCCGCGACCGAGACTCAGACAGAGAGTGAATGACATGGCCACCGAAGAAACCCTCGTCCTCGTCAAGCCCGATGGTGTCGCCCGCGGCCTCACCGGAGCGATCCTGGCGCGCATCGAGTCGAAGGGCTACGCGCTCGTCGACATCCGACTCGTGGAGCCCGACCGCGATCTGCTTGCCGAGCACTACGCCGAGCACGAGGGCAAGCCGTTCTACGAGCCGCTCCTCGAGTTCATGCTCTCGGGCCCGTCCGTGGCCATCCGCCTGGCGGGGAACCGCGTGATCGAGGGATTCCGCTCCCTCGCCGGCACGACGGACCCGACCACCGCAGCGCCCGGCACGATCCGCGGCGACTTCGGACGTGACTGGGGCCTCGCTGTCCAGCAGAACCTGGTGCACGGCTCTGACAGCCCCGAGTCGGCTGCACGCGAGCTCGGCATCTGGTTCGACTGAGCCGCGCCGACCGCGAAGAAGCCCGCCGCACGATCACGTGCGGCGGGCTTCTTCGCGCTCCGGGCCCTCGCCGCCGTGACCGCAGACGGCGTCGGAGTCAGAAGAGGATGCGGGCCATCTCGCCGAGGAAGTCCAGCCCCTGCAGCTGAGCCATCATGATGATGACGGCGTACGCGAGGACCGTGGCCAGCGGCACCCACTGCATGAGGGATCCGGCGCGCTCCTGCGCCTTCTCGTTCCGGGTGAAGGTGCCGTTGCGGGTGAGGTGGAGCATCGTGGCGAAGAACGTCGGGATGGTGACGGCCCAGGTGACCATGCACCACGGGCACAGCACGCCGAGGTTCTGCGCGTACAGGCTCTGGCCGATCAGCCAGCAGACGAGGCCGAACGCGAAGGTGATGCCGGCACCGAACACAGCCCAGAACCACCGGGGGAAGCGCGCGCCGGCGAGGATCGCGACTCCGAGCACGAGCGGCGCCATCCAGCCGGTGAGACCGAGGAGGGGATTGGGGAAGCCGAAGATCTCGCCCTGCCACGAGCCGAGGTTCTTGCTGCACTGGATGAAGGGGCTGACATCGCACGACAGCGCGTCGGTCGGGTTCTCGAGGAGCACGAACTTCTCGACGGTGAGCTGGAAGGCGGCGAACCAGCCGATGACACTCGCGATGATCAGCCACACGGCATAGACGACGGGGCGGGTTCGCTGCTCGCTCATGTGTGGATTCTCTCAGCGATCGCTATGGATCGGGCGTGAGCGCGCCGGAGAAAACGGCGCGGGGGAGAGCTGGCGACCAGTGCATGCGGATGAGGGGCTCCAGGTGCCATGATCAAGCATGAGCGTTCTGGTCAATGCAGATAATTTCGCACTCGCTGAGACTCACCGGATGATGAGTGATCTCCAGGTCAACGCGGGCGGAATCAATCGGTTTCTTCACAACCGTGAACCCGCGGCCATCGACAAGCAGACAGTCATACGACTGAACAGGGATACCCTGTACAGCTTTGCCGTCGTGGACATCCGCGCCGGTGCTACCTTCACCATTCCCGAGCACGGCGAGCGCTACATGTCGGCCATGGTCGTCAACGAGCGCCACTATGTGAACGGCATCTTCCATGATGCTGGCGAGCACCGCCTGTCCGTCGAGCAGTTCGGAACACCGTACGTCGTGCTCGCGATCCGTACCCTCGTGGACCCCGCGAGCGCTTCGGATCTTTCCGACGTCGCCGCACTACAGGACCAGATCCGACTCGACGCCGGTTCGGCGATTCCGTTCGACATGCCCGACTACGACACGGCCAGCCTTGACGAGACGCGCGACGCACTGCTCTCGCTCGCCCGCAACCTGACCGGCTTTGATCACATGTTCGGCTCGGAGGATGAGGTCGAACCCGTCCGTCACCTGATCGGCACGGCAGCAGGATGGGGAGGGTTGCCCACGGCCGAAGCGAGCTACATCGGCGTTGATCCACGCCTCCCAGTCGGTCAGTTCGAGCTGACGGTCGGAGAAGTGCCAGTCGATGGGTTCTGGTCAATCTCCGTGTACAACGCAGCCGGGTACTTCGAGCCGAACGAACGTGGCGCGTACGCGATCAACAACATCACTGCAGCCCGCAACGACGACGGCACCGTCACCGTCCGCTTCGGCGACTATCCCGACGATGTCCCGAACGCGCTCCCGATCACTGAAGGCTGGAACTACCTCGTCCGGCTGTACCGACCTCGCGCTGAGATCATCGACGGTCGGTGGACCTTCCCGGCCCTCACCCCCTAGAGGGCACCCACGCTCAATCGCAGGTGCGGTGGACGGGCCAGTCGTCCCGTTCTTCTCGGCGTGCGACGCATTCGACAGAGCCGCCAGCAAAGGGTCTGGCCCGCGAGACTCTGGCCGACCCGCTTTGGCCAACCACCCCGACATGCCATGGCTCGCCTGGGAAGTAGGAGGTTGGCGTGCAGCGTGCGATAATGGCCTGTGATGCACCCGTCGACCCTGTCGGTGTGGGCATCGACGCAGACTTCGGGGCCGTATGCCCCTCGTGACCAGAGCCATGAGCCGGTCGCACACCGAATGAGTTCGCGGCACCGGCAGGTGCCGCATGAGATTTAGCGGAACACGAAGCGTCCGCACGAGGAGCACGCCAGAGATGGCCGATGAGAACAATGACTACGACGCCCCTACCCTCGACTTCGCTGCGGATGCTGACGCACCCGCAGAGGTAGCCGCGGACGCTCCGACGGAGGCCGATCCGTCGGCTGCCGAGGAGTCTCCCGCCACGGAGGATGCCGCTCCGGCTGACGGGACTGCTCCCGCAGAGGAGGCTGCTCCCGCAGAGGAGGCTGCGCCGGCTGAGGAGGCTGCGCCGGCTGAGGAGGCTGCGCCGGCTGAGGAGGCTGCGCCTGCTGAGGAGGCTGCGCCGGCTGAGGAGGCTGCACCTGCCGCGAGCGACAAGTCGGTCGAGGAGCCTGAGACGCCGAAGGCGCTCACGGCTGTGTCGCTGGGTCTGCTTCCCGAGGTCTTCGTGTCGCAGGTCTCGACGCAGCTGCACTTCTACGCGCCCGAGGTGGTGCCGCTCCCGGCACGCCAGGGTCGTGAGCGCATCTTCGACCGCATCGCCGACCGCGAGCAGGACGAGCCGGCCTCCGGACGCCGTGGTCGCCGCCGTCGGGGTGGCTCAGACGAGGGCGACACCCGCGAGCAGCGCGACGAGCCGCGCCAGCCGCGTCAGCGCGTCGTCGAGTACATCACCGAGCCGAAGGCGATCAAGGGATCCACCCGCCTCGAGGCCAAGAAGCAGCGCCGGCGCGACGGTCGCGATGCCGGACGTCGCCGCCCCGTGGTCACCGAGGCCGAGTTTCTCGCCCGTCGCGAGTCTGTCGACCGCAAGATGGTCGTCCGCTCGAAGAACGGCCGCACCCAGATCGGCGTCCTCGAAGACGGCGTGCTCGTCGAGCACTACGTCGCGCGCAACCAGGACGCCTCGCTGATCGGCAACGTGTACCTCGGTCGTGTGCAGAACGTCCTGCCGAGCATGGAGGCCGCCTTCGTCGACATCGGTCGCGGACGCAACGCCGTGCTCTACTCCGGTGAGGTCGACTGGGACGGTGTCGAGACCGGCAACCAGCCGCGTCGCATCGAGCTGGCGCTGAAGGCCGGCGACCGCGTCCTCGTGCAGGTCACGAAGGACCCGGTGGGGCACAAGGGCGCACGCCTCACGAGCCAGATCTCCCTTCCGGGCCGCTACCTCGTGTACGTGCCCGGCGGATCGATGAACGGCATCAGCCGCAAGCTTCCCGACAACGAGCGCACGCGCCTCAAGCGCATCCTGAAGGAGGTCCTGCCGGAGTCGTCCGGCGTGATCGTCCGCACGGCGGCCGAGGGCGCGACCGAAGACCAGCTCACGCGCGACGTGCAGCGTCTGACCACGCAGTGGGAGCACATCCGCACCCAGGTCGAGAACCAGCAGGCTCCCGCTCTCCTGCACGCCGAGCCCGACCTCCTGGTCAAGATCGTCCGTGACGTCTTCAACGAGGACTTCACGAAGATGCTGATCCAGGGCGAAGACGCGCAGCGCACGATCCGCGCCTACCTCGAGAGCGTCGCGCCCGACCTGCTCGAGCGCGTCGAGTCGTACGAGGACGAGGCCGACCCGTTCGACGCGTTCCGCATCACGGAGCAGATCGAGAAGGCCCTCGACCGCAAGGTGTGGCTGCCCTCCGGTGGTTCGCTCGTGATCGATCGCACCGAGGCCATGACCGTCGTCGACGTGAACACCGGCAAGTTCGTCGGCTCCGGCGGCAACCTTGAGGAGACCGTCACCAAGAACAACCTCGAGGCCGCAGAGGAGATCGTCCGCCAGCTGCGTCTGCGCGACATCGGCGGCATCATCGTCGTCGACTTCATCGACATGGTGCTCGAGTCCAACCGCGACCTCGTGCTGCGCCGTCTGATCGAATGCCTCAGCCGTGACAGGACCAAGCACCAGGTCGCCGAGGTCACCTCGCTCGGTCTCGTGCAGATGACACGCAAGAAGCTGGGCCTCGGCCTGCTCGAGACGTTCAGCGAGGCGTGCGACGTCTGCGCCGGTCGCGGCGTCATCGTGCACCATGACCCGGTCGTGAAGCACCGCTCGAGCAGCAACGGCAACGGCGGCAACGGCAACGGCAACTCTCAGTCGAACCGTCGCCAGCGCGGCGGCAACGGCCAGTCGCAGAGCCCCGCTCCGGCGTCCGGCACGACCCACAGCATCCCCGAAGGTGCCAAGTCCGCTCTCGCGCAGATCGCGGCCTCCACCCGCGTTCCGAACGCGGAGGAGGCGACGGATGCTCCGGCTCCCGCCGTGGAGCAGGCGGAGGCCCCTGCCTCTCAGGAGCGCGCCAAGAAGCCTCGCAAGAAGCGCGGATCCGATCGCAAGTCGTCGCCGAAGTCCCCGGCGGAGGCGCTGCTCGATTCGGTGCTCGATGCCCTTCCCGAGCCGAAGGCGCCCGGTCAGGGTCGCGGTCGTCGCCGCGTCTCGACGGCTGCCCTCACCGGCACTCCCGTCTCGGTGAACTCCGAGCCGTCAGCGCCGGTCGCGAGCGGGGATTCGCAGTCCTGAGGCGATCAGTCGCCTGACCAGCTCCTTGCCGCCGACATGCTGTGCGCCGGCGGCGAGGAGCCGGGGGATCATGTCGTCCGGTACGTCGTAGTGGTCGAGATCGAACGCGCGCGCCGGCACGTCGTGAGCTCGTGCGAAGGCGTGCAGCTCGTCGAGATTGTCGTCGCTGACGAGGTGCGCCCACAGGCGTCCGTGTGCCGGCCAGCGCGGGTCGTCGACGAGAACGGTCATCTCGTCAGCCTATGGCCGGACACACCGGACGGCACGTTTTGCCACGGGGTCCGGCATCCGGTAAAGTAGTCCCTTGGTGCGTATGCCGCGTCGTCCTCGACGGTCGGAGCGGAGAGTCTTGCGTTCGTGCCCGTCGCCCCGCGATGCATGCAAGCAACAGTCTTCCCGTGAGATCTCGGAGCCGCGAGCTCCCCAACGAAACAGGTATGAAGTGGTTTACGCAG
>NZ_JBEPZB010000033.1:0-33617 GCF_041641055.1 Microbacterium sp.
CCGCGAGACGATCAGGGCGCTGCGCAAGGACGTGCTCGCCAAATGCTACGGCGGTGACATCAGCCGCAAGCGCAAGCTCCTCGAGAAGCAGAAAGAGGGCAAGAAGCGCATGAAGATGGTCGGTCGCGTCGAGGTGCCGCAGGAGGCGTTCATCGCCGCCCTCTCCGGTGACGTCGAGGGCAAGGACAAGAAGTAGGACCCCGCGAGTCGGGGCTGCCCGGCGCGTGGGGGTGATCGTCCAGGTGACGGGAAGTAGGCTGGTTCTCATGCGGCGCGGGACTTTCCGAGACGACACGGTGGACTATGCGGCCGTGGGTGCTACCCACGCCCCCGATCTGATGCAGTACCCGCCGGAGCGCAGCATCCCGGCGGAGAATTCCTGGCGCATCGGCAGCGGCGCGGAGAGATTCCAGACCGCCGGCGAGGCACTCCTGACCTGGACCGCCCAGCGGGCCGCTGGTCTCAGCATCGACGACGTGCGGCCGGCTCCCGGTCCCGCATATGCCGGCGTCAGCTTCAATGCCGAGGGCACGCCGATCGCTCCGAGCAAGAACGACGTCGAGCAGCGCTTCGATGCCGAGGGCACCCCGTTCGCCGGCCCCGGCATGACGCTGCGGCTGCACGGCAGGGTGAGCGGCATGCGAGCGGATGCCGAACTCCGTGTGATCTCCGTGACGGAGGAGAAGCGCCGGATCGGATTCGTCCTGGGTACCGTCGGCGGATCCGTGGTGCGCGGCGAGGAGTCCTTCGACATCGACTGGCGTGAGGACAACGACGAGGTGTGGTTCTCCGTCCGTGCCTTCGACGCCCCCAACTCGCTGCTCTATCGCCTCGTGCCCGCTCTCGTGAAGCGACGTCGGCGCGAGCTGTTCGCCCGCTACCTGAGGGCGATCTCCCCGCTCTACGCGACCCCCGTCTGATGGCCGTACACCTCTGATGGCCGGCCCTCTCCCTCTCGGAGATCCGGCACCGGCGGACGGCAGTCTCCCGTCCGACCTCTCGGTCGATCCCGCAGTGCCGTTCTCGGCCTACCTCCACGTCCCGTTCTGCCGGGTCCGCTGCGGCTACTGCGACTTCAACACCTACACGTCGGGTGAGCTGCGCGGAGCGAAGCAGGAGGACTACGCCTCAACGCTGATCACGGAGATCGACCTCGCTGCACGCGTGCTCGCGGACGCCGGTCGCCTGCGTCCGATGGACACGGTCTTCTTCGGCGGAGGCACACCCACTCTGTTGCCGGCGGGCGACCTCGCACGGATGCTGGATGCCGCCACCGATGCGTTCGGCCTGGCTGACGGTGCCGAGGTGACGGTCGAGGCGAACCCCGACACGGTGACGCCCGAGGTGGTGCGCACGCTCGCCGACGCCGGCGTCACGCGCCTCTCCGTCGGGATGCAGTCGGCGGTGCCCCATGTGCTGGCAGCGCTCGACCGCACCCACCGCCCTGAGAACGTGACGACCGCCGTCGCAGCAGCCAAGGACGCCGGGCTCGCGGTCAGCGTCGACCTCATCTACGGAGCACCCGGTGAGACGCTCGCCGATTGGGAGTCGTCGCTCGACGCGGCGCTGGCGCTCGAGTCCGATCACATCTCGGCGTATGCGCTGATCATCGAGGACGGCACGAAGCTGGCGAGGCAGATCCGGCGTGGCGAGGTGCCCATGCCGGACGATGACCTGCAGGCCGACATGTACGAGCTCGCGGACGCCCGTCTCGGGGCAGCCGGGTTCGAGTGGTACGAGATCAGCAACTGGGCCCGTTCCGAGGGGGAGCGCTCCCGACACAATCTCGCTTACTGGCGCGGGCACGACTGGTGGGGATTCGGACCGGGCGCGCACAGCCACGTCGCGGGCCTGCGCTGGTGGAACGTCAAGCACCCGGCCGCCTACGCCCAACGCCTGGCAGCAGGGGAGTCGCCGGCCGCAGGCACCGAGCGGCCGGACCAGAAGTCTGCGACGCTCGAGCGCATCCTGCTCCTGAGCCGGATCAGGGAGGGCATCGCGGTGGCGGATCTCGCGCCCGCGAAGCGCACGAGGGTCGCCGGTCTCATCGCGGACGGGCTCGTCGACCCCGCCGCGGCCGTGCGCGGACGCCTGCAGCTCACACTGCGCGGGCGCCTTCTCGCCGACGCGGTCGTGCGCGAACTCACCGACTGAGCCGCCTGCCATGGCCGCGGATCACCGATGCGGGCGCATCGGCGGGTAGAATTGGCACTCGAAGCCAGTGAGTGCCAAGGGGAGGGAGTTGCGATGGTCAGTGAAAGAGGCCTCCAGGTTCTTCGCGCGATCGTGCAGGACTACGTCGAGACGCACGAACCCGTCGGCAGCCGGTCCATCGTCGACCGCTACTCCTTCGGGGTGTCGGCCGCGACGATCCGCAACGACATGGCGCTGCTCGAAGACGAAGAGCTCATCACCGCGCCGCACACGTCATCCGGACGCGTCCCCACCGACAAGGGGTACCGCGTCTTCGTCGACCACCTCGCCCAGCTGCGCCCGCTCTCGGTCGCGCAGCGCACGGCGATCGAGTCGTTCCTCACTGCGCCGTCGGACCTGGACGACCTGATGGTCCGCACGGTCCGCGTGCTCACGCAGCTGACGGGCCAGGTCGCTCTCGCGCAGTACCCGTCCTTCGCGCGTGCGCACCTCACCCATCTCGAGCTCGTCGCGCTCGCCCCCAACCGCCTGCTCATCGTGCTCGTCACGGACGCCGGCGGCGTGTCGCAGCGCATCGCGCCGCTCCCGGTCGACGTCGACGAGGCAGACATGGGTCTGCTGCGGGCGCGGCTGTCGGCGCTCATCACCGGTCGCGCGGTCAGCGACGCTGCCGAGCGGCTGCAGGCGCTCCTCGCCGGCGACACGCACGCTCAGGACGTGGTCCTGCGCGCGCTGGCGACCATCGTCGTCGATGAACTCGGCGCCTTCCGCCAGGAGCGCCTCGTGATGGCGGGGGCTGCGACGCTCGCACGTCGCGAGCAGGACTTCCGCGGCAGCATCCATCCGCTCCTGGAGGCCATCGAGGAGCAGGTCACCCTGCTCCGTCTGATGAGTGAGATGGAAGCGGACTCGCACGGTCTCGCCGCGAGCATCGGCACCGAGAACGCCTCGTTCGGGCTCGGCGAGGCATCGATCGTCGCCAGCAACTACGCCGCACCCAGCGGCACGGCGCGTGTCGGCGTCATGGGGCCGACGCGCATGGACTACCCGAGCAATCTCGCGGCTGCGCGGGCTGTGGCCCGCTACCTCTCGCGGATGCTCGACGAAGACGAGGCGTCCCGCTGACGCGGTCGCCCAGAGACAGCACACGCAGAAGGGCCATTGTGGCAGATCACTACGAGGTACTCGGCGTCTCCCGCGACGCCTCCACCGACGAGATCAAGAAGGCGTATCGTCGCCTCGCACGTCAGCTCCACCCGGATGTGAACCCGGGAGAGGATGCGGCCGAGCAGTTCAAGCTCGTCACCCACGCCTACGACGTCCTCAGCGACGACGACTCCCGTCGTCGCTACGACATGGGCGGTGGAGACGGCGCGGCCGGCAACTTCCAGGGCTTCGGCGGCTTCGGCGACATCTTCGAGACCTTCTTCGGCGCCGGTCAGGGCGGCGGGCGCGGCGCGCGTCCCCGGTCGCGGCGGGAGCGCGGTCAGGATGCCCTGGTGCGGGTCACCCTCGACCTCGGCGACGTGGTCTTCGGTGCGCACCGCGACATCGAGGTCGACACCGCCGTCCTCTGCGAGACCTGCAACGGCTCGTGCTGTCAGGAGGGCACCTCGCCCGTCACCTGCGACATCTGCGGCGGCACGGGACACGTCCAGCGCCAGGTGCGCAGTCTGCTCGGCAACGTCGTCACCTCCCAGCCCTGCGGCACCTGCGAGGGATACGGCACGACGATCCCGTACCCGTGCGGCACCTGCGGAGGCCAGGGTCGTGTGCGGTCCCGTCGCACCGTCTCGCTCGACATCCCCGCCGGCGTCGAGACCGGTCTGCGTCTGCAGCTCCCCGGCTCCGGCGAGGTCGGCAAGGCCGGCGGTCCTAACGGTGACCTGTACGTCGAGGTGACCGTGAACCCGCATCCGTCCTTCAGCCGCGACGGCGACGACCTGCTCGCGACGCTCGAGGTCTCGATGCCCGATGCGATCCTCGGTACCGAGACGACGATCCAGGGGCTCGACGGCGAGGTCGACCTCGAGATCCGCTCCGGAGTGCAGTCGGGCGATGTCCTGACCATCAAGGGCCGCGGCATCACGCCGCTGCGGGGCACCCAGCGCGGAGACCTCCGGGTCGGCGTGCAGGTCGTGACCCCGACCAAGCTCGATTCCGCGCAGCGCGCGCTCATCGAGGACTTCGCCAAGAAGACCAAGGCTCCGGGGCCGCAGCTGGCGCAGTTCCAGCAGGGGCTGTTCTCGAAGCTGCGCGACCGCTTCCGCTCGCACTGATCGGGCAGCGACATGGCACTGCACTTCCTCGTCGAGACATCGTCGGATGCCGCGGTCGGCGACCTCGTCTCCCTCACCGGCGCCGAGGCGAAGCACGCTGCGGTGGTTCGCCGTCTTCGGGTCGGCGAGACCGTGACGGTCGGCGACGGCGTGGGTGTGTGGCTCGTCGGCGTCGCTGAGGAGGTGTCGCCGTCTCGGGTCGACGTCCGCGTGTCCGAGCGGTCGACGCAGGAGGCCCCGAGTCCCCGGATCGTCCTCGTGCAGGCTCTGGCCAAGGGCGATCGTGACGAGCTCGCGGTGCAGGCCGCCTGTGAGCTCGGAGTGGACGAGATCGTGCCGTGGCAGGCGAGTCGCAGCATCTCCCGCTGGGACGGCCCGAAGGCGGTCAAGGGACGTGAGCGCTGGGCGACGATCGTCCGCGAAGCGGCCAAGCAGGCCCATCGGCGGTGGGTCCCGGAGGTCGCGGTGTCCGCGTCGACATCCGATCTCGCCGCTCGCGCCTCGACTCAGCGGGTCCTGCTGCTCGATCCCGGTGCGCCCGCCCGGCTCTCGGAGCTCGAACCGGACGGCCGCGACGTCGTGCTGGTCGTCGGTCCGGAGGGCGGCATCTCGGACGACGAGATCGCGAAGCTGGTCGCCGCCGGCGCGGAGCGCGTGCTGCTCGGTGACACGGTGCTGCGCACCTCCACGGCAGGTCCGGCGGCGATCGCCGTGCTCTCCGTCGCGCTCGGCCGGTGGTGAGACGGCGAAGGTCCGCGCCGCGTGGCGGTCAGTAGACTGGGAGCATGTCCGAGCCCTCGATCTTCACGCGCATCCTGAACGGCGACATCCCAGGTGAGATCCTGCTGGACACCGGCCGGGTCTTCGCGATCCGCGACATCGACCCGCAGGCGCCGTTGCACGCGCTGGTGATCCCGAAGACAGCGGACTACCGCGACGTCACCGAGCTCGCCGCCGGCGACCCCGGTCTGCTGGCCGAGATGGTCGCCGCCGCGAAGCAGCTCGCCTCCGAGCATGCGAACGGCGAATACCGCCTCATCTTCAACAACGGCGCGAGCGCCGCCCAATCCGTCTTCCACGTGCACGCCCATGTGCTCGGCAACATCGAGGAGAACAAGCTCGTTGGCTTCTGACGAAAACGACCCCGTGACCGCATCCGACACCGCCGTCGAGAAGATCTATGCCGACGGTGTCGCCATGGTGCAGCTGCTCGGCCCGCAGGACCGCCTGCTCCGGATGCTCGAGAAGGAGCACCGGGACGTGCAGGTGCTCGTGCGCGGCAACGAGATCACGCTCTCGGGCGCACCCGACGCCGTCGCGAAGGCGAAGTCGCTCGTGGACGAGCTGATGACGATGACGAAGGCCGGACACGACCTCGCCCCAAGCGATGTCGCGAGCTCCGCCCGCATGCTCCGCACCGACGGCGGCCCGCGGCCGAGCGAGGTGCTCGGCGAGGCGATCCTCTCGACCAGGGGCAAGGTGATCCGTCCGAAGACCCTCGGTCAGAAGGAGTACGTCGACGCGATCGAGGAGAACACGATCGTCTTCGGGATCGGCCCCGCGGGAACCGGCAAGACCTACCTCGCGATGGCGAAAGCCGTCCAGGCGCTGCAGCGCAAGGAGGTCACGCGGATCATCCTGACGCGTCCGGCCGTCGAGGCGGGGGAGCGACTGGGCTTCCTGCCCGGCACCCTCACGGACAAGATCGACCCGTACCTGCGGCCGCTCTACGACGCGTTGAACGAGATGATGGACCCGGAGATCGTCCCGCGCCTGATGGCGACGGGGACCATCGAGGTCGCGCCTCTCGCCTACATGCGCGGACGCACGCTCAACGACTCGTTCGTGGTGCTCGACGAGGCGCAGAACACCACGCCGGAGCAGATGAAGATGTTCCTGACGCGTCTCGGCTTCGGCTCGAAGATGGTCGTCACGGGCGACATCACCCAGGTGGATCTTCCCCAGGGATCGTCCGGGCTGCGCCTCGTGACCCGGGTGCTCGACGGCATCGACGACATCCACTTCGCCCGACTGACGAGCGAAGACGTCGTGCGCCACTCGCTCGTCGGACAGATCGTCGACGCATACAGCCAGTACGACGAGCGCCGCACGGCGCAGCGCTACGAGCGCGAGCAGGCGGCCGAGTTCGCCAATCGCGCAGAGCGCCGAGGCGCACAGCGACCAGGACCCCGGGACCGGATGCCGAAACGCGGCCTCTCCTGATGAAACGAGCACAGTCATGATCGAGATCAACAACGAGTCGGCCATCGACGTCGACGAGCCCGTGCTGCAGCGGCTGACCGACTTCAACCTCGCCCAGATGCACGTCAGCCCCGATGCCGAGGTCGCGATCGTCCTCGTCGACGAGGCTGCGATGGAGGCGCTGCACGTGCAGTGGATGGACGAGCCGGGACCGACGGACGTGCTCAGCTTCCCGATGGACGAGCTGCGCCCCGGCACGGAGGACCGCCCGACCGCACCCGGTCTGCTCGGCGACATCGTGCTCTGCCCGCAGGTCGCCGAGGCGCAGGCGCAGGCCGCCGGTCACACGCTGATGGACGAGCTGATCCTCCTCACCACCCACGGACTGCTGCACCTGCTCGGGTTCGATCACGCCGAGCCCGACGAGGAGCGCGAGATGTTCGGGCTGCAGAAGGAGCTCATCCAGGGCTTCGCCGCGGCTGAACGTCGACGATGACCGCGGCCTTCCTGCTCGCGGGCGCCGTCCTGCTCGTCGCCTTCGGCGGACTCATGGCCGCGATCGATGCGGCCTTCGGCGTCACGTCGCGCTCCGACATCGCGGAGATGGGCACGGAGGGACGCAACGCCGCGCAGCTGACCCGCATCGCCGCCGACACCGACGCCCACGTCAACGCGGTCGCGTTCATCCGAGTGCTGACCGAGACCGCCGCTGCGGTGCTCGTCACGGTCGCCTTCAGCATCCTGTTCGACAACATCTGGTGGGCGATGCTCGCCGCCGCCCTGCTCATGACCGGGATCAGCTTCGTGCTCGTCGGAGCGAGCCCTCGGTCGTTCGGACGCCACCACGCCGAGGGGATGCTCCGGGTCAACGCGCCGGTCGTCCGCGGCCTGCGCATCATCCTCGGCCCCCTCGCGCAGGGGCTCGTGGTGCTCGGGAATCGCGTCACCCCCGGGCGTGGTCGCAGCTCGTTCACCTCAGAGGAGCAGCTGCTGAGCATGGTCGACGAGGCCGCGTCGAACGACCTCATCGAGGCCGACGACCGCGATCTCATCCATTCGGTCTTCGACTTCACGGATCAGTTCGTGCGTGCCGTGATGGTGCCCCGCACCGAGATGGTCACGGTCGACGCCACCGCGACGACCAGCGAGGCGATGGCGCTGTTCCTCCAGCGCGGCGTCTCGCGCATGCCGGTCGTGGACGACGACGCCGACGATGTCGTCGGCGTCCTGTATCTCAAGGATCTGGTGCTCTTCGCGTTCCGTGACGAGAACGCCTGGCGGGCCGCATCCATCCGCCCGATCTCCCGACCCGCCACGTTCGTCCCTGAGTCGATGCGCGCCGAGACGCTGCTGCAGCAGATGAAGCGCGACGCCGTGCACGTGTGCCTGGTGATCGACGAGCATGGCGGCATCTCGGGTCTCGTGACCCTCGAGGACCTCATCGAGGAGCTCGTCGGGGAGATCTCCGACGAGTACGATCAGGTGTCGGCTGAAGTCGTCGAACTCGGCGACGGACGCTACCGGGTCAGCGCCCGCCTCTCCCTCGAGGACGTCGGCGACCTGTTCGGCCTCGAGCTCGAGGATGAGGACGTCGACTCGATCGGCGGTCTGCTCGGCAAGGCGCTGGGGCAGGTCCCGCAACCGGGATCCACCGCGACGGTGGAGGGGCTCACGCTCACCGGCGGAGCATCCAGGGGACGAGGACGCGGAATCGCGACCGTGTTCGTGGAACGGTCGGCACACGACGCGGGACACTCCGCAGATGAGAGAGATGCACACGATGACTGAGCAGACGCGAAGCGGGTTCGTCACGTTCGTGGGGCGCCCCAACGTCGGCAAGTCCACCCTCACGAACGCCCTGGTCGGCGAGAAGATCGCGATCACGAGTGAGAAGCCGCAGACCACCCGGCGGGCGATCCGAGGGATCGTGAACCGTCCGGAGGGGCAGCTCGTGATCGTCGACACGCCGGGCATCCACAAGCCGCGCACGCTGCTCGGCGAGCGGCTGAACGATCTGGTCGAGCAGGTGCTCGGAGACGTCGATGTGATCGGCTTCTGCGTGCCCGCGACCGAGAAGGTCGGTCCGGGCGACCGGCGGATCGCCGCGTCCCTCGACGGGTACCGACGCGCGAAGAAGATCGCGATCGTGACGAAGACGGATGCTGCCGGCCGCGACGACATCACCGAGCGCCTGATGGAGGTCGACGCGCTCCGGGAGGACTGGGCCGCCGTGATCCCGCTGTCCGCGCTGACCCGTGACCAGCTCGACGTGCTCGCGGACGAGGTGCTCTCCCTGATGCCCGAAGGCCCGGCGCTGTACGGCGAAGGCGTCACGACCGACGAGTCCGAGGAGGACCGCATCGCCGAGATGATCCGCGAGGCGGCGCTCGACGGCGTCCGTGACGAGCTCCCGCACTCGATCGCTGTCGTGATCGACGACATCGCACCGCGAGAAGGCACCGACCTCACCGATGTCCACGCGTCGATCGTGGTCGAGCGCGACAGCCAGAAGGCCATCATCATCGGACACAAGGGCAAGCGACTCGCCGATGTCGGGCGCCGTGCGCGGGTGGGCATCGAGGCGCTGCTCGGCACGAGGGTCTTCCTCGGCCTGCACGTCAAGGTGGCGAAGGAATGGCAGCGCGACCCGAAGCAGCTCGGTCGCCTCGGGTTCTGAGATGGGGCACCGAGACGCGTCGCGGATCGGGTCCTCCCACGGTCGGCAGGGATGAGCGCCCGCGGACGCGACCGCGAGACCCAGAGGGATGAGGCCTTCACCGCGCTCTTCGACGCGAACTGGGCAGCGGTCAGGCATCACGTCGAGGGGGTCGTCGAGGATGATGCGGAGGTGACGGAGATCGTCGCCGAGATCTTCCTCCGTGCCTGGTCGCGTCTGGTTCCGAGCAGGCCGATGACCCGTGTCTGGCTGCTCCGGACGGCTGATCGCATCCTCGCCTCCCGGTCCGGGCGGATGACGATGCGGTGGAGAGCGCTGGACGCCCTGCACGAGGGAGTCGCGGGGGAGCACTCGACCAGCGACCTCACGATGCGCGCGCGTGTGGTGCGCGCTCTCGGTGCCCTCAACAGGGTCGAGCGGCGTATCATCATGCTCACGTACTGGGATGGGCTCGCGGTGGGGGAGATCGCGGAGGTGCTGCGCAGCCCGCGTGTTCGAGTGCGGAAGGTGCTGTCAGGTGCGCGACGGAAGCTGCGCAGGGAACTCGGACTGCAGGGGACGGAGGGTGAGGATGAGTGACAACGGACTGCTCGATCGCCTGCTCTCCCAGGCGGATCCGGCGCGAACGCCTCAGGATGCGAAGCCGGATGCGGCCGCGTTGCAGGTCCGCGAGCGCATCATCCGCAGCGCGCCGCGACGTCATCCCCGACGGCGGGCGTTCGTGGGGTGGGCCTCCGGGCTCGCGGTCGCCGCGGCTGCCGTGGTCGTCGCCGTCGCCGTCCTGGTCCCGCAGAGCATGGCGGTCGCCGGCTCCCCTGCTCCTCTCGACTTCTCGGCCGCGGAGAGCACGACCGAGACGCTACGCGCCGCGCAGACGGCTCTGGCCGAGCCGGGTGGGCCCGCAGAACCGGAGCGTCTCGTGCGATCGGCGACCTGGGGACTCGACATCAACGGGGGCACCGGTGAGACCGAGGTCGTGCCCCAGCTGAACACCTTACGGTGGGAGCCGGATCTCTCCGGGCGGATGGTCTCGATCAGCGGCGTGCCGTACGACCCCACGGACGCGTCGGCCAACGTCGGCGCGGAGATCAGCAGCTCCGGGGAGGTGAGCGTCGACCTGGCGATGGAGCCGGGGCAGTTCTCCACTCCGGTTCCCGATGTCTTCGGCGACTCGCTCGCAGACGTCGAGGGGGCGCTGACGGCATTCGGGATGCCCGACGAGCCGACAGGGTCGGAGGTCGTCCTGGCGACGACGGCGGTGCTCGAGCAGTGGACTCTCACGAACGCGCAGGAATCCCGGATCATCGACCTCCTCGCGGCGGCCGACGGTGTGGAGGCATTGGGCAGCACGACGGATCGCCTGGGCCGTCCGGTCGCCGGGCTGCGTGTCGTCTCGGGCGACGGCGCGGCCAGCGACGTCGTGCTCCTCTCGCTCGAGACCGGTCGGATCGTCGGCGTGGAGCGGACCAACATCGTCGAGGACGAGCTGATCGCCGCAGGCGCGATTCTCTCGTACACGATGTGGGACGTGGACGAGCGCCTCGTGGAATGAGGCGGGTAGGGTCTCGATATGAGACTCGCCATGCAGTGGCTCGCGACCACCTGGGGCAGCCCCGACACCTGGGAGCTCGTCGAGTACGGCGTCCGCCCGCCGGTCGCCGGCGAAGTGACCGTCAGGGTGCGCGCGGCCGGAGTGAATCCGGCGGATGCGAAGCACGTCGCCGCTGCGAGGCCCGGCGTCGATCTGCCGGTGGCGATCGGGTACGAGATCTCGGGCGAGGTCACGGCCGTCGGACCTGACACCCGCATCGGCTCGGGAGCGGTGGCGGTGGGCGACGAGGTGGTCGCGTTCCGCGTGTCCGGCGGCTATGCCACCGAGCTGACGATACCCGCCGAGAAGGCCTTCACGAAACCGACGACGCTCACACATCCCGAGGCCGCGAACCTCCTGCTCGCCGGAACGACCGCGGCCGAGATGCTCTGGGTCACCGGGGCGGCGCCCGGCGAGACGATCCTCCTCCACGGCGCGTCCGGAGCGGTCGGGGTCAGCGTGCTGCAGCAGGCGGCTCTGCGCGGCATCCGGGTCATCGGGACCGCGTCTGCCGCGAGGTTCGACGTCGTCCGTCGCTACGGCGGCATCCCGGTCGAGTACGGACCCGGTCTCGCCGATCGGGCGAGGCACGCCGCCGGCACCCCCATCGCGGCCTCACTCGATGCGGTGGGAACGGATGAGGCGGTCGATGTGTCGCTCGAGCTCACCGCCGATCGGAAGAGGATCGTGACGATCGCCGCGATGGGACGTGCGGCGGCGGCTGGCATCCTCGCGATCGCCGGCTCCATGCGGACCAGTGCCCGGTTCCGCGACGAGATCAGAGGCGAGCTGGTCGCTCTGGCACAGAACGGCGACCTGGAGGTCCCCGTCGCCCGCACCTTCCCCCTGGAGGAGGCGCCGGCCGCCCTCGCCCTGCTCGCAGAGGGCCATCCCGGGGGCAAGCTCGCGCTGATCCCGACCGCCTAGTCGATCTCGCGCAGCGCCGAGGTCACGATCACGACCCCGTCGCCGTGCTCCTCGTCGACCGCGTCCTGCAGGGAGCCGTCGTCCCAGGCGACCTGCACCCAGACGTAGCCGCGCTCAGTCCAGACGGTGAGCGCGTCCTGAACCAGCGCGGCGGAGACCTCGTCCTGCACGGAGGTGAGATCGGCCTCGGACGTCGCGCCGTCGACACCGTCGGTGGGATCTTCCGGACGGATGGGGTCGTAGAGGGCGAGCATGATCGGCGGGTCGGTGACGGTGAGGGTGGTGCCGTCGTAAGTGGCGTACACGGCGTAGGTGCCCCAGGTCGTGTCTCCGCTGGTCTCGCTGCCGTCGACGCCGTCCCAGCTCCAGCCCTCGAGGGGGATCCCCGTGCACTGCGGCGGGTACGACTCCGCGACGGCGCCGAGGCACAGCTGCGCGTCGCCGGCCGCGTCGAGCACCGTGCCGGTGCCGATGACGCGTCCCTCCGGTGGGCGTACGTCGCTCGCGTGCCACTCGGGGGACCCTGTGCTGGTGGGCGCAGGGGAGGACGCGGGGCCGGTGGAGCACGCGGAGAGCGCGACCACCCCCAGGACGGATGCGGCGGCGAGAAGCATGCGGCTGTGCGATGTGCTCATGTGGGGAAGTGTCGCAGACGCGACGATCGTCTCATCCGTCGCTGAGGTCATCCGATGATCCTGCTACCATGGCCGCATGCCTTTCGGCGGTCTGCTTCTTCTTAGCTGCCGCGACGAGTCCTAAAGCCAGGGCCTTCCTCGTCGCGGCGCTTGTGATGGCCCGTCCATATTTCTGACGAAGAGAAGAAGCCCCATCATGCAGAACACTCAGCGCCCGTCCGCGATGCCGATCCACAAGTACCGGCCGTACCACGAGCAGATCACCGTCGACCTGCCCGACCGCACCTGGCCGGATGCCCGGATCACCGAAGCGCCCCGTTGGTGTGCGGTCGATCTCCGCGACGGCAACCAGGCGCTCATCGACCCGATGTCCCCGGAGCGCAAGCGCGTGATGTTCGAGCTCCTCGTGAGCATGGGGTACAAGGAGATCGAGGTCGGCTTCCCATCGGCGAGCCAGACCGACTTCGACTTCGTGCGTCAGCTGATCGAGGAGAACCTGATCCCCGACGACGTCACCATCCAGGTGCTGACCCAGGCGCGCGAGCATCTGATCGCCCGCACCTACGAGTCGATCGCCGGGGCGAAGCAGGCCATCGTCCACCTGTACAACTCCACCAGCGTGCTGCAGCGCGAGGTCGTCTTCCGCACCGACAAGCAGGGCATCATCGACATCGCGCTCGAGGGCGCGCGTCTGTGCCGCCGGTACGAGAAGACGATCCCCGACACGAAGGTCTACTACGAGTACTCGCCCGAGAGCTACACCGGCACGGAGCTCGAGTTCGCCGTCGACGTGTGCAACCAGGTGATCGAGATCTTCGAGCCCACCCCCGACCGCAAGGTCATCATCAACCTGCCGGCGACCGTCGAGATGGCCTCGCCCAACGTGTACGCCGACTCGATCGAATGGATGAGCCGTCATCTCGCGCACCGCGAGAACGTCATCCTGTCGCTGCACCCGCACAACGACCGTGGCACCGCGATCGCGGCGGCCGAGCTCGGCTACATGGCCGGCGCCGACCGCATCGAGGGCTGCCTGTTCGGCAACGGCGAGCGCACCGGCAACGTCGACATCGTCGCACTCGGCATCAACCTGTTCACCCAGGGCATCGACCCGCAGATCGACTTCAGCGACATCGATCAGGTCAAGCGCACGGTCGAATACTGCAACCAGCTGCCTGTCCCCGAGCGCTCCCCGTGGGCGGGTGACCTGGTCTTCACCGCGTTCAGCGGATCGCATCAGGATGCGATCAAGAAGGGCTTCGAGGCGATGGCGGCCAGGGCCGAGGCCGAAGGTGTCACCGTCGACGAGATCGAATGGGCGGTGCCGTACCTGCCCGTGGACCCGAAGGACCTCGGTCGCTCGTACGAGGCCGTCATCCGGGTGAACTCGCAGTCCGGCAAGGGCGGTGTCGCGTACCTGCTGAAGGCGGATCACGCGATCGATCTGCCCCGCAAGCTGCAGATCGAGTTCTCCGGCGTGGTGCAGGCGAAGACCGATGCAGAGGGCGGCGAGGTGACGAGCGAGCAGATCTGGTCGATCTTCAACGACGAGTACCTGCCGGCCGCCGACGAGTCCGCCAAGTGGGGACGCTTCGAGCTGCTCGCCACCCAGACCCGCAGCGACATGTCCGGCGATGTGGTTCTCGACGTCGTGCTGCGCGACGACGACCAGCAGGTCGCCGTCGCCGGGAACGGCAACGGACCGGTCGCGGCGTTCGTCGAGGTGCTCCGCGGTCAGGGCTTCGACATCACCGTCTACGACTATGTCGAGCACGCTCTCAGCGCCGGTGGCGACGCGCAGGCTGCGGCCTACGTCGAACTCCAGGTGGGGGACCAGCGCCTGTGGGGCGTCGGCATCGACGGCGACATCTCGACGGCATCGCTCAAGGCGATCGTCTCGGGCGTGAACCGGTCGATCCGCACGCGCGAGCAGGAGCTGGCCGCGGTCTGAGTCGCTGTACCGAACGCCCCTCGGCCGGTCGTCGAGGGGCGTTCGGCATCTTCAGATCAGACCCACTGGACGAGCTGCCAGACGATGCCGTTGGGATCGGCGAACTGGCAGTACCGCTCGCCCCACGGCTCGGTCGCGGGTTCCGTCACGACGCGCGCGCCGCTCAGGGAGATGCGCCGGTACTCGGCGTCGAGGTCGTCGACGACGAAGACCACGAGCAGGCCCTGACCCGCAGATCCCGCGATCTCGGCGGGGCGGAAGGTGCCGAGGCCCGTGGCGAGGAAGATGATGTGGGTCGAGGCGGTCGGATGCTCGAGTGAGACGAACCCGTCAGCGGCCATCGCCTCGCGGAAGCCGAACTGGCTCTTCGCGAACTCGGCGGAGGCGTGGACGTCGGCCACGTTGAGCGAGATGGCGGTCTGGATGATGTTCATGCGGCTCCTTCGACTAAACTATGTACAGCGTACAAGGTAACGCGATCGCACGAGAGGATATTCCGAGATGGCTCGAGATCTGCTCGACCTCCTGTGGAGGGACGACCCTCGTGCGCCCGCGGTGGGACGCCGGGGGCCGCGCTCGCGCCACTCCACGGGCGAGGTGGTGGAGCAGGCGATCGCTCTCGCGGACGAGCGGGGGCTGGCCGCCGTGACGATCCGATCCCTCGCCGACTCCCTCGGGATGACGACGATGTCGGTGTACACGCATGTCAACAGCCGTGACGATCTGCTCGTGCTGATGGTCGACCTGGTCAACGCCCGCATGCCCGAGCCCGTCGATCCTGCCCACGGCTGGCGCGCCGCGGTCGTGGACCTCGCCGAGAGCAACCTCTCGCTGCTGCGGACGCACCCGTGGGTGCTCGACGTCGACGACCCGCGGACGGCGATCGGGCCCGGCACGATCGCCAAGTACGATCGCGAGCTGCACGTGTTCGACGGAGCCGGTCTGGATGACGTCCGCCGTGACGCCGCCCTGACCTTCGTGCTCGGTTTCGCGAGGCAGGCGGCCGCGCGCCTGGTCGAGCACCGGCGGAGCGCGGAGTTCGGTGCCGACTGGCAGCAGGTCGCCGGCGGGCTCGCGGGGTACCTGGGGGACGCGCACCCGCTCGCGCAGACGGTCGGGCGGGCGGCGGGAGAGGCATCCGGCTCGCCCTACGACGCGGATGCCGCCTGGGAGTTCGGCCTCGCCCGGGTCGTCGCGGGCCTCGCCGATGAGATCGAGAACGGCCAGGAGGGCCCTGCGGGATGAGGCGCGTTCAGGGCTTGATGATGGGGATCACACCCGTCTCGGCCGCCACCTTGCGGCGGTAGATCCGACGCTGCTCGGGGAGCGAGACGTCGAAGGTGACGGCGAGGATGCGGATGACGGTCGTCACCGCGATGCCGGCGACCGCCGCGATCGTGATCGGCATGCCCAGGGCCACGGCGATCACGATGAACGTGCATCCCGCTCCCGCAGCCACTGCGTACAGCGAGCCGACGTGCATGATCGCGGTCGGCAGTCCCATCAGCATGTCGCGGAGCACGCTGCCTCCGACGGCCGCGCACACGCCGATGAAGACGGCAGGCACCTCGGGGATGCCGAAGGCGAGCGCCTTGCTCGTGCCGAACGCGCCGAACATGCCGATGACGACGGCGTCGAGCACGACGATCGCGGTGTTGAGGCGGGTGAAGAGGCCAGCGAGCAGCATGCCGAGCAGCGCCGCGCCGCCTGCCGTGACCAGATACCACTGGTTCTGCAGTGTGGCCGGAGTCTGACCCAGCAGGATGTCGCGGATCAGACCACCGCCCATCCCGATCATGATGCCGATGATCGAGACCCCGAGCCAGTCGAGTCGGCGCTGCCCTTGGAATCCGGACGCGAACATCGCGCCCTGGACACCGCCCAGGCCGACGCCGAGCAGATCCGCCCAGAGCGGAATGGTGAAGAGCGGTTCGGTCACGCCTCTATTCTCGCGCACGGAGGATAATCGAACGGTGCCCACCTACCGAGACGAAGCGGTGATCCTGCGCACCCACAAGCTGGGGGAGGCGGATCGCATCGTCACCATGCTGTCTCGGCGGCACGGCAAGATCCGCGCGGTCGCCAAGGGAGTACGGCGGACGTCGTCGAAGTTCGGCTCCCGTCTCGAGCCGTTCATGGTCGCCGACGTGCAGCTGTATCAGGGGCGCTCGCTCGACATCGTGCAGCAGGCCGAGTCGCTCGGCTCCTACGGATCCGACATCGCCGCGCACTACGACAGGTTCACCGCTGCCAACGCGATGGTGGAGACGGCCGACCGGCTGAGCGATTCCGAGGCCACTCCCGAGCAGTACCTGCTGCTGGTCGGCGGTCTGCGTGCCCTGTCGCGGGGCGAGCACTCACCCCGCAGCATCCTCGACTCCTATCTGCTGCGCGTGATGGCACTGTCGGGCTGGGCGCCCTCGCTCGGCGACTGCGCGCGCTGTGCCGCTTCGGGACCCCACGTGCACTTCGTCGGACAGCTCGGCGGGGCCGTCTGCACGAACTGCGCACCTGCGGGAAGCCCCCGAGTCGCCGAGAAGACCCTGTCGCTGCTGCGTTCGCTCATGTCCGGCGAGTGGGACGTGATCGACGCCGCGCCTCAGGCCGACACGGCGGCGGCGTCCGGCCTCGTGGCCGCCTACGCGCAGTGGCACCTGGAGCGCGGCATCCGCTCGCTCGCACACCTCGTGGCCGACATCCCTCGAGAAGGAGCACGGTGAGCCCCAAGCCCTACACGCACAAGGATGCCGTGGCCTACCGCCCGCTGGACTGGACCGGGGTCCATCCGCCGGCGTTCCCCGCGGTGCCCGAGCACGTCGCGATCGTCATGGACGGCAACGGCCGCTGGGCGAACCGCCGCGGTCTGAACCGCATCGAAGGGCACAAGGCGGGCGAGGAGGTGCTGCTCGACGTCGTGGCCGGGGCGATCCAGGCCGGCGTGAAGCACCTGTCGGTCTACGCGTTCTCGACCGAGAACTGGGCGCGGTCTCCCGAGGAGGTCCGCTTCCTCATGGGATACAACCGCGACGTGCTGCACCGCCGACGTGACCAGCTCAACGAGTGGGGCGTTCGGGTCCGATGGGCCGGTCGCAAGCCGCGGCTGTGGGGGAGCGTCATCAAGGAGCTGCAGTACGCCGAGCAGCTCACCCGCGGCAACGACGTGCTCACCCTGACCATGTGCGTGAACTACGGCGGCCGCATCGAGCTCGTCGACGCGATGCGCGCGATCGCCACCGATGTCGCAGCGGGTCGGGTCAAGCCCAACGCGATCTCGGAGAAGATGATCCGTCGCAACCTCTACGTGCCGGACATGCCCGACGTCGACCTGTTCCTGCGCAGTTCGGGGGAGCAGCGCACCTCGAACTTCCTGCTGTGGCAGGCGGCATACGCGGAGATGGTGTTCCTCGACACACTGTGGCCCGACTTCTCCCGCGAGGAGCTGTGGCGGGCGATTGGCGTCTACCTGTCGCGCGATCGCCGTTTCGGCGGAGCTGTCGACACCCCGGACGCCTCCGCCTGAGCCCGCAGCCACCTCTCCGTCTCCCGGGGGTGGCGCAGGCGCACGATCACGAGATGCGGGTGCTCGCTCGCGACCCCGGGCATCCGCTCCGACCACTTGTGCAGCGTCATGGTCTGCCACGCGAGGATGTTCTCCTCCGGAATGCCGGAGAACATCCTCCAGATCGGCTTCTCCACGTTGCCGTTGTAGATGCGGGTGCGCAGGATGCTGCGACCGAGCGTGCGCCGCAGCAGTCGCGAGCGGACCACCCGGTACGGGTAGTCGAGCCAGATCGCGAGCTGCGCGCGCGGAGCGAGGATCTCGTCGGTGCCCTTGCTGGTGTACTGCCATTCGGTGACCCAACGGTCCTCAGCGGCGAAGGCACGCACATCGTCGAGGAACGCGGGACGAGGGATCCAGTTCTCGCCGTGGAACAGCGCGTCGATCTCGACGTGCCTGAGACCCCAGAGTCCGGCCACTCGCCGTGCGAGTGTGGTCTTTCCCGATCCGGTCACCCCGGCGATGAGGACGCGCTCGGGACGGAACGGCAGCGGATCGGTGGCGGAGCGCATCCGAGAATCCTACTCACGGAATAGCTCATAGCCGCATGCGGTTGGATGGGAGTGTGACTGAAGCCATCTCGATCGACATCTGGTCCGACATCGCCTGCCCGTGGTGCTACATCGGCAAGCGCAACCTCGAGAAGGGGCTCGAAGCGGTCTCCGCCGATGAGGACGCCCCGCAGGTGAACATCACCTTCCACTCGTTCGAGCTCTCGCCCGACACGCCCGTCGACTTCGACGGCGACGAGATCGACTTCCTCTCCGGACACAAGGGCATGCCGCGCGACCAGGTCGAGCAGATGCTCACGCACGTGACCGGTGTCGCCGAGAACGCCGGACTCGAGTACCGGTTCGACCTCCTGCAGCACACGAACACGGTCAAGGCTCACGAACTCCTGCACTTCGCGAAGCAGCAGGGCGTGCAGCACGAGATGGAGGAGCGGCTGATGTCCGCCTACTTCGCCGAGGGCAAGCACGTCGGCCGCATCGACGACCTGGTCGAGCTGGCCGCCGAGGTCGGGCTCAACCCGGACGACACCCGTGACGCGCTGGTCTCCTCCCGCCACCTGGCCGATGTGCGCCAGGACCAGGCGCAGGCGCAGGCCTACGGCATCCAGGGCGTCCCGTTCTTCGTGATCGACGGGCAGTACGGCATCAGCGGAGCCCAGCCGCCCACGGCATTCGAGAACGTGCTCCGCGACCTCTGGTCGAAGCGCGGCGAGACCGGCGCCGAGGCGGCGCCGGAGGAAGCAACCGCCTAGCGGGTCAGCGCGGCTTCGATGGCCCCGACGATCTCGGGGTCGTTCGGCTTCTGCTTCGGGCGGAACCGGACGACCTCGCCGTCCGGCAGCACGAGGAACTTCTCGAAGTTCCACTCCACCTTGCCGGCCTTGCCGGCGGCATCCGGGGTCTCCCGCAGCGTCTTGTAGAGGTCGGTCGCGTTGCGGCCGTTGACCTTGACCTTGTCGTTGATGGGGAAGGTGACGCCGTAGGTCGTGGAGCAGAACTCGAGGATCTGATCGACGGAACCGGGCTCCTGACCGAAGAACTGGTTGCACGGGAAGCCCACGACACTGAAGCCGCGATCACCGTACAGACGCTGCAGCTCCTCGAGCTGCTCGTACTGCGGGGTCAGTCCGCACTTCGACGCGACGTTGACGACGAGCACCACATCGGCGCCCAGATCGTCGAGAGTCTTCTCGTTGCCGTCGGCGTCGGTGAAGGGGATGGAGCGGACGGAAGGATCGGTCATATGCACAGCTTAGGTCGATGCGCCGAGACCGGCTCCGTGTCTGGGAGAATGGAGGGGACATGACTCTCGCCACCGCCTCTGCCCGCCCTCTCACCATCGGCCCGATCGCTCTCGACGTGCCGGTCGTCCTCGCACCCATGGCGGGCATCACCAACACCGCGTTCCGCAGGCTCTGCCGCGAGTACGGTGCCGGGCTCTACGTGAGCGAGATGATCACCTCGCGGGCGCTGGTCGAGCGCAACGAGACGACGATGCGGCTCATCCGCCACCACGAGTCGGAGACGCCTCGGTCCATCCAGCTCTACGGCGTCGACCCGCACACGATCTCCGAAGCCGTCCGCATCATCGTCGCCGAGGACCACGCCGATCACATCGACCTGAACTTCGGCTGCCCGGTGCCCAAGGTCACCCGCAAGGGTGGGGGAGCGGCCCTCCCGTGGAAGAGCTCGCTGTTCTCGCAGATCGTCACGCAGGCCGTCAAGGCCGCAGGCGACGTGCCGCTCACCGTGAAGATGCGCAAGGGCATCGACCCCGACCACCTCACGTTCCTCGACGCGGGTCGTGCTGCCGAGGACGCCGGGGTCTCGGCTATCGCGCTGCACGCACGCACGGCGAGCGAGTTCTACTCGGGCTTCGCCGACTGGCACGCCATCGGCGAGCTCAAGCAGGCGGTCACGAGTGTGCCCGTGCTCGGCAACGGCGACATCTGGTCCGCCGACGACGCCGTCCGCATGATGCAGCAGACCGACTGCGACGGCGTCGTGGTCGGGCGAGGCTGCCTCGGCCGCCCCTGGCTGTTCGGCGAGCTCGCCGCGGCGTTCGGCGCGGAAGCGCACCCCGTCGATGCGACGCTCGGTTTCGTCGCGAACGCCTTCCGCCGTCATGCGGAGCTCCTGGTCGAGTTCTTCGAGGACGAGGACCGCGGATGCCGCGACGTCCGCAAGCACGTCGCCTGGTACTTCAAGGGCTACCCCGTCGGCGGCGACATCCGCACGGGCCTCGCCACGGCATCCAGCCTCGCGGAGATCGACGACCTGCTCGGTCAGCTGGACCACAGCGCTCCGTACCCCGGTGCGGATGCCGAGGGTCAGCGCGGTCGTTCCGGCCGCCCGAAGCGTCCGGCGCTGCCGGACAAGTGGCTGGAGTCGCGCGAGCTCGCGGCGTCGGCATCCGAGATGATGCGAGGGGCGGAGATCGAGAACAGTGGCGGTTGATCCCCAGGTGCACTCGGCGCGCGGGCGCTCGGACGGATACCACCCGCGCGACGCCGAACGATTCTTCGCCGAGACCCATCGATCCGAACGCGACGACTTCGCTCGGGATCGCGCGCGCGTCCTCCACTCCGCCGCGCTGCGACGACTGGCTGCCAAGACACAGGTGCTCAGCCCGGCGAGCACGGCCGACTTCGCGCGCAACCGACTGACGCACTCGCTCGAGGTCGCTCAGGTCGGACGCGAGCTCGCCACGGCACTCGGCGTCTCGGCCGACGTGGTCGACACCGCCTGCCTCAGCCACGACCTCGGCCACCCGCCGTTCGGGCACAACGGCGAGCGGGCGCTCAACGAGTGGGCGGAGCCCATCGGCGGCTTCGAGGGCAACGCGCAGTCGCTGCGCATCCTGACGCGTCTCGAAGCCAAGGCGATCGACGACGACGGACAGTCGGTCGGGCTCAACCTGACCAGGGCGAGCCTGGACGCGACCTGCAAGTACCCCTGGACCGTCGACAGCCCGGTGCCCGATCCGGGAGGCCGCCTGAAGTTCGGCGTCTACCCCGAGGACGAGGCCGTGTTCCGCTGGATGCGCGAGGGAGCACCGGGCCGGCTGCGGTGCATCGAGGCCGAGATCATGGACCTCTCCGACGACATCGGCTACTCCGTGCACGACTTCGAGGACGCGATCGTCAACGGTTACGTCGACGTCGCAGGACTCTCGGATCCCCGCGCGCACGACGCTCTCATCGACCGCATCCAGCAGTGGGTCGGCTACGACTTCACCCGTGACGAGCTGGCCGACGCGCTGTACCGACTCGCCTCGCAGCCGATGTGGCTGCAGTCGTTCGATCGCTCCCGGCATGATCTCGCACGGCTCAAGAACCTGACGAGCGACTTCATCGGTCGCTTCGCCCGTGCAGCCGTGTCGGCGACACGCGAGGCGTATGCGGGGTCCGCCCTCGTCCGCTACAACGCGCACGTCGTCGTGCCGCGCGTGATCGAAGCCGAGATCGCAGTGCTCAAGGGCATCATGGGCCAGGCCATCGTGACCATCGACGCGCGCAAGGGCGTGTACAAGGAGCAGCGCCGCGTCCTGAAGCGGCTCGCCGAGGCGCTCTGGTCCACGGATGCGCTGTGGTCGGCGGGCGCGGACGTGCTGGAGCCCGCGTTCTCGGCGGACTTCGTCGCGGCGACCACCGACGCCGAGCGCGCTCGCGTCATCGTCGACCAGATCGCCAGCCTGACCGACCAGAGCGCGATCGACTGGCACAACCGCCTCGTCGGTGAGATCGACCCGGCCGAGGTCGGGATCTGGACCCCTCGGCACGCGCGGCCGGGTGCTCGCCAGCACACGCCGCGGCAGGCGGTCGTCGAAGGAGCCGGCTGATGCCTCGCATCCGCCAGGCCGACGTCGACGAGGTCAAGGCCCGCACGAACATCGCCGACATCGTCGGAGAGCGCGTCGCGCTCAAGTCCGCAGGAGTCGGGTCGCTCAAGGGCCTGTGCCCCTTCCACGACGAGAAGAGTCCGAGCTTCCACGTCCGGCCGCAGGTCGGCTACTACCACTGCTTCGGATGCGGGGAGTCGGGCGACGTCTACTCGTTCCTGCGTGAGATGGACCACGTAAGCTTCACCGAGGCGGTCGAGCGGCTCGCCGGCCGGATCGGCTACTCGCTGCACTACGAAGACGGCGGCTCCGCTCCCGAGACGAGCGGCCGCAGCCGTCTGTATGCGGCGAACACGGCGGCCGCGGAGTTCTTCCGCGCACAGCTGCTGACGGCGGATGCCGAGGCCGGGCGGCGCTTCCTCGGCGAACGCGGCTTCGACGCCGGCGCGGCCGCGCACTTCGGGGTCGGCTTCGCTCCGCGCGGCTGGGACAAGATGCTCAAGGCGCTCACCGCGCAGGGCTTCACCCGCGACGAGCTGAGTGCCGCGGGTCTGGTCTCGACAGGTCAGCGCGGCGTCTACGACCGGTTCCGCGGGCGGCTGGTGTGGCCGATCCGCGACGTGTCCGGCCAGACGATCGGCTTCGGCGCGCGCAAGCTGTTCGACGACGACCAGGGGCCGAAGTACCTGAACACCCCCGAGACGCCGATCTACAAGAAGGCGCAGGTGCTCTACGGGCTCGACCTCGCCAAACGCGACATCTCGCGCGGCGACCCTCGTCGGGTCGTGGTGGTCGAGGGCTACACCGACGTGATGGCCTGCCACCTGGCGGGGCTCACGACCGCGATCGCCACCTGCGGCACCGCGTTCGGCACCGACCACATCAAGGTCCTGCGACGCGTCATGGGCGACGACAACGCCTCCGGTGAGGTCGTCTTCACGTTCGACGGCGATGAGGCCGGCCAGAAGGCGGCGTTGCGCGCGTTCACCGAGGATGACCGCTTCAATGCGCAGACCTTCGTGGCGGTCGCCCCTGACGGCCTCGACCCGTGCGACCTGCGGCTGCAGCGCGGCGATGCCGCGGTGCGTTCGCTCATGGAGACGAAGCAGCCGATGTTCGAGTTCGCCATCGACCGCCGACTCGGAGGCTTCGACCTGTCGACGGTCGAGGGACGTGTGGGAGCCCTGCGGGCGGCTGCGCCGATCGTGGCGGAGATCCGCGACAGACTGCTGCGCCCCGGCTACGAGCGGGTGCTCGCTCGGCGACTCGGCATGGATCCGACCGAGGTGCACGGCGAGGTCGAGCGCGCGGCCCGTCAGGGCGGGCAGCAGTCGCGCCAGGAGACGAGCAGGCACGGATCCGCCGCAGCCGACACCGCCGGCGGCGTACCGGGGGTCGCCCCCGTGACGCTGGCGACCCTCCCGCGCACGGGCGATATGGCCGTCGAGCGCGATGCGCTGATGGGCGCCCTGCAGTACGGGCATCAGATCGATCAGACGCTCCTGACCCGCGCGCTCAGCTCTCCCTTCCGCACTCCGGGTCTGGATGCCGTGCGCGAGGCCGTGGCATCCGCCTCCGATCGCACCAGGGCCGGGTGGGTCACGGATGCCGTGAACTCGGTGCGCGAGCCGTACCGCTCGCTCGCCGGCGAGCTGCTGATGACCCCCTTCCCGGCGCGCAACGAGGAGGGGGCGGTCGCCTCCACCACCGACCTCGCCCGCCGACTGATCCTGCGCAGCCTCGAGCACGAGAAGCAGGAGCTCCTCGGCGCGGTCCAGCGAGTGCCGGCCGACTCCGACGGTGGACGCGCACTGCGGATGCGTCTGCGCGACATCGACGTGGAGCGTCAGCGGTTCACCGAGTCGTAACGGCGGCAGCCGGATGCGGCAGGGCAGGATGGAGGAATGTTCTCCCGGCCCGAATCGACCAACGCGATCGACAGCTCCGACCTGGTCATCGACCGGATCGGTCACAGCGGTCCGACCCGCGCGATCGACGGGGTGAGCTTCACCCTCGCGCCCGGTGGACTGATCTGTGTCGCCGGCCCCACGGGCTCGGGCAAGTCCACGCTGGTCGCAGCCCTCGCGGGGTCCACCGACCCGTCGGTGCGCGTCGTCGGCGGCAGCGCACAGGTCTGCGGCGTCGACATCCGCCGCCCAGGACGCAAGCACCGCCTGCTGACCTATCGCACCGGATTCGTGCCCCAGGGAGCGGGCGCCGATCTGCCGCCCCAGCTCACCGTGAACGAGGTCATCGCAGAGCCCATCCTCATCCGCGAGAAGCGGGTCAACACGAAGGCCCTCTCGATCAGGGTCGCGACCCTTCTCGACGAGCTGCACCTGCCGCTGGGCACGGCCGCCAAGTTCCCGTACGAGCTGAGCGCGGGGATGCGGCAGCGGGTGGCGATCGCCCGGTCGTTCGTGCTCGAACCTCGCGTCCTCATCGCCGACGAGATCCTCGCGAACCTCGACCTCGAGGTCAGGCCGGTCGTCTTCGACGCCATCACCCGCCGCCGCAAGGAGCAGGGGATGGGGGCGTTGCTGGTGACCAACGACGCCGACTTCATCCGCGAGCTGAACGCCGAGACGCTCATGCTGCGGGGTGGCCATGTGGTGGCGCGAGGGGTCGGGAAGGACCTGCTCTGGGTGCCGAATGCTGAGGCGGATTCGCAGCACTGAGAGCGCATCCCGGCGACACGCCCGATGTGCGCCCCGTGTCACGAGCACGTGTCGGAGTTTGCTAGGATTGACGAGTTGCCCGCGCAGCGGAGCACATTCCTCGGTAGCTCAATTGGCAGAGCAGCCGGCTGTTAACCGGCAGGTTCTTGGTTCGAGTCCAAGCCGGGGAGCCAATACCCCCGGCCTTCTTCGGAAGGCCGGGGGTTTCCCTTTTCTTGAGCATTTCGGCTCGGATACGAAGAAGGCCCCGCCGGATGGCGGGGCCTTCTTCGCTGCAGACTCAGATCACTTGGCTGCGCCCTTGAGCGAGCCGGTGGTCTGGCCGGCCGGGTCGAAGATGATGCACTGGATGACGCGGTCGTTCAGACCCTCCCAGGTGTCCTTCGTGGGCGCGATCGTCGTGACGTTCAGCGCGGAAGCGTCGTAGGCCACTCCGACGAACGAGGTGTAGGCGTCGCCGATGCACTCCTGCGAGGCCGCGTCGACGTCCTCCTCGGAGAAGTCGCCGTCGTCCATCGTGATCTCGTAGTAGACCTCCTGGTCGTGCGCCTCGGCGCACGGCACCACGTCGATGTCCTCGAGCAGACCGGTCGCGCTCTCCATGATGCAGTCGCCGAGCTTGAGCGAGAAGATGTCGATGTTCGCGCTCTCCGTCACCTGGCCGGTGTCCTCGTCGCGGTCGGCGTCTCCCGAGCCACCGCCCAGAATCCCGTTCAGTGCGCTACAACCGGTCAATGCGACCGACAGCGCCACAGCAGAACCTGCCAGCGCCAGTGCGCGTCGCGTGCGCAGCTTCATCATGATCGTCCCCTCCCAGAGCCTCGTGTGCGGAATATCGATATCCCGCCTCGAGAACGCTATCCGTCGCGGAGTCTGTGACGCAACTCGGAGAAGCCTGTGATCGCGCTGGGAGCGTCAGCCCTCGAGGTCGTCGACCCCGGGCAGCCAGCTCGCACCGGGCTTGCCCCAGCCGCGCTTCTTCGCGATCTTCTGCACGGTCTTCCAGTCGCGGTCCGAGAGCCGGTCGATGTAGAGGATGCCGTCGAGGTGGTCGAACTCGTGCTGCATGATCCGCGCGCGCCAGCCGTCGACCGCGATCTCGACGGGCTGCCCCTCGAGATCGATCCCGGTCACGCGCACGCGCTCCGAGCGGCGCAGCGGGAACCGCTCGCCCGGGAAGGAGAGGCACCCCTCGGACTCGAGGTCGTCGTCGGGCTCGCCCGGCTCCAGTGGCACCATCCAGAGCTCGGGATTGATGATCACGCCTCGCCACGGCTGGTCGTCGTCGTCGACATATGCGTAGGTGTAGATGCGCAGCGGGACGCCGACCTGTGGTGCGGCGAGTCCTACCCCCGGCGCGGTGTCCATGGTCTCGAACATGTCGGAGACAAGGGTGCGGATGTCGTCGGAGATGTCCTCGACGAGGGAAGCGGGGGAGTGCAGGACGGGGTCGCCCATGATGCGAATAGGAAGAACAGCCACGCCATAACCCTACTCGGCGCGTATCGCCGGGTAGGGTCGTAGGGTGAGCATCTCCGTATGGATGGCTGGGGCGGAAGACGTCACCGACCAGCTGGTAGGCGCGTTCCAGAACCCGGGACTGCTCCTCGGCATCCCCCTCGCTCTGGCCGGCGCGGTCTTCATGTCGCTGGGTGCGCAGTATCAGCACCGCGGTGTCGAGAAGATGGAGCGGCTGAGCGGTGCGGACGGAGCGTCCGGCCTCTCGATGACTCAGGTCCGTGGGTTGCTGACCCGGCCGTCGTGGCTGATCGGCACGCTGATGCTCGCGCTCGCGGTCATCTGTCAGCTGGCCGCGCTCACTGTCGCGCCGCTGATCGTGGTGCAACCTCTCGGCGCGATCGCCCTGGTCATGACCACTCTCCTCAACGCGCGCATCTCGGGACACTCTCCGACGAAGCAGTCGATCACGGCGATCGTCTGCTGCGTCGGCGGCATCTTCCTCTTCGTGTTCTTCGCGGCGATCTTCGCGACGGAGAAGGATGTCACCGACACCGAGCTCTTCACGATCCTCGCGGTCCTGCTGGTCGTCATCATTATCCTGGGCGCGTGCTGGTTGATCCTGCGCCACCGCATGCGTGCGCTGTTCTACGTCGTCGGAGCGGGCATCCTCTACGGCTTCGTCGCGACTCTGGCGAAGGTCGTCATCAAGCGCGTCCAGGCGGGCAACTTCGAGTGGATCACGATCATCTGCGTGATCGCCCTCATCGCCGCGGCAGCCGTCGGTGCCTACTTCGTGCAGACCGCCTACAGCTCCGGACCTCCCGACCTCGTGATCGCGGGACTGACCGTGGTGGATCCGCTGATCGCGGTCCTGATCGGCATGGTCGTGCTGGGTGAGGCCGCTGCGGCTCCGCCATGGGTGCTGGTGATCTTCGGCATCGCCGGAGCGATCGCGGTCTGGGGCGTGGTCGGTCTGGCGCGCTACCACCCGCAGGTGCTCAGCGACAGCCAGGAACTCGGCATCGTGCGGGGCAGCGACGGCGAGGCCAAGGACCCCGAAGCCTGAGCTCTTCCGGCCTCAGTACGCCGGATCGATGAGATCCGGAGAGACCTCCGAGGCAGCCGCCTCGTCGACGAAGAACACGGTGCGCTTGCGCCCCTTCGCGCCCGCAGCGGGGACGTTGGCGTAGCTCGCGCCGGCCAGGGCGAGTCCGAGCGCGGAGGCCTTGTCGCCTCCGGTGAGCACGAGCCAGACCCGCTTGGACGCATTGAGCACCGGACGCGTGAGCGTCACCCGCTCCGGAGGGGGCTTGGGCGAGTCGCGCACGGCAAGAGCTGCCGCATCCGTGACCGTGACCTCCGGGCGATCGGGGAAGAGCGAGGCGATGTGCCCGTCAGGACCCACGCCGAGAAAGCACACGGCGAAGGACGGCCACGGATGCTCGTCGCTGCCGAACCGTGCGAGCTCGTCGGCGTACGCGGTGGCCGCCTCGTCGAGCGACATCCCTTCGCCGGCTGCCGCGACCTCGTGGATGTTCTCGTCCGGCACCGGGATGTGGTCGAGCAGCGCAGCCCGGGACTGCAGGGCATTGCGATCAGCATCGTCGCGCGCGACGAACCGCTCGTCACCCCACCAGAAGTGGACGAGCGACCAGTCGATGTCCGCCGAGCGCGGATCCTCGCGCGTCGCACGCAGCACCGCGCCGCCCATCGAACCGCCGGTGAGGGCGACATGGGCGATGCGGCCGTTGCGCGTGCGCGCACGGAGGCGGGTGAGGAATCTGTCGGCCACTCGCAGTGCGAGCTTCTCGGGAGTGGCTTCGACCACGACCCGCTTCTCTGCGGACGCTGTCTGCGACGACATCATTCTCCTGTCTCGGGCGGACCCAGCTTCTCCCAGCCCTCGGTGATCACTCGACCGTACAGGACGTCGGGGTCCAGGCGACGCAGCTCCTCGGCGAGGCACTCGCGGAGGGTACGGCGCGGGAGGTGCAGGTCGTGGTCCGGCTGATCCGGCTGCGTGAGGACGGCGACGCCGGGCGTCGGACGCTCGAGCAGGATGTCACCCGACGCGCGGTGCAAACGCACGGACTTGATGCCCTCCTGCCAGTGCTCGGGGTTCTCGTACGACCACTTCACCGGGATGTCGAGTGCCATCTGGAGCCAGGCGGCCAGGAGCGCGGTGGACGGCGAGGCGGAGCCGCCCCGCACCTCGACCGCGGTGACCTCCTCGAACGGAGGCTGATCGAGCACGGCGGCGAGCTGCTCGCGCCAGTGCGTGAGGCGTGTCCAGGCGAGGTCGGTGTCGCCAGGAGCATGCGACTCGCCGAGACGCGCGAGGCGATCGCGCACATCGGATGCCGTGGCGGCATCCGTGATGCGCCGCTGGGCGATCTTGCCCAGCGGCGAGTGGGCGGGGGAGGCGGGTGCCTCCTCCGGCCACCAGGCCACCACAGGAGCATCCGGCAGCAGCAGCCCGGTGACGAGGCTCTCCTCGTTGCTGGCGGCGTCGCCGTAGGCACGTAGGACGACGACCTCACTGGCGCCGGCGTCACCACCGACACGGATCTGCGCGTCGAGGCGCGCGTCTCCGTCACCGGTGGTGAGCACGATGACGCGCATCGGGTGCTCGCGGGAGGCGTCGTTGGCGGCGTCGATCGCGGCTTCGGCCACACCGTTGCGGGCCGAGATGATGAGGGTGAGCACGCGGCCGAGGGCCACGGCGCCACCCTCCTCGCGCACCTTGACGAGCTGCTTCGCGACCTGGCTGACGGTCGTGTCGGGAAGGTCGATGATCATGGGCGTCTCCAGACTCGTCCATCACGGGCAAGGAGGTCATCGGCGGAGGCCGGACCCCATGAGCCGGGTTCGTACTGATCGACCGGGCCACCTTCGGCTGCCCAGTACTTCTCCACGGGATCGAGGATCTTCCAGGAGAGCTCGACCTCCTCGTGCCGCGGGAACAGCGGCGGGTCGCCCAGGAGGACGTCGAGGATCAGGCGCTCGTATGCCTCGGGGCTCGCCTCGGTGAAAGCGTGTCCGTAGCCGAAGTCCATCGTGACATCGCGCACGTTGGTGCCGTTGCCCGGGACCTTCGAGCCGAAGCGGATCGTCACGCCCTCGTCGGGCTGCACGCGGATCACGAGGGCGTTCTGGCCGAGCTCCGACGTGTTCGCGCGTCCGAAGAGGTGCTCGGGAGCCTTCTTGAAGACCACGGCGACCTCGGTCACACGACGGCCGAGCCGCTTGCCGGTGCGGAGGTAGAACGGCACGCCGGACCAGCGGCGGGTGTCGATCTCGAGCTTGATCGCCGCGTACGTCTCGGTCGCGGACTGCGGGTTCATGCCGTCCTCGTCGAGGAAGCCGGTGACCTGCTCGCCGCCCTGCCAGCCGCCGGCGTACTGTCCGCGAGCGGTGGCGAGCGAGAGGTCGTCCGGCACGTGCACGGCGGCGAGCACCTTCTCCTTCTCAGCGCGCAGGTGCTCGGCGGAGAGGCTGATCGGCTCCTCCATCGCAGTCAGTGCGAGCAGCTGGAGGAGGTGGTTCTGGATGACGTCGCGCGCGGCGCCGACGCCGTCGTAGTAGCCGGCGCGGCCGCCCACTCCGATGTCCTCGGCCATGGTGATCTGCACGTGATCGACGTAGTTGCGGTTCCAGATCGGCTCGTAGAGCTCGTTCGCGAAGCGCAGCGCCAGGATGTTCTGGACCGTCTCCTTGCCGAGGTAGTGGTCGATGCGGAAGATCGAGTCCGCCGAGAAGGCCACCTCGAGCGCGGCGTTCAGCTCTCTGGCCGACTCGAGGTCGTGACCGAACGGCTTCTCGATCACGACGCGGCGCCAGCGCTCGTCGTCATCGTCATCCGCGCCGACGAGACCGGAGTCCTTCAGCTGCTTGGCGACGAGCGGGAAGTCCTTCGGCGGGATCGACAGGTAGAACGCGTGGTTGCCCATGGTGCCGCGTTCCACATCGAGCTGGTCCACCGTCTCGCGGAGCTTGCGGAAGGAGTCCGGGTTGTCGAACTCACCCGAGACGAAGCGGATGCCCTGCAGCAGCTGCGCCCACGTCTCCTCGCGGAACGGCGTGCGTGCGTGCTGCTTCACCGCGTCGTAGACGACCTGGGCGAAGTCCTGGTCCTCCCAATCGCGGCGGGCGAAGCCGACGAGGGCGAACCCAGGAGGCAGGAGCCCGCGGTTGGCGAGGTCGTAGACCGCGGGCATGAGCTTCTTGCGTGACAGGTCACCGGTCACTCCGAAGATCACGAGGGCACTGGGCCCCGCGATCCGGTTGAGACGACGGTCATCGGGGTCACGCAGCGGGTTGTGCCCGCGCGAGATGGGAACAGACATCGGTGGGGGATTCTCCTGGCTGTTACTTCTGTGCGGCTTCGAAGAGGGTGAGGACGTCGGCCGACGAATCGGTGATCGTCAGGGAGACGACCGGACGGCCGTGCTCGGCGAGGACACCGGCGTCGCCGGCGGCCTGAGCCTGGATCAGCTGTCCGAAGGTGAACGGACGCTCCGGGATCTCGAGGTCGACCTCCGTGCTCTCCAGGATCTGCAGGAACACGCCCTGCGCGGGACCACCCTTGTGGTACTGACCCGTGGAATGCAGGAAGCGAGGTCCCCAGCCGAACGTCGTCGGGCGACCGGAATCGGCGGCGACGAGTTCACGGAGGCCCTGCAGCTGCGGGACGTCGAGGCGGTTCACGTATGCCTGGATCGACACGTAGCCGTCGGCGGGGAGCTGAGCCCAGAGAGCATCCAGTACGCCCTCGACCGTTCCGGAGACGGCGAGGGCCGGGTCTGAGACACGGACCTCGACGCCGCTCTCCACGAACGCGGGAGCGGTCGGAGCCGGGCGGTCGTCGAGGAGTCCGCGTGCGGCGACCTTCGCCGACTCGACGTCGGGCTGATCGAAGGGATTGATCCCCAGCAGATGACCGGCGATCGCCGTGGCGTACTCCCAGACGATGAACTGCGCGCCGAGCGAACCGCTGACGAGGATCTCGCCCTCGTGACGTTCGCGCAGGTGGAACTCGTTGGCATCGTCGACCAGCCGCACGACCTGCAGGTCGTCGGGTCGTGCGTCGAGCTCGGGGGAGACGGGCAGCAGGACGACCGGGAGGATGCCGGTGCCTTCCTTGCCGGTGGACTCCGCGATGAGCTGCTCGATCCAGTCGGGCAGGCCGTTGATGTGGGTGCCGTCGGTGATCAGTCCGAGCTTGTCGCGCCGAGGGACCGTGGCCGAGATCGCCGCAGCGAGACGCAGCGCGGGGTTGTCGGCCGAATCGATCGCGACCTCCAGCAGAGACGCCTCCGCCTCGTCGAGGAGCTCGTCGATGTCGACACCGGCGAGGCCGGACGGGACGAGGCCGAACGCGGTGAGGGCCGAATAGCGGCCGCCGACGTTCGGGTCCGCGGTGAAGACGCGGTATCCCGCCTCGCGGGCGGACACGTCGAGCGGGGAACCGGGGTCGGTCACCACGACGATCCGCTCGACGGGATCGATGCCCACGTCGCGGAAAGCCGCTTCGAACGTGCGCCGCTGCGAGTCCGTCTCCACCGTCGATCCGGACTTCGAGGAGACGACCAGCACGGTCTCCTGCAGGCCTTCGTCGAGAGCGGCGAGCACCTGGCCGGGTGCGGTCGAGTCGAGGATGGTGAGCGGCACGCCGGCGGTCTGCGCGATCACCTCGGGTGCGAGGGACGAGCCGCCCATACCGGCGAGCACGACACGGGTGACGCCCTTCGCGACCAGGTCGGAGCGCAGGGCCTCGATCTCGGCGACCAGCGGTCGGGAGATCGAGACCGCTTCGACCCAGCCGAGCCGGATCGATGCCTCGGACTCGGCAGCCGCGCCCCACAGGCCGGCGTCGCCGCCGGTGATCCGGGAGGCGACGAGGTCGCGGACGAGAGCGGGGACCGTCTCGTCGATCGCGACCCGAGCCGCTCCCGAGGCGTGGATGGCGAATGTCATCGCTGCGCCTCGAGGCCCTCTGCCACCTGAGTCAGCAGATCGTGCCACGAGTCGATGAACTTGGCGACGCCCTCGTCCTCGAGCACCTGGGTGACGTCGGTGAAGTCGATGCCCAGATCGGCGAGGCCGGCGAACACCGAGCGGGCGTCCTCGTAGCCACCGGTGATGGTGTCTCCGGTGACGACGCCGTGGTCGAACGTCGCCTCGAGGGTCTTCTCGGGCATCGTGTTGACGACATCCTTGGCGACGAGCTCCGTCACGTACAGGGTGTCCGGCAGCGCCGGGTCCTTGACGCCGGTCGACGCCCACAGCGGACGCTGCGCGTTGGCGCCGAGCGCGATCAGATCCTGTGCGCGCTTCTCGGCGAACTTCTGCTCGAAGAGCTCGTAGGCGAGACGCGCGTTGGCGAGTCCGGCCTTGCTCTTGAGCGCGTCTGCCTCGGGGGTGCCGATCGCAGAGAGACGCTTGTCGGTCTCGGTGTCGACCCGCGAGACGAAGAACGAGGCGACCGAGTGGATGCTCGACAGGTCGAAGTCGGCGCTGTGCGCGCGCTCGAGTCCGGTCAGGTAGGCGTCGATGACCTCGGCGTAGCGCTCCAGGCTGAAGATGAGAGTCACGTTGACGCTGATCCCGGAGGCGATCGCCTCGGTGATGGCGGGGAGTCCGGCCTTGGTCGCCGGGATCTTCACGAGCAGGTTGGGGCGATCGACCTTGGCCCACAGCTGCTTGGCCTGAGCGACCGTGCCGTCGGTGTCGTGCGCGAGGTCGGGGGAGACCTCGATCGAGACGCGTCCGTCGACGTGACCGGATGCCTCCCAGACAGGACGGAAGACGTCGAGTGCTGCGGCGACGTCCTGCGTCGTCGCGGCGAAGACGGCCTCCTCGGCCGTCGCACCGGAGGCGGCCAGCTCGGTGACCTGAGCGTCGTACGAGGTGTTGTTCTTGTCGGTGATCGCGTTGGCGAAGATCGTCGGGTTCGTCGTGACGCCCACGACGTTGCGGGTCTCGATCAGCTCGGCCAGGTTGCCGGAGGAGATGCGGGTGCGCGACAGGTCGTCGAGCCAGATGCTGACACCGGCTGCTGCGAGGTCTGCGGTGGGGGTGCTCATGCGTTCTCCTTGATGGTCTCGCGTGCGGCCGCGATGACGGCCTCGGTGGTGATGCCGAACTTCTG
>NZ_JBEPZB010000034.1:0-32377 GCF_041641055.1 Microbacterium sp.
GTCGTTCACCGACGACCTCGACATCGACTCGATCTCGATGATGACGATCGTCGTCAACGCCGAGGAGAAGTTCGGCGTCACCATCCCCGACGACGAGGTCAAGAACCTCAAGACCGTCGGCGACGCGGTCAACTTCATCGTCGCAGGCCAGGAGTAGTCCACGCAGGATGCCACCCCCGCGCCAGCGGGGCGTGGCATCCTCCGCCCTGCCCGCCCTCTGCTCGACCCGCCTGACAAGGAACCACACATGACCAAGCGCATCGTCGTCACCGGCATCGGCGCCACGTCCGCCATCGGCGGGACCGCCCCCGACAACTGGGCCAACCTGCTCGCAGGCACGTCCGGTACCCGCACTCTCGAGCACGACTGGGTGCAGCAGTACGAGCTTCCCGTCACCTTCGCGGCAGAGGCCATCGTCCGCCCCGAGGAGGTCCTGCCCCGCCACGAGGCGAAGCGGCTCGACCCGTCCTCGCAGTTCGCCCTCATCGCGGCCCGCGAGGCCTGGGCGGACGCCGGATCCCCCGAGGTCGCCCCCGAGCGTCTCGGCGTCGACTTCGCCACCGGCATCGGCGGTCTCTGGACCCTCCTCGATGCCTGGGACACCCTGCGTGAGAAGGGCCCCCGCCGGGTGATGCCACTCACCGTCCCGATGCTGATGCCGAACGCGGCCGCCGGCAACCTGTCGCTCCAGTTCGAGGCCCGCGCCTATGCGCAGACCGTCGTGAGCGCATGCGCGTCCAGCACCGAGTCGATCATCCACGCCTTCCACCACCTCCAGGACGGCCTCGCGGACGTCGTGATCGCCGGTGGCACCGAGTCGGCCATCCACCCGATCACGATGGCCTCGTTCGCGTCTGCACAGGCACTGTCGCGCCGCAACGACGACCCGGCGACCGCCTCCCGCCCCGGCGCGATCGACCGTGACGGCTTCGTCATGGGCGAAGGCGCGGCAGCGCTCATCCTCGAGACCGAGGAGCACGCCAAGGCGCGCGGAGCGAAGATCTACGGCTACGTCCTCGGCGGCGGAGTCACCGCCGACGCGTACCACATCACCGGCAACGACCCCGAGGGCAACGGCGCCGCGCGTGCCGTCACGCAGGCTCTCGACGAGGCCGGCATCACGGCCGACCAGGTCACGCACATCAACGCGCACGCGACGTCGACCCCGGTCGGCGATCCCAACGAGTACGTCGCGCTGAAGAAGGTCTTCGGCGATCGGATCGACGAGATCCCGGTGTCCGCGACCAAGGCGTCGACCGGGCACCTGCTCGGCGGCACCGGCGCGCTCGAGGCGATCTTCTCGCTGCTCGCTCTCCGCGACCGCGTCGCCCCGCCGACGATCAACATGACCGAGCCCGACCCGGCCGTGCCGTTCCGGCTCTCGGGCGAGCCCACCCCTCTGGGGGACGGCCCGCAGATCGCGATCAGCAACTCGTTCGGCTTCGGCGGTCACAACGCCGTCGCGGTCTTCGCCAGCGCCGACTGAGGCACCGAGTACACCCATGAGAGCGGCCCCCGGGAGACCGGGGGCCGCTCTGCTGCGTTGAGGATCGACCGCGGGTCAGGGGGTCCGTGCGAGAACCAGGGAACGCTTCTGTCGCAGACGCGTCGTCCAGGGCAGGAACCAGCCGATCAACGGCCCCACACCGAAGGCGAACAGGACCGTGCCGACGCCGACGGGCCCGCCGAGCAGGAAGCCGATGAGCAGCACGCTGCCCTCGATGAGCGTCCGCACCAGCCATACCGGCCAGCCGGTGACCCGTACGAGTCCCGTCATCAGCCCGTCGCGAGGGCCGGGGCCGAAGTCGGCGGCGATGTAGAGACCGGTCGCGAAGGCCAGCAGGACGAGGCCGGCGACGAACATCGGAGCACCCACCCAGAGCGACGACGGCTCGGGAAGGACGGCGAGGGCGAGGTCGGCGCTCGGCCCCACCAGCAGCGCATTGAGCACGGTGCCCAGCCCGACGCGCTGTCGGAGCGGGATCCACAGCACGAGCACGAGCAGCGAGACCAGCACCGTGACGACCCCGTAGCCGATCCCCGCCTGTCCGGCGATGCCGAGGGCGAGGACATCCCACGGAGCCACTCCGATGCCGCCGCGCACCATCAGCCCGAGGGCGACGCCGTACAGGAAGAGTCCGACGAGCAGCTGCACGACGCGCTCGACGAGATCGCGCGGACTCGTGGCTCGGATCGGGAGGAAGACGGAGGTGAAGCGCATCCCTCCATCGTGGCCCCGCCCGACACCTGCCCCGCGAGACCACTCGGCGGAAAGTGGCCTGCTTTCTTCGGTCCACTTTGCGGCATGCTGGAACCATGGCCTCTCGACTCGTCCAGCAGCTCGGCGCGCACAACACCGCGGGAGCGACCGCCACGGCCCTGGCCGGCCAGATCAGGGCGCTGGTCCTCGACGGCCGTCTGACTGTCGGAGAGCGCCTCCCGAGCGAGAGAGCGCTCGCCCTCGAGCTCCGGCGCTCGCGCTCCACCGTGACGCGTGCCTACGGGCTGCTGGAACAGGACGGCTACGTGTCTCGGCTGCACGGCGGCGGCACTCGCGTCGCGCTGCCCCACACCACCGTCTCCGCAGGCGGAGCAGACGACGACTCCGCCATCGATCTCTCGATCGCCTCGATGGACTCCACCCCCGGTCTGTACGACGCGACGGTGCGCTCCCTCCCGCGTCTCGCGGCGTTGCGCGGCACCAGCGGCTACTCGCTGCGCGGACTGCCCGAGCTGCGCGAGGCCGTCGCGCGGCGCTTCTCCGAGCGAGGTGTCGAGACCGACGCCGACGAGATCATCATCACCTCCGGCGCCCTCAACGCGTTCCATCTCGTGCTGGCCACTGTCGGCAGACGCGGCGAGCGGGCGCTGGTCGAGCAGCCCACGTTCCCGCATGCGCTCGAGGCACTGCATCGGCATGGCTACCGGATGCTCCCCACTCCCGTGGACGTCGACGGCTGGGACGAGCGCCATCTCACCGACACCCTGCTGCGCGAGCGTCCGCACGTCGCGTACCTGATCCCCGACTTCCACAACCCCACAGCGGCGACGCTGTCGGACGCCGCCAGGTCGCGCATCGCCACCTCGGCCCGTCACGCCGGGACGCACCTGATCGTGGACGAGACGACCGCGGAGCTCGACATCGACCGAGGGTGGTCGCCGCGGCCGATGGCAGCCTTCAGCCCGTCGGTGATCACCGTCGGCTCGATGTCGAAGATCGCATGGGGCGGCCTGAGGATCGGCTGGATCCGAGCGGAGAGGTCGCTCATCGCCCGTCTGCTCGCCACGCGTCCGTCGTTCGAGCTCGGGACAGCCCTGCTGGAGCAGTGCATCGCCGCAGAGCTCCTGCAGGAGATGCCGGCACTGACAGCTCATGTCGCCGAACGCCTGCGGGCGGGTCGTGCGGCGGTCGCGACAGGACTCGCGGCGATCGGCACCGGCATCCCCCTCCCGCCGACCAGTGGCGGCCTCTCGACCTGGCTCGACCTCGGAGCACCCGTCTCGACCGCTCTGTCTCTGGCAGCGCGCGACCACGGGCTGATCCTGCCGCCCGGCCCTCGTTTCGCGACGGGCGGCGTGCTCGAGCGACGACTGCGTCTCCCGATCACCCTGACTCCGGAGCGGACGGCCGAGGCGATGGACCGCCTTCGGCTCGCCTGGGACGATGTCATGTCGGGCACGTCGTCGATCCGCGACGACATGCCCCGCTCGGCGGTCATCTGAGCGGACGTGACGAAAACCCCGCCCCCTGAGATCAGGGACGGGGTCCTCGTCGTGTGGAGCGGGTATTCGCCTTCTCAGCGTCCGGGATCACTCACCGGCATCCGATACTCGCGCCTTCCCGCTCCAGGTCTCTGTGCCGGGCTACCCCACCTTGTGGAGCCACACCACCCGTGCGTCGTCGCTCGCGTGCCGGAACGGCTCGAGCTCCTCGTCCCACGCGGAGCCGAGGGCGATGTCGAGCTCGCGCTGCAGCTCGGTCGCGCTGCCGGCGGCGATCTCCATGGCGTAGCGGATCCGGTCCTCGCCGATCACGATGTTGCCGGCCGCATCAGTCTGGGCGTAGTGGATGCCGAGGTCGGGCGTGTGCAGCCAGCGACCGCCGTCGCTGCGCGGCGTCGGGTCCTCGGTCACCTCGAAGCGCAGGTGCTCCCAGCCGCGGATCGCGGTCGCCAGCACGGCTCCCGTGCCGACCGGGCCGTCCCAGTAGAACTCGGCTCGGCGTGCGCCGTCGAGCACGGGCTGGTCGCTCCAGTCGAAGTTCACCGCACGACCGATAGCGCGTCCGACCGCCCATTCGAGGTGCGGGCAGAGCGCGCGAGGGGCAGAGTGGATGAACACCACTCCGCGTGCGTAAGCCGTCGCCATGATCTCTCCGTTTCATCAGGTGCGTCTTCCCCAACGACCTGAACCACGAGAACTGGCGAGAATATGCGGTTATGCGCCCATTCTCGCCCAGACCAGGCGAAATCACAAGCATGTGATTCGACGACGAAGGCCCCGGTCTGCGGGACCGGGGCCTTCGGACCGTCACCGGTCCCGATTCAGACGAGGATCACGCCTCGCTCATGGCCTGCTTGACCTGCTGGCCCTTGGCGGCGTAGTACGCGGCGCGAGCGGCATCGCGACGAGCCTGCTCGGCGTAGCCGGCCTCGAGGACGTCCTGCGGCACCTCGACGTTGGGCACGTCCTGGGTGCCGTGGTACTTCTCGATGTAGGCGTCGAGCTCGGGGCCCGAGGTCCACGAGGTGATGAGGCAGTAGCGCGGCTCGGTGCCCACGTGCGTCGCCGCGTGCCAGAGACGCTGCGTGTCGACGATCAGCTGCGCACCGGCCGGCAGCGCGATGCGGTACTCGATGCTGGGGTCCGTGCGGTTCTCACGGAGGACGAAGAAGCTGTCCTTGTCGTCGCTGAGGTTGAAGAACCCGCGCACGACCCAGCCGGTGCCGTCCGGGTTCAGACGGTTGTTGTCGTCCTGGTGCAGGTTGTACAGGCACTCGCCGTACGGCGTCGGCTGCAGCTCGATGACGCGGCAGCGACCGACGTTGGCACCGGGCTCCTGCGCGCGACGCGTCAGGTTCGGGGCCTTCGCGGTCTGCGAGTCGATCCAGACGCCGTCCTTGTCGGTGCGCGGCGGCTTGTGATTCCAGAAGCCGTTGCACTCGATCTCGCCCTTGGCGCTCGCAAGCGGCGCGAAGCGGGTGTCGCCCGAGGACTTCCAGTCGTTGTACTCGATGTCGAGCCACTCCTTGGGGTCGAGCTCCTGGTCGTAGCTGTCGAGGACGACGAAGCCCTTGTCTTCGAGGGCTTTGGACTTGATGTATCCCATGATCTGAACCAGATCCTTTCATCGGGGGCCAGCACGTTTTAACAGGCCCTGATAAGGCAAGCCTAACAGTGCGACTCTGGAGCGCCGCCGAGGGCCGCCGTGAATAAGCGAATAGACTGATCCGGGCGCCTGGCGACTCCTCGGCGCCGGGCGTTACGGGAGGACGAGACACCAGCATGAGCACTGCGACCAACGTCGAGGCGACAGCTGTCAACACGATCGAGTGGCTCGCACAGGACTCCACGACCATCGTCGTCCCGGTGTATCAGCGCCAGTACCGCTGGCACATCGGCGGGTGCGAGCAGCTGCTGGCGGACGTCAGGGCGGTCGCACGGGAGGATGCCTCCCATCGCCACTTCATCGGCTCGATCCTGTCGGCCGCCGACGACTCGGACGCCGACACCGACCTCGTGCTGATCGACGGCCAGCAGCGGATCACCACCCTGATGCTCCTCGTCGCTGCGCTCCGCCACGCGGTGCAGGACTCCTCCCCCGAGCTGGCCGCCGAACTCGACCGGGTGCTCGTGCGGCCGGACGATGCCACGCGCACCAAGCTGCGTCCGCATGCCGCGTGGGCCGAGCTGTACGAGTCCGTCGTGCTCGAGCGCGGCGATCACGCCGACCGCGAGTCCCGGTTCGATGACAACTACGCCTTCTTCCGCAGCCAGGTGCACGCCGACGAGGCCCCGCTGATCTGGAGCGGACTCCGACGGCTCGAACACGTCTCCATCACCCTCGAGGCCGAGGCGAACGCACAGCAGATCTTCGAGAGCCTCAACTCCACGGGCGAGCCGCTGCGCGATCACGAGCTGATCCACAACTACATCCTGATGGGACTCACGCACGCCGAGCAGCTCGACGTGGAGGCGCGATTCTGGCTTCCGATCGAACGCCACACCGGCGAGACGATCGGCGCGTTCTGGCGCCACTACCTCGTGATGACCACCGGACGCGAGGTCGCCGCCAACGGCGAGCACGGCGTGTACAGCGCGTTCCGGCAGTCCTTCCCCCGCGTCGACGTCGAGCACCTGCAGGCGGATGCCGAGGTCTGGCGGCACTACGCCGAGATCTACGGCGTGCTGCTCGACCCGTCCCTCGAGCAGGATCCGGAGATCGCCCGCCAGCTGCGTCACGTCAACACCTTCGGCCGCGCGGCGTATCCGCTCGTGCTGAGCGTGTACAGCGATCACGCCCGCGGACTCATCGGGCGGGACGAGCTCCTCGAGACGCTCGAGTGGATCCAGGCGATGTACCTGCGCCGCACGCTCGTCAACCTCCCGAACGAACGCCTCGTCGCGCGCCTCTGTCGGGCCAGGGCGAACGGGCGGGATGCGCTGGCTCGCGCCTTCGCGCGGATCACGCCGTCGGACGAGCGCGTGAGCGCCGTCCTGAAGTACAGCGAGCTGCCGCATCCGGCCTATGTCCTGGGCCGCATCGAGGGGGTCGATGATCCGGACGACTTCGACGTCGAGCACATCGTGCCGACGGTGCCGAGCGACAGCTGGTCGGGCGACGGCCTCCGTCCGTGGATCGAGTACTCCGATGACGAGCGCAACGCGCATCGCGCCCTAGCTCCCACGCTCGGCAACCTGACCCTGCTCGAGCAGGGGCTCGCTGAACGTGTGTTCGGGGAGTCCTATGCCGTGAAGCGCGACACCGCGTACGCGCGCAGCTCCGTGCCGGAGACCAGGGCGCTCCGGTCGTCGCCCGTGTGGGGCACCGCCGCCATCTCTGAGCGGACGGTGCGTCTCACCGCCGACCTGCTGCGGATCTGGGCACGGCCCGCACTGCCGGAGATCGACGACGACGGCCTCACCCCGATCCTCGACGCCGTGCGGCGCCGAGGGTGGCCGGCCGGTTGGGAGCGCGAGTTCGAGTACGTCGAGTACCGGGGCGAGCGCTGGGAGGTCTACGACGTACGACATCTCTTCAACCGGGTCTTCCGTCGCGCCTGGACAGACACCCGAGAGGCCGCGGTCGCCTACTGCCGCACGCACGGCGGTCCGATCTACGACGACAGGGCGTGGAAGGGTCAGTGGGACCAGCTCGACGACTCGCACCACCTCTACATGGGGTGGGATTCGAACTACATGATGAACGCGGTACAGGGCGTGCTCCACGAGGCGGGCATCGCCTCGGAGGTCTTCGTCAAGTACTCCTACATCGGGAATGTGATGTGACATGACGACCACCATCCGCCGCCTGCTCGATCTGACCGTCGAGGACCACACCCTGACCGTGCCGCTCGTCTGGGGCGACCCGAGCGACACCCGCACGATCGAGATCTTCGCCAGGGTGATCTCCCGCGAGGGCGGCGAGACGCTGCCGCACCTGGTGTTCCTGCAGGGCGGCCCCGGTCACGAGGCACCCCGCCCCTTCCACTCGTCCTCCTCGCCCGCCTGGCTCGATGAGGCGCTCGCCCACTACCGGGTCGTCATGCTCGACCAGCGCGGAACCGGGCTGTCGTCCCCGGTGGGCGACGCCGACCTCGAGCAGGGCTCCGCTGCGGTCGCGGAGTACCTCACCCACCTCCGCGCCGATGCGATCGTGCGCGACTGCGAGGCCATGCGCGAGCACCTCGGAGCGGAGTTCTGGAGCGTCCTCGGCCAGTCCTTCGGCGGTTTCACGACGCTCGCCTACCTGTCGACGGATGCGAACTCGTTGGCGGACGTCTTCATCACCGGGGGCCTCAGCACGGTCGACCGGCATCCGGACGAGGTGTACGCCCTCTGCTACGACAAGATGCGCACCGCAACCGAGCGCTACTACCGCCGGTTCCCCGAGCACCGCGACGCCATGCGACGTCTGGTCGATCGAGCGGATGCCGGCGACATCGTGCTGCCCGACGGCGAGGTCGTCTCGCGGTCCCGACTGCAGTCGGTGGGCTCCGCACTGGGCACGGACGACGGCTGGCAGACGGTGTGGTCGCTACTCGAGCGCGATCCGGGCTCGAACGCGTTCCGACACGACCTCATGCACGCGATGCCGTACAGCGGGCGCAATCCGCTGTACTTCGCCTTCCACGAGTCGAGCTACGCGAACGGCCACGCCACCCGCTGGTCAGCCGAGCGCACCGAGCCGGACGACTTCCGTGACGACGTCACGCTCTTCACCGGCGAGCACATCCGGCGCGAGTGGACCGAGACGGTGCCCGCGTTCCAGCCCTGGCGAGAGGTGACGCTCGCACTGGCCGAGCACGAGTGGCCCCGCATCTACGACGCGCCCGCGATCGGGGCATCCGGTGCGACCGGCGCTGCGGCGGTCTACGCGAACGACGTCTACGTGCCCCTGGAGTTCTCGCTCGAGACCGCGCGGCTGCTGCCGGGCGTCGAGCTCTGGATCACGAGCGAGCACGAGCACAACGGTCTGCGATCGGGCCCGGTGCTGTCGCGCCTGATCGATCTCGCGCACGGTCGTCGCATCCGCTGAAGATCCTCCCAGAGAGGGATGCCGCGTCAGACCGCCCCGGCATAGCCTGAAGTCATGGCCGACATCCTCGGGACGCTGCTCACGATCGCGATCCTCCTCGTGGTCGCGACCGCGATCGTGGTCGCGATCGTGGCGGTGTACGCCCGCACGCCGCTCGAGAGGAAGTACGAGAGCGCGGGCGGCGGACTCGGCGGATCGTTCGACGCGGTATGGATGCCGTCCGCGCACGAGGCCGGCTCGGAGAGGGACCGCCAGACGCAGCGCACCGCCCCCGCGCCGGCACCGGGCGATCCGTTGGGCAGGATCGACGACGAGCGCATCGTCATCGAGGTCTGACCGCGCTCGCGAGCGAGATCGCGAGCGCATACGACGAAGGCCCCGTGCTCCGGAGAGCACGGGGCCTTCGTAGGCGACGACCGTCGCAGGCGACGGCCTTCGTAGGCGACGAACGTTACTTGGTCGAGCCGCCGAAGCCCTTGAAGCGCTGGTTGAACTTCTCGACGCGACCGGCGGAGTCCATGATGCGCTGCTTGCCCGTGTAGAACGGGTGCGAAGCCGACGAGATCTCGACGTCGATGACGGGGTACTCGACGCCGTCGAGCTCGATCGTCTTGTCGCCAGTGACGGTGGAGCGGGTGAGGAACGTCTCGCCCGAGCCGAGGTCGCGGAACACGACTGCCTTGTAGTCGGGGTGAATGTCAGTCTTCATGGGATTCCTTAGTTGCTGCCCTGGATTGTGCCAGGGACGAGGGAAGTCTGCGGTGCAGAGAGCACCAAGGATCGATTCTATCAGATGGACGTCAGGACGCCGCGCGCGCGGCGTACCGGCCGTCTTCGCTCGTGAGAGCGATCCGCATCCCGAAGGTCTCGCTCAGCGCGTCGGCGGTCAGAGTCTCGGCGACAGGGCCCGCCGCGACGATGCGCCCCTCGCGCATCAGCAGCACGTGCGTGAACCCGACGGGGATCTCCTCGACGTGATGCGTGACCATGAGCATCGCCGGCGTCGACGGGGCAGACGCGTACCCGCTGAGCAGCGCCAGCAGCTCTTCGCGGGAGCCCAGGTCGAGCGAGGCGGTCGGCTCGTCCAGCAGCAGCAGCTCAGGGTCGGTCATCACGGCGCGAGCGATCTGGACGCGCTTCTGCTCGCCGTCGCTCAGCGTGCCGAAGGTGCGATCCGCGAGGTGCTCGAGACGCCAGTCGCCCAGCACGCGGAGCGCGCGGCGCTCGTCGATGTCCTCGTAGCTCTCGTTCCAGCGGCCGAGCACCGAGTACGCGGCGGTGAGCACGGTGTTGAGCACCGTCTCCTCGCGCGGCACGCGCTTCGCCATCGCCGAGGACGCGAAGCCGATCCGCGGACGCAACTCGAACACGTCCGTACGTCCGAGGGTCTCCCCCAGCACCGTCACGGTCCCCGAGGTCGGGTGCATGAGCGTGTCGGCCAGCTGGAGCAGCGTCGTCTTGCCCGCGCCGTTGGGTCCGAGGATCACCCACCGCTGATCGTCGTCGACCTGCCAGGTCACGTGATCGATGATGTTGCGCCCCTCGCGGCGCACGACGACGTCGGTGAATTCCAGAGCGCTCGACATGCCTCCAGCCTATCGGCTCAGGCGGTCAGCTCCGCGTACAGCGCGCGCGTGGTGTCGGCGATCGCGCCCCAGCTGAACTCGTCACGCGCCCGTTCCCGACCGGCCTCGCCGTAGGCGCGGGCACGCTCGGGATCCGACGTCACCTCGGTCAGCACGCTCGCGAGATCCGCGATGTACCGCTCGGGGTCGACCGGGGTGCCGGTGCCGTCCTGCAGCTGCTCGATCGGCACGAGCCGCCCCGTGACGCCGTCGTCGACGACCTCGGGGATGCCGCCGGTCGCCGTGCCCACGACCGCAGCCCCGCAGGCCATGGCCTCGAGGTTCACGATGCCGAGCGGCTCGTACACCGACGGGCACACGAAGGTCGTCGCCGCCGTGAGGATCGCCGAGAGCTCGTCGCGCGGCAGCATCCGATCGATCCACACCACGCCCTCCCTGGTCTGCTGCAGGAGTCGCACGCCCTCCTGCACCTCGGCCATGATCTCCGGGGTGTCCGGCGCGCCGGCGCAGAGGATGAGCTGCACGTCCGGCGGGAGCAGCCGCGCCGCCTGCAGCAGGTACGGAAGCCCCTTCTGGCGGGTGATCCGGCCCACGAAGACGACGGACGGGCGCGACGGGTCCATGCCGACCGACTCGAGGAAGGCGGGGTCCTGCACCGGACGCCAGCGCTCGACGTCGATGCCGTTGTGGATCACGCGCACCCTGGTCGGATCCACCGACGGGTAGCTCCGCAGGATGTCGTTGCGCATACCGGCGCTCACCGCGATCACCGCGGCGGCGTTCTCGTACGCCAGCTTCTCGATGCCGCTCGAGACGGCGTAGCCGCCGCCCAGCTGCTCGGCCTTCCACGGACGCAGCGGCTCGAGGCTGTGCGCGGTGAGGACGTGCGGGATGCCGTGCAGCTGAGACGCCAGGTGGCCGGCGAAGTTCGCGTACCAGGTGTGGCTGTGCACGACATCGGCCCCGGTGATCGCCGCGACGATCTCGAGGTCGGTGCCGAGGGTCTGCAGAGCACCGTTGGCGGAGGCCAGCTCGGCGGGCGTCCGGTACGCGACCGTTCCCGCCTCATCTCTGGGCGCTCCGAAGGCTCTGACCTGCACGTCGATGCTCTGCCGCAGGGCGGCGACGAGCTCGGCGACGTGCACACCGGCACCTCCGTAGATCTCCGGCGGGTATTCCTTCGTGATCATCTCGACGCGCATGTCTAGACGGTAGTGACTCACTTGTCCAGATGCTAGTTCGCCGAGCCGAATCGCATCTATGGTGGGTGCATGTCCGCACCAAAGAAGATCTTCGGCATCATCCTCGCCGGCGGCGAGGGAAAGCGTCTCATGCCCCTCACGGCCGACCGCGCGAAACCTGCAGTGCCCTTCGGCGGACAGTACCGATTGATCGACTTCGCGATCTCGAACCTCATCAACTCCGGCCTTCGTCAGATCGTCGTTCTCACGCAGTACAAGTCCCACAGTCTCGACCGCCACATCTCGCAGACGTGGCGCATGTCCGCGCTGCTCGACTCCTACGTCGCCTCCGTGCCCGCGCAGCAGCGACTCGGCAAGCGCTGGTTCTCCGGCTCCGCCGACGCGATCCTGCAGAGCCTCAACCTCATCAACGACGAGAAGCCAGACATCGTGGTCGTGATCGGTGCGGATCACGTGTACCGGATGGACTTCCGTCAGATGCTCGATGCGCACATCGAGTCCGGCGCGAAGGCGACCGTCGCCGGCATCCGCCAGCCGCTCGCCATGGCGTCGCAGTTCGGCGTGATCGACGCCGACACCGAGACCGGCCGCATCAAGCAGTTCCTCGAGAAGCCGACCGACATCGAGGGGCTCGAGGATTCGCCGCACGAGGTGCTGGCCTCGATGGGCAACTACATCTTCGACGCGGATGCTCTCATCGCCGCCGTCGAGGCTGATGGCGAGTCCCCCACCTCCGGCCACGACATGGGTGGCGACATCGTGCCCTACTTCGTCGATCGCGGCGAGGCCGGGTACTACGACATGAAGCAGAACGACGTGCCGGGCTCCTCTCCTCGCGACCGCTCGTACTGGCGTGACGTGGGTACCATCGACTCCTTCTTCGATGCGCACATGGATCTCATCTCCACGCTGCCCATCTTCAACCTGTACAACATGGAGTGGCCGATCCATTCGCAGGCCGTGAACTCGCCGCCCGCGAAGTTCGTCCGCGACTCGGTCGGACGCATCGGGAACGCCATCGACTCGATCGTCTCGCTCGGATCCGTGCTCTCGGGCACGCACCTCGAACGCAGCGTCGTCGGTCCGTGGACGCTTGCCGGTGGCGGGTCGACGATCACCGACTCCGTGGTGTTCGACGGCGTCCGGGTGGGAGCAGGCTCCCGCGTGCACAGGGCCATCCTCGACAAGAACGTCGTGCTGGCCGATGGCGCGACCGTCGGCGTCGATCGCGAACGAGACCTCGCTCGCGGCTTCACCGTCACCGAGTCCGGGATCACCGTCGTGGGCAAGGGCCTCTTCATCGAGCGCTGACCTCGTCATCGAACGCTGATCGCGACCCGCGGCGACGCCGTGGACGAGTGGCCGGTTCGCGCTCGCTAGGCTCGAAGGCGTGACCTCTGCGCGCTTCCTCGTCGTCCTCGATGCCGATTCCACCCTCATCCGCAACGAGGTGATCGAGCTGATCGCCGACGAGGCGGGTCGAGGTGCCGAGGTGCAGGCGGCGACCGAGGCCGCGATGCGCGGCGAGATCGACTTCGCGGCGAGCCTGCGCTCTCGCGTCGCGGCCCTCGAGGGCGTGCCGGTGTCGAGGTTCGCCCGCGTGCTCGCCCGCATCGAGCCGACCCCCGGCGTGCGTGAGCTGACCACCGCCGTGCACGAACGCGGCGGTGTCGTCGGCGTCGTCTCGGGGGGATTCCACGAGATCCTCGACGATGTCGCTCCAGGGCTCGGCGTCGACCGCTGGCGCGCGAATCGCCTCGAGGTCGTCGACGGCGCGCTCGCCGGACGCGTCGAGGGCGACATCGTGGATGCCGCGGTGAAGGCCCAGTCCCTGCGTCGGTGGGCGGACGAGCTCGGCGTCCCCCGTCACGCGACCATCGCCATCGGCGACGGCGCCAACGACCTGCAGATGATGGCCGCCGCCGGGCTCGGTCTCGCGTTCAACGCGAAGCCGGCCGTGCGCGAGGCCGCGAGTCTCGTGATCGGCCCGCAGGACCTCTCGGAGGTCATCGCGCTGCTCCCGTAGCGGTCTGTCCGAGGCCCGGTCTATCGTCGGCGCATGGACATCATCCTCATCCCGGGCCTCTGGCTCGACGCCTCCAGCTGGACCGAGGTCGCCGCGCATCTCGAGCGCGCCGGTCACACCGTGCATCCTCTGACCATGCCGGGTGTCGGTGCGAGCGCCGCCGACTCGTCCGAGATCGGTATGTCCGACTGGGTCGACGCCGCGGCGGCCGCCGTCGACCGGGTCGGCGCTCCGGTCGTGGTGGTCGGGCACAGCGGCGGCGGCAACGTCGCCTGGGGTGTCACCGACGCGCGCCCGGCGGCCGTCGCACGGACCGTGTTCGTCGACACCGTACCGCCGCCCTCCGGCTCCGGCATCAGCGAGTTCGAGGTGGTCGACGGCGTCGTCCCGTTCCCCGGCTGGGATCACTTCCCCGCTGAAGACGTCGACGATCTCGATGACGCGACGCGCACGCGGACGGCGGGTCTCACCCGGAGCGTTCCCGCCCGTGTGCCGACGGACCCGATCGAACTGCGCTCGGACGCCCGCTTCGGGGTGCCCGTCACGCTGCTGATGGGCGGCATGGATCAGGAGACCCTCGAGTCGGAGCTCGATCAGTGGGGCCCGTACGCCGAGGAGTTCCGGGCCATCGACGACGTCGAGGTCGTGCGGATCGGCTCAGGTCATTGGCCGCAGTTCTCGGTGCCGGATCGCCTGGCGACGCTGATCGACGCGGCGGTCACGCGGAGCTGAGCGCGCGCGGCAGCCGGATCCCGGGCGGGGTCAGTGCCCCATGCCGAGTCCGCCATCCACCGGGATGACGGCACCGGAGATGTAGCCCGCGTCGTCCCCGGCGAGCCAGGTGACCACACCCGCGACCTCGTCGGGCGTCGCGAAGCGGCCGGCGGGGATGTTCGCCTTGTACTGCTTCTGCGTCTCTTCGGGCAGCTCGGCGGTCATGTCGGTCTCGATGAAGCCCGGTGCGACGACGTTGGCCGTGATGCCACGACCACCCAGCTCACGCGTGAGCGAACGGGCGAACCCGACGAGCGCCGCCTTGGACGCCGAGTAGTTCACCTGACCGGCCGACCCGTAGAGGCCGACGACGCTGGAGATCAGGATGACGCGACCGAAGCGAGCGCGCAGCATCCCCTTCGATGCCCGCTTGACCACGCGGAACGTGCCGCCGAGGTTGGTGGCGACGACGCTGTCGAAGTCGTCCTCGCTCATGCGCAGCAGCAGTGTGTCCTTGGTGATGCCGGCGTTGGCGACGACGATCTCGACCGGACCGAGCTGCTGCTCGACCTCGGTGAATGCGGCGTCGAGCGCTGCGGCATCCGTCACGTCGGCGCGCACCGTCAGGGTGCCTTCGGGCCCTTCCCCACTGCGCGCGGTGACGGCCACCCGGAACCCGTCGCGGACGAATCGTTCGGCGATCGCACGGCCGATACCGCGGTTGCCGCCGGTGACGAGCACGACACGAGAACTCATTTCCACTCCTGATCCGGCCGCGGGGGGATGGGCCTGGTCGACATCGATCCTATCGATGATGGGCGTTCGGGTCCGGTCGCACGTTTGACAGCGCACGCACCGACTGCGACGCTGAACGCGACGAAAGGCATCACCGTGAGCGACAGCAGCATCCCGACCTCCCCGGCCGCGCATCAACCGCCGCCCGCTCCGGCAGCGCCCTTCGCGCCTGCTCCTCCGGCACCGCCGCAGCAGGCGGACTCGCTCTCTGCACAGCCGACCCAGGCCTACCCGGGCGCAGCGCCCGCATACCCGTCCGCGCCGCAGCCGCACACCGGCTCGGCTGTGCAGCCGTACGGGAGCGCTGCACCTCAGCCGTACGGTGCGACCTCGCCCGGCTACGCGGCGGGCTACCCGGCCGCGCCGCAGCAGGGCGGCGCCTACCCGACCTCCCCGGCCTACGCCGCTCCGTCGTACGCCGCTCCGCGCCCGACCAGTGGGCTCGCCACCACGTCGCTCATCTGCGGTATCGCGGGCGTCGTGCTGTTCTGGGCGGTGATTCCCCTGATCGCCTCGATCGTCGCGGTGATCACCGGCCACATGGCGCTGCGTCAGACGAAGGCGAACCCTGCGCTCGGCGGTCGGGGGATGGCCATCGCCGGCCTGATCATGGGGTACGTCATGATCGGCCTCCTGGCGATCGGGATCATCATGACCATCGTGAGCTTCGTCTTCGTCGGCGCCTTCACCCTGCCGTTCCTCTTCTCGACCTGACGCTCGCATTCCGCGCGCCGCCTGCCCTCCGGCGGCGTAGGCTGGAGGCATCGTGAAGAGCAAGCACCTGGTCCCTGCTGTCACCTCCCTGCCGCAGAATCCGCAGGCGGAGGCGGACCACCGCGTGCGTCGATACGCGCTCACGATGACCATCCGCATCGTGTGCTTCGGTCTGATGATGTTCATCCAGCCCTACGGCTGGTACACGTGGGTGTTCGCGCTCGCGGCGGCCGTGCTCCCGTACATCGCCGTGGTCTTCGCCAATGCGGGGAGCGACAGCACCGAGACGGTCGCCGAATCACCCGTGCAGCAGCTCGAGGCCCCGGTCCCGACCGTCGCCGAGCGCGTCGACGAGACCCCGGGTCCCGACATCTTCACCATCCGCGAAAGCCGCCAGGACCGCGAGTGAGTGCACTGGAGTGCTCGCGCGCCGGATGCCGGACCGCGGCGACCATGCAGGTGGTGTGGCGCAACCCTCGTATCCATGCCGCCGACCGCGAGAAGGTGTGGCTCGCGTGCGATGAGCACGTCGGGTTCCTCCGCGACTATCTGGCAGCCAGGGACTTCCCCGTGACCGTGAGAGATGGTGTGCCTTCATGAGCGCCCGGATGGGTCGATGGACCGTCTACGTGCTGGTCGCGATCGGCTTCGCGGTCGCCTGCGCCTTCCTGTCGAACTGGCAGTTCGAGCGGAACGAGAACCGCGCCGAGCAGATCGCGCTGGTCGAGAAGAACTACGACGCGGATCCCGTGCCGCTCGCCGAGCTGATCGGAGCGGACGGCGCCCTCGACCCCGGAGACGTGTGGCACCCGGTGGTGCTGAACGGCGAGTACCTGAGCGACGAGCAGCTGCTCGTGCGCAACCGTCCGCACGGTGGCACCAGCGCCTACGAGGTGCTGGTCCCGTTCCGCGACGTCGACGGCCGCGTGTTCCTCGTCGACCGCGGATGGGTGCCGCCCGGCGAGGGCGACTCCCCCGATTCCGTCCCCGCCGCCCCGAGCGGTGAGGTCGAGGTCGTCGTCCGCCTCCGCCCGAGCGAGCAGCTGCCGGCATCCGGCCGCGGAGCGCCCGAGGGCCAGGTGCCGACGATCCATCTCCCCGCGATCGACGAGCTCGTCGATGCGGACGTGATCACGAGCGCCTACGGCCAGGTCGTCAGCGAGGATCCTGCGGGTGAGGGCACGCTCGGCGGCTTCGACTCCCCCACCGACGACCCCGGCCCGCACCTGTCCTACGCGATCCAGTGGATCCTGTTCGCCCTGATGGGCTTCATCTTCATCGGCTACATCATCCGCACCGAGATCGTGAAGCACCGCGAAGAGGTGGAGGGCGTCGTCGCACCGGTCAAACCGTCCCGTCGACGCGACAGGGATGCCGACATCGAGGACGAGCTGCTCGACGCGCGCTGACGCCCGCTGACGCCCGTTCCGGGTGAACACTGCGCCGGAACGGACGTCGCGTCCGGCTACCGTGCGCCAGGCGGAGTGTCGTCCGCCACGATGATCCGGATGGGCGCCGTCTCATCCTGCAGTTCGGCACGATCCTTGCCCGATCGTCCGACCGCGAACTGATACGCCGCGGTCAGCACTGCGAGCCAGATCACTCCCACGACGATCGCCACCCGCGTGTCCTCGAACCAGCACAGCAGCCCCACCACGAACACCAGGAACCCCACGGTGAGCCAGGAGGCCACCGGCCACAGCGGCACCGGGAACTCCGACGGCAGCAGACCTTCCCGGCGGATGGTCCGCTTCATCGAGAGATGGGAGGCCACGATCATCAGCCACACCCAGACGGTCGCGAAGGTGGCGATCGACGCGATGATGACGAAGACGTCCTCCGGGATCACCGCGTTCAGGATCACCCCCACCCCCAGCGCGCACATCATCACCACGACGGTCATCCACGGGACCCCTGATTTGGAGATGCGGGTGAACGCCGCCGGCGCCTGATGCTGTTGCGCGAGACCGTAGATCATGCGTCCGGCGCCGAAGACGTCCGAGTTGATCGCCGACAGTGCCGCCGAGATGACCACGAAGTTCAGCACGTGGGGAGCTGCAGGGATGCCGAGGCCGTCGAAGATGGTGACGAACGGGCTGCCCTCCGCACCGATCGTGTTCCACGGGCGCACCATCATGATCACCGCGAGGGCGCCGACGTAGAACAGCAGCACGCGCGCCGGAACGCTGTTGATGGCCTGCGGGATGACCTTCTTCGGGTTCTGCGCCTCGCCCGCCGTGATGCCGATGATCTCGATCCCGCCGAAGGCGAAGACCACGATCGCGAAGCAGGCCACGAATCCCTCGGCGCCGTGCGGGAAGAACCCGCCGGTGGCCGGGTCGAAGAGAGCCCCGATCCCCGATGCATCGGGCGACTGGTTCTGGAACCCGAAGACGATGATGGCGATGCCGCCGACGATCATGGCGATCACGGCGGAGACCTTCACCAGGGCGAGCCAGAACTCCAGTTCGCCGAACACGCGCACACCGAGCAGGTTGATCGCCGCGATGAAGAAGATCACCGCGAGCACCCAGATCCAGCGCGGCACGTCGGGATACCAGAACCCCATGTACACGCCGAAGGCGGTGACGTCGGCGAGGGCGACGATGATCATCTCGAACGCATAGGTCCAGCCCGTGATGAATCCCCATCGCGCGCCGAGGTATCGGTTGGCGAACTGGCCGAAGGATCCGGAGATGGGGTGACGGACGGTCATCTCCCCCAGCGCCCTCATGACGATGAAGACGGCCGCTCCGGCGATGAGGTAGGCGAGCAGGACGCTCGGACCGGCCTTCTCGATCGCGGCGGCTGACCCGTAGAAGAGCCCCGTGCCGATCGCCGAGCCCAGCGCCATGAATCGGATGTGTCTGGCCGTGAGGCCACGGCTGAGAGACGTCGCGCCTCCCGCCGCCTCGGCAGTGCCGGGTGTATCGGAGTGTGTCATCGTCGCGTCCCCATCGTCGCTTGTCGGAGTGCCGCCGCTCGGTCTCGGGTGAGCGTCCGCATGATCGATCACAGCCCCTCGCACCGCATCCGAGATCGATGGTCGCGGTTCGCCGAGAATCAGGCTGCTCCCATTGCAGCGCGCGCGGGTCCGCTCATGTCGGGTCGACGGCATCCGCTGTCTGGGATCCCAGACGTCGCTGCACGGCGCACGCCGACGCGTCAGCCCCAGGCCCGCACGTCGGAGACGACGGCGGTCTTCGGGTACGCACCCGAGGGCGTGCCGATCTCGAAGAGGTCGATCAGGAGCATCAGCGGATAGTCCGGCGACTGCGGAATCCGGCGCAGCACGATCCCCTCGCACCCGATCACCGTCTCGCCGTCCCCCCAGATCACGGTCCAGGTGTGCGGCCCGCTCGCATCGAACGGCAGCACCACTTCAGCCATGTCCGTCTCCAGCCGCGGATCCCCGTGAGCCTTGATGCCGGTCCGCGCTCGTGTCGTCGTCGAGACGGCATCGGCGTCGATCTCGAAGATGCAGATCTCGCCGGCATCCAGGTCCGAGAGGTGTTCGGTACCGACGAGCCAGGCGGCGAGCATGCACCCGTCGTCGGTGCTCGCAGCGACCGTCACATCGATCCGTCCGCGGGCAGGAGCGAACAGCAGGCGCAGTGGTGTCTCCGTTCGCACCTCGAGACCGTCCGAACGGTGTCGGTGTGTGCCGCGCGCCGAGCCGAGCGGTCCTGAGAACATCGCGGTCTGCACATTCGACACGCGGAGCGGGGCATCCTCCGTCCGCCAATCGAGCTGATCGCTCTCGATACGCAGTTGCAGCCCCGTCTCGACGATCTTGTAGCGCGCCGCGGATCTCGCGGGAACCGTCCACTGCGGGAGGTAGTGGGCGATCCACTTCTCGCCGTCGAGCCCGGTCGAGAAGTCGTCCGCGAAGGTCGGAGCCTCCGACGGCGGAGGCGGGAGGATCTGGTCCATCGTTCAGCCGGTGAGGGCGTTCGCGGTCTGGTACCCGCTCATGCGCGAGTCTCCTCCTCGATCCGGTCGGCCGCTCTGCCCGAGAGCGTCCGACTCCAGCCGTCAGCGGCTGCCTCGTACACGAGACGGGTGTGGCGCCGATCGGCCTCCCCCTGCCAGAACTCGACACGGCTCGGGACGACCCGCCAGAGCACCCAGTCGCCGTCAGCGATGCCGGCCCGTGCGGCGGCCGAGCGCGCGGCGAGGTCGGCGGCGCTCTCCTCCGGCGTCGCCTCCTCCACACGTCCGCGTACTCGCACCGCTCGGACCTGCGGCTGCCACCAGAAGTTCAGAGCCGCAGCTCGCACAGCGTCGAGCTGCGCGCCTTTGCGCGACGACCTCGTGCTCGCGAAGCCCCACCCTCGTTCGTCGATCCGTTTCAGGATGAGCGTGCGCGCGTCGGGGACACCCTCTGCGTCGACCGTCGCCAGAGTGACGGTGTGCGGCTCCGCCACCCCTGCTGCCGCGGCCGCACGCACCCAGTCGGCGAAGAGGATCGCAGGATCCTCCGGCAGGTCACGGACATCCCAGTCCGGGGCGACGCCCGTGAGAGCGTGGCGGCCTCTCAGCCAGTCGTTGAGCTGAGCGAGGCCGAGATCCGAGTCGTGATGGGTCACCCTGTCGACTATGCCACTCCCGTCGGACGTGGCACACCTCGCACGCGCGCTACGCGAGCTCGATGAGGTCCTGGTAGTCCTGGCTCCAGATGTCCTCGACGCCGTCGGGGAGGATCAGCACGCGCTCGGGGTTGAGCGACTGCACCGCGCCGGGGTCGTGGGAGACGAGCACCACTGCGCCCTCGTAGTGGGCGAGCGCACCGAGGATCTCCTCGCGCGACGCGGGATCGAGGTTGTTGGTCGGCTCGTCGAGCAGCAGCAGGTTCGCCGAAGACACGACCAGAGTCGCGAGCGACAGACGTGTCTTCTCGCCTCCGGAGAGGACTCCGGCGGGCTTCAGCACGTCATCACCCGTGAACAGGAACGAGCCGAGCACCTTGCGGGCTTCCATCTCGGTGATGTGAGGCGCGGCCGAGACCATGTTCTCGAGCACCGAGCGGTTCACGTCGAGGTTCTCGTGCTCCTGGGCGTAATAGCCGACCTTGAGTCCGTGTCCGGGCTCGAGCTGGCCGGTGTCCGGCTTGTCGACGCCTGCCAGCATCCGCAGGAGCGTGGTCTTACCCGCACCGTTGAGTCCGAGCACGACGACCTTGGAGCCTCGATCGATCGCGAGGTCGACGTCCGTGAAGATCTCCAGGGATCCGTACGACTTCGACAGGCCGGTCGCCATCATCGGCGTCTTGCCACACGGAGCCGGCTTCGGGAAGCGGAGCTTCGCCACCCGGTCTTCCTGGCGCACGTCGTCGAGTCCCGCGAGGAGCTTCTCGGCACGCGCGATCATCTGGTGCGCAGCAGCGGCCTTCGACGCCTTCGCACCGAAGCGAGCCGCCTGCAGCTGCAGGGTCGTGGCCTTCTTCTCGGCGTTGGCGCGCTCCTTCTTGCGGCGCTCCTCATCGGCCACCCGCTGACGCAGGTAGTTCTTCCAGTTCATGTTGTACGTGTCGATGACCTGACGGTTCGCGTCGAGGTAGAACACGCGGTTCACGGTCTCGCCCACGAGCTCGACGTCGTGGCTGATCACGATCAGCCCGCCCTTGTAGTTCTTCAGGAACTCACGCAGCCACACCACGCTGTCGGCGTCGAGGTGGTTGGTCGGCTCGTCGAGGATCATCGTCTCGGCGTCCGAGAACAGGATGCGTGCGAGCTCGATGCGTCGGCGCTGACCACCGGAGAGGGTCGACAGCGGCTGGTCGAGGATCCGATCCGGGAGCGAGAGGTTGTTGGCGATGGACGCGGCCTCGGCCTCGGCCGCGTACCCTCCCTGAGCCTCGAACTGCTCGGTGAGGCGGGCATAGCGCTTCATCGCCTTGTCGGCCACCGCCGGGTCGTCGGAACCCATCGCCATCGATGCTTCGGTCATCCCGAGGTTGAGCTGACCGAGTCCGCGCGCGTCGAGGATGCGCGTGCGCGCCAGGTCCTCCGGGTTGCCCGAGCGGGGGTCCTGCGGCAGGTAGCCGAGCTCACCCGAGCGCGTCACGCTGCCGCCGGAGGGGAGGACATCGCCGGCGAGCACCTTGGTGAGGGTGGTCTTGCCCGCGCCGTTGCGGCCGACGAGACCGATCTTGTCTCCGTCGCTCACACGGAACGACACGTTCTCCATCAGGAGGCGTGCGCCCACGCGGATCTCGAGTTCGTGCACGGCAAGCACAGCGGGATGTCCGTTCGTTCAAGGGGATTCAGGCCGAGGGGCCAAACTCCCAGTATAGATCGCCTGGCTGAGTGCCCGGATCTACCTCTCCGGGGGGATGCGGTCGATACCTCAGAGTGATGCCGGGAGGCGCACCCCGTTCCTAGCCTTCTGGAGTGGACGTCATCAACGAGCTCATCCTGCAGACCGTCGCCTCACCCTGGCTCTTCGCCGTGCTGTTCGCGGTGACGGTGATCGACGGCTTCTTCCCGCCCATCCCGAGCGAGACCGTGCTGGTGGCGGCGGCGGCGGTGCTCGCCTCCACCGGCGATCTCTGGGGTCTCGTCCCCCTCGGGCTCGTCGCCGCCGTGGGTGCCACGATCGGCGACAACATCGCGTTCGCCCTCGGTCGGCGTCTGGGCACCACCCGGTGGGCCTGGATGCGACGTCCGCGGGTCGCTGCGGCATTCACCACCGCGGAGCAGGCGCTGACGCAGCGCAGCGCCGCCCTGATCCTCGGCGCGCGCTACATCCCGGTGGGCCGTGTCGCCGTCAACATGACGGCCGGCGCCGTCGGTCTGCCGTGGCGCAGATTCCTGCCGCTCAGCATCGTCGCCGGCATCAGCTGGAGCGCTCTGAGCCTGGTCATCGGCCTCGCTGCAGGGTCGTGGATCAAGGACCAGCCGCTCGTCAGCGCAGCCATCGGCATCGCCGTCGCGCTCGTGATCGGGCTGATCATCGACCGCGTCGCCGCCGCCCGCCGTCGCCGCGCGCCGGCTCTGCACCTGGCAGGATGAGGGACATGGCACGTCGTCGGCCGCGCATCCCCCGCGCTCCCCGCATCAGCCGTCGCACCGCCGCCCTGGCTGTGCTCGGCGGTGCGAGCTTCGTGCTGTTCGCGGTGCTCGTGCCGATCCAGACCGCCCTGTACGGCACGCTGCTGCCGCTGTCCTTCATCCTGGCAGCGGCGCTGTGCGGCGCACCGTACCTCTCGCTCAACCGCCCTCGGTCGGCGATCGCGCTGTTCTCCGCAGCCGCGCTCACACTGCCCCTGATCGTCGATCCCGCGCTGGCGACAGAGTCCCCCTGGCCGTGGTCGGTCCCCGCACTGCTGACCTTCGTGCTCTTCGTCGGCGTCGTCACCTTCGTGCACGGCGCGCGCGTGGGCGTGCTCCCCCTCATCGTCGGCACGCTGCTCTCGCTCACGGCTCCGCTGCTGCGCCCCGAGGTGGTCTCCACCCGGGCGACCGCCGGAAGTGCCACCGCCGACCTCATCGTGACCACCTCCGTCGCCGCGGCGATGTTCCTCGTGGCGACGCTCATCGCCGGACGCGTCAGAGTCTCCGCCGAACTCATCAAGGAGCGCGAGCACGCGGCCCTGGAGGAATCCCGGCGCGCGCTCGTCGAGGAGCGCACGCGGATCGCCAGGGAGCTCCACGACGTCATCGCGCACAGCATGTCCCTGATCCAGGTGCAGGCATCGACCGCTCGGTACCGGCTGCCCGAAGTCGGCGAGGAGGCCACGGCGGAGTTCGACAGCATCGCGGCGACCGCGCGCAGCTCGCTCACCGAGATGCGCCGGATGCTCGGGGTGCTGCGCACGGAGGACCAGACCGCCGAGCTCGCGCCCGTGCAGGCGATCGACGACATCCCCTCCCTGGTCGACACCCTGCGCCGGGCAGGTGTCACGGTGGGCCTGGAGATCACCGGCTCCGCCACGGACGCCCCTCCGGCCGTGCAGATCGCCGCCTTCCGCATCGCCCAGGAGGCGCTGAGCAATGCCGTCCGGCATGCGTCAGGGGCACCGGTGACCGTGCGCATCCAGACGGATGCCTCGACCGTCGGCATCCGCGTGCGCAATGGCCGCTCTGCCTCCTCGACCGTTCCCACCGGCGGCGGATACGGACTCCGCGGCATGCGCGAGCGCGTCGAGCTGCTCGGCGGCTCCTTCGCCGCGGCGCCGACGAGCGACGGCGGCTGGGAGGTCAGCGCCGTCCTCCCGGTGCACGAACCCGCGACGGACGAGGCCACCGCGGACGCCGCTGCCCCGACCGAGACCCGCCCCGTTCATCCCCAGGAGACCCCGTGACGATCAGCGTCCTCATCGCCGACGACCAGGCCATGGTCAGAGCGGGATTCGCCGCGCTCCTCGACGCGCACGACGGCATCAGGGTCGCAGGACAGGCGGCGGACGGCGCCGAGGCCGTGACCCTGGCCGCACGCCTCGATCCGGACGTCATCCTGATGGATGTGCGCATGCCGGGTGTGGACGGCATCGAGGCGACCCGCCGCATCCTCGGTCCCGGCTACCCCGCAGCTCACGTGCCGCGCATCCTCATGCTCACGACGTTCGACATCGACGACTACGTCTACGACGCGCTCGAGGCGGGGGCCAGCGGGTTCCTCCTCAAGGACGCCCTGCCGGAGGAGCTGGTGCATGCCGTGCGCGTGGTCGCGGCCGGCGATGCACTGCTCGCCCCCAGCGTGACCAGGCGCATGATCGAGCAGTTCGCCGGGCACCGGCCGCGCACTCCCCGCGCCGCGTCAGCGCTCGCCGACCTCACCGATCGCGAGCGAGAGGTGCTCGTGCTGATCGGCAGGGGCAGGTCGAATGGCGAGATCGCCACCGACCTCTTCATCGCCGAGCAGACCGTCAAGACCCACGTCGGCAAGGTGCTCGCGAAGCTCGGTCTGCGCGACCGCGTGCACGCCGTGATCCTCGCGTACGACGCCGGCCTGGTCGAGCCCGCGTCCTGACGCTCCGGGGCCGGTTCACCCCCCGGTAGGGGTGCGAACGACCCCTGGGGGTGATCCCCTGCGCGGCATCCTGTTCATACGCTCCTCGGACACCCACCGAGGAGGACACCATGGCCATCGTCGACGCACCCCCGCTCACCCCCCACCGAGCTCCGCTCCCCGCGGGGCGGGACACGGTCATCGACCTCCTCCGCGCCGCGTGCGTGGTGGGCGTCGTGCTGCTGCACGGGATAATGGTCGGGGTCACCGTCGTCGACGGAGGCCCGGTCTTCGCCAACGCGAGCGACGGCGCATGGTGGATCATCCCACTCAGCTGGATGCTGCAGGTCATGCCGCTGTTCTTCATCATCGGCGGCTTCGCCGGTCTCGTCGCCTTCCGCCGGATGCAGGCGCGCGGCGGAAGCGCGTCGCAGTTCATCGCCGGCAGGGTGCACCGGCTCCTCCGACCCGCCGTCTTCGCGATCGGCATCGTCGGCCTGGCGCTCGCCGCCCTCCTCGTCGACGGCGTGCCGGGGGAGATCGTCGCGGTCGCGGGATTCCGCTACGGCCAGCCGCTGTGGTTCCTGGGTGTGTTCCTGCTGTGCCAGGCGCTCCTGCCCGCACTGGCCGGTCTGCACTCCCGGGCGCCCCGCGCGACGCTGCTGGTGTTCGTGGCGTCGGCCATCGCCGTGGACGCAGTGCGTGCGCACACGGGAATCGAGGGCCTGGGCTTCCTGAATCTCGCCTTCGTCTGGCTCGCCCTCCAGCAGCTGGGATTCTTCCTCGCCGACGGCACGATCGACGGCCTCAGCCGGCGCACTCGCGCCCTCGGTGGCGGGGCCGCACTGCTCGCGCTCATCGGCACGGTCGTGAGCGGCGTCTACTCCCCCGACCTCATCGCCAACATCAACCCTCCGACGGCCGCACTGCTGCTCGTCGGCGTCGTGCACCTCAGCCTGGTCTCGCTGCTGCGCGACCGCCTCGACGGGTTCAGCCGCCGGAGGATCCCGGCAGCCCTCGCGGCATTCGTGAACCGCCGCACGATGAGCATCTACCTCTGGCACATGCCGGTGCTGCTCGGCATGGCCGGCCTCTCTGCGATGAGCGCTCTGATCATCGGTGTCCCGCTGCCGGCTCCGAGCACGCTCGAGTGGTGGCTGACGCGTCCGCTCTGGCTCGCCACCGCGCTCGCACTCACGGCTGTCGTCGCTCTCACCGTCACGCGGATCGAGACCGGGCCGTCCGTGCGTGCAGCGGATTCGCCTCGCCGTGTCGCCGCCGCCGTGTCGACCGGCATCGGTGCGGTGGTCCTCCTCCTCGTCCTGGGCACGACGGTCGTGACCGCGGCCGTCGCCGTGATCGCGATCCTGCTGGCGCTCCGCCTCGCCCGGTGCTCACACCAGTCCGCGGGCGGCGAGGGCATCACCCACGTCATCCGCGTGGCGTAGCGTGCGCACGAGGAGCGGCACGATCCAGCGGATGCGGAGTCGGATGCCGCGGGCGGATGCGGCATCCCTGACCTCCGTCGAGAACCGCGCCACCGTCGGCACCATCGTGAGCGCCAGGGCGATGGTCATCGAGACGGTCCGTGGGTCGATGCCGAACCTGCCGAGGGGGGTCAGCAGACGGTGCAGGACCCCGAGCAGGCTCTCCATGCGCGTCGTGACGGTGAGCAGCGTCGCCAGCAGGACGAGCGCCACGACGCGGGTGGTGTTGATCCACGCGATCAGCGGCGACACGAACACCCACAGTCCGATGCCCAGGATCAGGATCAGCCACCGCAGCCGCCACACTTCGACGACCATCGTGGCGAACGGGATCCCGGCGACCAGGTACAGCGCGCAGACGCCCGCGAGAGCCACACCGATGCTCGCCGCGTCGTGGGGGTACGCCGCCAGCGTCACCGCGAGCAGGGCGAAGAGCGCGAGCTTGGCCGCCGCCCGCATCCGATGCACGACGCTGCTGCCGGGGATGTACGTCTGGATCATGCGCAGACGTCGCGATAGGCGGCGATGACCGGATGCGGCTCGCCCGAGGCGATCAGGCGCCCCTCGTCGAAGAGCAGCACCTGGTCGCACCGGGCGGCGAGCTCGAGGTCATGGGTCACGATCACGACCTGCATGGGGAGCGTCAGCAGGAGTTCCGAGATGCGGCGCGCATTGCGCAGATCGAGGAGGGTGGTCGGCTCGTCGGCGACGATCAGGCGCGGCCCCGCGATCAGGACGGAGGCGAGCGCCAGCATCTGCTTCTGACCGCCCGAGAGCTCGGACGCCGGCACGTCGGCGTGCGCGGCGAGTCCGTGTGCCGTGAGGGTCTCGGCGACCTGCCGCTCGATCTCGGCGCGGGGCTCGCCCCTCAGTGACAGGGCCAGATCCTCCGCCGGGGTCGGCATCAGGATCTGGGCCTGGGGGTCGGTGAAGACGAAGCCGACTCGACGACGCAGCGCCGCGGTGTCCCGCTCCGCATCGAGGCCGTGCACGCGCACCCGCCCGCTCGACGGGCGCACCAGCGCGTTGAGGAGGCGCGCGAACGTCGACTTGCCGGATCCGTTCGCGCCGATCACGGCGATCCGCGGCGCCGTGAGCTGAACGCTGACATCCCGGAGGATCGTCCGGCCGTCGCGCACCACGGAGACGCGATCGACCGAGATCGTGTCGACCGCCGTCTCAGGCCGCACGGGCGGAGGCGGGAGCGGCCGCGCTGTCGCGGGTTCCGAACGCCCGCGGGTACGCGCGTCGGAGCATGACCGTGAGCACCGTCGCGGCGACCACCTTGAGCAGGTCTCCGGGCAGGAACACGAGGCTGGACACCGCGGTCGGCCAGAGGTCGACGCCGAGCACCAGCGCCTGCACGGGGATTCCGAAGAGGTAGACCACCAGGACGCCGCCCACCAGAGCCCCGAGTCCCACGCGCCACCAGCTCGGACGCCCGCTGCGGACGATGAGTCCGACGACGATCGCGCCGGCGATCCACCCGATCAGATAGCCCGCGGTCGGACCGAGGAAGACGCCGAGACCCCCTCGTCCTCCCGAGAGGACCGGCAGTCCCACGGCAGCCAGAAGCAGCACGAGCACGACCGACAGCGGAGCCAGTCGCGGGCCGAGCACCGCTCCCGCGAGCATCACCCCGAGCGTCTGCGCCGTCACCGGCACTCCCCCTGGCATCGGGATCGTCACGGTGCCGAGCACCACGAGGAGCGCGGCGAAGACCGCCACCCTGGCCATGTCGCGACCGAGGTCGCCGCTCTGTTCCGCCATTGTCATGTCCTTCCTGAACACCGTTCACCTGAACAGCGTTCACTATACTGAGAGGATGACCCCGGAGCACAACCCGACGCGGCACGACCGCGAGGGCGTCGCACGAGCCGCTCTCGCCCTGCTCGATGAGGTGGGGCTCGCCGACCTCTCCATGCGCCGCATCGCCGGCCGTCTCGACGTGCAGCCCAGCGCCCTCTACTGGCACTTCTCGAGCAAGCAGGAGCTGCTCGCCGACCTCGCCGACCGCATCACCGCGTCGATCCCCCGCGCGGATGCGGACGTCCCGACGGTGGCGCGGAGCATCCGCGACGCCCTGTTCACGCACCGCGACGGTGCGGAGCTCGTGCTCAGCACCTACGCCCTGGGACTCGGCTCCGCCACGGCCCAGGCCGCCGTCGAAGACGCGCTTCGCCGCTCGGGCACGGCGGATCCTGCCCAGCGCGCCGTCGCGCTGCTGCACTTCATCCTGGGCCACGCGACACTCGTGCAGCAGCGCATGCACGCCGACAGCCACGGCGCGATGGAGAACGGCGGGACGCTCGACGTCACCGCGGGCCTCGACCGGGTGTTCGACCTCGGCATCCGCGCCTTGGCCGGCTCTGCCGACCCCCTCAGCGCCGCGCCGACTCCGCGGCGTGACCGAGCCTGAGTCCGGGGACGAACCCGAGCAGCACGAGACCGAGGCAGAACGCGAACACGACGGAGAACGCCGTCGCCTCGCCGCCGAGGCTCGCGACGGCCAGGCCCGCCAGCGCGATCGCCACGGCTGATCCCGTCGAGTCCGAGATCGACAGCGCGGACGAGTTGAATCCCTGATTGCCCGGATTCGAGTACGCCAAGGTCAGAACGGTCAGTCGGGGGTACAGGAGCCCCATGCCACCGCCGGCGAAGGCCCAGCCCACCACGACCAGCACGGGTGACACGGCCCACAGGGCGGCCACCAGGACGCACGCCAGCGCGAGCAGCATCAGGGAGAGGCTGATCACCGTGATGCGCGTGTTGCCGAGGGCCTCGCCGACGCGGCCCTGCAGCTGAGAGGCACCGGCCCAGGCGAACGCCGCCAGCATGAGGGCGACACCCGCCCACGTCGCGGTGAAGCCGAATCGCTCGATCAGCAGGTAGGGGATGTACGCCTCCGCCGCGAAGAAGGCGCCGGCGGCGATGCCGCGCATCAGCACCACGCTCGGCAGCCCGAAGCCCGCACGGAGCGTCCTCCGGGGCAGCAGGGGCAGGACCGCGACAGCGATCACGGCGACGGATGCCAGGGCGAGCGGCCACCCGACCTGCACGGTCAGCTCGGCGGTGAACCCGATCAGCACCGCGAAGGTCGCCACGACCACGGCGAGGACGAGCCGGATGACCAGCGCACGGCGGTCCTGGGGCTCACCGTGACCGAGGTCCACCCCGCGCAGACGCACCGCGATCAGGAGGAAGGCGATCGTCGTCAGCACGGCGACGCCGAGGAACGCCCAGCGCCAGTCGAGGTACTCGGCGACAGCTCCCGCGAGGAACGGACCGACCATCGACGGCACGACCCACGCCGCAGCGAAGGCGGCGAACACCCGCCCATGCAGATGCGCGGGGTAGAGACGCGCGACGACGACGTACAGCGCGACGGTCTGCCCTCCCGCGCCGAGGCCCTGGACCAGTCGACCGAGCAGGAACTGCTCCATGCTGACGGCGAAGCCCGAGAGCAGCAGCCCGGCGATGAACAGGGTCACGGCGACGTACAGGGCTCCACGCGGCCCCCGAGCATCCGACCATGCCCCGGCCGCGACCATGCCGATCACGCTGGTCGCGAGGGTGCCGGCGAAGGCGACCGCATAGAGCTCGCGGCCGTCCAGGGCCTCGCTCACGATCGGCATCACCGTCGTCACGGCCAGCGCCTCGATCGCCGCGAGGAAGATCAGCGCGACCGCACCGACCGAGACCCAGAGTCGCTCCCTGTCCCAGATCGACGCCGCCGGAGTCCCGTCGGTCATCGACCCACGAGCGCCGCGATGCGCTCGATGGCCTCGGTGAGGATCTCCGTGCTCGTGCCGAAGTTCAGACGCACATGGCCACGGCCTTCGTCTCCGAAGGCGGGACCGAAGTGCAGCGCCACCTTCGCCTCCTTCAGGATGCGACGTGCGGGGTTGTCGCCCCAGCCGAGAGCCGAGAGATCGATCCACGCCAGGTAGCCGGCGTCCGGGATCCGATAGCGCGCCTCCGGCAGCTTCGCCGCGAGCAGGTCCTCCAGCAGGACCCGGTTGTGGTCGAGGGTGCGCAGGAGTCCGTCGAGCCAGGGGTCGCTCTCCTCGGAGAATGCTGCCACCGCGGCGAGCAGCCCGAACTGGCCGGTGCGCCACTCGACTTCGACGGGGAGACCGCGCACCACGCTGCTGGTCGCATCCGTCGCCGTGACCATGAGTGCGCACTTGAGACCGGCGAGATTGAAGGCCTTGCTGGCGCTGACGACGGCGTAGCCGACGCGCTCGGCGGCATCGCCGGTGTCGAGGAAGGGGGTGAAGCCCGCACTCGGCTGCGCCAACGGGGCGTGGATCTCGTCGGAGACGACCGCGGCGCCGTATTCGTCGGCGATCTCCGCGAGGGCCGCGAGCGAGTCGCGACTGTGCACCGTGCCGGTCGGGTTGTGCGGATTGCAGAGCAGCATCGCGGTCACGCCGTCGGCAAAAGCCGCGCGGATGCCGTCGAGATCGAGCTCCCAGCCGCTCCCGGTGTCCCTCAGCGGGACGCGTTCGACCTCGGCGCCGGCTTCGGCGACGAGCTCGTAGAAGGGCGGATAGACCGGAGGCGTCACGATGACCCGTTCACCCGGCTGCGTCACCCGTCGGAGGATCTCCACGATCCCCATGCTGACGTCGGCGGTGCTGCGCATCCGCGCGGGGTCGGCCTCCCAGCCGAACCGGCGTCGCGCGAACTCGGCATACGTCTGCGGCAACGGCGTCCGGGACGCCACGTACCCGGTGTCGCCGAGGTCGATCGCGCGACGCAGCGCCGCCTCGATCTCCGGCGCCAGCGCGAAGTCCGTCTCCGCCACGAAGAGCGGGAGGACGTCGGCGGGGTACTCCCGCCACTTCTCGCTGCTGCGCCGGCGAAGCTCCGCCAGGGGCAGAGCCGTGACCTCGAGCATCCTCAGATCGCGAAGCCGAGGGCGCGCATCATGTCGCGGCCGTCGTCGGTGATCTTCTCCGGGCCCCACGGCGGCATCCACACCCAGTTGATGCGGAAGCGATCGACGACGCTGTCCAGAGCCTGTGCGGTCTGGTCCTCGAGCACGTCGGTCAGGGGGCAGCCGGCACTGGTCAGCGTCATGTGGATGACGAGAGCATCGTTCTCGTCATCCCACGCGAGATCGTAGATCAGGCCGAGGTCGACGACGTTGATCCCGAGCTCGGGGTCCATGACGTCTTTGAGAGCCTCGGTGACCTCGTCGTACTTCGCGTCGGTGAGAGTGGCTGTCATGCGAATCAGCCTACGCCTCGATGGGGGCTGCGGGGTCGAGGAAACGGTCGTATCCCTCTTCCTCGAGCCGGTCGGCGAGCTCGGGGCCGCCCTCTTCCACGATCTTGCCGGCGACGACCACGTGCACGAAGTCGGGGCGGATGTAGCGGAGGATGCGCGTGTAGTGCGTGATCAGCAGGACGCCGAGACCGGTGGACTCCTTGGCACGGTTGACGCCCTCGGAGACGATCTTGAGCGCGTCGACGTCGAGGCCGGAGTCGGTCTCGTCGAGGATCGCGAACTGCGGCTTGAGCACCTCGAGCTGGAGGATCTCGTGCCGCTTCTTCTCGCCACCGGAGAAGCCCTCGTTGACGTTGCGCTGCGCGAACTTGGGGTCCATGCGCAGGTTCGCCATGGCCGCCTTGACGTCCTTGGTCCAGCCGCGGATCGACGGCGCTTCGCCGTCGAGAGCGGTCTTGGCGGTGCGCAGGAAGTTGGTCACCGTGACGCCGGGGATCTCGACCGGGTACTGCATCGCGAGGAACAGACCTGCGCGGGCGCGCTCATCGACGCTCATCGCGAGGACGTCCTGGCCGTCGAACGTGATCGACCCGGAGGTGACGGTGTACTTGGGGTGGCCGGCGATCGTATAGGCGAGCGTCGACTTGCCGGAGCCGTTCGGCCCCATGATGGCGTGGGTCTCACCGGTGTTCATGGTGAGGGTGATTCCGTTGAGGATCGGGGTGGTCCCCGCCTCGGTCTCGACCGTCACGTGCAGGTCGCGGATTTCGAGAACAGACATGTCAGACTTCCTTCGTCACAGTCGGGTCGATGAGCACGTCGTCGCCGTCGATCTCGACGACGTAGACCGGAACGGGCTCATAAGCAGGGAGGTTCTGGGGCTTGCCGGTGAGCAGCGAGAACGCGGA
>NZ_JBEPZB010000035.1:0-25365 GCF_041641055.1 Microbacterium sp.
GATCCGTCGCCTCCCACACCTCGCCCATGCCGCCGATCGCAATACGCGACTGCAGCTCGTAGCGACCACCGAACGACACACCCTGCGTCGGTCTCATCTGCCCAGCACCGCCTCTATGACCTTCTTCGCAATCGGAGCGGCGATGGTGTCGCCGGATCCTGACTGCCCTTGTCCACCGCCGTCTTCGACGAGGACCGCTACTGCAACCTCGGGGTCGTTCGCCGGCGCGAAACCGGTGAACCACAACGTGTACGGGTTGTCATCGTTCTCGGTCGTACCGGTCTTCCCGGCCACATCGACCCCGTCTATTCTTGCACCCTGAGCGGCGCCGTTTGAGACGCTCGCGACCATCGACGCCGTGACGTCGTCGGCCACCGTCGCTTCGAGCGCCCGGCCGAACTCGGTGTCCCCGTAGGGCCGGACCACCGAGAGGTCGTTGCCGATGACCGTGTCGATCAGACGGGGGTTCATCACCACGCCGTCGTTCGCGATCCCGGCCGCCACCATGGCGATCTGCAGCGGTGTCGCGGTGACCTGCCCCTGCCCGAATCCGGTGAGCGCGGTCTGGGCGTCATCGAGTGCGCGGGGGTAGCTCGAGGGCGTCGATTCGAGAGGCGTCTCGAAGCTCTGGTTGAAGCCGAACTTCTCCGCCATCTCGCGGATCGCGTCGTCACCGAGCTTCACGGCGAGCTCCGCCATCGGGATGTTGCAGCTCAGCCGGATGGCCTCGGAGATCGTGACGGTGGTGCCACTGCCGCACGTGCCTCCCCAGGCGTTCGCCACGGTGTTCGTGGAGCCGGGCAGCTGGTACCGGGCGGGGTTCGGCAGCGTCGATGAAGGCGTGTAGTCGCCCGACGCGTAGGCCGCGGCCGCGACGACGAGCTTGAAGGTCGAGCCGGGAGGGTTGAGGTCGCCGGCGATCGCACGGTTCGACAGCGGCTTGTTCGGATCCTCGTCGAGCGCGTCGTACGCGGAGTTCGCGGCATCCGCGTCGTGCGTGGCGAGCGAGTTCGTATCAAAGCCGGGGGTCGAGACCATGGCGAGGATGCGGCCGGTCTTCGGCTCGATGGCGACGACCGCGCCGTTGAGTCCCTCCAGGCCCTCGTAGGCCGCGCGCTGCGCGGCGGTGTCGAGAGTCAGCTCGACGCTGAATCCGCGCTGCGGCTGGCCGGAGAGGATGCGCTCGATCTCGGCGAAGAAGGCGCTCGAGCCGGTGCCAGACAGGTCGCCGTTCAACGCCCGCTCGATGCCCGTGGCCGACTGCAGCGCCGGGTTGAAGTAGCCGGTCACCGGCGCCCACATGGCGGCATCCGTGTAGACGCGCTGGAACTGGTAGCGGTCGTCGGAGGGCGTGGACGAGGCGATCGCCACGTCGTCGACGATGATCGAGCCGCGCTGGATCTCGTAGCTGTCGAGCAGGGTGCGCCGGTTGTTGCTGTTCTGGCCGAGGGAATCGGCCTCGACGACCTGGATCCAGCTGGTCGCCGCGAACAGTGAGATGAACATGAACAGCATCACGATGCTGAGTCTGCGGAGTTCCTTCGTCATGTCAGCCGATCACCGCCCTGGGTTGACTGCGGACGCCGTCGGAGATGCGCAGCAGGATCGCCACGATCAGCCAGTTGGCGATGAGGGACGACCCACCGGCGGCGAGGAACGGAGTGGTGAGGCCGGTGAGCGGGATGACCCTGGTCACACCGCCGACCATGATGAACACCTGGAGAGCGATCGTGAACGAGAGGCCCGTCGCGAGCAGCTTGCCGAAGTCGTCCTGCCCGGCGAGACCGATGCGGACGCCACGGCTGACGAACACCATGTAGAGGCTGAGGATCGCGAACAGGCCGATCAGCCCGATCTCCTCGCCGAGGCTGGTGATGATGTAGTCGCTGTGTGCGAGCGGGGTGACCTCGGGGCGACCCTGCCCCCAGCCGGTGCCGAGCAGCCCACCGTGCGCGAGTCCGAACAGTCCCTGCATGGGCTGGAAGCCGGCGCCGTCAGGGTCGACCTTGTCGGGATCGAAGAGGAACAGCCAGTTCGTGAACCGCCCCTGCACGTAGCTGAGGATCTGGGTGGCGACGGCGACGCCGGCCGCGACCAGGGCGAGGCCGATGAGCACCCAGCTGGTCTTGCCGGTGGCCACGTAGAGCATCGCGACGAACATGCCGAAGATCAGGGTTCCGGTGCCGAGGTCGCGCTGGATCACGATGATGCCGAGTGAGATCGCCCAGACGACGAGCACGGGTCCGAGCTCGCGCATCCGCGGCCAGGTGATGCCGAGGAACTTCGTGCCCACCGAGGTGAGGCTCTCGCGGGTGCGCACGAGGTAGCCGGCGAAGAAGATCGCCAGGCAGATCTTCGCGAGCTCTCCCGGCTGGAAGGCGAACATGCCGCCGAGCGACACCCACACCTGCGCGTTCGCGTCGGGGATGCGCAGTCCAGGCACGAACGGCAGGAGCAGCAGCAGGATGCCGGAGAGGCCGAAGATGTATGTGTAGCGGAACAGCACCCGGTAGTTGCGCAGCAGGATGACGACCGCGATCGCACCGGCGAGCGAGATCGCGGTCCACGCGAGCTGCTTCGTCGAGTAGGCGTTCCAGCCGGTGAGCGACTGGGCGATGTCGATGCGATAGATCATCGCGATGCCGAGGCCGGTCAGCAGGGTCGCGATCGGGAGGACGAACGGGTCCGCGTCCGAGGCGACGGCGCGCAGCACGAAGTGCACGGCGAAGGCCAGGACGGCCAGGCCGCCGCCGATCGCCAGGATCATCGGGTCGATGAGTCCGAGTGCGCCGAGCTGCACGAGGGTCAGGGATGCGCCGCTGAGCGCGACGGCGAACAGGAGCAGCCAGAACTCGCGGTTGCGCTGCGTCTGCGGCATCCGCATGCGCTTGAGCGCCTTGATGACGCTGGTGTCGGCCGTGACGTCGGTGCTCATCCGGCGTCCTCCGTGGGTGTCGGGCTCGGCGTGGGCAGCGGCGTCTCGCCGGTCACGCGATCGGCACCGGCCTGCAGACGCGTGACGATCGCCTCGGCGTCGGCGAACGAGCGGGCCGTGATGGTGCGCTCGACGGAATCGCGCTGATACGGCGGAAGGTTGGCGAGCAGGATGTCGGTGTCGCGCAGCGGCGTCGACAGTGTGATCGGGCCGATGTTCTGCTGCACGCCCTGATAGATCACGACGCTGTCCTCGTCGGCACCGACGAAGTAGCGGGTCTGGGTCCAGCTGTAGGCCGCGAAAGCGGCGAACACGAGCATGGCGATGACCACGAGCATCCCGGCGATCCAGCCGATCCGGCGACGCTTGGCACGGCGGCGGTCCTCTTCGATCAGCTCCTCGAGGTACTCGGGTGCCGGCTCGAAGTGGCTGGGCTCGTTCGCGGCCTGGCGCACCGGGTGCAGCCAGTTGCCACGCGGAGCCCGCACCGGGGGGACCGTGACGTTGGCGGGGTTCGATGCCGAGCCGACGATCGTCGCGGTGCCCGAGTGCATGGCGTGCTGGCCGCCGACCTCGACGAGGACGATCGTGACGTTGTCGGGGGCTCCGCCGTCGAGGGCCTGCTTCAGCAGGTTGTCGGCCGTGCGCCCGGGAGCCATTCCCATGCGCATCGCCTTGAGGATGTGCGCCTCGTCGACCACTCCCGAGAGTCCGTCCGAGCACAGCAGCCAGCGGTCGCCCGGCTGGGTGTGCATGACGAACATGTCGAGCTCGGGGTCGGCGTCCATGTCGCTGAGCACGCGCATCAGCACAGAACGACGCGGGTGGTAGCGCGCTTCCTCGGGAGTGATGCGGCCCGAGTCGACGAGCCGCTGCACGAAGGTGTGGTCGGCCGTGATCTGGGTGAGTGCGTCGTCACGGTAGAGATAGATGCGCGAGTCGCCGATGTGGCCGATGACCGCGAAGTCGTCGACCATGATGATCGCGCTGAGCGTGGTGCCGAGGCCGGCGAGCTCCGGACGGTCCTTCGCGGCGCGGATCAGGTCGCCGGCGGCCGTGGTCGCCGCGGCCTGCAGTGAGGCCTGCGCGTCTTCGGTGGACGTGTACGGCTGGTCGAGCGGCTCCATCCGGTGGATCGCGAGGCTCGAGGCCACGTCGCCTCCGGCGTGACCGCCCATGCCGTCGGCGACGACGAAGAGGTTGGCCCCGGAGTATCCGGAATCCTGGTTGTTGGAGCGGACCTTCCCGGTGTGGGAGATCGCGGCGCTCGAGCCTTCGAAGACCATGCCCGGGTCAGGCTCGCAGCTCGAAGGTCGTGGCGCCCACCTTGATCGGAGTGCCGAGAGAGAGGCCGACCGGGCCGCCGGTCACCCGCTGACCGGCGACGAAGGTGCCATTGGTCGAGTCCAGATCCTGGATCGCCCAGCTGTCTCCGCGCAGCAGCAGGCGCGCATGGTGGCTGGACGTGTAGTCGTCGCGGATCACGAGGGCGGACTCGCTCGAGCGCCCGATCGTGAGGGTGTCGGAGCCGAGGGGGAGTTCGAGTCCCGCCTTCGGACCTGACGTGATGACCAGGCGCTTGGCGGTTGCGATGGTCGCGGGGCCGGTGCTCGGCTTCGAGGAGGAGGGGCGGGATGCCGCCGCCGGTGCCGGTGCGGCGCTCGCCGCAGCGCCCTCGGTCGGGAGCTTGCGCACCTTCATGCCGAAGAGGTCGGCTCGCAGCGAGTAGACCACGCCGAACACGAAGAACCAGAGCAGCAGCAGGAAGCCGACGCGCAGCAGCAGGAGGACGAGTTCACTGGGAGTGCTCATGAGAGGGCTCCGAACGCACGGGTCGCGTCGTCGTCACGGGGCCGCGGAGGACGGGACGGAGTGGTGACGGGGACGATGCGGAACACCAGATCGGTGCGTCCGATGGTCAGAGTCGTGTCGGAGGAGAGTGACGCCTCGCGCACCTTCTGACCGTCGACCTTGGTGCCGTTGGTCGAGCCGAGGTCGCGCATCATGGCGCGCTCGCCGTCCCACAGCACCTCGACGTGCTTCCGGCTGGAGCCGGCATCCGCGATGGTGATGTCGGCATCCGTGCCGCGTCCGATGACGGTGCGCGCGCGGGTCAGCGAGTGACGGCGCCCGTCGACGTCGATCACGGCCTGCCAGTTGACCCGGCCCTCGACCGTGCCGGAGCTCACGTGAACGGTGCCGGTGGCGATCTTGTCGTCGGCTTCGAGGCTGATCGACAGCGGGCCGGAGAAGCTGTACCCCTGCGACTTGGCGTGCTTCGTGAGCAGCGCGTGCAGCTCGTCGGTCAGTGCGCCGCCGAGGCCCCGCATCCGCTCGGCGTCGTCGGTGCTGAGTCCCACGACGTAGCTGTTGGGCGTGATGATGCGGTCACGGCTCACCACAGCCGCCTTCGTGTCTGCTTCACGGCGAAGCGCCGAAGCGATCTCCACGGGCTGGATGCCGCTGCGGAAGGTCTTCGCGAAGGCGCTGTTCACAGCGCGCTCGAGACCCTTCTCAAAGCTGTCAAGTAGTCCCACTGGGCTCCTCTGGCATACCGACCGGTACGCACATCGTAGCCAGGTGTGCTGGGTGAACGCCCTCGCGAGGCGGGAAACCGCCGAGAATCCGGGGCGGGAGGGGTGGTGGCGGCTCGGGGTGCGGCCTCCCTTCATTGCTTTCCCGGCGGCGGATGCGGAGGGTGCCGGCCTCGGTTTCTTGGCAGGGCGGAACGCGTGATATCTTTGGGAAGTTGAGTTCTTCGGAGCGAGACGACTCGCGCGAGTGGCGGAATGGTAGACGCGCTGGCTTCAGGTGCCAGTGTCCTTATGGACGTGGGGGTTCAAGTCCCCCCTCGCGCACAGCGAGGCCCTGTTCGTTGATTCAGGGCAATCTGTTCGTAAATTGAAAGAGCCGGTCAGAGATTATTTCTGGCCGGCTCTTCATGTTTGTGGCTGTCATCGACAGCAGGCGGGCTCGCATGTCAACGCCCCGCCGGTGCCCGGTTGCGGCTCTTTCCTCATGCGCTCGCCGCAAATGCAGCGAGTTCGAGGTCCGCTTGATCCGACGGCGTCGTCCGGCACCACTCGCCCACTAGTCGACGGCAGATTCTCCGGTGTCACACCACAGATCCATCAAGATCTCGCCCTGCCTCGACTTGTGTGAACCCACCACTCCGAGTGCGGCGCTCGTGATGTGCAGCGCAAACGTTAACTCCTTCACCGAGGGGGCAAACTCGCTCGAGATCAGCGGGTGGTGGGGTTGAGTATTGATGGCGTCCACGAGACGAGATGCTGTGGGTGCCCGAAAACCTTCGACTCCGCGGACGTCCAAGACCCGCACGTGAGGTGCGTACACCGGGAGGTACTGGGCGATATCCCGCAGAACTCGTTCCCGCCGATCCCAGGCCATGATGTCTCCACCTGATGCCCGTGACGCGTTGATCTCGTTATTCAGGTGCTCATACGTGTCCATCTGACCGTGGAAACGCGGGAGGGTGGCGGCAATGGCGGCCAACCGCAGGACTTCGAAGGTCTGCCAGGCATCTTCGATGGCTGTGGCACTCAGCGACAGGGCTTCCGAGAGGATTGGAGCGAGGAATCGGAAGTGTCGTCGTTCCGGCTCGATAACACCTTCGTAGGTTTCTGCAGCGTCCAGGCAGCGAGCGAAGGTGTCGTGTTGCGTGCGCGTGGTACTGAGACGTCGCCCTGCGAGCAGTTGATTGAGAAGCGCGAAGCGTTGGGAGGCGACGGCAGCGATGCCGGCCGCGTAGAACATGATGCTTCCGGGGACCATTCGCAGGTTCAACAGCATCACTGCTCCCGACCTGCCTGCGGGTACCGCGAATCGTTCGATGTCCGGTTGCCACCACCGGTCCGTGGATTCGTTGCCCCAGTACACCAGCGTTGCGATGAGCGCGGCGGGAAGCCGGGATGCCTCTTCGATCCGATCCAGAAGTTCCGGAAAGTGAGATGTGTCGTGTCGGTCTGCCAGGTGCAGTTCGGGACGAGTGTCGAGCTCTGCAAGAGCGGCATGCAACGTGTCGTGGACGCTGATTGCCGTTGCTCGTCCGGAGAGCTCCCGCTTTGCGGTTTCGACGGCGACAGCGACGGTGAGCGGATGACGTGCCTCTCGTGTCGCGAGCGCGTCCACGGCGTCGGCGAGTATCCCGAAGCTTGTGTCAGCGTCCAGTGGAACGAGAACGCCTTTCTTCAGCGCGCGGAGGTCGCGGGCCTGCTCGGACACTGCTCCGGGTTCAACCCACGTCAGTGTGTATCTAGCGGGGTAGTGTTCGGCGATGGCACGACGCAGCGCCGGGTCATAGGTCGACGACCATCCGGCGACGATGAGTCCGTAGTCTTCCAAGACTCGGCGCAAAAGTTCCGAGACAGCGGGCGCGTAACCGTGAAGTTCGTCTGCGGTGTTCAGCATCGACGTGGGGTTCAGATAGTCACCGTGCAGGTGAATCACGCAGAAGTCGAGCGTGTGTAGCGGTGCCATACCGGCCACGTCCGCGGGGGACGAGATGATGGTGGGCTCGATCCCTTCCCCACGGAGCGCTTGTTCGATGAGGCGGTCGAAGTTGAGTGTGACGACGACCTTGACCACGCCCGCGCGAGCGAGCCGGGCAATGGAGCGATGCGCGAGGGCGGGGAGCTTCCGTTCCGCGTCGATGTCGTCGGGGGAGCGTTCGAAGAAGTCTCGGAGGATGCGCTGGCGTTCGTGGGATGTCGGTGCGATCTGTTCCAGCACGTTCTCATAGGTGGCGTCTCGGGAGAAACGCGTCCTGTACCACGTGTGCGCCGCGTCGCCCGAGACGTCTGGCTCACCGGACACCAGGGCCAGCCTCTCCACGAGTTCGGTGAGCACACCCCACGCGGTCGGGATGCCGCTGGGCGCCGACACACCCGCCCCGATGAGCAATGCGTACGCGCCGGGGTTGGACTTCAAGGAGAAGGCCGTCGTCAGCAGAGAGTCGTGGAGCAGGCGGTCGGTCACACGCTCAGGCTAACGAGCGCGTCGGACATGACACCGGCGATGATTACTTCAGCCCGTCGCAGCAGAAGCGATACTTCTGCCCGCTTCCGCAGCGGCACTGCCGGTACACACCGAGTCTGGTGTCGCGGTCTTCGTCGATCTCGGGGACGGCGAGCGAGCGCGCATCCATGTCCCAGATTGCCTCCCCTGACGTGACGGCGATACTCATGCCGGGCTCTCGCGGGATACCCCACGGTGTTTCCGTGTTGACGTCGTAGCTTGCGGGGGTGGGGAGGACGTGTCCCAACTCGTCTTTCGCGTTGCGGTGATGCGAGGTCAGAGATGACCAGATCCGGATGGGGCCCCGGTCTTTCTTGTGCCGCAGGGCATCGTCGACGAATGTGCCGGCGACCGCAGTCGCCGTCGCCGCTCCGAAGCTGCCGGCCACGAGGTCCGTGGCGAGTGCCGCGGCGATGCCGTACTTGTTGGCGGTCAACGATGCGCCAAGGCGAGAGAGAAAACCGTCCGAGCCTGCGCGCTCGGCCTGCTGGATCAGGGGGCGAAGGAGCGCATCCTCCTGGTCTCGCACATAGGCATCAACGGCAGTCGGATCATCCAGCGGTGTCCCCTGGTATACCTCGTGCAGTTGAGCTCGGAACTCCCCGAAAGCGGCTTCATCATGTACGGCTCGGATCACAGAGGGGGTCAACCCATGGAAGACGGGGAGTCCGGATCGCAGGACCGCTTCGACGACAGATGCGGAGGTTCCCGCAACGCGGCTGATTCCTTGCCGGCAGAGGAACTGTTCGTGCGCGAAAGGCGCGGTGTAGGTCACGCCGTAGCTGTCTGAGAGGGTGAACTCGCGAGCGAAGTAGCGGTAGCCGTGGTCGATGGCGTTGCGAATCCCCGGGGACGGGTCGGGTCCTGGTGCGAACACGAACAACCCGCGCATGTTGTCTTCGGAGGCGATCTCATATGCGGCGAACCGCGCGGCGTAATCGACGGGATCCAGCGTGATGTGGGTCCGAAGGTCGCGCCGCAGACGTTCAATGGTCTGGCGCTGCTGGAGGTATACGGGTTCGGTGGGGACAGGCACGACCAGGCCTGATTCAATCAGTGGCCGCATGCGCATCAGTTGGGGTATCACCGAGTTGAGGAACGCGCGGGTGGTCCGCGTACGGGTCTCCGCGTCATCCTCGGGATGGTGGAAGCCGCGACGAGCGCTCAGCATGTGTTCGTTTCTGTACTGTTCCACCGCGAACCAGTCGGCGATGGGGTCGCGGACAAGCACTTGGCCGCTGTAAAGGAGGCTCGACATGACCATGTCCCCGCCGAGGTGAAGGAAGTTCGCTGATGGCCAGCCTCCGAGGTAGATGGGATACAGGGTGGGGTCTATCTCGGGCGTGAAGCTCGTCGAGAACTCGCGCACTCGCTCACCGAAGGCGTCGATGTCTCTCCCGGAGAGGCGCGAGAAGTCGTGGTCCTCCTTGCCGGTGAGGTACCCCTCGATGACGTCGATGGTCGATAGCATCTGCTCATCATCGCGTGCGTGACCGACGTTCGGCGCGAAGTTCTGTCGGCGGGGATGGGACGATGTGGGCATGAGTGGACCCTCCGGTACGTCACGAGGCGCAGAGGATGCGCCTCTAACGCCTCATCGCACTGTGTGGGAGGGGATTCGGAAACGGGCTCGTTCTCGCGGTACCGCGGCTGGTGCCTTCGACATCGGCGGAGAAGTTCCGACGATGCGTGTCGTGATAGATCCGCTGATCTCGCTGGATGAGGCCACGACTCGGTACGTCGACATCCTTCGCTCCGACGACCCGAACATCACCGTGCTCCGACGATTCGACGACGCGAAGGACCTCCGGAGCGAAGGCGATTACACCGTCATCGAACCACGCGAGCTGAAAACGGAGAACGGGTGGGGTGGCGTCACCGAGATGCGCGACGGGCGAGCGTGGAACCGGGCGATCCCCCATGCCGAGAACAACATTCAGTCGGCGTACAACTGGGCCGCGCACTACGGTCTCGACCCCGAGGAGGCCCGAGCTCGGGACCTCGATGCGCAAGCCGCGATCTCGCTTGACGCGGATCTGTACGTAACTGATAACGCGTTTGCTTTGCACGGCATGCGGATGCGGAGCGCATGTACGGTCGCGGATGCTTTCGCGGTCCTTGGTTTGCATCAGCGCCTACGTAGTCGAATTCTCGTCGGCACGACGCATGCGCGCTTCATCAGCACCTGGATGGCGGAGCATGTTCAGGCGATTGGCATGCTTCCCTCCGTGTCGGCGCAATTCGCGGACGACGACGATGCGCCTCGGCCGAGCGATGAGGCCCTTGCGCTTCTGCGCGCGATGTTGGTTCGCGTGAAGCGCGCTCTCGCGAGTCGTGACCGGCTGTTGGTGTCCAGCTTGCATCCGGACGGGATCCTGGGTTTTGAAGGGCCTGACGAACTCGTCGAACGAACTGTCGTCAGTCTCCAGGGTCTCTTCGATGCGGCCGCCCGCGCGCTCAACTCGGAGTTGCGGGAGCCGTTTCCTCTCACCCGGGTGTCTTTCGCGCAGAAGGACTTCCGTGCAGCGCTTCCCGATCCAGTGCGCGCTCTGCTGGAACAGCGAGAGAACCGGACGCTTCGCGAGCTGATATCGACGCTCCGCAACACGATCCACAACGAGCCGTTCGGTCGCGCAGCCTTCGAAAAGAGCGGCGAAGTCGAGGCACTCGCGACGCTCGAGGGAGAACCAGCGACCCGGTTTCGCGCACTTGCCAAGCAGAGCGGGCAGACGCACCGGTGGACCCTCTTCGAGGATGCGCCGTCGATACCCGGGCGGGAGCTCGAAGTCGTACTTCGCCCAGTCCCGCTCGTCGACGATCTCGTAGTCCTCTCGGGTCAACTGGCGAACGCGCTCATCGCGGCAGCGCCGTGGGCGACCCGGGCGTTCCAACCGTCGACGTCTCCGGATAACTGGTCGACGTATCCGCCGTATGCGGATGCGGTTCGACGCGGGTACGGCCTGGGCCGGTGACGGGAAACCTCGTGACCCTTGCCATTGGCACGACGGCGTAGGTCGCCGTCGCGTCAAAAAGTGTTTCGGCAGAGGCTGACCCGCGAGACAATATCTGTGTGTGCCGATGCCTGTATTGCGTCGCCCTAACTCATCACTTCGTCGATGAGACTCATCAGTAAGTCCGCCTGAGGTTCGCCCCACCCACCCGCGTGGCTCATGGATGCGAGCTTCTCAACCTGGCTGTCGTCGATGACCAGCATCATCCCGCGTTGCGCCTGGTAGGTGTCTCGGCAGCGTTGGATCACCAAGGACCTGTTGGTTACCTTCCGACACAGCAGCAACCCGAACTCACTTCGAACTGGGGAGAACCGCCCCATGAGCTGATCCAGCTCCGGGTTGGCGACGTCGTGCGTATAGTTCTTGCATTCGCCGAGGACGATGGGTGCGCGAAACGTCTGTGAGATCCAACGGAAGATTCCGTCCTGCGCAAGGTTTACCCACCTCACGTCGATGCGCTTTCGGCCCTCATTGATCTCGTGCTCGAGTTCACCCGACAGCAGCGAATGAGAGAACACCTGGTCGAGGATCTCCGTGACTGTCCGTTGATAGGCGGTAGCGGTCTTCTGGCCACCCTTGATCTTTTTCAACGCAGAGACAACGGAGGTGAGGTCGACGTGGACGTCCAGCTTCGGTGTGCCGGACGTGCGCGACGCTTGAGTGCTCGGCAGAATGCTGGACAGCAACACCATCGCGACGTCGTGGTCGTCCCTGAGGATGAGAAGTTCTTCCGGCGAGCAGGTCGATATTCGCTCGAGAAGGCCGGTTGCGTGCAATTCGCGTCGCGCACGGCCGAACTGGATGTTGCCGTATCTGTCGTCCAGGCTGTGCTGGGACGGGAGGATCACCAGGTCCGAAACGAAGCCGGCTGCGTACTCGTTCGCGAAGCTCCGAAAGTACTCATGATTGATGAAGGCATGCACCTTCGAATCTATGGCTCGAGACAGCAACCCGTCTGCGAGATGCTTTGCGGCGTAGTCCGGGGTGAATGCGCGCCCGCCGAGAGCGTCGGGCACGTTCTGCCAGGTGTCGAGGAACCCTTTAGGGAGCAGGCTGGCGTTGTCCCCGAACTGCTCTACAAGGAACCCAGGGGCCGCGGAGCGGTCGAGCCAGGCGGCGGTGATGTCGGCGGTGGCTGATCTCGCTCGGAGTTTGAACGGAGGGAAGACGGTGTCCGCCTCCGCAGCGGCCAGGTAGGCGGTGTGCTGGGGGCCGGTCTCATCGTAGGTAGCAAGCTTCGAGTGGATGAAGTCCTGTGCGTTCGCGTCTCCACCGACTAGTCGGATCACGCTCGTCGGGAAGAGTGGGCTCAGTTCGTCGATGATGGCCGCGCACATGGGCGATTCGAAGTACGACGCGGCGGGGATGATGACCTCGTTGGCTGCGAGGATGGCCACGCGGGTGGCCAGCCTCAATTCGTCCGCGATCTGGTCTGGATTCGCGTTTCGGCTCGCAGCTTTCAGAAAGTGCAGGTCGAAGAAGTGGAGGAACAGCCGTGGTAGTGGGGCCACGGTCTAGGACGCGTGAGCGTACGGCCGCGCTTCGTAGCGCATCTCATTGGCGAGCGTGTCCAGCTCTCCATGCAGTTCCCGCGCGCCCCACGCATGAAGCTCATCGGAGTATGCGGACGGGATGCTGTTGAGGACGTAGACGCGTCGTCCGGACGCGAAGGCGACAGCAATCTCGGCGAACGCGTTTGGGCCGATGTAGTTCGCTTGGTCTTCCTTGTCCACATTGACGACCAGGACTGCGGCCGTCTGCGTGTCCTGGATGCACTCGAAGTGCTTCAAGGAGGCTGCGCGCTTTGCTTCATGCACCTCATGGACGGTGGCGAGTGGGGCGACGGCATCGACGTCGGGTATCAGAGAATCGACGCCGCGCTCATCGAGCGCTTTCTGCACCGCGCGCATGCTTTCCCAGGCGCGCATGGACCCGCAGATGACTAGACGGGCAACGTCAGCACTCGTCGAATTCGCCATTCAACAACCTCCGTTCGAGGCTCGCCAGCTCCGGGAGGTGGAGCGGGAGCAGGGGTGTTACTGTCCCCTCCAGTATGTACGCGGCGAGGACATACGGGCGCAGAATGTGCGTGTCGGGCACAGCTATTGGAAGATCCTCAGGTGCATCACTGAAGTACAGCGGCGTTCCCGCCTGCATGCAACGACCGACCTCGTAACAGGTGGTCTTACCCACGTACCCCGCCGGCGCAACGACGTACACGGCGTCAGCTCGCAGAATTCTATGGAGCGCGATGGACTGGACGCGAGGGTCGTCCCAGTCGGCGGGGTCTGTATCGAACCGGACGAACGGCACCTGTTCGTCGATGACGGCCCCGCCCTGCGGGGTGGTCACCGTCACGCCGGCCTCTGCGAAGATGGTTCTCGCAGCAAGCACCTGCGGATAGTGCTGGCGGAAGCTTCCTACCACCGCCACCGTGGGTTCCTGCATGCCACATCCTCGTCTTCGTGAACGGCTGCGCGGGCCGCCCCATCTCGCTTAGCTGGACAGTAGCAGAGCGAAGGTTCTGAGTCGCCGCAGTCACCCGCGCATCGCGGGCTGTCGCTCGTGGTCGCTCGCGAACGGTACCGCCGACTTAGCCCGTCCAGTTGCCGCAGGGTATGAGGTAACCGGACTCAGCAGAATCGGAGTGCTACCCTTGCAGCCGCTTGGTCGCCTTGCTGTTCGGATGTACCCACCCGTCGTGGAGAAGCTGTTCCGCTGCGTCGTCGGACAGGCCGACGCGCACCTCGTTGAACCATCGGCGCGCAGCCTTCTGCAGGCGCGCGCGAGCAGAGCGATTGAACACGTCGGTGTAATGCACGAGCAGCTCGAAGACAGCCCGCGCGTCGGCGCGACTCATCTGGTTCAGGAGAGTGATGAGGGGGTCGACGAGAGCCGCGGCGGCGATCGCGTCCCGCGGCAAGGTCAGGAAGATCCGCACGGCTACGGAGCGGGCGTCAACGTTCGCTGCCGCTGGAATCGCGGCGGCTGCGTCAGCAACTATCTGAGGATCGATGCCCTGAGATGCGATGGCGCGAAGAGTGTCGGGGCTCTTCCTCACCTCGACCGCGCGTTGCCACAGCCTCGACCTGTCCTCGAGCGGTGCCCGCCGTGCATAGATTTCCCAGACCTCATCGGGAACGGCCGAGTACTCGGAGCCGTCGAGTGCCTCGTTGATGTCTTCAACGCTTGGCGCGGTCGCGATCCAGCTGGACAACAGTTCTGTACCGACATACACAGGCTGCCGCGAGATCTCTGCATAGCTGAGGGCCTTCGCCGGCTGGCCCAGATGATGAAGTCCTTGCTGAGCGAACAGCGTCATGGCGACGGCGGCAGGACCGGTCCGTCGCCCGTCGTGGAGCTTGGCGCGCAGGTCATCAACGATGCGGAGAAGTACTTCTGCGGGCTCCTTCCCCATCCTGGTCATGCCCTGACGGACGATGGACTGGTCGTACTCGTCGGACGTCATGTTGATGAACAGCGCCGCAGTCAGCTCCTGCATCGTATGCGCGATGTTCGGAACGCCGCTCAACGCATGCGCGACGGAGAGCAGCGAATCAAGTCGGGCAGGGGACATCGGGGCGGGGTCGCGGTAAGCGGCCTCGACGAGCCCAACTGTCTTCGTGACGCTGATGCTCTTGTTCTTCGGCAGCAGGCCCGCGAGGACCGAGATGCCTTCGACCACGCCCGATTCGTCATCGATGGCCCGCTTCGCCACGACCCGCAGCAGCGCTTGCAGCGCCGGCAGCACCCGCGCCATGGAGGGGGAGACTCCCTCGGAAACCAACAGCTTCGCGACCTCCGACTTGAACTCTGGTGCAGCCTTCGCGGCGAGAGCCTCGAGCATCTCATCAACGGCGCCGCCTCTGGTGGCCTCCCGGCGAACGTCGGTTTTCAGCACCTCCACGTAGTCGGGAAGCGCCTCGACGTCGGTGATGGCGCGAAGACGGAACGCCAGCGTGAGCCACGTTCGGGTGCCTCCGACTGTCGAAGCGCGGAATCGAAGCAGGGATCGAGCGGTTGCGCCGACGTTCTTTACACTTCTTGTGTCGTCACCGGGAATGTCCGCCGCAAGCAGGCGCTCCGCGAGCTTCTTCGCTGACTGAAGTTCGAGAGTGAAGCTCTGGCCTTCGTCGAGTCGAGTCAGCAGGGCCTCGAGGACCTTCGGGTCAACACGAACCACAGAAATGGCGGTGTCGATGAGCTCGTGGCGCGCCGCGTGCAGAGTGGCTGCGCGCAGGCGCTCGGTCATCGCGTGGATCCCCGGAGCGAGAAGAAGGGGGTTTTGATAGGTGGTGCGCAGCACATCATCGACCCACGGTTGGTCTTTGGTCGACGCGAGTGCGTTCACGTAGCCGAGGATGGCGGCCTCTTCGAGGTGCAGTACGGCATCGGCGACGAGGATCCGATCCCACGAGCTGTTGATCTGGAGAAGAAGCGATTGCCGTTGGGCTTCAGTGAGTTTCGGTAGGAGACTCCCGGACAGCCCGCGCAAGTTCATCGCTTCGGCGCTCGGCTCGCCTTCGATGCTGTTTAGCATCATCTCGACCGCCCGGTGCTGGTCGTTCGGGGACGCCTTCTCGAGTAGCGCGCGCGTCTCGTGGCGGGGGACCTCGGTGGCTGCTTCGACCGCAGCGAACACCGCCGGATCCTCGAACTCCAGCATCCTTTCTCCGGTGCCGAGCTGGATGAGGTCGGCCATCGGTAGAACGACCTGCATGTCCCTGAGCTTCTCCAGGTAGCGCTCCAGTTGCAGCCCCAGAGCGAGCGACACCGCGTTGGTGGGTGAGACCGCGTGCTGGTCTGAGGTGGTCGCATCCTTGGTATCGAGGCCCGTGTGGATGACCGACGAGAAGACTGTGTCGTAGGCCGCTCGTTTCTTCGTATATTGCTCGACCAGCGGGGCGATAGTCTCCCCGGGGTCGGTGTCTACGCGCCTCGCCACGTGTGCGAGAAGGCTCGGGTAGTGCTCGAGATCCCCGTAGAACAGCGGAAACTCCGTCTGCAGGACGGTCAGCACCGCGATCTCGTCTGCTCGTTCCGTCCACGAGTTGCGGAACGAATGCACCATGCGGGCGTTGATCGCGAAGTCGTTCAGGATGACCTTCGTCCGTCTCGGGCTCGTGAGGTGCGGTGGCGAGAGGATGGAGATCACGCGGTCGAGCGCCTCCTGCCCATGCTGAGTGCGCAGCTCACCCCAGACCCCACCCTGCTTATCGGCGATAAGGTCTCGTGCGTACTTTCGGAAGCCTTTTCGTGGTTGTGGGGGGAGGGCGACCTGATACGTGAAGATCTTGTCGAGGTACTCGCCGGCTGTGCTGTAGTACGGACGTCCCGGGCGGTGCGGGACCGTACGAAGCATCTCCTCATCGACCGTCGCTACGACGCTCTCGCGGTCGAACGCGACCACGAAGATGCAGTTGTCTTCGCCGATGAAACGGCGCAAGCCTTCGAGGGTGCTCATGGTCGCCGCCGGGGCGCAACGGTCGAGTTCGTCCACGAGGATGACCTGCGTGGTCTTCGACCGCTTGAGGATCTCAGTAAAGATCTTTCGGAACTGCGTCACATGCGCGGGTCCCGATTCTTCGACGGTGACGGACCATAGTTTGGTGACGACACCGAGGACGACGACGAGAAGTGTCCCGCCGGCCGCGGCGGTCGTCCAGGCGATGAGGGCGGGAACGTACTTCGTCCAGAGGTACTCCCAGCTGAAGTGGTCGGGTGCTCCGGCGCTGACCTGGAACCAGGGCACACCGAACACCACGAACGCCAGCACGAGGACGAGGACGACGTTCAGCACTCTCCGCATCACGGGGTGCGGGATCTCAAGTCCGAGAGGCAGATTGACGGATCGGTTCGCTTGGAACAGGCGCTGTTCGATGTTCTTGGGGCTGTGGGGGACGTGCGGTGCGACGGTGGCGAGGAAGTTGGATTCGAAGGTCTCGTCCGCCATCTGCCAGGCGTCGAAGTCCACGGTGGTGAACCGGGGTTTCGTGTCCACGATGCGCGGATCCAGGAACGGGAGCCTCTTCCTCAGCGTCCGCTTGAACCACGTGACCCGCTTGTACTTGCCGAGCTCTTCCGTTAGGAGACCGAAGAAGGTGGACTTGCCTGAACCCCAAGGCCCGTTGACGGCGATGTTGATGCTCGTGTCGCCAGCCGCAATCAGTTGAGCGACACGCTGGGCGACGATGCGGTGCTGGAACCGGTCGTCGCTGTCGGGTACTGAACCACTCTCATTAGCGCGCAGAGGGGCATTGCTGATGAGATCATCGGCACTCAGCGCAGCGTGCTTGGTCTTCTCGGGTGTCACATCGGCAGCAGCAGCCATCGGGTTCCTCGTGTCGGCGCAGCGATGGTCCGGGATACGAGGATCGGGGACGGTCGCGCGTCAGCTTCGTTAGCGCTCCATGGTGAAGTCGCAGGGAGCGACGTCCGTCACATGTCTGTTCCGGGCCCCCGCCTCATCCTGGCATTCGCTGAGTGCAAGAGGTGCGGGCCGCGTGCCGTGTCGGCCGGTATGTCTCTGCTCGCAACAAAGTGTGTAAGGAAACGCGAGGTGCCTCTCAACTCGTCAACGGGCGGCAGCACTAGGGCTTGCGTGCCCCAATGGTGAGGAGCAGGTTCGAGGTGTCGATCTGCAGGAACTCCTTTGCACGTGCGCGCTGGTCGCCCGTCGCGATGACCGCTGCGACCTTCTCACCACTAGCTGCGGCATAGAAGTCTTGACGTCCATGCGTCGCGAACGGGACCTCTGGCAACGCCGCGCGATAGCCGTCGATGGCGGGCGCTTCAGACCCGTCGTCCGCGACCATGACCTCCGCGGCCTCGACAGCGATCGACGCAATCAGCGGACCAAGGATCTGGTCGACGGTGAGGAGCCCCGGTGCGAGGTTGAGGTAAAGCCGTTACAGTTATTGAAAAGACCCGTTGATCTGGAGAAAAGCGGATCCTGTGGAAGTTTTCGAGGCTTAGCGTGGAATTGCGCTGAAAAGTGGCGGGCAGGATCCCTTGAGGCTCAAGGGATCCGCGAATAACCGAACGCGGCCACAGCGGGTGCGGTGCGGTTTCCCGCACAGTGCGTATGAGAAAGGCCTGAGTTCTTTACGGAGCTCAGGCCTTTTCTCTTGCCTGATGGGTTCTCGAGGACGACGGCACCGCCCCGGTCTGGCGTCAGTCCGGAGCATCCCACATCGTGTAGGTGATGACGCCGAGCGGAAGCTCTCCGATCGGCTTCACCAGCTCGCTCTCCATACCGACGATACGGCCGGTGTCGATGGAGACGAACATGGTCTCCACTCGCTCCGGGATGACCGACGACACCTGGATTCCGATGACGCCTCGTCCGAGGCGGTCCTCGGTCTCGCCGAGGACGGTGAGACCGCCGGCATCGACGAGCAGGTCGAGCAGCACGGCATGCTGCTCGTCACTGAGCGTCCAGTACCCCATCAATCCGGTGACCGCGGCGAACAGTTCGCCGGACGACGACTCGGGGGTCGCGCCGAACGCGACCAGTGCCTTCGTCAGCGCTGTCGGCGAGGCACCGGAGAGGTTCAGGGCGTCCGGGGGGAGGGCGAACTCGTCGGCGGGGGTGACGACCCTGTCGATCAACTCCCCGGGCTCGTACGGGCTCGGTCCGACCCCCTCCGGCAGCTCATCGTCCAGCCAGTACGAGTCGCCGGCGACGATGGTCGTGGTCGACGGTTCACCAGGAGCCCAGGTGAAGGTCACGACCTGCGGGACGATCTCGACGTCGCCGGTCGCCATCTCGGCGTCCCACCCCCATCCGACGGATCGCGTGCCCGGGGACTGGGAGACGTCCGGGGATGCGGCGAGTGCGACGTGGGCGTCGCGGATCACGTCCTCCACCGACCCCGCTGCGGTGTACTGCAGAGGCGGCGGCGCGAGGGCCACAGCCTGCTGGGACGGGGCGAGGACGTTCACGACGACGAGCACGGCGACGACGGCTGCCGCGGCGGCGGTCGTCACAGCCGCCCAGCGGAGTCGGCGGCGCGACGCTCGAGACGCCGGCTTCCACGTGCCTCGGATGATCCCCTCACGGATCGCGATCGCCGTGGCGCCGAGACGCGAGTCGCTGTCGGGTGGAACAGGAGCTGCCGCTCGGAAGAGGCGGTCGAGTTCGTCGTCGGAGATGTTCATTCCGCACCCCCTTCGAGCTGGGTGCGGAGTTTCGTCCGCGCTCGAGTCAGGGTCGTCCACACCGCGTTCTGTGTGGTGCGCAGCACCTCGGCGACCTCGCCCGCGCTCAGATCGTCCCAGTAGGTCAGGACGACCACCTGACGTTCGCGGGCGCTCAACGCCGCCACCGCTCTCCGCAGCGCCACCGCCTCCATCGGATCCAGCGGCTCTGCCGGGTTCTCCAATCCGCGCACCAGTGCGTCGAGTGCGCGCTCGCGAGATCGCGATCGGCGGGTGCGATCCCGGAGTTTGTTGTTCGCGGTGCGCAGGAACCAGGACAGGGGCATGGGTCGGGCGGGATCGAGCTTTCGCCAGGCGATCAGGAACACCTCTGCGGTGAGCTCATCCACTTCGTCGGCGTTGTCGATGAAACAGCTCAGGTGCCGTCGTACGCGCGGCCAGTTCGCGTCGAACAGCTGTCGATAGACGGCCTCCTTGTGGTGCGGAGCTCGCGACGCGGAGTCGACCCGCGCTGTCCGCGGCGCGGTACCCGAGGTGGGGCCGGAGGGTGACGACGGTGCGTCGTAGGCGAACGCGGCAGCGAACCTGTACTGGAACATCCCCCTCGCTCACCCCACTCCGTCGATCACCAGGCTAATCGGGGTCGCCTAGAACACGCACCGCAGGGTGGCGACGGCGCCCACGACGCTCGCCGACCCTCCGGCGGGAGCAGAGGCGAGGACCGTTCCGGCAGCGGTGCGGGCCTGGACCGTGCCCGACGCGCGGGCGTTCGCGATCGAGCCCACCTTGCTCAACGCTGCGGTTCTCACCGTCGTGCAGGTGCTCCAGCTGAGCTTCGACCCGCTGAGGGAGGGCCCAGAATAGGCGCAGAACTGACCGGACGCGCAGGTCCCTACCGCCGCCCGGCCGAACGGTCGCGGGACGGACAGTGTCATCCCCAGGCTCGGCCAGACCACCGTGTACGCATCGACGACGGTGCCCCCCGGGACCGCGCTGACGGCGTACTCGACATCCGGATGCCGGGGCTCGGCGGCCGCCGCGGGAGCAGTCACTCCCAGGAGCAGGAGGACTGCGGCGAGGGTGACGAGGAGCGGCTTCTTCATGGACGTCGATTCGGGTGATCTCAGGCGTGGACTCTCCAGTCTCGGCGTCGTGGTCGGGACGCCGACCTGCTCCTCGGTCGCCTCTTCGCTTCAGCGACGCGTTCCTTGCAGACTTCTTTCGGCAGCCCGCTCATTTGTCATCCGACGCTCTTCGTGATGATGTGATCCAGTGAGACCGCCAGCTTCCCCCCAGAGCGACCCGACCACCGAGCCCCCGTCGTCGGCCCGACCACGTCGCCGTCGCCGGCGCGTGATCGGCTGGATCAGCGCGCTGATCGTCGTCGCTCTCGTCGCGGTCGGTGCGGTGGTCTACGCGCAGCTGCAGGGCAACATCCAGACCGCCCCGCTGCGTCCAGGGACGGAGGAGCCGGCGCTCGCGACGGGAGACCTCAACATCCTCCTCCTCGGCTCCGACTCGCGGGCGCTCGCATCGGACGGCTTCGGAGAGGATGACGGCAGCGAACGCAGCGACGCCATGGTGCTCGCTCACATCTCCAGCGACAGCACCCGGATAGACGCCGTGCAGTTGCCGCGCGACACGGTGGGAGACCTTCCCGCGTGCGAGGACACCGGGAGCGGCTCGTTCGAGGGCGGCTGGGCGATGCTGAACTCCGCGCTGCAGTACGGACCCGCTTGCTCGGTCGCCGCTGTCGAACAGCTCACGGGGGTGCCGATCGATCACTTCGTGCAGATGGACTTCGAGGGGTTCATCGGGATGGTCGACGCCATGGGCGGCATCGACGTCTGTCTTCCCGAGCCGCTGCAGGACGGCCACGCACGCCTCGACCTGCCCGCCGGGGCGCAGTCGATCAACGGCGACCAGGCGCTCGCGCTGGCACGGACCCGCCACGCACTCGCCGAGGAGAGCGACATCGCGCGCCTCGGCCACCAGCAGATGGTGCTCTCGGCGATCGTGCAGAAGGCCACCAAGTCCGATGTGCTCGTCCGGCCCGACCGGCTCTATGCCTTCCTCGACGCGGTGACGTCATCGATGACCGTCGACCCCGGACTGGGTGCGCTGACCGACCTCGCAGGTCTCGCCGCACGGGTCGCGAACGTCCCGATGAGCAGCGTCACCTTCCTGACCATGCCCGCCACGGAGGCTCCGGAGGACCCGAACCGGGTCGTTCCCACCGCGGATGCCGACGTCATCTTCCGCGCGCTCATCGACGATGCCCCGATCGTGCTCGCGACCGACGAGGCCGAGCCGGACGTCACGGTGCGCACCGCACCCGTGCAGATCCTCAACGGCGCGGGTGTGAGCGGTCTCGCCTCGCGGGTCTCCGAAGACGCCACGGGATACGGCTACGTCGTCGCCGGCATCGCGAACGCCGACCCGGCCGCCGCCACGGTGATCACCGCCGCCGACACCCCGGAGGCGCAGCAGACAGCGCAGGCGCTCGCCGCAGAGCTGGGCATCGCCGTGACCGTCCAGACCGGAGACGTCGACGGCGTGCAGCTCCTCCTCGGTGCCGACTACACCGAGCTGACGTCACAGCCCCGGGCGACGCCGCCCCCGTCGCGGCCGGTCGACGCGGTCAGCCGCAGCGCTGACACCGACCTCTGCACGGGGTGATCCATCGCGACTCGTCAGAGGTCGGCTGTGGTAGTTCGCCGGGACCGCATGGCATCCGGACGCGAGCCGTGCGAGCATCATTCCATGCAGAGAAGTGCGCGCACGCTCGTGGGGCTGGCCGGCCTGGTCGCGATCGTGACTGCGGGTGTGGGCTGTAGTGCTGACATGACACCCGCGCCGACGCAGGATCCCGTGCCGTCACTCGCTGCAGAGTCTCCATCACCGGCAGCGATTGGTTCGCGAACCAAGGTGGAGTCGCAGAATCGCTACACAGAGGCGGTAGCGAACTTCCCTTATGCGCTGCCTTCAGGCTTCACCTTCCCGACAGAAGTGCCTTCCGTCGGCATGTCCCAAGAGGCGCTCTACGGAGCCGCACCGGCCTACCACTATTGGGCGTGCGCGACCACGCTGGCAGCCTGGGGCCGAGCTGACGACGGCGACATAGCCGGTGCCGATGCTTTAATCCTGACGGTCGATCAAGCGGAAGACGCGTACCCCGACTACTTCTCCCAATGGGAGCCGCCACGGAGTATCCATTGGGACAACCAGAATGAGCGCACAGCCGGAGAGAGCGGCCTCTGCAGCGCCTGGTTGCAACGGCTATCTGGTCCCGAGTGAGCCCGCCCGCAAGGTCACCCGTGACTGCCAGACATGACGAATTCGCGATTCTTGACGATGAACTGTTCCGGCTCTCGGGTCGCCCCGACGATCGTTTGCGGCGGGTAGTTCAGCAGCTGTTCACGTGACGACGGCGGCGGCGACGCCGTACCTTGGCGACATGGTCGAAGCGCTCGTGGCGGTAGCCGTGGTGGTGAGTCTCTTCATCAGTGCCATCGTGTGGAGACTCGGCAAAGCTCGACGCGAGCGAACCTTCCAGCGCGGCGATACCGCGAGAGCCGGCCGAGCCGCGGAGATCGACGGCGACGAAGCAGCGCGGCGGGCGCTCGACCGAACAGCCTGGTCGAGGATGTACGGTCCCTGATCGCCCTCTGCGATCCGACAGCCCGTCATCCTGGTGGACCACAGCCGAACGATCAGTCGTCGGCGAGGAGCTTTCCCTCGTCCGTGAGACGCAGCTGCTTGCCCTCGCTGACGGCCTGTGCACCGTGGTTCAACTCGGGATCGACGATCGACGCGCCATTGCCGAGTGCGTCGATCTCGCGCTGCACGGCATCCCGCACCTCCTGAGTCGGATGCCCGCTGAAGTCGTGCGACACCTTCTCGATGACGGCCTGCAGCTCTCGAATCTGAGCACGCACCTCGCGCTCGAGGTCCGGGTTGGTTTCGGAAGTCATGACGAGAGAGTAGCGAGTGCAGGGGACACCGCTCCGGTGGATCGGCTGAGAGCCGCACCCCTCGACGGCCTCTGGCAGTCTGACGGCGGGCAGACTGGAGGGGACTTCTTCCCGAGATCTCAGGAGACCCCATGTCGGAACAGCCTCGTCGCGCCCCCAGCCAAGCAGTGCTCGCCGTGCAGGAGGTCGAGCAGGTCAGCCCGGAGCTGGTGCGGATCACGGCGGGTGGCGAGGGCTACGAGGCGTTCACCGACAACGTCTACACGGACAAGTACGTGAAGATCCTCTTCGCGGATCCCCGCCACGGTCTCACCCCTCCGTACGACCTGGCGCGACTCCGCGAGGAGACCCCGGAGAAGCTGCCGACCCGGCGCACCTACACCGTGCGCTCATCGGATGCCGCGCAGCGCCGACTCGTCATCGACTTCGTCGTGCACGGCGACGAGGGCGTCGCAGGGCCCTGGGCGCGGAGTGCTCAGGTCGGCGACACCCTCGTGCTCAGCGGCGCCGGTGGCGGGTACCGACCGGACGCCGAGATGCCGTGGCATCTGCTCATCGGCGATCACACCGCGCTCCCTGCGATCTCCTCCGCGATCGAGGCGATGGAACCGGATGCCGTCGGCCACGTCATCCTGTCCGTCGCCGACCCCGCCGACCGCATCCTGCCCGCCGTGCCCTCGGGGGTCCGCCTGGTCTGGGCCCGCGACGACGACGAACTGCTGGCGGCGCTCGCGGCGCTGGCCTGGCACGACGGGCATCCTGCCGTGTTCGCGCACGGTGAGCGCGGAACGATCAAGGCGGTCCGCGCTCACCTCAAGGAGCGCGAGGTCCCCCGCGACCGCCTGTCGATCTCGGCCTACTGGGCCCGCGGACGTGCCGAGGACCAGTTCCAGGCCGAGAAGCGCGAGCCCATCGGGCAGATCGAGTAGCGCGGCTCGCGCCGGAATCCTCCCCGCCCTCGGGCCCGGTGTCAACCGCCCTGCGCTCGCGGTCGATCCGACCGATCATGATCATTCGGATCGAACACTGGAGGGCACCATGTCGAACATCGACGCTTTCGCCAACAGCCTGCCGCCGGAGATGCCCGGCATCCCGCATCGGGATGACATCACGGACGGGACGTTCCCCACCGACACGGCGCGGCAGGACACCGAGGTCGAGACGGAGTCGGAGCGGAGCGACACCGATGTCGACCTCGCTGACCGCCCCGAGGACCGCGAGGGCGGTGCGGCATGACCGGCGAACAGAGCGGCGACCGGGATGCGGGCGGCTCGACGCCGTCTGAAGAGGGACTCGAAGCCCTGATCGACGACCGGAACGCCGACGACCCCGACCAGGTCGGGGAGACCCCGGCCGGCAATGCGGGTGCGGACTCGGGTGGGGCAGGGCCCGTGCGGGTGGATCCGGAGTCGGAGTCGACGATCCAGGACGAGTCGATCCACAACGACGAGCCCGGTGTGGGCACGCGGCGCTCGGAAGACTGAGTACCGTCGGTCGCGGTGCCGCCCGCACGGGTCGCGCCGGGGACCTTCCTCGGTGACCGTCCGCGTCGTAGGATTCTGCGGATGAGCGACGCACTGGATGACGGCCCCTTCTTCCACGGCACCAAGGCAGACCTGCGACCGGGCGACTTGCTGACGGCCGGATTCCCCTCGAACTACCGCCAGGAGATCGTGATGAATCACATCTACTTCACCGCACTGCCCGATGGTGCGGGGCTGGCTGCCGAGCTGGCGCCCGGTGATCGCGAGCCGCGGGTGTACGAGGTCGAGCCGGTCGGCGAGTTCGAGAACGACCCGAACGTCACCGACAAGAAGTTCCCGGGGAATCCGACCCGGTCCTACCGCAGCAGCTCGCCTCTGCGGGTGGTGCGGGAGGTACTCGACTGGACTCGACTCTCGCCCGACGCGCTCGCCGCATGGCGGGAGCGACTCGCGGCGCTCCATGCCGACGACCGCGCGGAGATCATCAACTGAATCCTGCGTCTGCCGGGGCGGTCCGAAAGCAGGAGGACCGTCCGAGATCAGGACGAACGGCGGCATTTCGTCCTGATTTCGCGCGGTTGTCCTGCATTCGGACCGTACGCAGGATGACCGCGCGGAGATCGTCAACTGAATCCGTCGTCCGCGGGGGCGGTCTGAACGCAGGAGGACCGCCCGAAATCCGGACGATAAGCGGGATTTCGTCCTGCATTCGCGCGGTTGTCCTGCGTTCGCGGGGGGGGGGGGGGGGCGGTCCGGGCGGGTGTCCC
>NZ_JBEPZB010000035.1:25375-29225 GCF_041641055.1 Microbacterium sp.
CCCCCCCCCCCCCCCCGACCCGGGAGGTTGTCCCGCATCCGGACCGGGAGGGAGCCAGCAAACCTCTCGTGACAGGGGATCAGCGGCGCGGCATGCGCCGGGAGAGGGCCGCGAGGATCCGGTCGAGCACGACGTAGACGAACCCGACCGCGATCAGGGCGAGCGACAGCATCACGATCCATCGGGCGACACCGGGGATGCCGAGCGCCTCGATGTTCATGAACGGGTACGGGTACTTCTGGCCCGGCGCGAACTCTCCACCGGACGCGCTGTACGCGAACGCCCAACCCAGGTACGCGTAGGGGAGGAGCGTCCACAGCAGCGGGTCGATCCATCGGAAGGCTCCCTTGGGCACGAAGAGCAGCCAGTCGACGATCAGCAGCACCGGCGTGACCACATGGATCAGATTGTCGGTGAGGGAGAAGACGTCCGAGTCGCCGTCGGCGAACCTCGTGGGCACCAGGACGACCAGATAGATCAGCATGGTCACGGTGATCGCGAACATCACCGCACCGCTGCCGCGAGCACTCGGGGTCGAGGTGCCCCCCGCGCCGGTGCGACGCAGGTCGCGCACGGTGCGCGTCAGCAGCGCCAGCATCCATGCCAGGCAGAGCAGGTTGCTGAGCATCGTATAGAAGAGGAACGTCGACCACGCCGGCTGACCGGTCAGGACCTCCGAGAGCCGGATGACACCGGTGAGAATGACGGCGAGTGCGGCGACCCGGTAGACCAGGGCGACGGGACGCAGATTGACGGCGGCGTTCTCGAACAGCCGCGCGCGGGCGGGCGGAGGGCTTCCCAGTGCGGAAGCCGCGGACGGAGAGGCGACGGCTTCAGTCATTCTTCGAGGCTACGCGTGTTGGCAGGGGTCGCCGTACCGTGCCGGAATGCAGTCGAATCCGATCAGCGGATGCGCGGGTCAGCGCCGCACCGGATCGGAGTCGCCGGCCAGGAATCTCTCGAGGTCGCGCAGGGTCGGCGCCGCCTCCCAGTCGCCCGGCACGAGACAGGCCATGGCACCGCAGGCGTTCGCCCGACGGAGGGTCGCCTGGAGGTCCAGGCCGGAGAGCGTTCCGCTGAGGTATCCGGCGACGAAGGCGTCGCCCGCACCCACCGTGTCGACAGGGACGATCGCGAACCCGGCGGCGGAGCTCACACCGTCCGCGGTGAAGACGGTCGCGCCCTCCGGACCCTGCTTGAGGATGGTCGTCGCGCCCCCGGCATCACGCAGCTGTGCGGCCGCATCCGCTGAGGAGAAGTCGGGATAGAGGATCCCGAACTCCTCGTCGCCGCCGAACACCAGATCCGCGCGCTCGGCGATCTCCCGCAGCACGGGTCCGGCGGTGGCGGGTGAGGCGAGCGCCGAGCGGTAGTTGATGTCGAAGCTCACCGTGGTGCCGGCTGCCCGCGCCCGATCGATCGCGGCGTGCACCGTCATCCGTGCCGACTCCGACAGCAGCGGCGTGATGCCCGTGACATGCAGCAGTGACGCCCCCTCGACCCACCCGTCCGACAGATCCTCCGGTCGCAGGCGCGATCCGGCCGAGCCCCCACGGTAGTAGTGCACCGCGGTGGATGCGGCAGAGGGACGTTCCTTCACCATCAGGCCGGTCGCGGCATCCACGTCCACGATCGCTCGCACATCGACGCCGTCACCGCGGATCTCTCGGACGACGCGCTCGCCGAGGGAGTCGTCGCCGACCCGCCCGAGCCACGAGGTGCCGACGCCGAGGCGCGCGAGACCGATCGCGACGTTGCTCTCCGCGCCGCCGATGCCGAATGCCAGCGAGTCCGCGTGCCGCAGCGAGCCGATCTCGGTCGTGCGCACGAGCGCCATGGTCTCTCCGAGCGTGACGACCGAGGGTGCGGAACCGGTCATCCCTCGCTCCGGGAGCAGACCGCGACGAAGGCGGCCGCGCGCTCGCGCAGCGCCGACATGTCGCCCCCGGCGAAGGCGTCACCGAGCAGCGGGCCGCCGACGCTGACGGCGACGGCACCGGCGCGCAGCCAGGCCTCGGCTCCGGCGAGGTCGACGCCGCCCGACGGCACGGCGACGAGGTCGGGGAAGGGGCCCCGCAGATCCTTGAGATATCCGGGGCCGACCTGCCCTGCGGGGAACACCTTGACGGCCGATGCGCCGGCGGACCACGAGGCGAACAGCTCGGTCGGCGTCAGACCGCCGGGGACGATCGGCACCCCGGCATCCGTCGCCTGGGCGACGAAGTCCGTCGAGGTGATCGGGGTCACGATGTACGCGGCGCCCACCTCGACTGCGCGTGCCAGGTCGACGCTGTTCGTGACGGTGCCGATGCCGAGGTCGATCATGTCGCCGAACCGCGCGAGCAGGTGCGGGAAGTGCTCGAACGTGCCCGGGGTGGTCAGCGTCAGCTCGACGCTGCGGATGCCGGCATCGACGAGCACGTCGAGCACGGCGTCGTAGTCCTCCGCGCGCTTCGCGCGAGCCACGACGATCAGGCGCGAGTCGACCGTGCGCTGGGGCAGCGCGACCCGGCGGAGCTCACCAGTCATGGACGGTCCCGTCGAGCAGGCGGTTCACCGGCAGGTATGCCTTGGTGTACTCGTGGCCTGCCGCGGCATCCTCGTCGAGGTCCACCCCGAGACCCGGCTGGTCGCCGGGGTGCAGGAAGCCCCGCTCGAACGTGAAGGAGGTCTGGAACACCTTGAGCGTCTGCTCGTTGTGCGGCATGTACTCCTGGATGCCGAAGTTGTGGATCGCCAGGTCGAGATGCAGCGCCGCGGCCATGCCCACCGGCGAGATGTCGGTCGGACCGTGGATGCCGGACTTGATGCCGTAGATCGCGGCGAAGTCGAGCAGCTTCTTCATGGCCGTGATGCCGCCGGTGTGGGTGACCGCCGAGCGCACGTAGTCGATCAGGCGCTCGGTGATCAGGGTCTGGTAGTCGAAGACCGAGTTGAAGACCTCGCCGATCGCGAGCGGCGTCGTCGAGTGCTGCCGCACCAGGCGCAGCGCGGTCTGATCTTCGCCGGGGGTGCAGTCCTCGAGCCAGAAGAGGTCGTACGGCTCGATGTCCTTCGCGAAGCGCGCGGCCTCGATCGGCGACATCCGGTGGTGCCCGTCGTGCAGGATGCGGAGGTCGGTGCCGAAGTCCTCCCGGATCTGCGAGAAGATCCCGGGCATGTGGGTGAGGTAGTTGCGGGTGTCCCACGTCTCCTGGCTGGGGCGGTCGCCCGAGCGCTTGGCGGGCTCGTAGTCGTAGCGCACGCCGGGGCCTGCGGCCGAGACGCCGTAGATCTGCCCGAGGCCGGGAACACCGGTCTGCACACGGACGGCGGTGAAGCCGAGCTCCTCGTATCCGGTGATCGCGTTCTTCAAGGCGGCGTAGTCGGTGCCCGAGGCGTGCGCGTAGACGCGGACGCCCTCGCGGCTGGCGCCGCCGAGCAGCTGGTACAACGGCATCCCGGCCTTCTTGGCCTTGATGTCCCACAGGGCCATGTCGACCGCTGCGATCGCCGCCATGGTGACAGGGCCGCGACGCCAGTACGGGCCGCGGTAGAGGTACTGCCAGGTGTCTTCGATCCTGTCCTCATCGCGACCGATGAGCATCGAGGCGACGTGGTCGGAGAGGTACGAGGCGACGGCGAGCTCGCGTCCGTTCAGAGTGGCGTCGCCCAGGCCGACGATGCCGTCGGAGGTCGTGATCTTGAGCGTGACGAAGTTGCGCCCTGGGCTGGTGATGATGACGTCGGCGATCTCGATGGTCATGTCGTTCTCTCCTGGAGGTGCGGAATGAGGTGTGGGGTGCGGGCGTTCGGGCGCCCGCACCCCTGGTCGTGTGTAAGCGGGGCGATCAGATCGCGTCGCGGGGGT
>NZ_JBEPZB010000036.1:0-26337 GCF_041641055.1 Microbacterium sp.
AGCATCGCGGCCTGCACCTCGGGGGATCCGGTGTCACCGGGGTGCGTCGCGTACTCTTCGATGATCGCCTTCTTGACGTCTGCTTCCAGTGCCATAGATTCGATCCCCTCTCTGCTTGTTGCGCGGCGCCCGACGCCTCATGCGTGGGCTCTCTTTATCCGCGGCCGATCAAACGGCAACCTGACGAGTCTACCAGGCATCCGTCCGCTCGGATGACCGCGTGCGCGGCCGCCGCTCGCGTCTCGGATACGCTCGGATCATGCATGACAGGCACCCGGCGTGAGCTCGGCACGCAGCCACCTGATCGACCTCAGCCCGCTCAGGGCCAGCCCGGCGTTCGCCCGGATGTGGATCGGCTCGGTGCTGGCGGGCATCGGCGGCCAGCTCACGATCGTCACCGTGATGCTGCACGTCTTCGAGCTCACCGGCAGCACCTTCGCGGTCTCGATGATCGCCGTCGCCGGGCTCGTGCCGATGATCCTCGCCGGCCTCTACGGCGGGATGCTCGCCGACGCGTTCGACCGGCGGAAGGTGGCTCTCATCGCCGCGAGCGTGACGTTCGCGTCGACGGCCCTGCTCGCCGCACTCACCTGGACCGGATCGGAGACGATCTGGTGGCTGTATGCGCTCAGCATCGTCAACTCGGCGGCGAACTCCGTCGGCATGGCCACGCGCACGGCGATCATCCCCCGTCTCATCCCCCGCGAGAAGCTCGCTGCCGCCTCGGCGCTGAACGGCGTCGCATTCGGGCTCACGGTGATGGCCGGACCCGCGGTGGCGGGCATCCTCGTCGCGCTCACCGGATACGGATGGACGTACACGCTCGACGTGGTGCTGATGCTGTCGATGTTCCTCGGACTGTGGGGCCTTCCCGCCCTGCGACCGGAGGGAGAGATCGTACGACCCGGTCTCGCGTCGCTGGTGGATGGCTGGCGGTTCCTGCGTCGAGCGGGGAACATCCGGATGCAGTACGTCGTCGACATCATCGCCATGACGTTCGGACAGCCGCTCGTGCTCTTCCCGGCTCTCGGAACGGTGATCCTGGGCGGAGGGGCGGTGACCACCGGCATCCTGACCGCCGCCGTGGCCGCCGGCACCTTCGTATCGAGCCTGTTCTCGGGCCGGGTCGTGCAGTACCGCTGGCACGGACGCGGTATCGAGCGTGCGGTCGAGGCCTACGGGGCGTCGATCCTGCTGTTCGGAGTGGTCCTGCTCATCGGAGCGATGTCCGGCGCCGCCACCGAACAGGGCCCCGAGATCGGCCTGATCGTCGCGGCCTGCGTCGCCCTCGCGCTTTCGGGGGCATCGGACAACGTCAGCTCGATCTATCGCAACACGATGATGCAGGCCGCCGTCCCCGATGCCATGCGCGGACGCCTGCAGGGCGTCTTCATCATCGTCGTCGCCGGCGGGCCGCGGATCGGCGCCCTCTACGCCGGCACACTCGCGACGCTCACGACGCTCTGGTTCCCCCCTCTGCTGGGTGGCCTCCTGGTGATCGCCCTGGTCGCGCTGCTCGCACGCCGCAGCCCCGGGTTCCGCGGCTACGACGCAGAGAACCCCGAACCCTGAGGGGCCCGGGGTTCTCGAGAAGAACGCGATCAGTCCTGCTGCAGAGCGCCCTGCAGGTCGAGGCTGATCGTGACGTCCTTGCCGACCAGCACGCCGCCGGTCTCGAGGGCCGCGTTCCAGGTCAGGCCGAAGTCCTCGCGGTTGATGACGGTCTTCGCCGATGCGCCGGCCTTGTAGTTGCCCCACGGGTCGGAGCCGAAGCCGCCGAAGTCGAGCTCGAAGCTGACCGGCTTCGTGATACCGCGGATCGTGAGGTCGCCGTCGACGAAGAGCTCGCCGTCCTCGGCACGTGCGCCGGTGGAGACGAACTCCATCGTCGGGAAGTTCTCGGTGTCGAAGAAGTCGCCCGAACGCAGGTGCGTGTCGCGACCCTCGTCCTTGGTGTCGATCGAGGTGACGTCGACGCTGGCCTCGACACGGGCCTCCAGCGGGTTCTCGGGGGCGATCAGTGTCGCGCTCTTGACGCCGAAGGTGCCGCGCACCTTGGAGATCATCATGTGGCGCACGCTGAAGGTGACCTCGCTGTGCGACGGGTCGAGCACCCAGGTGCCTGCGCGGTAGCCGGGGATGTCGATGCTGGTCATGGTTTCTCCTCTGGAGAGATCGGCCGCTCGTGCGGCAACGGATGAGGGGCCGCGTCCGCGGCGTCCTCTACCTCAACTTACATGCACACGCATGTATTCCCCTGAATGCCCATCCCGTCTTCCCCGGCATGCAGAAGGCGCCGTACCGGAGCGGTACGACGCCTTCCGAACGGAATCGGATCAGCCGACGGCGACCAGATCGATGATGAAGATGAGGGTCTTGCCGGACAGGAAGTGTCCGCTTCCCACAGGGCCGTAGGCGAGGTGCGGCGGGATCACGAGCTCACGGCGACCGCCGACCTTCATGCCGGGGATCCCGTCCTGCCAGCCCTGGATGAGGCCGCGGAGCGGGAACTGGATGGTCTCGCCGCGTCCCCAAGAGGAGTCGAACTCCTCGCCGGACTCGAACTCGACACCGGCGTAGTGCACGGTCACCGTGTCGCCGGGCTTGGCCTCGGTGCCGTCTCCTTCGATGATGTCGCGGATCACGAGCTCCGCGGGAGCGGGACCGGTGGGGGCGTCGAACTCAGGCTTTGTGCGATCAGTCATACTCCCATCCAACCCGAGGGCACCGACACGGTCAACGCGATCACGCCTGCTCAGAGCGAACAGCCCACTCCCCCGCCCGCAACGACCTCGCACCGAAACCCTTGACACCCGCCGACGGCGGGTGCACCCTGTTTACAGATCAACTCAGCGCCCGGTAGACATGCAGGCATCGCCGCAGCACCGGGCGCTGAGTCTGTCACCGCCCAGGTCTCGACGCTCTCGCAGTCAGCGGGCGGGGGGCTGCAGCTCCTCGGCATACCCGATCAGCATCCCGGCGAGATCGTCGGGTCGACTGAGCGCGACGCAGTGACCCGCAGCGATCTCATCCGCGACGATACCGAGCCGCTCGAGGGCGAGCTCGCGGAGGAACCCGGCGGGGAAGAAGCGGTCCTCCGTGCACACGATCATCCTCGTCGCCACGTCGGGCCACGCCTCGAGGGGCCAGACCGCCGACATCGCCGCCTGCGAGGGGTGCGCCCGCTCCCGACCCAGCGCCTGCTCCGCGAGCATGCGCGGCACGTCGTGATAGAAGCCCACGAACGGGTCGGAGTTGCCCGTGAGGCCTCCGTCTCGCGCGGCCTGGGACTCGACCGCCGCCCCGAACCCCGTGCGATCCCACCATTGGTCAGGCGTCTCGCCGGGAGCCGGGATCATCGCCGCGAGCAGCACCAGTCCGTCGGCTGCGATCCGCTCGGCGACGAGCGGTGCGGTGAACCCCCCGAACGAGTGCCCGACCACGATGCCGCCGCGGCGATCACCGACGGCGGCCACCGCGGCATCCGCGTAGTCCTCGAGCGTGAGTGCGTCGTCATCGCCCGGGAGGTCAGGGACGATCACCTCATGTCGGCGGGCGGCGAGCGCCGCCGCGACCAGGTGCCATGACCACGCGGTGTCACCCGCACCGTGGATCAGGACGAAGGTGGTCATCGCTGCGGGCCGATCGGCTCAGTAGGCCAGGAGCCCTGCCCTGGCCGCCCTCGTTCGCGCGAGCAGCGCCTGCTCGTCCGCCGGGGCCATCGGGTCGCGACCGGTGATGGCGCGCTGGCGGACGCAGGCGAGCATGGTCGCGTCCTTGATGAACTCGCGCATCAGCGGTCGTCGATCGCCGCGCAGCTGCGCGGCCCACGCGAGTCCGGTCTTGCGACCGGCAGGGGTCGCGAGCATCGTGACCTCTTCGGGGGTGAACCATCCCGCCGCCGCGTAGTCGCCGAGCCGTGCCTTCGTCAGACGCGACTCCTCACGACGCAGCGCGATGATGCCCAGGATGAACCCGATGAACAGCGGCACCTGGAGCACGAAGTACAGCAGGAAGAAGTTCACGAAGGACGACCCGTTCCACAGTGCGTGGAGGATCATCGCGCCGAGCATCCCGAGGACGCCGAATCCCAGCGCCGTTCCCGTGGAGGCGTGGCGCCTCGCGGCCAGGCCGATCGCGAGCCCCGTCAGAGACGTGAACATCGCGTGGGCGAACGGCGACATCACGGCGCGCAGGATGAACGTGACGGTCAGCTGCCCCCCGCCGCCCTCGATCAGGCTGACAGCGAAGTACTGGATGTTCTCGGTGAACGCGAAACCGGCGCCCACCAGCGCCCCGTACACCACACCGTCGACCGGGCCGTCGAACGACCGACGCGCGATCAGGAAGATGAGGAAGACGCCGACGCCCTTCCAGAGCTCCTCGACGATCGGGGCCTGGACCACCGCGCCCGAGACCTCTCCCCTGAGGCCCAACAGCATGGTGAGACCGATGTCGACGAGCAGGGTCAGTCCGACGGCCGCGATTGCCCCCCAGGCGACGGCGAAGAACACGAGCGACTTCGGCTCGGGCTCCCACCGGTCGATCATCCGGACGACGAAGAACACGATCGCGAGCGGCACGAGCGCGAGCACCAGGCCGATGATGGAGGCGAGGGGGCCGAGGAAGAGCCCGAAGTAGGCGATGAGGGCGAGCAGGAGCAGCCCGAGGAATCCGAACAGCGAGAAGAGCGCGATACGTCCGCCGCGGCGGGCGGGCGGCAGCGCGGGCAGCCCCTGCGCCGGAGAGGGGGCCGCCGGTGCCGGCGGGGAGTACGGCGTCGGCTGCGCCAGCACGGACGCGTAACCGGGGCACTGGGCGAACGCGGCGGGAGTGTAGTTCGACTGCGCGTACTGCTGAGCGGAGTACTGCTGCGGTGCATGAGCCTGCTGCTGGGGGTGGCCCTGCTGCGGCTGCTGCTGGGGGTGGCCCTGCTGCGGCTGCTGCTGCGGGTAGGCCTGCGGCTGCGCGTACTGCGGCTGCCCTTGCGGAGCGGGCGGCGGCGTGTACGGCGATGGCTGGGTCGGTCCTCCGGAACTCATAGCCCACAGCATATGGGGAACAATCAAGTTCCCTCGGCTCTGGTGACTTCCTCCAGGCAATCCGGTACACCACCGGATACCGTAGGAGTATGCGGTTCGCTCATCTGCGTCGTGCCGACTCCTCCGCTGTGCATCTCGCGGTGGTGGAGGGTGCCGATGCCATCCTCGTCTCCGATCTCCTCTCCGACCCCCCTGCGACTCTGCAGCAGCTGATCGAGGGCGGCGAGCAGACGCTCGACGCGCTGCGTTCGGCTCTCGAGGGCGACGTGGCGCGGCATCCGCTGGACGGCTGGGACTACGCGTCCGCGGTCATCGCTCCCCCGGCCGTGCTCGCCGTGGGCCTCAACTACGCCGCGCACTCGAGCGAGCTCGGACTGAAGACGGATGCCGCGCCGACCGTCTTCACGCTGTGGCCGAACTCGCTCACCGGCCACGAGCAGACCACGTCCTGGCCGCGCGCGCTCAGCGAAGCCGTCGACTACGAGGCCGAGCTGGGCGTCCTGATCGGCACCCCGGCGAAGGACACGGCGGAGGCGGACGCCCTCTCACACGTCTGGGGGTACACGGTCGTCAACGACATCACCGCCCGCAACGTCCAGTTCTCCGAGGCGCAGTGGTCGCGGTGCAAGTCCTTCGACGGGTTCACTCCGACCGGACCGTTCGCGGTGACCGCCGACGAGATCGCCGACCCTCAGGACCTGCACATCTGGGCGGTCGTCGACGGACAGACAGTCCAGGATGCCAGCACCGATCAGATGGTGCGGTCGGTCGCGAAGCTCATCGCGCACCTCTCGCAGTCGCTGACGCTGTTGCCCGGCACGCTCATCTCCACGGGAAGTCCCGGCGGCGCCGGCTACTCCCGCGACCCGCAGATCTTCCTTCGCGATCGCTCGACCGTCACGGTCGGCATCGACGGGATCGGCGAGCTCACGACCCACTGCCGAGTGCTGGACTGATCCGCTCCGCACCCGCTGACACGACGAGGGGCCCCGGCGCGATCCGCCGGGGCCCCTCGTGCGTGCACGCTCAGATCTCGATGAGGTCCTCGGACGCGATCACCGGGATCGCGGCCGTGATGGCCTCGAGGCCGGACAGCCGTGCCGGCGACAGCTGCTTCACGACCTCGTCACGAGACATGAGGCCGGCCTCGACCACCAGGTCCGCCACGTTGCGGTTCGTCAGGAGCGCCGTCTTGGCGAGGGCGGCGGCCGCGGCGTACCCGATGAACGGGGTCAGTGCGGTGATGACGCCCACCGACGCCCCGACCATCGCGCCCAGGCGGTCGCGGTTCGCCGTGATCCCGTCGACGCAGTTGACTCGGAGGGTCCACATCGCCTGACGCATCCAGGTGATCGACTGGAAGATCGAGTGGGCGATGACCGGCTCGAAGGCGTTGAGCTGCAGCTGCCCCGCCTCAGCCGCCATCGTCACGGTCATGTCTGCGCCGGCGACCGCGAACGCCACCTGGTTGACGACCTCGGGGATGACCGGGTTGACCTTGCCGGGCATAATGCTGGAGCCCGCCTGCATCGCCGGCAGGTTGATCTCGCCGAAGCCGGCCTGCGGACCGGACGACAGCAGTCGCAGGTCGTTGCAGATCTTCGAGAGCTTCATCGCGTTGCGCTTGAGCGTGGAGGAGAACGACATGAACGAGCCGGTGTCGCTGGTCGCCTCGACGAGGTCGCCGGCCGTGACCAGATCGAGCGAGGTGATCTCACGCAGGTGCTTCAGGACGACCGGCGCGTAGTCGGCGTGCGTTGTGATGCCCGTACCGATCGCGGTGGCGCCCATGTTGATCTCGAACATCAGCGACGCGTTCTCGGTGAGGCGCGTGTGGTCGTAGCCCAGCGTCGACGCGAAGCCGTGGAACTCCTGTCCCAGGGTCATCGGCACTGCATCCTGCAGCTGCGTGCGACCGACCTTCAGCACGTCGTGGAACTCGTGCGCCTTGTTCAGGAACGACACCCGGAGCAGGTCGAGCTCCTCCAGCAGCGAGCGCAGGGTGAGGGACAGGCCGATCTTGACGGCCGTCGGGTAGACGTCGTTCGTCGACTGGCTGCGGTTGGTGTGGTCGATCGGAGAGAGGAAGCCGTAGTCGCCCTTCTCACGTCCCGCCATCTCGAGCGCGATGTTAGTGATGACCTCGTTCGCGTTCATGTTGGTCGAGGTCCCCGCCCCGCCCTGGATGACGCCGACCGTGAACTGGTCGTGGAACTCGCCGTCGATCACCCGCTGCGCCGCTCGGTCGATCAGGTCGGCGCGCTCGGCGTCGAGGACCCCGATCTCGCGGTTCGCGCGAGCGCTGGCCTGCTTGACCATCGCGAGGGCGACCACCAGGTCCGGATACACCGAGATCGGGCGCTTCGTGATCGGGAAGTTCGCGTCGGCGCGGGCGGTGTGGATCCCCCAGTACGCGTCGACGGGAATCTCCATGCTCCCGAGCGAATCGGTCTCGGTACGGGTGAGGGCAGGCGCGGCAGAAGCCATGTCACATCCTTGTGGGTAGTGGCGAGTGTGAAGTGCGGGGGATGCTCCCAGTCTACGCCCGCGCACATGCGCCGCCAGGGATACGACGCCCTGTCACCGTTTGCGCGAGAAGGCCTCGAGCCTCTGCTCGGGCGTCAGAGCGGCCATCCTGGCGAGCCAGGCCTCGGAGAAGTACTGCCCCGTCGGCGCGTCGATCACAGGCACCACCGTGTGCGTGATGGTGTCCGGTCGCACATGCACGATCTCGAATGCCTGCGCGGCATCCATGCCGTTCACCTCGGCGGCCGGTCGCGCGACGTTCATCGTGTAGCAGGTGGCCGACGACACGCTCACGGGCACTCCGGCGAACATGCCGTGCGAGGAGTAATGCAGGTGCCCGGCCAGGATGCCCCTGACGTCGGTGCCCCTGATCACCTCGGCGAGCTCGTCCTGGTGCCGCAGCTCGAGGATGTCGAACAGCGGCAGATGGCTGGGGAGGGGCGGATGATGCATCGCGAGCAGCGTGCCGTGCGGAGCAGGCTCGCGAAGGACCTCAGCGAGCCACGACAGCTGGGCGTCGTCGAGATCGCCGTGGTGCCACCCCGGCACGCTGGTGTCGAGCGCGATCAGTCGCAGCCCGTCGAGGTCCCACACGCCCGTGACCGGTTCCTGGGTCGGTTCGAGGTCGAGGAGCCCGGCACGCAGAGCCGGCCGCTCGTCATGGTTTCCGGCGACCCACACCACCGTGGTTCCGAGTTCGGCGGCCACCGGCTCCACAGCGGCGCGCAGTCTGCGATAGGCATCCGGCTCCCCGAGATCGGCGAGGTCGCCGGTGATCACGATCGCCGCAGGATGCGGGTGCACGGCACGGATCGCATCGAGGGTGCGAGCGAAGTTCGCCTCCACGTCGTATCGCCCGCCCAGCGGAGCACCACCCGCAAGGAAGTGCGGATCGCTGACGTGGATGACGACGTGCGACGGCGGCTGATGACGACCGAACACGTACTGCCCGCCGGACTGCTCTGACATGCTCTCAGCCTAGGCCGAGGCTCGACACCGAGTCATCCGGTGTCCACCACGTCAGCTGTAGTACCGGCGCTAGGATGCTCGGATGGCGAAGAACGAGACCCGACGACGGCTCCTCGCGGATGCGGGACTCCGCGTGCTCGCCACCGACGGGTCGCGCGGCCTCACCCACCGCGGCGTCGACCAGGTCGCCGGAGTGCCGGTGGGTACGACGTCGAACTACTTCCGCACCCGGGACGCTCTGGTGGAGGGCCTCGTCGAGCGCATCGGAGAGCGTCTCGCTCCCAGCGAGGAGGATCTGGCGCGCCGCTCGACGGAGCGCCCGAGCAGAGAGCTGTTCGCCGACTACGTGCGGGACATCGTCCGTCGTCTGACCGCAGACCGCGACGTGACCGTCGCGCTCTTCGAACTGCGTCTCGAGAGCAGCCGACGCCCCGAGGTCGCCGCGGTCCTGGGCGCGTGGCAGCGTGCGGGTTTCGACGGCGACGTCGCGTTCAACGCCGCCGCGGGCCTCCCGGGCGGACGCCGGGAGATCGCCCTGTTCCATTACGCGATCGACGGCCTGCTCCTGGATCGACTGACGACGCCGATCGACCCGGACACCTCGACGGACGAGATCGTCGACGACCTCGTCCGCGGCCTGCTGCGCTGACCGCAGTGCCTCCCTCGCGGGCGCCTGGAGCGGACGCCCGGGACGCGATTCCCGTCAGTGGCCGACGACGATGATGAGGATGCCGGCGACCACGGCCGCAGCGCAGAGCGCGAAGCATCCGTAGGCCCCGAGGAGAGCGACGCGTCGCTGCCCCTCGGTGAGCGGGCTCTTCTTCGCCGCCTTCGCCGCCTGCTTGGCGGCGCGCTTGAGCTCCTTCTCGGTGATGACCGTGATCGCGTCCGTGAACTCGGCGGGGCTCACGACCGGCGCATGGCCGCTGCGGACCAGCAGGCGCAGCCCGAACGCGTAGAAGGTGACCACGGCGCATGCGCCCACGAGGGCCGCAAGGAACACCTGCACGAAGGCGCCCCAGTCGATGTCGACGCTCACTTCGACTCCTCGCTGTTCGCCGTCTCGGTATCTTCGATGCTCGTCGTGGCACCGGTGGCCGGGGCCTTCTTGGCGGCCTTGGCCGCAGCCTTCGCCTTGGCATCGGCCTTCGCCTGCGCCTTGACCTTCTCGCGAGCCTCGGCGCGAGCCTTCGCCTCGGCCTTGGCTTCCAGGATGCGCTGCTGGCGACGCGTGGGCGGCGGGGTGTCGGGGTGCTCGACCGCGAGGCCGGACTCCGCGACGTCGCTCATCGCGTTCGCGGGCGTCACCGCATCCTTACGAGAGCGCAGGAAGAGGCCGATGATCACCGCGAGGGCGAGCACTGCGTCGATCGCGATGCCCCAGAGGCCCAGCCACGTGATCAGCAGCGCCGCGAGGGCGCCGACCGCGCCGGCAGCGGGCAGCGTGAGCAGCCAGCCGATCGCGATCCGACCCGCTGTGCGCCAGCGCACCGTCGATCCACGACGGCCGAGGCCGGAGCCGATGACCGACCCCGACGCGACCTGAGTCGTCGAGAGGGCGAACCCGAAGGCGCTGGAGGCGAGGATGGTCGCGGCGGTCGAGCTCTCGGCCGAGAAGCCCTGCGCGGGCTTGACCTCGGTGAGGCCCTTGCCGAGCGTGCGGATGATCCGCCATCCGCCGAGGTAGGTGCCGAGCGCGATCGTGACCGCGCACGCGATGATGACCCAGAGGTAGGGATCGGCCTGCTCGCTGTTCTGCCAGCCGACCGTGATGAGGGCGAGGGTGATGACGCCCATCGTCTTCTGCGCGTCGTTCGTGCCGTGCGCGAGCGCGACGAGGGAAGACGTGAAGATCTGACCCCAGCGGAACCCGTCGCGGCCGTCCGGCTTGCCGTCGTAGCGGCGCGTGATCGAGTACGCGAGCTTGGTGGCGGCGAACGCGATGATGCCCGCGGTGAGGGGTGCGATGAGGGCAGGGAGGATGATCTTCGACAGCACCATCCCGAAGTCGATGCCGCCGACCCCGACGCCCACCAGTGTGGCGCCGATGAGACCGCCGAACAGCGCGTGGGAGGAGCTCGACGGGAGGCCGAGCAGCCAGGTGAGCATGTTCCACGTGATCGCGCCGATGAGGCCCGCGAAGATCATGGGCAGGAACACGTCGCCTTGGATCGTGTCCTCGCGGATGATGCCGTGCGAGACGGTCTTGGAGACCTCAGTGGACAGGAAGGCGCCGACGAGGTTCAGCACGGCGGCCAGGAGGACCGCGGTTTTGGGCTTCAGAGCACCCGTCGCGATCGGGGTCGCCATCGCATTCGCGGTGTCATGGAACCCGTTGGTGAAGTCGAAGAAGAGTGCCAGCAGAATCACCAGCACGACGATGAGGGCTGCGGTTTCCACCGTTCGCTTTCGGTCGTTGAGGAAGAGGGAGGTGTCGACGTGATCGACGTGATGAACGAAGAGTTCACCGTGGGTTTGACTTCCGTTAACCGGCCCCGTTGAATCCTCCCACCCTGTCGAGTGCCGGTCAACTCGACCTGGGCTAGCGTGGAGGCGTGACTGATGCCCCGATCGCAGACCGCCGTTCGACACTCCGCACTCACCACGGCGACACCTTCGACGATCCGTACGAATGGCTGCGCGAGAAGGATGCTCCCGAGGTGATCGCCCACCTGGAAGCGGAGAACGCGCACACGGAGGCCGAGCTCGCACATCTCGCCGGCCTCCGCGAGACGCTGTTCCAGGAGATCAAGGGCAGGGTGCAGGAGACCGACCTGTCCGTGCCGACCCGGCGTGGCGACTGGTGGTACTACAGCCGCACGGAGGAGGGCGCCCAGTACGGCATCCACTGCCGCACCGCCGCCGCGGAGGGCGACTGGACGCCGCCCGTGCTCGAGCCGGGAGTCGCGGTGCCGGGCGAGATCGTGCTCCTCGACGGGAACGCCGAGGCCGAGGGACACGAGTTCTTCTCCCTCGGAGCCTTCGACACCTCGGACGACGCGACGATGCTCCTCTGGGCGACCGATCACGAGGGCGACGAGCTCTACACGGTGCACGTGCGCGACCTCACGACCGGCGAGACGCTCGCCGACGAGATCCCCGACACCGGGGGCGCGTTCTTCACCCCGGACGGCACCGGCATCCTGTACACGACCCGCGACGACGCGTGGCGTCCTGACACGCTCTGGCTGCACCGCCTCGGCACTCCGGTGTCGGAAGACGTGAAACTCTTCCATGAGCCGGACGAGAAGTACTGGCTGGGCGCCGGCATCACCCGCAGCCGCAAGTACCTCGTGATCGCCGTCGGATCGAGCATCACGAGCGAGGAGTACCTCGTCGACCTCGCCGGCGACCTCACCGCACCCCCTCGGATCGTCTGGCCGCGGCGCGAAGGCGTCGAGTACTCGCTCGAGCACGCGGTGGTCGACGGCGAGGACCGGCTCTACATCCTCCACAACGACGGCGCGCTGGACTTCGAGCTCGTGTCGGTCGCGGCCTCAGAGCCGCAGGGCGAGCGACGCGTCGTCCTCCCCCACGAACCGGGACGCCGACTGCTCGGCATGGACGCCTTCCGCGACTTCGCCACCGTCGAATATCGGCGCGAGGGGCTCGAACGCGTCGGACTCCTCGACTACACGACGGATGCCGTCGAGGACATCGTCTTCGACGAGCCGCTGTACTCGGCCGGTGTGAGCGGCAACCCGGAATGGCACTCTCCTTACCTGCGACTCGGATACACCTCGTTCGTGACCCCGGGCACCGTCTACGAGCTGAACCTCGAGACGCGCGAGCTCGAGCTGCGCAAGCAGGTCGCGGTCCTCGGGGGCTACGACCCCCTGGACTACGACCAGCGCCGTGCGTGGGCGACGGCATCCGACGGCACGCAGGTGCCGATCTCGCTGGTGTGGAAACGGTCGTTCGGCGAGCCGGGCGCCGGCACGCGACCCGTCCACCTCTACGGATACGGCTCGTACGAGCACTCGATCGACCCCGGCTTCTCGGTGGCGCGACTGTCCGAGCTCGATCGCGGCATCGTGTTCGCGGTCGCCCATGTCCGCGGCGGGGGCGAGATGGGCAGGCAGTGGTACGAAGACGGCAAGCTGCTGAACAAGCGGAACACCTTCACCGACTTCGTGGCGTGCGCCGAGCACCTGATCGCCGAGGGGATCACGACGCCGGACAGCCTCATCGCCGAAGGCGGGAGCGCGGGCGGACTTCTCATGGGCGCCGTGACGAACCTCGCCCCCGAGCTGTTCGCAGGAGTGCTCGCGGCCGTCCCCTTCGTGGATGCGCTGACCACGATCCTCGACCCCTCGCTCCCCCTGACAGTGATCGAGTGGGACGAGTGGGGCGACCCGCTGCACGGAGCCGACGTGTACGAGTACATGAAGTCGTACTCCCCGTACGAGAACGTCCGTGAGGGCGTCGAGTACCCCCGCATCCTCGCCGTGACCTCCCTGAACGACACGAGGGTGCTGTACGTGGAGCCCGCGAAGTGGATCGCGGCGCTGCGTGTCGCCGGCGCCTCGGACGCGCTGCTCAAGTGCGAGATGGTCGCGGGACACGGCGGCGTCAGCGGACGGTACAACTCCTGGAAGGAACGCGCGTTCGAGCTGGCCTGGATCCTCGACACGGTCGGCCTCGCGGACTGACCCGCGGTGTGCCCCGCGGTGTGACCTGCGGGATGGCCCTGCACGTCCGGACTCAGGACGACCGCTCGAGATCAGGAGGATCTCCGGCAGACCGTCCTGATACGGAGCTGCCGTCCTGATCTCGGCATGAGCCCCTCCCACCGGGCCCGCCGATCCGGACAGTCAACCCCAACGGTCATCCCATCCATCCGGAATCAGGACGACCGCTCGGGATCAGGAGGATCTCCGGCAAACCGTCCTGACACGGAGCTGTCGTCCTGATCTCGGCATGAGCCCCTCCCACCGGGCCCGCCGATCCGGACAGTCAACCCCAACGGTCATCCCATCCATCCGGAATCAGGACGACCGCTCGGGATCAGGAGGATCTCCGGCAGGCCGTCCTGATACGGAGCTGTCGTCCTGATCCGGTCCGCGCGCTACTCGCCCTCCACATTCGGCGCTCGCGGCTGTTCGCTCCACATCGGTGGCGCACCGGACCCGCAAGAACGCGCTCGTAGGCAGAGTTGGGGGCATGCGACTGGAGGATTGGCTGAACGGACGCGACGGCGCCGCCCACACGTCCGACATCTATGCGGCGGGCTTCAGCCGACACGCCGTCGCCACCGCTGTCGCTTCGGGTCGGATGCTCCGGATCCGCCGCTCCTGGATCGCGTCGGGAACCTGCGATCCATCGATCCGCGCCGCTCTCTCGGTCAGCGGACGCCTGACCTGTGTGACCGCCGCGCGACGTCTGGAGCTCTGGACGCCACTCGACGAACAGGTCCACGTCTCCGTCGCCCCGACGGCGGCGCGATTCGATCCCGACGGGATGCGCGTGCACTGGTCGACCGGACCGGCACCGATCGGTCGTCATGCGGTGCTGGATCCGCTGATCAATGTGCTGCGCCACGTCGCCGGATGCCAGGAGCCGGCCGCAGCCCTCGCGGTCTGGGAATCCGCGCTCAACAAGCGCCTGATCGCGCCGGAGGTCCTGCAGCGCATCGCATGGCGCAGCGCTCGGGCATCCCGCATCGCCGCCGTCGCGGACGTGTTGTCGGATTCCGGACTGGAGACCCACTTCGTCGTCCTGATGCGCGCGATCGGCGTGCGCGTGACGCAGCAGGTATGGGTCGACGGTCATCCGCTCGATGCGCTGATCGGAGATCGGCTCGGCATCCAGCTGGACGGTTTCGCCTTCCACAGCAGCGCGTCGGACCGCCGCCGGGACATCGAGGCGGATGCGCGGCTGCGCCTGCACGGCTTCAGCGTGCTCCGGTTCGACTACCACCAGGTGCTCTTCCAGCCGGAACTGGTGCAGAACCTCGTACGCGCGGCAATCGCCCAGGGGCTGCATCTGCGTGGCTGAGGCAGGTCGCCGGCCGAGAACAGGACGACCGCCCCGCATCAGGAGGATGCGCCGGGAAGGGTCCTGATCTCGGACGGTCGTCCTGTTCTCGGGCGGCTACACGCCCGCACCGCAGGATCAGCCGAAGAGCGCGGCAGCCTCGTCGTAACGGCTGCGCGGCACCGTGTTCAGCTCACCGAGAGCCTCGGCGAACGGGACCCGCACGATGTCGGTGCCCTGCATCGCCACCATCTGACCCCAGGCCTTGTCGACGATGGCGTCGGCGGCGTGCAGCCCCAGACGCGTCGCGAGCACCCGGTCGAACGCCGACGGCGAGCCACCGCGCTGGATGTGGCCGAGGATGGTCGCTCGCGTCTCGATCCCCGTGATGCGCTCGATGGCGGGCGCCAGCTGGTCGCCGATCCCACCCAGGCGCGGACGGTTGAACGCGTCGAGTCCCTTGTCGCTGTAGGCCTCGTCCATGCCGAGCAGCTTGAAGCCCTCGGAGACGACCACGAGCGGTGCGCGGCCGCGGTCGTGCGCGCTCGAGACGAGTTCGGTGATGTCGTCGATCGACATCGGGACCTCGGGGATGCAGATGGCATGCGCCCCCGCGGCCATGCCGGCGTGCAGCGCGATCCAGCCCACATGGCGGCCCATGACCTCGGCGACCATGCAGCGCTGGTGCGAATCCCCGGTGGTGCGCAGGCGGTCCATCGCATCCGTGGCGATGTTGACCGCCGTGTCGAACCCGAACGAGTAGTCGGTGGCGCGCAGGTCGTTGTCGATCGTCTTCGGCACGCCGATGACGTTGATGCCGTCCTTGGCGAGGCGGTCGGCCGCGGCGAGCGTGCCCTCGCCGCCGATCGCGATGATGCCGTCGATCTTGTGCCCGTACAGCGTCTTGGCGATGTTCTCCGCGCCGCCGCGTTCGCCCTCGTACGGGTTGGTGCGGCTGGTGCCGAGGATCGTCCCGCCGACCTTCGACAGACCCTTCACCTCGTGCCGGGTCAGGGGGAAGAAGTCGCCGTCGACGACGCCTCGCCATCCGTCGCGGATGCCGACGAACTCGAGGTCGTACGTGGTGGTGCCCTTGAGCACGATGCCGCGGATGACCGCGTTGAGTCCGGGGCAGTCGCCGCCGCTCGTCAGAATGCCGATCTTCATGCTTGCCTCAGACGGGTTCGGGAAAAGGGGGAACTAGGCGACGCTGCCTGCGATCGACACTAGCGCTCCGAAGCGACTGCGCGCCATTCGAGACGGTGAAAACGGAGGATCTTGCGGCCGATCAGCGACGATCCGGCAGAAATGCCGAAGTACTCCGTTGACAGACAGAAATCGGCGTCAAGAATCGAGATTCTTAACGCCGATTTCTGAGGTCAGAGAACGGTCAGGACGCTCCGAGGGCCTGACGGAGAAGATGCATGAGGGCACCGAGCTGCACGGGCTCTGCCGCTGCCTCGTCCAGGGCCTCTCCGTCGAGTGCTCGGGCCGCGAGCCCCTGCTTCTGATCGATGAGCTCCGCGATCTTCGCATCGACGGTGTGCGCCGCGATGATACGCCAGGCGGTGACCGGCTCGTCCTGCCCGATGCGGTGCACGCGGTCGATCGCCTGCGTCTGCTCGGCAGCGGTCCACGACAGCTCCGCGAGCACGACGTTCGATGCCGCCTGCATGTTCAGGCCGACGCCTGCGGCGGTCAGCGAGCACACCGCGATCCCCACCTCGGGATCGCTGTTGAAGTCGTCGATCGCCTGCTGGCGTGCCGTGGACGTCTGGTCGCCGCGGATCGACACCGATCGGATGCCGGCGGATGCGAAGTGCGCCTCTGCCTGATCCATCACGTCGATGTGCTTGGCGAAGAAGACGACCTTGCCCACCGACCGCTGCAGCTGAGCCGCATAGTCGGCCGCGAGGTGCGCCTTCGCCTGGCCGATCCGGCGCACCATGGTGAAGACGTTGTCTCCCCCGGTGCCGGCGGCCTTGGACTCCTCGAGCTCGTTCTGAGCCACGAGACGGACGATGTCGTCGTCGATCTCGCCCGGCGCGAGACCGCGGTCGCCGCGAGCCTCGATGATCCGGCGGTACCGGGCCGCGAGCCGCTCGCCGAGCTCGCGCTCGGCCTGACGGATGCCCCGACCGAACTCGTCGTCGAGCTGCACGGGCAGATCGGCGATGAGCTTGTCAGGAAGGTCGGCGGCGACGTCCTTCTTCTTGCGCCGGACGATCCCCATCGAGATCACCGCCTCGCGGGCCTCCGGGTAGAACGCCTTGTCCGCGGGCGTGAAGCCGGTGGCGTCGAGCTTCTCCATCAGCTCGGGCCCTGGCTTCTCCCCCGTGGTCCAGCCGAGGAAGCGCCAGATCGCGTCGAAGTCCTCGACGTCGTTGATCAGGGGCGTTCCCGTGAGGGCGAGCAGCAGCGGGTTGCCGCCCGGCGTGCGCTCACGCACCCGGTTCGCGAGCGAGAGCACGTTCTTCGAGCGCTGCGAGCTGAGGTTCTTGATGAAGTGCGCCTCGTCGACGACCATGCCGCGGAGACCGATCGAGGCGAGCCACGACATGTGTCGATCGAGGATCTCGTAATTGACGATGAACACGTCGGCGAACGCGTCGATGTCGTCGCCGTCTCCCTGGATCACGGTGGCGCGACGCTGCGGCGTCCAGCGTTCGACCTCGCGCGCCCAGTTCATCTTGACCACGTTCGGCACCACGACGAGGAGCGGGTAGGCCCCGGCCACCGAGGCCGCGAGCACCGACTGCGCGGTCTTTCCCAGACCCGGCTCATCGGCCAGCAGGAAGCTGCGGTGGCCTTCGCGCACGGCTTCGAGGAAACGCGACTGGTGCACCATGACCTCGAGCCCCTTGGGCGAGAGGTGGTCGTACTCGGGCGCGGGCGGCAGATCCATGCTCGCAGCCCCGCCGCCGGCGCCGGTCTCGAACGCCTTGTACAGGGGTCCCATGAGCTCCCAGCCGTCGAGCCTGCGTCGCGGCGTCGTGCTGACCCGCGGCGTGAGGTCGGGCGCGAGGAACGGGTTGGCGAGCTGACGCGCCTCGACGGAGGGCGGGGTCACCTGGCGCTCCGCGATCGCCGCGGAGACGACCGGCGCCTGCACAGGAGCGATGTCGGCGATGATCAGCTCTTCGGGAGCGAGTTCCGCCCCGGATTCGAGCAGCCAGTCGCGGCGCATGCGCTTCGCGACCGGCGAGGTCGCCTGATCGGCCTCGAGCAGCTGGATCAGCGAGGTGTCGCGCGCCGCCGTCTTGGCGAGGATCGTGGCGACACCGTCGAGACGCTTGAGGAGCTCCGCGCGTGCGGCGTCCGCGATCTCCGTGTCGGCCTTCACCCTGGCTCGCTCCTCGCGCACCAGGAAAGCGATCACCTGGAACTTGACCCGATTGGTCGGGCCGAGCTTCCCCCGCTGCGACTTCGCCTCGATCTCGCGCACCTTTCGGGCGAGGATCGGGATGAGGGGTGCCTCATCGTCGCGACGGGACGTCTTCTTGCGCCGTGTTGCGGCAGTTGCCGTGGTCGGCATGCTCCTCCTGAGCGTGAAGGCCGGAGCATCCGGGATGCATCGGCCGTTCTCGGTGTCCGCGTGTGGCGTGAGCCAGGACCGTACGAACAGTGTCTCCGGTGATCGTCGACGAGCGAATGACGCGCGAGGATCGGGGACCACCGACGCCCATTCTATGGCATCGCGACAGGGCGACGCGGATCAGGACACGGAGAGTTCCCGCGGAGTTCAGCCGTCGACGCGCGCGAGCACCCGCTCGGCGTCGGTGACATCCGCCGCCATCTGGTCCTTCAGCTTCTCGATCCCCTCGAAGGCGACCATCCCGCGCAGCCGCTCGACGAACTCGACGGTCACGTCTTGGCCGTAGAGATCGAGATCCTGCTCGCCGATCACATGCGCCTCGACCTGACGCTCGAGCACGTCGTCGAACGTCGGATTGGTGCCGACCGAGATCGCCGCGCGATGCCGGAGTCCGGTGTGATGGTCGACGAGCCAGCCGGCGTACACGCCGTCGGCCGGCACGAAAGAGTCGACGGAGGCCGAGAGGTTCGCCGTCGGGAAGCCGAGCTCCCTGCCGCGCTTGAGTCCGTGCACGACCTCTCCGCGCACGTCGACGTGGCGGTCGAGCACGCGGGCGGCTGCGGCGACGTCGCCGTCCATGAGGAGCTCGCGGATCCAGGTCGACGAGACCCGGCGGTCGGAGCCGTCGAGGAAGACGTCGTCGACGACCTCCACCGAGAAGCCGTGCTCGGGCCCGAGCCGCCGCAGCAGCTCAGGCGTCCCCGCTCCCCCGCGTCCGAAGCGGAAGTCCCGGCCCACGAGCACGGTCGAGACCTGCAGCGCATCGACGAGGATGCCGGTCACGAAGTCCTCGGCGCTACGCGATGCGAGCTCCGCATCGAAGGTCAGCAGGAGCGTCGCGTCGAGGTCGAGCTCGCTCAGCAGCTCCAGCTTGCGCTCGACGGTGACGACGTTCTCGGGGCATCGGTCCGGGCGCAGCACGGCGAGCGGGTTGCGATCGAACGTGACGGCCACCGATCGTGTCCCTGTCGCCTCCGCGATCTCCTTCAGTCGCCGGATCACAGCACGATGACCGGCGTGCACACCGTCGAACTTGCCGATCGCGACGACCGAGGGCCCGAAGTCTGCCGGCACGTCGCGCGGTTCGCGGAAGACGATCATGCGGCGACCTCGGCCGCCGCCGCTTCCTGCCGGGCGGAGGAGGGCCGATGGGTGCGCAGCCACCAGATGCCGAACACGGGAAGGACCAGCGGGATGAACAGGTATCCGCGACCGAACATCGACCAGACCGTGTCATGCGGGAAGAGATCGGGGAAGACGATGCTCAGCACTCCGACCACGAGGACGCCGGTCAGCTCGAAGACGATCGCCACCCAGGCCACGGCGTACCAGCCTCGACGATCAGCGAGCACGAGCGCCAGCGTCGCGAGGATGTAGACGGCGGCCGCGAGTGCGGACAGGGAGTACGCGAGCGGTGCCTCGTCGAACTGCCGGAAGATCTGCACGAAGCTGCGACCGGTCGCAGCCAGCGCCATGACGGCGTACACGATGACGAGGACGCGGCCGATGCCGGTCATCCGGGAGGTGGGTGCGGTGGTGCTCATAGCCCCACCATTCTAGGTCCGGGCCGAGTGCCGCGGATGCGCGGGGAACCCCGCTCAGGCCACCTGGATGGTCCAGATCACGTGCATGCGCCACACCATGATCGCGACCGCGAGAGCCGCGACGCCGAGGATCACCGTGCTCCATCTGCTGCGCTCCATGAGCGCCCACAGCACCGCGCCGATCGGCAGCAGCACCGCGGAGACCAGGTACACCCAGTACTCGAGAAGGTCACCGGTGGGCGGGTTGCCGGTCAGCGGAGCGACGATCGCCACCACGACCTGGACGACGAGCAGCAGCTCGACGAGCGCGAGCGACCCGACCGAGTAGTCGCTCGGTCGACGACCCGCGAGCCCGAGGGCGACGCAGAAGAGCCCCGCCGCCACGGCCACCGCGATCTGCACGACGGTGAGCCAAAGGATCATCGCGCCACCTCCGGCATGTTCATCGCGCTCTTGAGATCGTCTCCGCGCTTCTCGACGACTCCGACGAGGACTCCGTCCTCGTCGATCGCGGCGGCCTTGCCGCCGTCGAGCCTCTCCGCCTGCCCCGCGAGTCGCTTGCCGTGGCGGAGGTCTGTCGCCTCGGAGTTCGAGACGGGCAGCACGTCGAGCACGCGCTCCGCCGCCGCCGCCGGCGTCATCAGCACGGCCTCGGCGAGATCATCGACGAGCACGGCATCCGCGACGTCGAAGTCGCCGACCATCGTCCGCCGCAGCGCGGTGAGGTGGCCTCCGACGCCGAGGTCCGCGCCCAGGTCGCGCGCGAGCGAGCGGATGTAGGTGCCGGACGAGCAGTCGACGACGACGTCGAGATCTCGGAACCCCTCCCCGGTGCGCTCGGCGAGGACGTCGAAGCGCGAGACGGTCACCTCGCGGGCCGCGAGGACGACGTCCTCACCCGCGCGCACCCGATCGTATGCGCGGCGACCGTCGACCTTGATCGCCGACACCGAACTCGGCACCTGCGAGATCCGACCCGTCAGGGCGGCGATGCCCGCTGCGACTCGCTCCGGCGTGACGCCGAGCACGTCGGCCGCCGACGCGGTGGTGACGATCTCTCCGTCCGCGTCGTCCGTGCCGGTCGTCTGTCCGAGCCGGATCGTCGCGTGATAGGTCTTGTCGGCGCCCACGATGTACGTCAGCAGTCGCGTGGCGCCCTCGACGCCGATCACGAGCAGACCGGTGGCCATCGGGTCGAGCGTTCCCGCGTGTCCGACCTTGCGTGTCCCGAGCGCGCGACGCGTGCGGGCGACCACATCGTGGCTGGTCAGGCCAGCGGGCTTGTCGACGAGGAGGATGCCGGGCGAGACCATTGCTCCAGCCTACGATGCGGCAGCGCAGTCCTCAGTCGCAGGCTTCGGTCGCAGGCCTCGGTCGCGGGCCTCGGAGGGGACTGCGCCGCGTCGGTCGCTTAGGCTGTCGGGGTGCCAACGACTTCGCCTCCCGACGCCGCGGAGTCGCTGCCTCTGACGTCGTGGTACCGGGCCACCGCGAGAGACCTGCCGTGGAGACGCTCGGAGTTCCACGACCGATTCGGGGCATGGGGAACCCTCGTCAGCGAGTTCATGCTGCAGCAGACTCCGGTGAATCGGGTGATCCCGCACCTCGAGGCCTGGCTCGATCGATGGCCGACTCCGACGGCGATGGCCGGGGCCACCCCGGCGCAGGTCGTGCAGCAGTGGGCGAATCTCGGGTACCCGCGCCGCGCCCTGTGGCTGCATCGCGCTGCCGTCGAGATCGCCGAACGGCACGGCGGCACGGTACCGCGCGAGGTGGACGCCCTTCTGGCGCTCTCCGGGATCGGCGACTACACCGCCAGGGCCGTGGCGGTGTTCGCCTACGGTGACCGGCATCCGGTCGTCGACACGAACACACGCCGCGTGCTCGCTCGCGCCGTGCAGGGGCAGGCGCAGCCCGGCTCCCCGTCGCGCCGTGATCTGCAGCTGATGGACTCGCTGCTCCCCGCCGACGATGCAGCCTCCGCGGTGTTCAACGCCGCGGCCATGGAGCTGGGGGCGACGGTGTGCACCGCTCGGGCGCCGCACTGCGAGAGGTGCCCGCTGGTCGACACCTGCGCCTGGGTCGCGGCAGGGCGTCCCGACACCGGGGACACGCGACGCAAGCAGGCGGCCTTCGAGGGATCGGATCGTCAGGCGCGGGGCGCGGTGCTGCGGCTCCTGAGGACGGCGTCACCCGGTGCGGTGCCGATCTCCGCTGTCCTCCCCGACTGGCCGGATGCGCTGCAACGCGATCGCGCGATCGACTCGCTCATCGCGGACGGGCTCGCCGAGGCCGACGGAGAGCTGCTGTCGCTGCCCCGCTGAGGGTCAGACGAACTGTCCGATGCGGTGCGCGAGCACGGTGAGCTCCACCCTCGTGCGCACCTCCAGCTTCGTGAACACGCGGCCCAGATGCACTTCCACCGTCCGCACCGAGAGGTGGAGTGCGGTCGCGATGTCCCGGTTCGACGATCCGCTGACGACCAGCATCGCCACCTCGAACTCGCGAGCGGTCAGCATCGACTCCCAGACCCTGCGGCACGCGGCGAGCGGATCCCGAGATGAGGAGGACGGATGCTCGCCGGCATCGACCTGATCGAGCCGGGCAGAGATCGCGCGAGCCCAGGCATCCGCCCCGGAGAGCTCGAGCAGATTGCGTGCCATGGCCAGGTGCGCTCTGCCGGTCTCCGTATCGCCTCTGATCAGCGAACGAGTGCCGATCATGGCCTCTACCCGCCCTCGGGAGAAGGGCGAGGTCAGCGTTCGCGCTGCTGCGACCACGAGTGGACCCTCCGAACGCCACTCCTCGTCCGAGCAGCTCGTGATCCGGACCCGCAGCTCCTGCGCGAGCGTGACCTCCGGCGGTTCGATCGTGCGCTGCCCCCACGTCGCTCCCTGCGTCACCACGACGGCCTCGTCGAGCCCGGGGACGACGAGCGTCGTCTCGGGCGCTCCTCGATCGCACCAGAGTCGCATGCACAGAGCCGCCTCGTCAGATCGACCGGACAGGAATGCCTCGACCGCCCTGTCGACGAGCAGATCGATGCGCAGCGGAGTGGGTAGGGCAGCGGTGAGCGCCTTCGAGAACGGCCCCAGGTGACCGAGCACGGCGAGATCGAGCCGTCGCGCGAGCACCACGCCCAGCCCGGCGAACGGCAGGGCGACCGGCAGCTCCACGGCGGCGTGCAGCATCCGCTCTCTCGCTGCGCCGATGTCGCCCCTCCACGTCAGCAGCAGCACCTCGGTCACCGCGCGATAGGCGCCCACGAGCGGACTGCGCTCGAAACCGGCGACGAAGGGGTCCACCTCGGCGCCGACGCCGGCGTCACCCACCGCGAGCAGGCGCAGGCCGCGGTCGACGTCACCGTCGACGGCCGCGCGCAGCGCCTGCAGCATCGCGCCGGTGAGCGGTCCCCCGCCCTGCACGTCATCGAGCTCGCGGTCGCCGGCCACGAGCCAGGCCAGCGCGATCACGGGGTCTCGGAGGTCCCGATCCGCACTGACCCTCGCCGATCCCGTCCGCAGGGCGTCGATCCAGGAGCGCATCCCCCGTCTGTCGCCCCGCTCCGCGCACAGCACCGCAGCGAAGGCCGCCGCACGCGCCCACGCGTACCAGTGCTCCGGATCGCCGGTCCGGGGTCGCAGCACCGCCGTATCGACCTCGGCGACCCCGCCGCGAAGGTGCGCCTGCGCGACGAAGAGCCCGCCGAGCCCTTGCAGACGCAGGAGCTCACCGCCGTCGGGGTACAGAGCGCCCAGGGTCGACGCCGCCGTGACCGCATGACCTGCGGCGATCGCTGCCACCCCGGCGACCAGCAGAGCCTCGTCCCTGTCCGCCCCTGTGCTGTGCGCTGCGGCCTCGGCCGCCAGGCGGTACGCCTGCTCGCTCAGGCCCGCCTCCGAACGGTCCCTCGCGATGCGCACGAGCTCAGCGGCGGCAGCGGCATCGCCGCCCACCGAGGCGCGAGCGCCATGCCAGCCTGCGTGGACACGCTCGCCGCGATCGTCGAAGACGCGGTGCAGTCGAGCGTGTACGCCCGCGATCGACGGCGCCGAAGTCGTCGCCTGCACCCAGACGGCCAGGCGGGGATCGGCCAACCGGGCGCGCCCGGCGTGCAGCTGGAGCAGATCGCCGAGTGGCGCCGTGGACAGCTCGTCCGCAGACCGGCCGTCGAAGTCGAGCAGCGGATCGAGTCGGTCGTCCAACCGCAGCGACACCGCCAGCAGGGTCGCACGGTCTTGCGGCGTCAGTTCGAGGTGATCGAACTGAACCTCGGTCACCCCGGCGAGGGGCAGCGGCTGAGGCAGCGGGGCGAGACCCTGGCGCTGCGCGGGTTCGAGGAGCGCCGCGACGGCTCTGACCGTGGACCGGTCCTCCGTCAGTCGAGAGACCAGATCCGCGACGACATGCGGCGCACAGCTCAGGTCATGCGCGATGAGATCCTCGAGGATCTCCCCCACCAGCGCAGGTGAAGCCGTGACCGCCCCGCGCACACTTGAAACGTCGATGCCGAACCCCCCAGCCCGTACGAGCATCCACTCGCTCAGGTGAGGGTAGCAAGGTGCGACCCCGCAGTGGGGAGTCGTGTCTCAGGATTGCGTTTCTTCGTCATCCTGACGCACGTACGGGTCCGCGTCTCCGGCGTGCGAGGCGGAGGAGGCCAGCTTCGCCACCTCGGCATCGCGCTCCTGGGCCTGACGCAGCAGCGCACTGATGTGATCGGCGTTCTCCGGCAGCGCGTCGGGGATGAACTCCAGGGTGGGCACCAGTCGGGTGCTGAGCTGTCGTCCCACCTCGCTGCGCAGCATGCCCGTCGCCGAGGTCAGGGCGGCTCCACTGGAGAGGCGCTCCTCCTCTGTGCCGAGCACCGTGTAGAAGACCGAGGCGTGCTGGAGATCGCCGCTCACCCGGACATCCGTGATCGTGACGAAGCCGAGGCGCGGGTCGCGCAGCCCCTTCTCGAGCCGCTCGGCGAGGATCACACGAATGCGATCGGCCAGTCGGGCCTGTCGTTCACCAGCCATTGTTCTCTCCCTCTACGTACCCTTCGGGCGAGGATGCATGACGCACCCTCGCCCGAAGATATCGAACTCGATCAGCCGCGAGGCTTCTCGACCAGCTCTGTCGTCTCGATCTCGTCACCGATCTGGATGTCGTTGAACTTGCCGAGGCCGATACCGGCCTCGTAGTCCGTACGCACCTCGGTGACGTCGTCCTTGAAGCGGCGCAGCGACTCGATGGCGAGGCCATCGGCGATGACGACGCCGTCGCGGATGACGCGAGCCTTGGCGTTTCGCGTGATCGTTCCCGATCGCACGATGACACCGGCGATGTTGCCGAACTTCGAGGAGCGGAACACCTCGCGGATCTCGGCGACACCCGACTGGACCTCTTCGTACTCCGGCTTGAGCATGCCCTTGAGCGAGCTCTCGACCTCGTCGATCGCGTTGTAGATCACCGAGTAGAACCGGATGTCCACGCCTTCACGCTGAGCGCGCTCGCGCGCCTTCGTGTCGGGGCGGACGTTGAAGCCCACGATGATCGCGTTGTCGATCGTCGCGAGGTTGACGTCGGACTCCGTGATCGCACCGACGCCGCGGTGGATGATGCGGAGCTGCACCGAATCATCGACCTCGATCTTGAGCAGCGACTCCTCGAGTGCCTCGACGGCACCGGAGACGTCACCCTTGATGATGAGGTTGAGCGACTCGACCTTGCCCTCCTCGAGAGCACGGGTGAAGTCCTCGAGCGAGATGCGCTTGCGGGCCTTGGCCAGCTGGGCGTTGCGCTCGACTGCTTCACGCTTCTCAGCGATCTGGCGGGCCATGCGGTCTTCTTCGGTGACGATGAAGACATCGCCTGCACGCGGCACCGAGTTGAGACCCTGCACCTGCACCGGACGCGACGGGTAGGCCTCGAGGACCTGCTCGCCGTTCTCGTCGGCCATCGCACGCACACGACCGTAAGCCGTTCCTGCGACGATCGCGTCACCGATCCGAAGCGTTCCGGACTGGATGAGCACCGTGGCGATGGATCCGCGGCCCTTGTCGAGCTTCGCCTCGATGGCGACACCGCGAGCGGCCTTGTTCGGGTTGGCCGTGAGGTCGAGCCCCGCGTCGGCCGTGAGCAGCACGGCGTCCAGGAGCTCCTGGATGCCGGTGTTCGCCCGAGCCGAGACGTCGACGAACAGGACGTCTCCGCCATACTCCTCTGCGACCAGACCGTACTCGGTGAGCTGCTGACGAACCTTGGCCGGGTTGGCGTCGGGCTTGTCGACCTTGTTCACCGCAACCACGATCGGCACGTTCGCCGCCTGGGCGTGGTTCAGCGCCTCGACCGTCTGCGGCATGATGCCGTCGTCGGCCGCGACCACCAGGATGGCGAGGTCGGTGACCTGCGCTCCACGAGCACGCATGGCGGTGAACGCCTCGTGACCCGGGGTGTCGATGAAGGTGATGGCACGCTCGATGCCATCGTGCTCCGTCCACACCTGGTACGCACCGATGTGCTGCGTGATGCCACCGGCTTCACCATCGATGACGTTGGTCTGGCGGATCGCGTCGAGCAGACGGGTCTTACCGTGGTCGACGTGACCCATGACGGTGACCACCGGAGGACGGATCTCGAGGTCGTCCTCGCTCTCCTCCTCGAGCTCCTGCTCGAGGTTGAGACCGAAGCCCTCAAG
>NZ_JBEPZB010000036.1:26347-27530 GCF_041641055.1 Microbacterium sp.
ACCCAGGACCTCGAACGTCGCCTCGTCCAGCGACTCGGTGGCCGTGGCCATCTCGCCGAGGTTGAAGAGGATCGTCACGAGGGTTCCGGGCTGGACCGTGTAGCCGGTCAGCGTCTCGATCTTGTCGGCGAAGTCCGCGATCGACGCACCACGGCGCATGCGGATGATCTCCCCGTTACCGCGGGTGACGTTGACGCCACCGACGACCGGGGCGCTCCGCATCTCGAACTCCTGCCGCTTCGCCCGCCGCGACTTGCGCTGCTTGCTCTTGCCGCCGCCCTTGCCGAAGGCACCTGCGGTGCCTCCACCAGGACCACGACCGCGACCGCCGCCGCCACCCGGGCGACCTGCGAAGCCACCACCGGGACGAGCACCGGGACCGGCACCGGGTCCACCGGCACCGCCGGGACGACCGGGGCCGCCCGGACGCTGCTGGAACGGTGCACCACCGGGACGACCACCCTGACCGCCGCGCGGAGCGCCGGGACGGGGGGAACCGGGACGAGGTGCACCCGGACGCGGGGCACCGGGACGCGGAGCCTGCGGACGCGGGATGTTGCCGGGAGTCGGACTCGGCCGCTGGCCCATGCCCTGCGCCGAGGCGAACGGGTTGTTGCCGGGACGCGGACCTGCCGGACGCTGGCCCATGCCCTGCGCCGACGAGAACGGGTTGTTGCCCGGACGCGGTGCGCCGGGCTTCGGTGCGCCGCCGTCGTTCGACTTCGGTGCAGCGGATCCGGGCGCGGCCTCTGCCGAAGCAGTGGTCTCGGCCGGAGCCTCTGCGGCCGGGGCGGGAGCCTCGGGAGCCGGAGCGGCGACGGGCTCTTCCGGCGCGGGGGCCGGCTTGGGTCCGGGCTTGGGCCCGGGAGTCGGTCCACCGGTCTTCGCGGCACCGGGCTTCGCAGCACCGGGCGTCGCCGCATCGGTCTTCGCGGCGCCGGGCTTTGCAGCACCGGGCTTTGCCGCACCGGGCTTGGCCGCGGCGGGAGCCGCGTCAGCGGATGCCTTCAGCGAGGCATCCGACTCGATGGCAGCGCGAAGCTTGCGCGCCACCGGAGGTTCGATGGTCGAAGAGGGGCTCTTGACGAACTCTCCGAGTTCCTTGAGCTTTGCAAGTGCGATCTTGCTGTCGACGCCGAGTTCGGCGGCGATCTCGTGTACGCGTGGTTTACCAGCCACAATT
>NZ_JBEPZB010000037.1:0-25452 GCF_041641055.1 Microbacterium sp.
TGCCGGCGTCATCAAGACGACCTTCACCGAAGAGACCGAGACCGACCTGTTCGGCGAGCAGGCCGTGCTGTGCGGTGGCGTCAGCCACCTCGTGCAGGCCGGCTTCGAGACGCTCACCGAAGCGGGCTACCAGCCGCAGATCGCGTACTTCGAGGTGCTGCACGAGCTCAAGCTCATCGTCGACCTCATGTGGGAGGGCGGCATCGCCAAGCAGCGCTGGTCGGTCTCCGACACCGCCGAGTACGGCGACTACGTGTCGGGCCCCCGCGTCGTGACCCCGGAGGTCAAGGAGTCGATGAAGGCGATCCTCGCCGACATCCAGAGCGGCGCGTTCGCGAAGCGGTTCATCGACGACCAGGACAACGGTGCCGAGGAGTTCCTGGCGCTGCGGGCCAAGGAGGAGACGCACCCCATCGAGGCCACCGGCAAGGAGCTGCGTTCGCTCTTCGCATGGAAGCAGCAGGACGAGGACTACGTGGACGGCAGCGCTGCGCGCTGACGCACACATAATCCTCGGAAGGGCTGTGCTGGTCGGGCCGCTCTGCGCGCTGGCCTGCACGACCTGATCACGAAAGAACGGGCATCCCTTCGGGGTGCCCGTTCTTTCGTGCACCGGCGAATCATGGGTAGACATCCGATGTCTGTGCCAGGATGGAAGCATGCGACAGGATTGGTTCACCCTCGCCCGTTTCGGGATGTTCGTGCATTTCGGCCTCTACAGCGCGGCAGCGCGCCATGAGTGGGTGCAGAACTACGAGCGGCTGACGGATGCCGACTACCGGCAGTACTTCGAGCACTTCGACCCCGATCTCTTCGATGCCGCCGCTCTCGCGCGCACGGCGAAGGGGACCGGGATGGGCTACGTCGTCCTCACGACGAAGCACCATGACGGCTTCTGCCTCTGGGACTCTGCGCAGACGGACTTCACCTCCGTCGCGGCCACCGGGCGGGATCTCGTGCGGGAGTACGTCGACGCCCTCCGAGCGGAGGGTCTCAAGGTCGGCCTGTACCACTCGCTGATCGACTGGCATCACCCGCACTTCACCGTCGACTGGAACCATCCCCGTCGCGATGACGCCGACGCGCACGAGCTGAACGTCGGGCGGGACATGTCGGTCTACCGCGACTACCTGCACGCCCAGGTCCGCGAGCTGCTCACGCAGTACGGGGAGATCGACTACCTGTTCTTCGACTTCACCTACCCGCAGGAGAAGGACGGCTGGGCGGGCAAGGGACCGGAGGAGTGGGATGCCGCGGGGCTGCTCGCGCTGTGCCGCGAGCTCCAACCCGACATGCTGGTCAATGACCGCCTGGGCATCCCTGCGGACTTCGTGACGCCCGAGCAGTACCAGCCCACCGCGCCTCTCGTCCGCGACGGTGTGGCGCTGACGTGGGAAGCCTGTCAGACGCTCAACGGCTCGTGGGGATACCACCGCGACAACACGGACCAGAAGTCCGCGAAGCTGCTCACGCAGATGCTGGTCGACTCGGTCTCGATGGGCGGCAACATGCTCCTGAACATCGGTCCGGACGGCCGCGGAGCGATCGCGCCTCGCGACGCCGCGACGCTGGGGGAGATCGCCGAATGGATGCGGCTGCACCGCGATGCGGTGCTCGGCGCCGGTCACGCCGACTTCACTCCGCCCCGCGAAGGGGTGTACACGCGCCGGGGGAATCGCCTGTACCTCAGCCTCTTCTCCTGGCCGATGGGTTTCGTGCACCTTCCCGAGCTCGCCGACAGGGTCGTGTACGCGCGCCTGCTGAACGATGGGTCCTGGCTGCGGACGAGCCGCTCCGACCCGGAGCAGGAAGCAGAGCTGATGACCCCGGCGGGGGAGGCGGAGGGCACGCTGACGGTGCACCTGCGGGTGCGGCGCCCCGACGTGCTGATCCCGGTGATCGAGCTGACGCTCGCCGACGACTGAGGCCGATCAGGCAGCGACGGGGAGGGACCGCGGCTCAGGCCGCCGTCACCTCGCGCTCCTCGAGGGCGAGCCTGGCTGCGCCGTGCAGGATCGCGTCCGCCCCGGTGATCGCCGCCTCGATGCGCAGTCGCTGGGTCGCCAGTGGGTGGCAGGCCTCGTACACACGGCTGCGCACGGCGGCGATGAACGGCTCGGAGGCGCTCATGCTCCCGGTGAGGAACACGGCGTGCGGGTTGAAGAAGTTGACCACCCCGGACAGCGCCTGACCGAGGTGCGTGCCCGCGGTGCGCACCAGGCTGGTCGCGAGGGGATCGGCGTCCCTGGCCAGCGTCAGCACATCGGAGGTGGTGCGCACCGCGTCGTTGCCGCGCTCGCGCATCTGCCTGACCAGACTCGCGCCGCTCGCGACGGTCTCGAGGCATCCGGTGTTCCCGCAGGAGCAGGGGATGTCTCCGCTGCCGTCGATCCGGGTGTGCGTGATGTCGCCGGCGGCGCTCGTGGCGCCGCGGTGGATCCGCCCGTCGACGACCACGCCGCTGCCGATGGCGGTGCCCGCCTTCACGGTGATGCTGTGCTGAGTGTGTCCGAACTGCGCTCGGTGCTCACCGAGGGCCGCGAGGTTGGCGTCGTTGTCGACGGCGACCGGCGCACCGAAGCGGGCGGCGAGATGCTCGCCGACCCTGAATCCCGGCCACCCCGGCATCCGCGAGGGCTGGTCCACGGAGCCGGTCGCGATGTCGACCGGGCCGGGGAGGCTGACGCCGATCGCGTGGATGCGTGAGTCGGTGCCCAGGCGATCGAAGACCACGGCGACGCGGTCCAGCGTCGCGTCAGGGCCCTCGGTGAGATCGATCGCGATCGACTCGGTGCCCTGCAGTGCACCGCTGAGGGAGTGCCTCCCGATCCGTGCGTGACGACCGCCGAGATCGAGCGACAGCACGATGCCGTCGCCCGCGATCTGCAGGACGCGCGGACGCCGTCCGCCTCGTGAGGTGCCGTCACCGGCCTCCTGCAGCACTCCGGCGTCAAGCAGTGCCTGCACCCGGAGTCCGACCGTCGAGGCGGCCACGCCGAGGAGCCCGGCCAGCTCGCTGCGTGAGCGGGCTTCGCCGCGCGCGACGAGGTCGAGGATGCGCCGGGAGTGCAGGTCCTCGACGGCGAGGGGCGATGTGTCGGGCATGAGGCTCCTTCGTGATCGAAGCAAGGTCAGCGTAGCGGGGCGGTCGTGCGTTTCCGACAGATGACGAATTATCAAGCTCCGATAAACATCGGATGTTCGGCTTGCGGGGTGCAGCGAAGTGTGACAGCCTCGCTTCATACGAAATCCTACTAGGTTCCTTCGATTATCGAACTAACCTGATCCTTCCCGAGGAGGCATTCAATGAAGAAGTTGCGTGTGGGGGCAGCCGTCGCTGTCGCCGGCGTCGCTGTGGCGATGACCGGCTGTGCAAGTGGAGACGCCGGCGGTTCTGCCGACGGCGACACGATCGTCGTCGACATGTGGGCCGGCAGCGAGTCCGACGTCGACGCGCTGGAGGCGCAGATCGCGTTCGCCCAGGAGCAGAACCCCGACATCAAGATCAAGCTGCAGACGTCGCCCTGGAGCGACTTCTTCACGAAGCTGACGACGAACATGGCCAGCGGCAACATGGCCTGCGTCACCGGCATGAGCGGTGCCCAACTCGGCGGCTACACGCAGGGCTTCCGCGAGCTGAGCGAGAAGGACCTCGAGACCGCCGGGATCGACTGGTCCGAGTTCAACCCGAGCGCCGACGGCATCCTGAGCTTCGAGGGCAAGGTCTACGGCGTTCCGTTCGACGTCGCCACCATGCTCGTCTACTACAACCAGGACATGCTGACCTCCGCCGGGGCCGCGACCCCCGAGATCGGCTGGACCTTCGACGACTTCGACCAGATCGCCGCCGACGCCACCAAGGACGGCAAGTACGGATTCGCGATGGGCATGGGCGGCTATCAGTGGATGTCGATGCCGATCGCCTACTCGGCGACGCAGCCGGCCTCCGAGGACGGCACGCTGCACATCGATGACGAGGCGTTCGTCGACGCGGCGTCCTGGTACGCGGGGCTGGTCGACGAGAAGAAGGTCGCAGCCCCCGTTGCTTCCGCCTCGGACACGGGCTGGGGCGAGAACCAGTACTCCGGCGGCAACGCCGCCATGGCCGTCGACGGCACCTGGAACGCCGTCACCTACCTGAAGAACGAGTCCGGCTTCGCAGCCGGGATGGCTCCGCTGCCGGCAGGCGTCGACGGGAACCCCGGTCCGATCCTGGGCTCCGGCTACGGCATCTCCGCGAACTGCGAGAACCCGGAAGCCGCTCTCAAGGTGATGGGCTCGCTGCTCGGCGAGGACGCTCAGGACTACATCGCATCGTCCGGACGCTCGTACCCGGCCCGCGTCTCGTCGCAGCCGCTCTACTTCGAGTCGATCGACGAGGAGTACCGCGACCAGGTGCAGTCCGTCTTCGAGGCCGCCTTCGGCGACACCGTGCCGCTGTACATGACGAAGAACTGGCAGAAGCTCGACAGCTACATCCAGCCGAACCTCGTCAGCGTCTACAACGGTCAGATGACGATGGACGAGCTCCTGTCGAACGCCCAGTCGCAGTTCGGCGAATGAGCCGTCCGCGGTCTCTGCAGCAGTAACCAAGGAAAGAAACTGAGATGACGATCACGACGAGACGTCGCGGATCGCTCGCCAAGGTCGAGGCCCGCCAGGCGCTGGGATTTGCAAGCCCAGCCCTGGTGGGGCTCGCCCTGTTCACGATCGTGCCCGTCGGGCTCTCGATCGTGATGAGCGTCTTCGACTGGCCGACCTTCGGCGAGCGCAGCTTCAACGGCGTGGACAACTACGTCAAGCTGTTCACCAGCAGCCCCGACTTCTGGCCGGCGCTGCGCAACTCGGCGCTGTACACCCTGCTCTACGTGCCGCTGAGCGTCGCTCTCTCGCTCGTGCTCGCCCTCGGTCTCGGGCCGCGCATCCGCGGTCGTGGTGCGCTCCGGGTGCTGTTCTTCATCCCGGTCGTGACGCCGATGGTCGCGAACGTGCTCGTGTGGAAGATGATGCTGCAGCCGCAGGGGCTCTTCAACGGGCTCTCCGAGACGTGGTTCGGCATCCAGCTCCCGAACTTCCTCGCCGATCCGTCGTGGGCCATGGTCATGGTCGTCGCGATGAGTGTCTGGCAGGGACTCGGCTACAACATGCTGATCTTCTCCGCCGCTCTCGAGCAGCTCCCGGAGAGCGTGCTGGAGGCTGCGAGCATCGACGGCGCACAAGGGCTCCGCCGCGTGTGGAGCATCATCATCCCGATGATCTCGCCGTCGATCTTCTTCGCGACGATCATGACGATGATCACCTCGCTGCAGGTGTTCGTGCAGCCGCAGCTGCTGACCGGCGGTGGGCCGGGCAACTCGACGAAGCCGCTCGTCATGTTCATCTGGGAGCAGGGCTTCACCTTCGGCGACCTCGGGCTCGCCGCCGCCGCGGCCTGGATCCTCTTCGCGATCATCATCGCCATCACCGGCCTGCAGTTCGCCGCACAGAAGAAGTGGGTGCACTATGAGCACTGAGACCCTCACGACCCCGACGTCGGCGCTGCGCACCCCGCGCGAGTTGCGCCGTGCACGCGGCGCGGCGACCACTCCGGCCGCCCGCGTCCGGCTCGTCATCGCGCACGTCTGCATCTACCTCGCAGCCCTCGTGTTCGTCTCGCCGATCATCTACGCGTTCTTCTCGGCGCTGAAGCCGAACACCGAGATGTTCTCGATGCCGCCGACGCTCATCGGCTCGGAACTCCGCTGGAGCAACTTCATCGACGTGTTCTCCTACGGGCCCTTCGTCACGTACATCGCGAACTCGTTCCTCGTCGCCATCCTCGGCACCCTCGTCGTGCTGGTCGTGTCCACGACCGCCGGCTACGCCTTCGGCCGCCTGCGCTGGAAGGGCCGCGACGCGGTGTTCATCCTCTTCCTCGCGACGCTGATGGTGCCCGCCGAGGTCCTCGTGATCCCGATGTTCCAGGTCATGCAGTGGTTCAACTGGGTCGACACTTACCAGGCTCTCGTGCTGCCTTTCGCCTTCGGCGCGTTCGGGACGTTCCTGATGCGGCAGTTCTTCCGCGGCATCCCGTACGAGCTCGAAGAGGCCGCCCGCGTCGACGGGGCCGGTCCCATCCGCTCGTTCCTGCAGATCATCCTGCCGCTGTCGAAGTCGGCTGTGGCCGTGCTCGCCGTGTTCACGTTCCTGACGTTCTGGAACAGCTATCTGTGGCCGCTCATCGTCACCGTCGACTACGACGCGCACGGGACGCTCCCGGTGGGACTCGCCAGTTTCGCGGGACTGACCGGCACGCGTTGGGACCTGCAGATGGCGGCGGCGATCATCTCGATGATCCCCACCACGCTGCTCGTGATCATCCTGCAGAAGCACCTGGTCAAGGGCATCGCGATGGCTGGACTCGGCGGACGTTGACGATGGGGGAGACACAGCAGAGGACGACCCTGGCCGCAGACGGCATCGTCGGCATCGACATCGGCGGGACCAAGATCTCGGGTCTCGTCGTGGACGCGGAGGGCGGACTCGTCCGCGGGAGCGTCCCCGCTCCTGCCGGCGTCGGAGGCTGGGCGATGGCGGATGCCGCCGCCGGCCTCGCACGAGACCTCGCCCGTCGCGCCGGGGTGTCGCTCGTCGCGGTCGGCGTGGGAGCGGCCGGCGTGATCGACCACGAGACGGGCACGGTGCGGGCGGCCTCGGCCACCTTCGTCGACTGGGCGGGATTCCCGCTCGCCGATGAGCTGCGCACGCGGCTGAGCGTGCCGGTCAGCGTCGAGAACGACGTCAACGCGTTCCTGCTCGGCGAGGTCGCAGGCACCGAGCGTGTCGAGCAGGACGTGCTCGGCGTCATGCTCGGCACCGGGGTCGGCGGCGCCGTCATGATCGGCGGTGCACTGCGACACGGTCCGAACGGAGCTGCGGGCGAGATCGGGCACACCCCGGGGTACAGCGATCTGGTGTGCACGTGCGGCCAGCGCGGGCACCTCGAGACGCTCGCATCCGGAACATCGATCGGCCTCCGCTACGAGGGCCGCACCGGCACCGACGGGCTCGGCGCGCGCGAGGTGGCCACGCTGGCACGGGGCGGTGACGCGGATGCCGTCGCGGTCTTCGCCGCCGCGGGCCGAGCCGTCGCTCTCGCCTGCGCCAGCGCCGCGACGCTGCTGGACCTGCCGCGGGCGATCGTCGGCGGGGGAGTGGCGCACGCCTGGGACCTCCTGGAACCGGCGATCATGCAGACCCTGGTGACCGATGCCCCCGTGTCCGGGCTCCCGCTGATCATCACACCGGCGACGCAGGGCGTCGACGCCGTCGCACTCGGCGCGATCGAGGCGATGCGCCGTTCCCTGGAGCCGGCGGGGGCGTACCGATGAGCACCGCATCGAGGACCGACACCATGACGGAGGATCACGAAGTGACCGCATTCCCCGAGGCCAGCGAGATCTGGATGGGAGCACTGCCTCCGGTCGCGGATGGCGGTGTGCAGAGACCCCGCATCGGCATCGGGGGCATCTCGATCGAGTCGAGCACCTTTTCGCCGCACATCTCCGGCGACGAGGCGTTCACGATCCGCAGCGGAGCGGAACTCCGCGCGTACTATCCGTTCCTCGACGACGGGCGAGAGCTCGCAGAGGCCGCGGACTGGGTCCCGCTCACGCATGGCCGCTCGCTTCCCGGCGGTGCGGTGGACCCCGAGACCTATCGCCGTATGAAGCAGGCGATCGTCGACGGCATCCGCCTCCACGGTCCGTTCGACGGCTTCTTCTTCGACATCCACGGCGCGATGAGCGTGGTCGGGATGGAGGATGCCGAAGGAGACCTCGCCGTCGCGGTGCGCGAAGCGCTGGGGCCGGACACGCTGGTGTCCACGTCGATGGATCTGCACGGCAACGTCTCCGAGACGCTGCGGGACGCCGTCGACCTGCTCACCTGCTATCGGATGGCGCCGCACGAGGACTGGCTGAACACGAAGGAGCGGGCGGTGTGGAACCTGCTCGCCCGTCTGCGCGGCGAGCACGGAGGTGATGTCCTGCGCCGGCGTCCCTACACCGCGTGGGTCCCGGTGCCCGTGCTGCTTCCGGGCGAGAAGACCAGCACCCGCCTCGAGCCCGCTCGAGGGATCTACGCCGAGCTGCCGAGGATCGAGGCGCTTCCCGGCGTCGTCGATGCCTCGGTGTGGATCGGATACGCGTGGGCGGACGAGCCGCGCTGCCAGGCGTACGTCGTGGTCACGGGCGATGACCGCGAGCTCATCGCCCGCGAGGCGGAGCGCGTCGCTCGGAGGTTCTGGGAGGCGCGCGAGGAGTTCGTCTTCGTCGCCCGGACGGGGTCGCTCGATGAGGCGGTCGAGCGGGCGCTGGCCCCAGACGCGCGGCATCCGTACCTGATCTCGGACTCCGGAGACAATCCCACCGCGGGCGGTGCCGGAGACGTCACCTGGACCCTTGCGCATCTGCTCGAACGCGCGGAGCTGACCGGATCCGAGCGCACGACGCTCGTCGCCTCGATCTTCGACCCGGCGGCGGTCGCCGCGGCGGTCGCCGCCGGCGTCGGGGCATCCGTCACCGTCTCGGCGGGAGCGGGAGTCGACGACGGTCCGCACGGTCCCGTGCAGATCTCGGGCACCGTGTTCTCGATCACTTACGGAGACCCGGATGCCGGCACCCAGGTCGTCCTCGCGGTCGGCGGACTGCACGCCGTCATCACCGAACGCCGGAAGCCGTTCCACCACCTGCAGGACTTCCGGACGCTGGGACTGGAGCCGACGAGCGCGGACATCGTCGTCGTCAAGATCGGCTACCTCGAACCCGAGCTCTACGACCTCGCAGCCGACTGGACGCTCGCACTCACCCCTGGCGGCGTCGATCAGGACCTGCTGCGTCTCGGACACCGTCGACTGCGCCCCGGCGTGTACCCGTTCGATCCCTCGAGCGCGCCCGAGCTGACCGCCGTCGTCCTGCGACGCGGCGAGGAGGAGAGCCGCTCATGATGAACTTCGAGACCCGCACCGGGCCCGATCTGGGCACGGCGGCGCCCGAGTACCCGGGGAACGGGGTGCCCGAGTGGTACCGCGATGCCAAGCTCGGGTTCTTCGTGCACTGGGGCCTGTACTCGGTGCCGGCCTGGGCTGTGCAGCACGGGAAGGGCGTTCACATCCCCACCGAGGACGCTTACGCCTGGCATCAGTACGCGGAGTGGTACGGCAACACGGTGCGCATCGCCGGGAGCCCCACCTGGGAGCGGCATCAGCGCTTGTACGGCCCCGGCACCTCCTACGAGGATCTCGCGGACCGATGGACGGCCGACGCGTTCGATGCGGACGCGTTCGTCGGGGAGCTGGTGGATGCGGGCGCCCGGTATGTGGTGCCGACGACGAAGCACCACGAGGGATTCTGCCTCTGGGACACGGCGACGACCCGGTTCAACGCCGCCGCCCGCGGCCCCCGACGTGACCTGATCTCGGAGTTCCACGACGCGACCCGCCGAGCGGGCGCGCGGTTCGGCGTGTACTACTCCGGCGCGCTGGACTGGCATGTCAGCGACTTCCCCCCGATCGAGTCGGACACCGACCTGTTCCGACACCGTCGCAACGATGCCCACTTCGCCCGCTACTCGGCCGCGCAGCTCGAGGAGCTCGTCGAGCGCTTCTCGCCCGACCTCCTCTGGAACGACATCGACTGGCCGGACGGCGGCAAGGGCTCCGAGGAGTTCGGCGTCGCCGCGCTGCTCGCCCGGTACTTCGACGCGGTGCCGGACGGCGTGGTGAACGACCGCTGGGGAGTGCCCTACCACGGCTTCCTCACCAGGGAGTACACGAACGTGGACGAGTCGCAGGCGCACCCGTGGGAGTCGACGCGGGGGCTCGGGTACTCGTTCGGCTACAACAGCGCCGAGGATGCCTCGCAGACCCTGTCCGGCCCCGACCTGATCCGGATGCTCGTCGATGTCGTCTCCAAGAACGGCAATCTGCTGATCAACGTCGGCCCGGACGCCTCCGGTCGGATCCCCGAGTTGCAGCGGAACACGATGCGGGAACTGGGCGCCTGGCTCCACGCGCACGGCACGACGATCTACGGCACTCGCCCGTGGCTCCGCCACGGCGAGGCACACGGCGAACCCCGCCGCTACACGCAGTCGGCCGGTGATGTGCACGTGCATACGCTGGACCCGAGCCTCGGCCGGATCACCCTGCCCGCTGAACTGGAGCACGGGCGGGCCCGCTGGTCCGACGGGTCGGCCGCAGAGGCGATGCGCGCCGATGACGGCACCGTCACCGTGCGCGTCCCCGATGCACTCGGTTCAGCGGCTGTCGCGACCCTCACCGTGACGCCGTGACAGATCGGGCAGCGCTCGAGATCGCGGTGCAGGATGCCGCGGGTGCGCGCCTCGCGCTCCGTGCCGGCGCAGATCGGGTCGAGCTCTGTCAGGCGTTATCCGCCACGGGTGGACTCACCCCGTCCGGTGCGACGGTCGACGCGGTATGCGCCGTGGCGGAGCATCCTGCCGGGATCGCCGTGCTCGTCAGACCGCGTCCCGGCGGATTCGTCTACGACCCGGACGAGGTCGCCGTCGTCGCGGCCGATATCGCGGACGCTGTACGGCGGGGCGTCGGCGCGGTCGTGGTCGGCGCGCTGACCGCAGACGGCACGGTGGATCGCCGCGCCCTCGATGCCTGGCGGAGCGCTGCGGGCGACGCCGACGTCGTGTTCCATCGCGCGATCGACACCGTGCCCGAACCGAGCGCGCTGATCGACGACCTGGTCGTGTGCGGTGTGCGTCGCGTGCTCACGAGTGGCGGTGCCGCGCGGAGCGTGGACGGCGCTGCGACTCTCGCGCGCATGGTCGCCGCGGCCGACGGGCGCCTGCAGATCATGGCCGGCGGTGGTGTGCGGCCCGACGACATCGCGGCCCTGCTCGATGCGGGCGTGGATGCCGTGCACCTGTCCGCGCGTCGGCCGTCGGGGGATCCGTCGTCCACAGGCCCCGGGGGAGGAGAGCCCGGCTGGGACGTCACCGACCCGGCGATCGTGGCACTCGCCGCCGCCGCACTCGAGCGGTATCGATCAGTCCGCTGAGCCCGGGCACCGCCCCATCCGCTCCGGCACCGGCTCCGACCGCCCCGCATGACGAACGCGGGCGCCCCCGGTGGGGCGCCCGCGTCATCTGTACGTGCGGAACGTCACTCGGCCGGTGCGTCCTCGACCTCGATCGGCGCGGCACCATCGGCCCACACGGGAGCGGGGAGGAGGGTGTCGGTGGCGCCGCCCTGGATCGAGCGCAGCGCCTCCTCGATCTCCTCGGCGTTCTCAGGAACGGCGAGACCGCAGGTGCGCAGCTCCGAGGCGAATTTCAGGGTCAGGCGGCTCTTGCCTGCCTCCACGGCCTGAGCCGTCGTCCCGGTGCGCTTCTCGCTGCCGGTCTGGATGTCGGAGACCTCGTCGCACACGTGGTACACGGCGCCGCCGTCGACCCAGACGACCTCGTCGGCGCCGAGCAGCTGGATGACGGCGGACTGGTCGGCGGTGTACTTCTCGACCGAGGGCGGGTTGAAGTCGACGCCGATCACGGCCGCCAGCAGCGCGAGGACGATGCCGACGATCCCGGCGGTGGTCTTCTGCCCCTTGCTCATGTCCTTGTTCAGGAAGATCAGGATGATGAGCGGCAGGAACGCGACGATCGCGATGATCGCGCCCAGCTGGTTCTGCACGAAGAAGCGCACCGTCTCCGACCTGCGGGCGGGGTCGAGACGATTCGCCTTCTTCCACAGCACCGAGCCTGTGATCGCGAGCGCGGCGATCACCACGAGCAGGATCAGGAGCGTGACGAACGCCCACTGCGGGAACTCCGCGACGACTCCACGGTCCTCCAGCAGCCCGGTGTCGGGATCACGGACGAGCTCGCCGTCCTCGCCGACGTACACGCGCTGACGCAGGAGCCAGAAGATGGCGACCGCCTCGGCGGCGATGGCGAGCGCCCACAGCACCGCCGCGATCCAGCGGAACGTGGTGGCTTTCGACTTCGCCTCTGTGGTGGGCTTCCAGCCCGCTGCGGGCTCGTCGACCGAACCGCTCGGCTCGACGTTCTGGTTCTGCTCGGCCACGGTGATCCTTCCCGGCAGGGCCCGGCGGGCCCAGATGCCCCCGAGCATAGTGGACGCCGTGTCCTACGCTGGAGGACATGACCTCCGACTCCGACGACGCCCTGAGCTGGGACGGTGACGACGGCGACAGCCCGACGCCGACCGCTCCGTCACCCGCAGCACGGAAGTCCGTGGCACCTGCGGACGCCACGCTTCCCCAGGGCTGGAACGCGGTGGGAAAGGGCAGCGGTACAGTCGGTCGACCCGTGCCGGAGAAGGGCGACGACGCGGATGCCGCTGGCACCGAGGTCGATGCCGATGATGCCGAGGCGCCGGGGCTGAGCACCGCGATGCTGCTGATCCTGGGGGTGGTCGGGGGCATCTATCTTCTGTACAGCGTGGGCTGGGTCGTCGGCGGGCTGCGCCTGAAGCCGCTCGCGAATTTTTTCGTCATCGACGCGATGTTCCTGCCCTGGTTCGTGCTCGCCGTGGCGGCGCCTCTGCTGTGGTTCCTGGCGAGTTGGGTGCTTACGCGGGGCAAGGCCGGTTGGATCCGGGTCTCAGCGCTCCTCCTCGGGGTCGTGCTCCTCGTGCCCTGGCCCTTCGTTACAGTGGGGGCGATCGGACTATGAGTCAGGCACAGATGTCACAGTCAGCTTCGGCGGCATCGCCTCGATGGCTCACCGGAGTCGTCCTCGGATTGGCGGGCCTCTTCTACGCCTACGCGATCTGGAACGCCGTGGCGCACCTGATTACCATGGGGCAGGTCGGACTGAGCGGTGCCGGCTGGGCCACGCTCATCTTCGGCGTAGTCTTCCCCGCGATCGTGTTCGTCTTCGCCTATCTGATCGGAAGGCGGCGATCCGCAGGAGAGCTCGCACTCGTGCTCCTTACGGGCCTCGGCGTGGTCGCGGTGTTCTGGCTGAGTCTGCTCGCATACAGCCTGAGCCCCGCGGCGTCCTAGCGATTCCGCGCATCCGCGGCGTCACACGGCACGGAGCAGCGGGAGCGCTCGGGTACAGTTGAGGTGATCGCGCCCCCACGGTGTGCGGCGCATCGGCCCCCTGTCGCGCTGCCCCGAAGGATCCCTGTGCCGAAGCCCGTCGTGCTCATCGCCGAAGTTCTCTCTCCCGCCACGATCGAGGCCCTCGGCCCCGATTTCGACGTGCGTCACGTCGACGGCACCGACCGCGAGGCGCTCTTCGCGTCGCTCGCGGATGCCGACGCGGTGCTCATCCGCTCGGCGACGCACATCGACGAGGAGGCGCTGACGCACGCGCCGAAGCTCAAGGTCGTCGCCCGTGCGGGTGTCGGTCTCGACAACGTCGACATCAAGGCGGCGACCGCCGCGGGCGTCATGGTCGTGAACGCACCGACCTCGAACATCGTCTCGGCCGCCGAGCTCACGGTCGGTCACATCCTCAGCCTCGCTCGTCGGATCCCCGCCGCGCACGCCTCCCTCGCCGCCGGGCAGTGGAAGCGCAGCTCCTTCACCGGTGCCGAGCTCTTCGAGAAGACCGTCGGGATCGTCGGACTCGGTCGCATCGGCGCCCTGGTCGCCGCGCGCCTCGCCGCCTTCGACATGCGTGTCGTCGCCTATGACCCCTACGTCACCTCTGCTCGCGCTCAGCAGCTCGGTGTGCAGCTGCTGTCGCTCGACGAGCTCGTGGCCGAGGCGGACTTCCTCACGATCCACATGCCCAAGACGCCGGAGACGACCGGCATGATCGGTGCCGAGCAGTTCGCGGCCATGAAGCCGACCGCCTTCGTCGTCAACGTCGCCCGCGGTGGCCTCATCGACGAGGAAGCGCTGCACGCGGCCCTCGTCGCCGGAGAGATCGCCGGTGCGGGTCTTGACGTCTTCACCTCAGAGCCTCCGGCCGAGGGCGGCACCGCTCGTCCGCTGCTCGACCTCCCGAACGTCGTCGTGACGCCCCACCTCGGTGCGAGCACCGAGGAGGCACAGGAGAAGGCCGGCGTGTCGGTCGCCCGCTCCGTGCGCCTCGCCCTCGGGGGCGATCTGGTGCCGGATGCCGTCAACGTCGCCGGTGGCGTCATCGACCCGTACGTGCGCCCCGGCATCTCGCTCGTCGAGAAGCTCGGCCAGATCTTCGCCGCGCTCGCGACGTCGCCGCTCACGAGCCTCGACGTCGAGGTGCATGGCGAGCTGAACGACTATGACGTGAGCGTGCTGAAGCTCGCGGCCCTCAAGGGCGTCTTCACGAACATCGTCAGCGAGACCGTGTCGTACGTGAACGCCCCCCTGCTCGCCGATCAGCGCGGCATCGCCGTCCGTCTGCTCAAGGACGACGTCAGCGACGAGTACCGCAACGTGATCACGCTGGCCGGCGCCCTCTCCGACGGTACGCAGCTGTCGGTCTCCGGTACTCTCACGGGGCCGAAGCAGGCCGAGAAGCTGGTCGCGATCAACGATCACGCCCTCGAGCTGCCCATCGAGAAGCACCACGTCGTGATGCTCTACACCGACCGGCCCGGCATCGTCGCGGTCTACGGTCAGAAGTTCGGCGAGGCCGGCATCAACATCGCCGGCATGCAGATCTCGCGTCTCGGTGCCGGTGACCAGGCACTCAGCGTGCTGACGCTCGACTCCCCGGTGCCGGACGAGCTGCTCGACGACCTTCGCGGTTCGATCGACGCCGACCTATTCCGCCAGATCGAGATCACCGAGGTCTGACCGGCTCTCGAACCGGGAAGCGGGAGGGGTGACCACGGGTCGCCCCTCCCGCTTCGTCATTCGGGGTGGGGCCGAACCGAGATCAGGGGGCGGTCGCGCGCAGCACCAGCGTGATGAGCTCTGCCAGCTCGTGACGATGGGGGACGAGGCGCTGCTCCCCGTTCACGTCGAGCGAGTTGTTGAAGTAGAGCCCGTCGCTGAGCAGCATGACGAGATCGAGACTGGCCCGGTCGCGCACGTGTGGTCGGATCATCTCCTCCCAGCGGTGCCGGACGGTGCGCAGCGCCTCACCGGCGGCGAGCGATCCGCCCTGCGCGAGCCGGGAGGTGGCGATGAGGGCGCGATCCAGAGCATCGTCCTCCATGACCGAGGTGCGGATGTAGTAGGCGACGGGGCCGTCATCGTCCGCGGCCATGCGCTCGAGGTCGATCGTGGTCAGCGCATCCAGGCGCTCCAGGATGCCGGCGGCCAGGTCGTCCTTGGATCCGAAGTGATAGAGGAGTCCGCCCTTGGAGACGCCGGCGGCCTTGGCCGTGGCATCCAGCGTCGCCGCTCTCTCACCGTCGTTGATGACGATGTTCTCGAAGGCGTCGAGAACGCGTTCTCGGGCCAGGGGAGGTCGGGGCATCGGGGTCCTCTGTTCGTCTCGCATCACAGTATCGCGGCCGTGTGACGACTCTGTTACTATACCAGCTGGACGGTTTAGTAATGCGAGCCGCCATGCTCCTGAGAGGTGTTCCCATGACCCGTACTGCGTCGATCCCGACGACAGAGACGGATGCGCCCCGCGTCGGGCCCCGAGGCTGGGCGGCGCTCGTCGTCCTCATGCTGCCGGTGCTGCTCGTCTCGGTGGACAATACGGTGCTGAGCTTCGCGCTGCCCGAGATCTCGATCGCCCTCGCCCCCACGGGGGCCGAGCAGCTGTGGATCATCGATGTCTACCCGCTCGTGCTCGCGGGTCTGCTCGTCACCATGGGAACCCTCGGAGACCGATTCGGCCGTCGCCGGATGCTGCTGATCGGCGCGACCGGCTTCGCCGCCGTCTCCGCTCTCGCCGCCTTCGCACCCTCGGCCGCGCTGCTCATCGCGGCGAGGGCGCTGCTCGGGTTCTTCGGGGCGATGCTCATGCCGTCCACGCTCTCGCTGCTGCGCTCGATCTTCCGGAACCGCGATCAGCGTCGCCTGGCGATCGCGGTGTGGGCGTCCGCCTTCTCGGCAGGATCCGCCCTCGGTCCGATCGTCGGCGGCTTCCTCCTGGAGCACTTCGCCTGGGGTGCCGTCTTCCTCGTGGCCGTGCCCGTCCTCATCCCGCTGCTCGTCGCCGCACCGCTGCTGGTGCCGGAGAGTCGGGACCCGAACCCCGGCCGCATCGACCTCGTCAGCATCGTGCTGTCGATGGCCGCGATGATCCCGGTCGTCTACGCGATCAAGTCCCTCGCGGTCGACGGCCCGAGCCTCAGTGCGGGAGCGTGGGCGCTGCTCGGCATCGTGATGGGGACGCTGTTCGTGCGCCGCCAGCTCGTCGCGGAGGTGCCGATGCTCGACATGGCGCTGTTCCGCCGAGGGACGTTCTCCGGAGCGATCCTGGTCAATCTCCTCAGCGTCGTGGCTCTCGTCGGCTTCCTGTACTTCGTGTCGCAGCACCTGCAGCTGGTCCTCGGCCTGTCGCCGATGACCGCAGGGATGGCGCTCGTCCCCGGGATGCTCGCCATGATCGTCGCGGGCCTCTCGGTCGTGCCGGTCTCCCGCCGAGTGCGTCCGCACGTGCTGGTCCCCGCCGCGCTGGTGTTCTCGGTGGCCGGGTACCTGCTGGTCGCCTTCACGACCTCGGATCATGGCGTCGCGCCGCTGATCGTCGCGTTCGTCGTGCTGGGCATCGGCATCGGCGCGGCGGAGACGATCTCCAACGAGCTCATCCTCTCCAGCGCTCCGGCCGAGAAGGCGGGTGCGGCGAGTGCCGTGTCCGAGACCGCCTACGAACTCGGAGCCGTCCTCGGCACCGCGGTGCTCGGCGGACTCATCACGGCGTTCTATCGCGGGGCGCTCGTGGTGCCGGATGGCATCCCGGCGGAGGCCGCCCACGCGGCGAAGGAGACGCTCGCCGGTGCATACACGGCGGGTCAGGATCTTCCCGCCGAGATCGGCGACGTGCTGTGGAAGGCGGCGTCAGCGGCCTTCGGCTCCGGAGTGCTGGTCACCTCCCTGATCGGTGCGGCGCTGGTGGTCCTCGCCGGTGTGATCGCGGCCGTCACACTGCGCAAGGCCCCCACGCACTGACCAGTACGCTGGGAGGACCGGTCCGCTCGGCATCCGTGCGAGTGCGGCCGGTCCATCCCGATGCAAGGAGTGTCATGTCGCGTGTCGTGAAGCTGGCCCTGATCCCCGGTGACGGGATCGGCCCCGAGGTCGTCGCCGAAGCCGAGAAGGTCCTCGACGCGGTCACTGCGGATGCTGACGTCACCTTCGACAAGACCCGCTTCTCGCTGGGAGCCGCCCGGTATCTGGAGACCGGCGACACGCTCACCGACGACGACCTGCAGGCGATCGCCGCGCACGACGCGATCCTCCTGGGCGCGGTCGGGGGCACACCGGGGGACCCGCGGCTGAAGGATGCGAACATCGAGCGCGGCCTGCTGCTGAAGCTCCGCTTCACGCTCGACCACTACGTCAACCTCCGCCCGTCGAAGCTGTTCGCCGGCGCTCCCGGTCCGCTCGCCGACCCCGGAGACATCGACTTCGTCGTGGTGCGCGAAGGGACAGAGGGACCGTACGTCGGCAACGGCGGAGCCATCCGCAAGGGAACCCCTCACGAGGTCGCGAACGAGACGTCGGTGAACACGGCTTTCGGAGTGGAGCGCGTCGTGCGCTACGCCTTCGATCTCGCAGAGCGGCGCGGCAAGAAGGTGACGCTCGTGCACAAGACCAACGTGCTCGTGCACGCCGGGGCGATCTGGCATCGCATCGTCGGCGAGGTCGCCGCCGAGCATCCTGCCGTCGCCGTCGACTATCTGCACGTCGATGCCGCCACGATCTTCCTCGTCACCGACCCGTCGCGCTTCGACGTGATCGTCACCGACAACCTGTTCGGCGACATCCTCACGGATCTGGCCGGCGCGGTGACGGGCGGCATCGGACTCGCAGCCTCCGGCAACATCAACCCCGACGGCGCCTTCCCCTCGATGTTCGAGCCGGTGCATGGCTCGGCGCCGGACATCGCCGGTCAGCAGAAGGCCGACCCCACCGCGGCGATCCTGTCGGTGGCGCTGCTGCTGGACCACCTCGGATTCGGCGCGGAGGCCGCTCGCGTGAGCGCCGCCGTCGAGTCCGACATCGCCGCCCGCACGGGCGCGCGCACGACGGCGGAGATCGGCTCCGCCATCACCGCTCTGCTCTGAGCTCTCACCGCTCTGCTCCGGGCGACAGGCGTAGGCTGAGACGGCGCGAGGATGCGCGCCGCATGAGGAATGGATGACGAGATGACGACCATCGACGCCGAGACCACCGTGGCTCCACTGGAGTTCGCCGTGACCAAGAACCTGAACGCCGCGACGAACGCTCGCGTCGCCGAGGTGCATGAGAACCCCGGCTTCGGCGTGGTCTTCACGGACCACATGGTCGACATCTGCTGGTCGACCAAGGGCGGCTGGCATCGTCCGCGCGTGCAGCCCTACGGGCCGATCCCGCTCGACCCGGCAGCCTCCGTGCTGCACTACGCCCAGGAGATCTTCGAGGGGATCAAGGCCTACCGCCACGCCGACGGCTCGATCCACACTTTCCGTCCGGACCGCAACGCCGCGCGTCTGCAGGCCAGCGCCCGCCGGCTCGCGCTGCCGGAGCTGCCGACGGAGTACTTCATCCAGTCGCTGCGCGAGATCGTCGCAGTCGACGCACGCTGGGTGCCCTCCGGTGCCGACCAGAGCCTGTACCTGCGCCCGTTCATGTTCGCGAAGGAGGCCTTCCTCGGTGTCCGGGCCGCGCAGAAGGTGGCGTACTACGTCATCGCGAGCCCGGCCGGCGCCTACTTCACCGGGGGAGTGAAGCCCGTGCGCATCTGGCTCTCCGAGGACTACGCCCGAGCGGGCAAGGGCGGGACGGGCAAGGCGAAGACCGGTGGCAACTACGCGTCGAGCCTGCTCGCGCAGAGCGAGGCCAGCGCCCAGGGCTGCGACCAGGTCGTGTTCCTCAACGAGGAGCGCAACGTCGAGGAGCTCGGCGGTATGAACGTCGTGTTCGTCTTCAAGGACGGCCGCGTGGTCACCCCGGAATCCGACAGCATCCTCGAGGGCATCACGCGGGACTCGCTGCTGCAGCTTGCCGAAGACCGTGGATACACGGTCGAGAAGCGTCCGATCTCGATCGACGAATGGCGCGAGGGCGTCGCATCCGGGGACATCGTCGAGGTCTTCGCCTGCGGTACCGCCGCCGTCGTCACCCCGATCGGGGCGCTCGTGGGAGAGGGCTTCGACGAGCCGCAGCCGCTGGGGGAGCTCGCGCTGTCGCTGCGTGAAGAGCTCACCGACATCCAGTACGGCCGCCGCGAAGACAGGCACGGCTGGCTGTTGCGCCTCGACGCCTGAGCTCCCCGCCGTCAGAGCCGAACCTCCGAGACCCCGCCGCGCGCTCCGCACGGCGGGGTCTCGTCGTCCTGGACGCTGGCTAGGCTGGATGCCATGAAGATCGCCCGATTCAGTCATGACGACGCCATCCTCTTCGGGATCGTCGACGACACCGACCTCGTCGTCCTCTCGGGCGACCCGCTCTTCGCCGGCTACGAGCCCACGGGTGATCGTGTCCCGATCGCGGACGCCGTGATCCTCGCGCCGGTGATCCCGCGATCGAAGATCGTCTGCGTCGGCAAGAACTATCACGACCATGCCGCCGAGATGGGGGGAGCGGCGCCCGAGGAGCCGCTGCTGTTCCTCAAGCCCAACACCGCGGTGATCGGACCCGGCGACGCGATCGTGCGTCCGTCGATCTCGGAGCAGACCGAGTACGAGGGCGAGCTCGCGGTGGTGATCGGCAAGGTGGCGAAGAACGTCAAGGCCGAGCAGGCGCTCGACCATGTGCTCGGCTACACGATCGCGAACGATGTGACCGCTCGCGATCTGCAGCGCAAGGACGGTCAGTGGGCGCGCGCGAAGGGATTCGACACCTTCTGCCCGCTCGGCCCGACCATCAGCACCGACTTCGATCCCCGCGAGGCCACGATCCAGACGCGGGTCAACGGCGAGGTGCGCCAGCAGGCGCCGCTGACCGACATGATCCACTCCGTCGAGTCGATCATCGAGTACGCCTCCGCGGTGTTCACCCTCCTTCCCGGGGACGTCATCCTCACCGGTACGCCTGCAGGTGTCGGCACGTTCGACGCCGGTGACACGGTCGAGGTCGAGATCACCGGGCTGGGGATCCTGCGCAACAGCGTGCGCGACGCCGTGCGCGCGTCATGAGCGTCGTCGCCCTGACGGCGGCTCAGCAGGCGACGGTCCAGCGCAGGACCGTGCTGGTGCTGTCGCTCGGCCAGGTGCTGGGCGGGATCGCCTTCGGGGCGACCGTCTCGCTCGGTGCTCTGCTGGCGGCCGACATCTCGGGGAACGATGCCCTGTCGGGCCTCGCGACCGCATCCGTGACTCTGGGTGCCGCGCTCTGCGCCATCCCGCTGGCCCGGCTGGCGGCGAAGGTGGGCCGTCGCCGCGCTCTCACGCTCGGCAACCTGTTCGCTCTCGTGGGGATCGCGGTGGTGATCCTCGCGGCGTCCCTCCGCGTCTTCCCGCTGCTGCTCGTCGGGATCCTGATGATCGGCGCGGGCAACGCCGGCAACCTCCAGTCCCGTTTCGCCGCCACCGATCTCGCGGCGGCGCAGCATCGCGGACGAGATCTCTCGATCGTCGTCTGGGCGACCACGATCGGCGGAGTGGCAGGACCGCTGCTCCTCGGGCCCGGTGAGCTGGTCGGAGCCGCCATCGGCATGCCGCCGCAGACCGGCTCGTACGCCTTCTCCTTCGTCGCGCAGTGCGCGGCCCTCGTGCTGTATCTCGTCGCCCTGCGCCCCGACCCGCTGCTGGCGGCGCAGCGGCTGGCCAAGGAAGCGGTCGCGGCGACCGGGGCGGCGATGGCCGACCGGCCGGTCATCGCACGGTACGCGATCTTCGCGGTCGCCGGATCGCACGTCGTGATGGCATCGGTCATGGCCATGACCCCCGTGCACCTCGCGCACATGGCGCACGGCGCGCACGGGATGGCGCCGACTCCGGCCGATGTCTCGGCGCTCGTCGGCATCACGATCGCCCTGCACGTGGGCGGCATGTACGCGCTGTCGCCGCTCTTCGGCATCCTGGCGGACCGGTGGGGCAGACTGCGCGTCGTCCTGCTCGGGCAGGTGCTGCTGGGCGGTGCACTCGCCTTCGCCGTCTTCGCGAACGACCGGGAGTGGGGCGTCATGGTCGCCCTCATCCTGCTCGGACTCGGCTGGAGCGCGGCGACGGTCGCGGGTGCGGCGCTGCTCACCGAATCGAGCGCGCCCGAGGTCCGCACGCGCAGACAGGGGCGCAGCGATTCCCTGATGAGCCTCTCGGCGGCGGCCGGCGCCGTGCTCGCAGGAATCGTGCTCTCGAACTTCCAGTACGCGGGGCTGGGCATCGCGGCGTCGGTGATCGTCGTGGCCATCGTCGTGCTCTCGCCGCTCGGGCGCGCGAAGCGATGAAGGACTGGGCGGGCACGGGACGCGCCTATGCCGACTCCTACGCCTCGCTCTGCGTCGGCACTGCGGATGCGCTGCGCGACGCACTCGGCGCACCCGACGGACGCACGCTCCTCGATGTGGGCTCGGGGACCGGTCTGCTCACCGCCGCGTTCGCCCAGGACGGCTGGGCGGCGAGCGGATGCGAGCCGGAGTCGACCATGCGGGAGATCGCGCTGCGAGAGCATCCGCTGATCCCCGTCCACGACGGTTCGCTGCCGTCTCTGCCGTTCGCCGCGGGAGCCTTCGATGCGGTCGTGGCGAACTTCGTCCTCAATCACGTGAGCGATCCCCGAGCCGCAGCGCGTGAACTCCTGCGCGTGTCCCGAGGCCGGGTGGCGGCGACGATCTGGACCGACTCGCCCAGCTGGCTGTGGCGCGAGGTGTCCGAACGGGCGGGAATCGCCCCCGTGGCGGGGGAGCGGCTCCCGCCCGAGCGGGACTTCGAGCGCTCGGTGGAGGGATTCGGGCGGATGCTGGCCGAAAGTGGCTGGCCGAGCCCGGCGGTGGTGGAGGTCACCTGGACCTGGACCGTGACGCCCTCCGAGCTCTGGGTCTCGGCGGAGGGCGGGGTCGGAGCGGCCGGACAGATGTTCCGCTCGCTCGGATCCGCCGACCGCTCCTCCTTCCGCGCCGCGTTCGATCTCGTGTGTGCGGAGAGGTCGGCGGGCGGGCGACTTCCGCTGCAGCATTCCGCGGCGGTCGCCGTCGCTCAGGTGTACCAGGTCGGCTCCGGCACCTCGTTGCGCAGCACGTAGTCGCCGACCTCGCGCTTCTTGTACGCGATCGGATCGTGCAGGCTGTGCGTGCGCAGGTTGCGCCAGAAGATGTCGAGGCCGACCGAGCTCGCCGACGCCCGTGCACCCGTGAGCTCGTAGACCTTCGTGGCGACCGTCAGCCCGTCGTCGACGATCCGCAGCTTGCCCGCCGCGACGCGCACGGCGATCTCGCCGCGACGGCGAGTGGTCAGCTCTTCCCTCGGGGCATGCAGCACCGCGCTGATCTCGGAGCCGACGGCATCCAGGAGCGCCTCATCCGCCCAGAGACGAGAGGCCAGCTCCCCGTAACCTTCGAGCAGATACCACTCGTCGGTCGCGTGCTGCTTGTCGTCTCCGCCGTACGGCCAGGGGCGCGTGGTGGTGCGGGTGTATGCGGAGGCCGTCTGGAGCGCGCCCTGCGCGATGCCGAGGTAGAAGTTCGCGAACACGAGCTGGATCGTGGGCACGTTGAGGGTGTTGTAGGTGAGCGGCTGAAAGACCCTGTCGACGAAGCCCGCTGCCGCGGCCCACGGGACGCGGACGTCGCGGATCTCCACCGAGCCGGACTCCGTCAGGCGCTGGCCGAGGCTGTCCCAGTCGTCCGCGAACACGATGCCCTCCTGCGCGGTGGGGACGATCGCGAAGATGTGCGTGTCGGTGCCCTCGAGGACGCCTTCGAGCACGGTGAGATCGGAGATCTGGCCGCCGGTGGAGAACGACTTGCGTCCGGAGAAGACGAGCTCGTCCCCGTCCTCGCGGATCACGAGGTCGGAATCGCGCGGGTTGACCGCCCCGCCGAAGACGAAGGCATTCGAGGTGTACAGCTCCTCGACGGCCGCGATCTGCTCCTCCGTCGCCACGAGACGCGCAGCCCACGCCCAGAGATAGTGGTATCCCAGGACCTGCCCGATCGATCCGTCGCCACCAGCGACCGTCCTGATGACCTTGTACGCGGTGTCCCACGTCTCGCCGGCGCCGCCGTGCGCGCGAGGGCCCAGGAGCGTGACCAGGCCGGAGTCCTTCAGCAGCTGCACCTCGGCGTGCGGCGTCTGGTTCGCGCGGTCGCGCTCGACCGCGTCGACGGCGAGGATGTCCGCCACCTCCTGCGCGCGGTCGAGCCATTCGAGGCTGGTCTCCGGTCGCGCTGCCTCTCGCCAGCGGTCGGTGAGGCCGGTCGTTCCTGTATCCGTGATGGTCATGTCATCACCCTTCTGTTCGGTCGATGCGGCAACGATAGGAGCAGGATGCCGTCGGGCCACGGTTGTTTCCCAGGGTGAGGGACTGTTACCCACGGTGACCCGAGCGGCCCGGCCGATGAGCCAGGGGGATCGGGCCGGTCGAGGCAGCACCCGACAACTAGAATCGAAGGGCTATGGCTACTCCTCACCCCCTCACCACGACCGCCGGCGGTGCCGACGTCCGCGTCCGCTTCTGCCCTTCGCCGACCGGACTGCCGCATGTCGGCATGGTCCGCACGGCGCTGTTCAACTGGGCCTACGCCCGCCACACGGGCGGAAAGATGGTGTTCCGCATCGAGGACACCGACGCCGCCAGGGACAGCGAGGAGAGCTTCCGCCAGCTGGTCGACGCGCTCACCTGGCTCAAGATCGACTGGGACGAGGGAGTAGAGGTCGGCGGCCCGCACGCGCCGTACCGTCAGTCGGAGCGGCACGACATCTACCGCGGCGTGATCGACAAGCTCCTCGCGACCGGTGCTCTGTACGAGAGCTACTCGAACGCCGAGGAGATCGACGCCCGCAACGAGGCGAACGGCCGTGCGAAGCAGCTCGGCTACGACAACTTCGATCGCACTCTCAGCGACGAGCAGAAGGAGGCCTTCCGTGAGGAGGGTCGCCAGCCCGCGCTCCGACTCCGGGTGCCCGACGAGGACCTCACCTACGTCGACCTGATCCGCGGCGAGGTCACCTTCCCCGCAGGCTCCTTCCCTGACTTCGTGGTCGTGCGCCCGAACGGCATCCCGCTGTACACCTTCGTGAACCCGGTGGACGACGCTCTGATGGGCATCACCCACGTGCTGCGCGGTGAAGACCTCATGCCGTCGACCGCGCGTCAGCTCGCGCTGTACGCCGCGCTCATCGACGCGGGCGTCACGACGTTCGTGCCGCGTTTCGCGCACATGCCGCTGGTGCTGGGGGAGACCGGCACCAAGAAGCTCTCCAAGCGCGACCCGCAGGCCGACCTGTTCCTGCACCGCGACCGAGGCTTCATCCACGAGGGACTGCTGAACTACCTGGCGCTGCTCGGCTGGTCGATCGGCCACGATCGCGACATCTTCTCGCTCGAGGAGTTCACCGACGCGTTCGACATCGTCGACGTCAACCCGAACCCCGCCCGCTTCGATCAGAAGAAGGCCGAGTCCATCAACGGCGACCACATCCGCAGGCTCGCGGAGAAGGACTTCGCCGAGCGGACCATCCCGTACCTCGCTGCGGCCGGTCTGTTCGACGAGCCGACGCACGAGCAGCTGGTGCTGGCCTTCCGCGTCGCGCCGCTGGTGCAGGAGCGCGTCCAGCTGCTGGGCGAGGTGCCCGGCATGGTCGGCTTCCTGTTCACCGACGACGTCTCGTACGACGCCGACGCGCTCAAGGGACTGCCGGCGAACGCCGCCGAGGTGCTGGATGCGTGCGCTGCGGCGCTCGAGCCGGTGACGGAGTTCACCCCGGAGAAGATCCAGGAGGCCCTCGCCGAAGCGCTCGTCGAGAAGCTGGAGCTCAAGCCGCGCATCGCCTATGGTCCGCCGCGCGTGGCGATCACCGGACGCCGGGTCTCGCCGCCGCTGTTCGAGTCGATGGAGCTGCTCGGCAAGGACGAGTCGCTGCGTCGTCTCCGGGCGCTCTCGGAGTTCCTCGCCGCGTGAGGTGGCCGCACGAAAGGGAGGGTGTCCATCGGATGCCCTCCCTCTCGCATGCTGGGGACGCTTCCTGGGTCCGTTTCTCGGCCCGCTTCACGGGGATCGGGGAGCGACTCGCCCGGCCGGGGCGCGGCGTTTTGGCATTAGCGGCGCGGCTCAGGTAGGCTTGACTCTCGGTGCGAGGCTCCGGTTTCGCCCTTGGGGTATGGTGTAATTGGCAACACGGCGGTTTCTGGTTCCGTTGTTCTTGGTTCGAGTCCAGGTACCCCAGCAAGACGAAAACCCCCGCTCAGGCGGGGGTTTCGTCGTTTCCGG
>NZ_JBEPZB010000038.1:0-23678 GCF_041641055.1 Microbacterium sp.
AGGGGGATGATGATCGGAATGAACTTTACCTGAATCGATTCAAGCTCGTTTCAGGCTAGTGTATGTGATGCCGGTCTCAGGTCAACCCCCGATGCCGAAGCGTGATCCGCCCGACGACGAGAGGACAGCCGAATGCCGATCAGCATCCGCGATGTCGCCGTCCGCGCGGGCGTCTCGGTGGGCACGGTCTCGAACGTCCTGAACCGTCCTGACGAGGTCTCCAGCGACTCCGTCGAACGCGTGACCCAGGCGATCGAGGAACTCGGCTACGTGCGCAACGACGCCGCGCGCAAGCTCCGCGCCGGCGTGAGCACGACCGTGGGATTCGTGGTGCTCGATGGGCAGAACCCCTTCTACAACGACGTGGTCCGCGGTGCCGAGGACGAAGCATCCAGCCACGGCATCGCCATCCTGTACGGCAACACCGATGAGGACCCCTCGCGGGAGAAGGTCTACCTCGACCTGTTCCGCGAGCAGCAGGTGCGCGGGCTGCTCATCGCCCCGTACGGCGACGTCATGACGCAGCTGCGCCGGTTCCGCTCGAGCGGCATCGCGACGGTGCTCGTCGACAGGTTCAGCGCCGACAGCGGCTTCTCGTCGGTCTCGGTCGACAGCGTCGCCGGGGGACGACTGGCGGTCGAGCATCTGATCGAGGGAGGGCGGCGGCGCATCGCGTTCGTCGGCGGCCCCTTCGACATCCGCCAGGTCACGGATCGCCTGGCCGGCGCCAGAGCGGCCGCGGAGAACGCGGCCGTGCACATCGAGCTCGAGGTCGTACCCACCTCGGCGATGACCGTCGAGGAGGGAGTTGCGGCCGGTGCACGCCTGCTCACCCGCCCCCGACGGGAGTGGCCGGATGCGCTGTTCGCCGCGAACGATCTCCTCGCGCTCGGCCTGCTGCAGTCGCTCGTCTCGGGAGGGCGGGTCCTCGTGCCCGACGAGATCGCGCTGATCGGGTTCGACGACAACCCGTTCGCGGCAGCGGCGGCTGTACCGCTGTCATCCATCCGCCAGCCCAGCCGCATGATCGGCCGCACCGCGCTGCGGATCGTGCTCGAAGAGGCAGCGGATCCCGAGAGCATCCCCCGTCAGACCGTGTTCCCGCCTGAGCTCATCGTCCGTCGCTCGACCAGCGGCTGACCTCACTCCCGCACACGCCGCCACCTCGGCCACGGCGCCTCGGCCACGGTTCCGACCACGTGCATGCCCGGAAAACACTTGCCTGCCCTGATCGCCGATCCGAGCATGCATCCGTCATCCGAGCATGCGTTCAGCAGCAGTCGGATGCCTCGGCAGCCCTGTCTCAGCGCCGCCCTCCATAGGGCCGCGTGATCGGACGCTGCAGATCCTCGTACTCGACCGAGGGCCACCGGTCATCGACCGTGAGGACCTCCCATCCCTCCGGGGCGAGAAGCATGGTGTCCTCCACCTTGAGCCCCGGCGCGGTCGGGTTCCACGCGAACGCCTGATGCTCGACGGTCACGTCGTCCGTGGATGCGGTCGCGCGCGGGTCGCGCCCGGCATAGCCGGTCGGACCGCCCTGATGATGCCGTCGCCACTCGTCGGCATCGAAGCCGAACCGTGCGTATGCCGCCGTCCCCGCGGCGAAGGCGTCCGACAACCGCGCTCCCGGCGCGGACGCGTCGAGGAACGCGCGCTCGACGCCCAGCAACGGCTCCTCGTCGACCGGCTCGCCGACCCACCGCGTCGCGTTCGCGATCAGCCCGTCCCGTCGCCCGCACACGACGACCATCGCGCGTGCGCCCAGCACGCCGGACGTGGGCAGGGGATGCCGGAACGCCTGGCGTGCGGCGCCGGCGACCAGCACGACCAGCGGATCGATTCCGCGCGCGACGAGCGCAGCGGACACCCCTGCTGCGACCGCCCGCTCGCTCTCCGCGGGACCCGCCCCGCCGAGCACGTCCGTCAGCGCCTCGGCCGTCTCGCGTCCGAGTGCGCGGTAGCGCCCCCGCTCCCCCGGCAGCAACCGGGCGCGAGCCGCCCGAAGCGGGACGGCGGCCTCCGCTTCCGCCACTGCCGGCTGCTCCGCCGCTGCGATCGACGGCGGGATCCACCACGGCACACGAATGACCCGCTCGGCGTCCTCCGGAAGCAGCTCCTCCGCGATCAGCCTGTCGGCCTCGTTGTCGGCGACGAAGAGCGCATCCCCGTCGTTCGAGGCCCGCACGGCCAGCACCGGCGGTCCGGCCGACGACACGTGGGTGCGTACGCCGTCGAGGTACCACGACACCGCCTCGTGCGAGGTGAGCAGAAGCGGCTCGCCACCGAGCTCCCGGCGCACGCGCGCCACTCTCTCCTGCTTCTCGACGCGATCCTCGGATGCTCCGGCCATACGACCCTCTCCTCGCAAAACGTTTTCTCGTAGTATGACGACAGCCGCGGCCGATCGCGGGCGGAGTCGACGGAGGGATGCGGATGGCACGCGCCGCACGCCCCGGGATCACCGACGTCGCGAAGCTCGCCGGGGTGTCCCTCTCGACCGTGTCTCGGGCCATGAACGGCAACCCGACCGTCGATCCTGCGCTCGCCGAGCGAGTGCGAGCAGCGGCCGCACAACTCGGCTACACCGCGAGTCCCGTCGCGCGGAGCCTCGTGCTCGGCCGCACCCAGACGGTCGCCGTCGTCATCCCGGATCTGGAGAACCCGACGTTCCAGGCGATCCTGCGCGGACTCAGCCGAGCCGCCACCGCCGACGGCTACCACGTCCTGGTCGCGGATTCGCGGGAGGACCTCGACGAGGAGCATGCGCTCGCCCGCGCCACGCGGCTGCGCACCGACGGTGTCATCCTGTGCGCGCCGCGCATGTCCGAGGACGAGCTCGCGGAGATGCTGCCGGCGCTCTCCCCCGCCGTCGTCGTCAACCGCGGACCGCAGGTCGGCGCCCCCGTCGTCGGCGCCGACTACGGGGCGGGCATGCGGCAGATCCTCGACCACCTGACCGCTCTCGGCCACCGCCGGCTCGTCTACCTCGCGGGCGCCACCCGCAGCGTGACCCACCGAGCGCGGCAGGCGGCGATCGCAGCGGCAGTCCGGGACGGCGAGGGGCTCGAGGTCGAGGAGATCACCGCGGGCGTCGCATTCGACAGCGGCACCGCCGTCGCCGACCGGGTGCTCGCCACCGGCGCCACCGCGGTCATCGCCTACAACGATCTCGTCGCGATGGGTCTCCTGTCGGCGCTGACGATCCGCCGTGTCGACGTGCCCCGGCAGCTGTCGATCACGGGATTCGACGACATCCCGTTCGCCGCCTACACCTCGCCGCCCCTCACGACGGCCGCGGTTCCGGCGGTGGAGCTCGGCGAGGCGGCCTGGGCGGCGATGCACGCGCAGCTCACCGCCGAGGAGCCGACACCGATGCTCACACTGACGCCGACTCTGATCGTGCGCGGCAGCACGGCGATCCCGCACAGCGACTGACGGGCACAGCGCCCGACCGACCCAGCACCGACGGGCCCAGCACCCTCGGATCCGCCCTGTGCTATCGTCGAGAAAACGTTTCCTGAGTTCGAGATCACCGAAGGATCACGATGACGAAGACCCGCTACGCCCTGGCCGGTGCCGGGGTCCGCGCGCAGATGTACGTCGAGGCGATCGTGGGCGCGCACCGTGACCGCGCCGAGCTCGTCGCGATCGTGGAACCGAACCCGGTGCGGGCGGCCTACCACGCCGCCCGTGTCACCGAAACAGGGACACCGGCACCTCGCCTCGCGGGTCCCGCAGAGCTCGAGCAGGTCATCCGCGAGGAGTGCGTCGACCGCGTCATCATCTGCTCCCGCGACGATCTGCACGCCGAGCTCATCGTGCGCTCGCTCGAGGCCGGCGCCGATGTGGTGGTCGAGAAGCCGCTCACGATCGATGCGGCGAGCGCCGCCCGGATCGAAGATGCCGTCGCGCGCACGGGCCGGCAGGTGGTGCTCACGTTCAACTACCGCTACTCGCCCCGCAACAGCGCCCTGCGCCGGGTGATCCAGGACGGCACGATCGGCGAGGTCACCTCCGTCGACTTCTCCTGGATGCTCGACACGAATCACGGCGCGGACTACTTCCGCCGCTGGCACCGCGAGAAGAAGAACTCCGGCGGTCTGCTCGTGCACAAGTCCAGCCATCACTTCGACCTGGTGAACTGGTGGATCCGCTCGCAGCCGACCCGTGTCTTCGCGTCGGGCGGACTGCGGTTCTACGGTGCGGAGAACGCGGCACGGCGCGGTCTCGGCGAGCGGCCCGCTCGCGGCACGCACGACGGCGGCGACCTGTTCGAGCTCGACCTGCGCACCGACGAGCGGCTGACCGCGCTGTACCTCGACGCCGAGCAGCACGACGGCTACCGGCGCGATCTCGACGTCTTCAGTGCGGGCATCACGATCGAGGACAACCTGGCGCTCGTCGTCGACTACGCCTCGGGGGCGACGATGTCGTACTCGCTGAACGCGCACTCGCCCTGGGAGGGGTATCGGGTCGCGGTCAACGGCACCCTCGGCCGGGCCGAGCTCGAGGTCATCGAACGCGGTGCCGTGCTCGCCGGCGACGGACTGCATCCGCACATCGACCCGAGTCTCTCCGGCGGCGACGGCACGACCGCCCTTCGCCCCGAAGGCGAGCGGCTGATCGTGCAGCGGCACTGGGAGGCGGCCTACGAGGTGCCGATCGACGGGGGCGACGGTGGCCATGGCGGCGGTGACGAGCTGCTGCTCTCCGACGTGTTCGTCGGACCGGGCGACGATCCGCTGGCCCGACCGGCGGACTGGTCGGACGGCATCCGCTCGATCGCCGTGGGCATCGCCGGCAACCGCTCACTCGAGACAGGGCTGCCGGTGAAGGTCTCGGACCTCGGCATCGCCCTCCTGGCCGACGGATGAGGATCGTCGTCACCGGCGGCTCCGGCAGGCTCGGGCGCACACTCGTCACGGGCCTCGCGGACGCAGGGCACGAGATCGTCTCGCTCGACCGGCAGCCGACGCAGCACCTCGACCGCGCGGGGGTCACGCAATCCGCTCTCGACCTCGAGGATGCGGATGCCACGGCGTCGACCCTCGCCGACACCCGGGCCGACGCGCTGATCCACCTCGCGGCGATCGCCGTGCCGTTCAGCGCGCCCGAGGACGTCATTCTCCGCACGAACGCCGCACTCGCCCAGTCGGTGCTCGGCGGAGCGGTACGCGCAGGCATCCGCCGCGTGGTCGCCGCATCCAGCCCGACCGTGATCGGCTACGGCGCACCCCGAGGCTGGACTCCCGAGCGCCTTCCGCTCGATGAGACGTCGCGGGTCGAGCCGTGGAACGCCTACGCGCTGTCGAAGCTGCTGATCGAGCAGGCCGTCGCGATGCTGCGTAGGCAGACCGGCGACGACGTCCGGTTCGCCTCCTTCCGGCCCTGTTACGTGATCACCCCCGACGAGTGGGCTGGCGCCCCCACCCAGCAGGGCCACACGGTGCTCCAGCGCCTCGACGACCCTGCGCTGTCGGCTCCCGCGCTGTTCAACTATGTCGACGCCCGCGATGTCGCGCGTTTCGCCGACACGCTCCTGAGCGCCCTCGACGACATCCCCAACGGCGAGGTGTTCTTCGTCGGAGCCGAAGACGCGCTCGCCCGGCGCCCGCTGAGCGAGCTGCTGCCGCAGTTCCACCCCGGCACGGAGCAGGCAGCGACTGCCCTCACCACGAGCGCCCCTGCCTTCTCCTCCGCGAAGGCTGCGAGGCTCCTCGGCTGGCGCCCGACTCGGAGCTGGCGCACCGAACTCGCGACCGTCTCCGCCCACACGACCGCCTCCGCCTCCGCCTCCGCCTGCTGAAAGGCTCGACTTGGACTTCGACGGCATCCTCTTCTTCCCGGTGACCCCGTTCTCCACGCGGGGTTCCCTCGATCACGACCTGCTGTCCGCGCACGTCACCACCGGCGTGGAGGCGGGAGCCGGGGGCGTCTTCCCGGCGTGCGGGACCGGCGAGTTCCATGCCCTGTCGGCGAGCGAGGCCACCGCCGTCACTCGCACGACGGTCGCGGCCGTAGCCGGACGCGTGCCGGTCGTCGCCGGAGCCGGCGGGCCGCTCGGGCACGCGGTGGAGGTCGCCCGGGGCGCAGCGGATGCCGGTGCCGACGCGCTGCTCATCCTGCCGCCCTACCTCGTCGGCGGCACGCAGGAAGGGCTAATCGCCTACGTCGAGCAGCTCGCCGCCGCGACCGACCTCCCCGTGATCGTGTACCACCGCGGCAGCGCGCAGTACTCGGTCCCGGCCATGCGGCGACTCGTCGCGAACCCGAGGGTCGTGGGCTTCAAGGACGGCACGGGCGACATCGGCGCCACGCAGTCGATCGTGCGCGCCGTCGCCGAGGAGGGGCGCGCCGACTTCGCGTTCTTCAACGGCCTGCTCACCGCCGAGCTCACGCAGGGCGCGTACCGGGGCATCGGCGTGCCGCTGTACTCGTCCGCCGCCTTCGCCATGGCCCCAGACCTCGCGAACGCCTACTACCGCGCCTACGTCGACAGCGACGAGGCCCGACGCCTCGCACTCCTGGACGGCTTCTACCGCCCGCTGGTCGACCTGCGCGATGAAGCCCCCGGGTTCGGCGTCTCGCTGATCAAGGCGGGGCTCCGCCTCTCGGGCCTCGCGGTCGGCTCGGTGCGCCCGCCCCTCGTCGATCCGTCTCCGGCCCAGGAGGCCCGACTGGCCGACATCCTCGCGGCGGGACGCGCGCTGCTGTGACGACCGTCCGCAGCCTCACGACGCGCCTCCAGCGGGTGCCACTGACGCGCCCGTGGGCCTCGGACGTGACCTCGGTGGGCGTGGTCGCGACCCATGTCGTGCGCTCGGACGGCGCGGAAGGGTGGGGGTTCTCCTGGAGTCCGCAGATCGGGGCGCCCGCGGTGCAGGCGCTCCTCGATCACGACATCGCCCCGGCGGCGATCGGTCGCGCGGCGACTCCCGGCATCCTCTGGCCGGACATGTGGGAGCACCTGCATGAAGCAGGAGGCGGCGGCCTCACGACGATCGCGCTCGCAGGGCTCGATCTGGCGCTGTGGGATGCCGAGGCCAGAGCGGCCGGCGTTTCGGTGTCGCAGCTGCTCGGCCGCCACCGCGAGCGTGTGCGGGCCTACGGATCCGGAGTGAACCTGCACTACTCCCTGGACGACCTGCTCGCCCAGGTGCAGCGCTGGATCGACGACGGCTTCGAGGCGGTGAAGATCAAGGTCGGTAAGCCCGATCTCGCCGAGGACGTCGAGCGGGTGGGCGCGGTGCGCGCGCTCCTGGGACCGGACCGCGCCCTGATGATCGACGCCAACCAGCGGTGGGACCTCGCCACGGCGACCTCGTCGATCGAGGCGCTGTCGGCCTTCGAGCTCGCCTGGATCGAGGAGCCGCTGCGCGCCGACGACCTCGCGGGGCACGCCGAGCTCGCCCGGCGCATCGAGGTGCCGATCGCCCTCGGCGAGAACCTGCACACCGTGCACCGGTTCGACGACTTCCTCAACGCCGGCGCCGCGCAGATCGTGCAGCCCAACATCGTGCGGGTCGGCGGCATCACCCCGTTCCTCCGCATCGCCGAACGGGCGGCGGCGCACGGTGCCGCCCTGCATCCGCACCTCCTGCCCGAGCTCTCCGGCCAGCTCGCGCTGGCGCTGCCGGCGACCGGCCACGAGATCCTCGTGGAGGACGTCGAGGATGCCGGGTTCGGAGCGCTCGGCGCCCTCGTCGATCCGTCGCCGGTGACCATCGCCCACGGCCACCTCGTCGAGAACCCGCATCCAGGGCTCGGTCTCCGCTTCGCACCGCTGCTCTCCGCTGAATCCGCCCCCTCCACCGACGCCATCCGAGAGGACCCGTCATGACCGTCGACACTCTCGAGCAGCTCCGGGAGCGGGCGGGGAGGTTCCGCACGACGAGTCGCTCGCGCGACTGCCGCGTCGCCGGAACGGCGTGCTCACGCCTCCTGCCTGAGCACACCGTTCCGTCGGCATCCGATCAGGCCTGCGAGAGCGTTCCCGCGTTCGCGCCCGCGAGGAGCTGCTCGACCTGATCGTGGGTCACCTCGATGCCGGGGAAGCCGATCAGGCGCCCGATCGGGAACGAGGCCATCATCTTCTCCATCGCCTCGTCGTTCGGCATCATCGACGCCGCCGAGGAGTCCGCCCCGTTCAGCTCTCCCAGGAAGCCGCCGAGCGCCCCCATCACGATGGGACCCGCGACCGGATGCGCCATCACATCGCCGATCGACGACTCCATGGTCAGGGGCAGCGACACGACGTCGCCCTCGACGTCCACGGTCGACGTCGAGCGGATGTCGCGGCTCGACGCCGCGACCTCGACGCGGTACGTCCCCGTCTCGACGATCCAGCGGTCCACGCGCACATCCCAGTACGCGAGGTCCTCGCGGCGGACGATCAGGTCGACCGTGCGGGTCTCCCCTGCGGCCAGCGCCACCGAGGAGAACGCCTTGAGCTCGCGCGGGGCGCGCTGCACCGCAGAGGCGACGGGAGCCACGTAGACCTGCACGATCTCACGGCCGTCGCGCTCGCCCGTGTTCGTGATGTCGACGCTCACGACCAGGTCGCCGTCGGCCGCCGAGGTGACCGAGGCCTGTCCGTACTCGAAGGTCGTGTACGAGATTCCGTGCCCGAACGGGAAGGTGACGTCGAGACCCTTCGCGTCGTACCAGCGATAGCCCACGAGCACGCCCTCGCCGTAGCGGACATGGCCGAACTCACCGGGGAAGTTGCCGTACGAGGGATTGTCCTCGAGACGCACCGGGACGGTCTCGGTGAGCTTGCCCGAGGGGTTGATCGTGCCGTACAGGACGTCGGCCACGGCGCCGCCGCCGGCCTGCCCGAGCAGCCACGTCTCCACGATCGCCGGCACGCGGTCTGCGAACGGCAGCGCCACGACTCCGCCGTTCGAGAGCACGACGACGGTCGTGGGGTTCGCGTCGATCACGGCGTCGAGCAGGGCGAGCTGGTCTGCGGGGAGGTCGATGTGCTCGCGGTCGAAGCCCTCCGACTCCTCGGCGGCGGGGAGCCCGAGCAGCACGACGGCGACATCGGAGGCGGATGCCACAGCGACCGCCTCGGCTCGCAGCTCTTCCTCGGAGCGACCGGATGCCGCCACGGCACCGCCCTCGACGGCGAATCCGGCGGCGTACGTGACGCGGTCGCCGCCGACGGCGCGCAGTTCATCGAGGGCGTTGTCGACCCTGGTCGGGTTGATCAGCGAGGAGCCGGCGCCCTGGAAACGCGGTTCGGTCGCGAAGGCGCCGATCACCGCCACGTTCTGCTCGGGAGCGAGAGGGAGCACCCCGCCCTCGTTCTTGAGCAGCACGATCGAACGACCTGCGGCCTCCCGCGCGAGTGCATGATGACGGTCGACGTCGAGGGGTCCGGTGACGGCGGGTCGGCGCTCGGCCTTGCGCACGAGATCGATCGCCCGCTGCGCGGCGGTGTCGAGCACGCTCTCTTCCAGCTCTCCCGCCCGCACGGCGGCGACCAGCTGGGCATCCGTCCGCCCACCGGAGGACGGCATCTCGAGGTCGAGTCCCGCCGAGACGCCCGCGACCCTGTCGTTGACCGCTCCCCAGTCCGAGACGACGAGGCCGTCGAAGCCCCAGTCGTCCCGCAGCACCTGCGTGAGCAGCCACGGGTCCTCCGAGGCGTAGACGCCGTTGATGCGGTTGTACGAGCACATCACGGTCCACGGCTGCGCGTCCGTGACGACGCGCTCGAAGCCGCGCAGATAGATCTCGTGCAGCGGCCGGGGGTCGACGTCGGAGCTCGCACGCATCCGGTCGAACTCCTGGTTGTTCGCGGCGAAGTGCTTGAGCGAGGAGCCGACGCCCTGAGACTGGACCCCGCGCACCGACGCCGCCCCGAGGACGCCCGAGACGAGGGGGTCTTCGGAGAAGTACTCGAAGTTCCGCCCGCACAGCGGCGAGCGCTTGATGTTGATGCCGGGACCCAGCACGATCGCCACGTCCTCGATCGCCGCCTCCACACCGATCGCCGCCCCCACGCGCTCGATGATCTCGGGGTCGAACGACGAGCCGATGCCGACGGCCGGCGGGAAGCAGGTCGCCGGCACGCTGCTCGCGAGCCCGAGGTGATCGGTGCCTCCGGCCTGTTTGCGGAGCCCGTGCGGACCGTCCGTCATCATGATCGAGGCGATGCCGACTCTGTCCACCGCCTTCGTGGTCCAGAAATCGGCCCCGCTGGTGAGCGATGCCTTCTCTTCGAGAGTGAGGTCGGAGGCCGAGGACTCGGTCATGGTGTTCCTTTCGCGGGCGACAGCGGTGTCTTGCGAAAACTATATGCGAGTAGGTATTGGATTTCAAACGTTGTTCAGGATTACGCTCGGAGCATGGCACGACGAGGTTCATACGCGAAGGGCGTCGCCAGGCGCGAGGAGATCCTCGAGAGCGCGCTCGATGTGATCGGCCGGCGTGGGTACCAGAATGCATCGCTCAAGCAGATCGCCGAGGTCGTCGGCGTCACCCCGGCCGCGCTCCTGCACTACTTCGGCAGCAAGGAGGAGCTGTTCACCGAGGTGCTGCGCGCCCGCGACGAGCGCGACCTGATGGCTCCCCACCCGGCGAACCCGAGCGACGCCAAGGCCGCGTTCGTCGACGTCATCCGACACAACACCGAGGTCCCCGGGATCGTCGAGCTGTTCTCACGCCTCGCCGTGGATGCGGTGGATCCGGAGCATCCGGCCCATCAGTACTTCCTCGACCGCAGCGAACGGCTGCGTGAGAGCATCGCCGACGCCTTCGACCGCGACGACCGCCGACAGGGCGTGCTCGATCCGGCGACCATGGCGCGAGTGATCCAGGCGGTGTCCGACGGCCTGCAGATCCAGTGGATGATCGATCCCACCGTCGACATGCCCGGCATCATCGAGGCACTGATGGACGTCCTCTACCCGCCGAAGCCGAAGGACTGATCCGGACCGGCTCTCAGCCGCCGTTGCCGTTCGAGCAGGTCTGCTGCGCCGCCGAGTTGCCCTTGATCGTGTCGGGCAGGGCCACGACGTTGTCGGGGGTGCTCGTGGGAGCCGGGGTCGCCGCGCCGCCTGCATCGGCCGGGACGGGGTCGGTGACCACGACGCCGTCGCTGTCAGTGTTCTCGTAGGTCACCTGCAGCTGGGCGTTGGCGTTGATCGCGTCCCACATCTCCTGCGCGGCCGACTCGTTCGCGACGACCTTGTTGGAGTCCTCCCAGTCGTCGACCGTCGGGTACTGGAGGAACACGATGTCCTCGAACGGGACGGACTTGACCGCGAGCGCGATCTGCACGATCTTCATCGGGTCGGCGAGCGAGTTGCTGGCCTCGACGTTGCGCAGGCCCGTGTTGGCGAGCTTCAGCATCATCGGCGCGTTCCCGAGCGTCTCACTGCTGATGAGCTTGCGCACGAGGCTCGACATGTACTGCTGCTGGTTGCCGATGCGGCCGAGGTCGCTGCCGTCTCCGACACCGTGCCGGGTGCGCAGGAACTGCAGCGCCTGCAGGCCCTTCACCGTGTGCGTGCCCGCCGACATGTCCAGGCCCGTGTACCAGTCCTTGATCGGTGTGGCGAGGCACACCTCGACGCCTCCGACGGCGTTCGTGATCTCGATCACGCCGCCGAACGTCACGGAAGCCGCGAACTGGATCTCCTGGCCGGTGAGCTGGGTGATGGTCTTGGCGACGCAGTTCAGGCCGCCGTCCGTGTACGCCACATTCAGTGGCTGCTTGCTCATCGCGGAGTGCACCTCGCCCTTGGCGTCCTCGCACTCGGGGATGCCGAGCATGAGGTCACGGGGGAAGCTGACCACCGTGATCCGACGGGGCTCCTGCGACACATGCACGAGGAGGTTGACGTCGTTGAGGGTGCCCTCGGAGTCGCTGCCCGTGCAGCGGTCGCCGAAGTACTCCTTGTAGTCCTCTTCGCAGGTGTCGACGCCGGTCAGCAGGAGGTTGAAGCCCTCTTTGTACTCGCCGATGTTCGGCGGGAGCTCCTCCTCGCCGTCGAGCTCGACGGCGTTCGCGGTCACCGTGGTCGACAGGTCGTAGAACACGTACGCGCCCACTCCGAGACCGCTCACGAGCACGACAGCCAGGCCGATGGCGATGAACTTCAGGAGCTGGTTGACGGGTCCGGGAGTGCGCAGCTGACCGTGGCGCGCGATGGTGCGGCGGCGTCGCGTGTGGGGACTCACTCGGGGCCTTTCGATTCAGCGTGCGGTGCGGGGGGTCACCGTGCCCTGTACAGCGGAGGGTGTGGGATTCGAACCCACGAGACATCTCTGCCCACTGGTTTTCAAGACCAGCTCCATCGGCCGCTCGGACAACCCTCCCGACAGACGAATCTGCCGACAAGCCGTGAGTCTAGCCGAGAACTATTCTCCCGCGCTGACCTGGGCGGGTGCTGGAAGCGTGTTCAGCGCCGCCGCGAGACCGCCGTCCTCCACGTCACCGGTCACCTCGCCGGCGGCCTGCTTCACCTCGATCGGCGCCTGTCCCATCGCCACGGCCCGCCCGTCGAGCCCGAGCGCCCACCCGAACATGCCGATGTCGTTGCGTCCGTCGCCCGCGACCAGCACTTCGCCGCGCTCGAAGCCGAGCTCGGTGCGCACCCGCTCGAGTGCCGTGCCCTTGTCCACGCCCTGGGGCGCGATGTCGAGCCACGCCGTCCAGCCGATCGCATACGAGACCTCGTTGAGGCCCGCATCCGCGACGAGGCGATGGAAGTCCTCCTCGTCATGCCCCGGCGACACGACGACGACGCGCGAGACCGGCTCCGCGACGAGCTCCTCGAAACCGACCTGTCGGCCGCCGTCGAGTGTCCAGTCGTCGAGATGCTGGGTGTACAGCCGCTGCCCCGAGCCGAGCTCGACCATGTACCGCGCGTCAGGCAGACGCTCACGCAGCAGGGCGAGCACGGGTGACGGGTCGAACGTCTCGATGTGCCACCTCTCCCACCCGTCGCCCGCACGGCGCATGGTCACCGCGCCGTTCGAGCACACCACGAACTGCGGGGTCAGACCGAGCTCGTCGACGTAGCGCTCGGTCGCCATCCAGCTCCGCCCGGTGGCGATGGTGACCTCGTGCCCCGCGTCGCGCAGACGGGCGACGGCTTCGGGCACTCCCGGGCTCATCGACTCGTCCTGCAGCAGGATCGTGCCGTCGACGTCGAGACCGACGAGCCAGCGCGACGTCATGCCGTCGGCTCCAGGACGTCGAGCCCACCCAGGTACGGCCGCAGCACCTCGGGCACCCGCACCGAGCCGTCGGCCTGCTGGTGGGTCTCGAGCAGCGCCACGATCCACCGGGTCGTCGCCAGGGTGCCGTTGAGGGTCGCGACCGGCTGCGTCTTGGCCGTCTGCCCGTCCTGCACCTGCGGGCGGTGGCGGATGTCGAGACGGCGTGCCTGGTACGTGGTGCAGTTCGACGTCGAGGTGAGCTCGCGGAACGCGCCCTGCGTCGGGACCCACGCCTCGATGTCGTACTTGCGGGCGGCGCTGGAGCCGAGGTCGCCCGCTGCGACGTCGATCACGCGGTAGGCCAGGCCGAGTGCGGTGAGCATCTCCTCCTGCAGCGCCACGAGGCGCAGGTGCTCGGCCTCGGCATCCTCGGGGTTCGTGTAGACGAACATCTCCAGCTTGTTGAACTGGTGCACCCGGATGATCCCGCGGGTGTCCTTGCCGTGCGATCCCGCCTCGCGCCGGTAGCAGGTCGACCATCCGGCGTAGCGGAGTGCGCCCGCGCCCAGGTCGAGGATCTCGTCCTTGTGGTACCCGGCGAGAGCGACCTCGCTGGTGCCGACCAGGTAGAGGTCGTCGTCCTTGTCGAGGTGGTAGACCTCGTCGGCGTGCTCGCCGAGGAAGCCGGTGCCCTGCATGATCTCCGGACGCACCAGCGTGGGGGTGATCAGCGGCACGAAGCCGTTCTGCAGCGCCTTGTCGAGCGCGAGGTTCATGAGGGCGATCTCGAGGCGCGCCCCGATGCCGCGCAGGAAGTAGAAGCGCGCGCCCGACACCTTCGCGCCGCGCTCCATGTCGATCGCACCGAGGATCTCGCCGAGCTCCAGGTGGTCACGGGGCTCGAAGTCGAACGCCGGAACGTCGCCCACCCGGCGGAGCTCGACGAAGTCGGCCTCCCCACCGGCGGGGACGCCGTCGATGACGACGTTCTCGATGCGCGCGAGCGCTGTCGCGAGCACATCCGCCGCCTCGTTCGCGGTCTGCTGCGCCTGCTTGACGCGGTCGGCGAGATCCTTGACCTGGGCCACGAGCGCGGCCTTCTCGTCCTTCGGCGCCTGCGCGACCCGCTTGCCGAACGCGTTCTGCTCGGCGCGCAGCTCCTCGAATGCGGCGAGCGCCGCACGCCGCGATCGATCCGCCTCGAGCGCGGCGTCGACGGTGCCCTGGTCATTGCCACGGGCGGCCTGAGAACGGCGGACGATCTCCGGATTTTCGCGGAGGAGTGCGAGGTCGATCATCCCCCAAGTCTATGGGGAGCCCCGCCGCCCGCAGCCGCGCCGAGACGGCCCCGATGCCGCGTTAGAGTAGCGCCATGACGATGAGCGCCCCCTCCCGGCGACAGGCGGCGCTCGTGTACAACCCGATCAAGGTCGATGAGAAGCACCTGCGCGCCCGGGTCCGCACGCTCTCGAGCGAGGCGGGCTGGGAGCATCCGGCCTTCTATCCGACCACCGTCGAGGACCCCGGTCAGCAGGCGACGGCGCAGGCGCTCGAGCGCGAGGTCGACGTCGTGCTTGTGGCGGGCGGAGACGGCACGGTGCGCGCCGTGTCGGAGGCGATCGCGAACAGCGGGGTGCCTCTCGCCATCCTGCCGAGCGGCACAGGCAACCTGCTCGCGCGCAATCTCGGGCTTCCCCTCGGCGACGCCGACGAGATGATCCGCGCCGCCCTGGGCGAGTTCCGGCACGCGATCGACATCGGCTGGGCACGGCTCACGCGCGCCGACGGCGAGCAGGAGGAGCACGCGTTCGTGGTCCTCGCCGGGATGGGCCTGGATGCCGACATGATCGCGAACACCCGCTCCGATCTGAAGAGGTCGGTCGGCTGGATCGCCTACGTCGACGGGGCCGCGAGGTCGCTCGTGACCGCCGAGCCGTTCCGAGCGGTGTTCCAGATCGATGACGGCCGCCTGCATTCCACCAAGGTGCACAGCATCCTGTTCGCGAACTGCGGTCTGCTGCCTGCCGGCATCGCGCTGATCCCGGACGCGTCGATCACCGACGCGGTTCTGGACGTGGCGGTGATCCAGCCCACGGGAGTGCTCGGGTGGCTCGGGGTGTGGCGCAAGATCTGGTGGGACAACTCCGTGCTGCGTCGCTCGCGCGCCGGACGCCGGGTACTGGATCGACGCGGCAAGGACGCGTCCGTGCACTACTTCCGGGGCCTCGCCGCCGAGGCTGCCGCGACGAAGCCCACGCCGATCGAGCTCGACGGCGACGAGTTCGGCACCGCGGTGCGCGTCACCTGCCGGGTCGATCCGGCGGCGCTCCTGCTGGCGCTGCCCGCCGACCACCCGGTCGCCACCCTCTGAAGGGCTGGAGGTCGGCGGACGCCGTCAGCCGGAGTCAGCCTCGGACGTCGACCGTTCCGTCGAGCCCACCGCCGACGAGAGTCAGGGTGAACGCGTCGTCGTCGACCTGGTCCTCGCCGAAGTCGACGATGGTCGCGCGGGGCGCCATGTCCATCGTGCAGACCTTCGAGTCATCGGTCGCGAACGTGGCCGTGCCTGTCGCGCCCGATCCCTCCAGGCTCTCCACGACGGGGGCGCAGCTGGAGGACCCCCAGGTGAGCAGCACGAGGGCGCCGTCGTCGTACCACGCGGCGGACGGGGTGTACTCGGTCGACGAGCCCGGCGTGCCGGAGAAGGCGGGGTCGCCGTCGACATCGACGTCACCGACGATGTCGCCGTAGGTGACCTGCAGCGTGACCTCTGCGGTCGGATCGACGCCTTCGGGGAGGGCTCCGACGCTCGCTCGCGGCGCCATGTCCGAGGTGCAGGCGGCCGCGTCCTCGTCCGTGGAGGAGGGCTCGACGAGGGTGACCGTGACGGTCTGCCCCTCGGCGGTGACCTCGTCCACCTGCGGGATGCAGGTGGAGGAGCCCCAGGTCACGATCGCGAACATGCGGCCGTCGTCGAGCAGCGCACCCTCGAGATCATCGGAGTCGTCGGACGGCTGCCCCGGCCCGCTCGACGGATCGGACGTCGTCTGCGGGGCTGTCGCCCCTGGGCCGATCGTGCAGCCGGCCAGGAGCACGACCGCGGCGAGTGCGGACAGGGATGCAGCGAGGAGGCGCGTGGGGGAAGCCATGCACACAGGGTATCGGGGGCACCCTGCGCGAGTACCCCCTTGACGGATCCGCTACTGCAGTGCCGAGGTGAGCCGGGCGAGGTTGTCGAGGACCGTGGACCGCAGCGGCTGCTGCATCCACTCCTCCAGCGTCAGCTCACGACTGAGCGACCGGTATTCGTCTTCGACCGCGCGCATCTCGGCGACGAACTCCTCGCCGCGCACGAGCATCGAGACCTCGAGATTGAGACCGAAAGAGCGCATGTCCATGTTGCTCGACCCGATCACGGCGACTTGATCGTCGATCGTCAGGCTCTTCGTGTGCAGGATGTAGGGCTTGGGGTACATCCAGATGCGCACCCCGGCCTTGAGCAATGCCTCGTAGTAGCTGCGCTGGGCGTGATAGACCATCGCCTGATCGCCCTCTTCGGAGACGAACAGCTCGACGGCCACTCCCCGGTCGACCGCTGCGGTGACGGCGAGCAGCAGCGCCTCGTCCGGCACGAAGTACGGGCTCACGATCATGATGCGCTCCTTGGCCGCGTACAGCAGTCCGAGGAAGAGACGGAGGTTGTTCTCGACCTCGAAGCCGGGCCCGGAGGGGACGACCTGGCAGTCCAGGTCGCCGGAGCCGGCCTCGGCGTGCGAGATGTCGATCTCCTGCAGCACCTCGTCGGTCTCGCTGTACCAGTCGCTGAGGAAGATGGCGTTCACGCTCAGCACGACGGGACCGTCGATGCGCACCATGAGGTCGACCCAGTGCAGACCGCGCTTGATGTTCTTGGGGAGGTTGTACGTCGAATCCGTGACGTTCTGCGAGCCGAGGAAGGCGACCTTGCCGTCGACGACCACGAGCTTGCGGTGGTTGCGCAGATCGGGACGCTGCATGCGCCCCTTGAGCGGCTGCACAGGGAGCATCAGATGCCAGTCGGCGCCCATCCGGTTGAGCCGCGCGATGGTCTCGCGATACCTCGGCTTCCACCGGTTCGCCCAGTGGTCGAGCAGGACCCTGACGTGCACGCCCCGCGCCGCGACCTCCTCCATCGCGCGGAAGAAGTTGTCGGTCGATGCGTCGGACTGCAGGATGTAGAACTCGACGTGGACGTAGTCCTGTGCCTTGCGGATCTCCTCCGCCATCGCATCGAGGGAGTCCTGATAGTCGGCGATCAGATGCGCACCGTTGTCGCCCGAGATGGGCAGCGCGCCGAGACGGTGGTTCATCTCGACGAGCGGGGGGAACCAGCTCGGGGCGTCGGGACGCAGCGTGCCGAAGTGCAGATGCTCGCTCGTCTCGGCGATGTACTCGTTGATCTGGTCCTGCTTGCGCCGGCGGGCGCGCGGAAGGCGCGGGTTTCCGATCAGCAGGAAGAGGAGGACGCCGACGAACGGGATGAAGAACACGGCCAGCAGCCAGGCCATCGCAGCCGTGGGGCGGCGGTTGCGGGGGATCACGATGATCGCCGTGATGCGGATCGTCAGGTCGAGGACGAGCAGGAACGCCGCGATCCACCACGCCCAGGTGTCGGGTGTCATACCTCGTCCTCTCGACGGGTCGGCACTTCGACGGCACGCGCCTCAGTGGGCACCGGTGACGGTGCGCTGGCTACACAGTAGCCGATGGGTCGGACGCTGCTCAGGGGCGCGGCGGCAGGCCGCGAGCTGCGCGTTCCTCGGCTTCGATGCGTGCGTGCACCTTGCGCTCGGTGCGGTCGAACCGCAGGATGCCGCGGAGCACGAAGAAGAAGACCACGCTCACGCCGATGGTCGGGATGATCGACCACGCCGCCGCAAGCCAGAAGTTCTCCATGCGTCCAATGGTACGCGACCGGCCGTTCGAGGGCTCACTGCTCCTGCACATCCGGCGGTCCTCCCGATCCGGGTGCGCATGCTGTGGATCCGCCCCGACGGCGCCGACCCTTCGACGACACTCTCGGGATGACCACCCTGCTCCGAGCCTCCGGCTCCGCTGAGTTCCTCAGCATCGTCCCTTCCCTGGCGGGCTTCACCCCCACCGAGAGTCTTGTGCTCCTCCCTTTCCACGGCTCGCGCACGCATGGCGCGATGCGCCTCGATCTGCCCCGGGACGACGTCGGCCTCCCGGAGTATGCGGATGCAGCGATCGGACTCGTGTCCCGCATCGACGGGACGGATGCCGTCGCCGTCGTCGTCTACACCGACGATCAGGCTCAGGCCACTCGCGACGGCTTGGTCCTGCCGTTCGCCGTCGAGGTCGACGAGCTTCTCCGCCGTGCCGACGACGCCGGGCTCCGCATCGTCGACGCCCTCTGCGTGACGGCCGCCGGGTGGTCGAGCTATCTGGCTGATGAACCTGAACTGCATGTCCTCGACCGCGAGCCGCCGTCGGTGTCCGGCATCGGCGATGTCTCGGGCGATCACCTCGCCGGTGCGCGTCTCGACCCGGCGGACCTCGCCGAGAAGGAGCGCGTCGGACGGGCCCTGATCCAGCTCTCCGCGCTGCTCGACGACGGTGCACCCCACAGAACCGCTCGCGCCGACCCGCAGGCGATCGCCGCGCTGGTGCTGCTCGAAGACCTGCCTGCGTTCTTCGAGTCCGTCCTCAGCTCCCCCGATGATCTGCCGACCTTCGCCACCGCGGCGCTGCTCTGGTGTCTCGACCGACCGATCTTCCGCGACGTCGCACTGACGCAGTGGGCGACCGACATCTCCGGAGGGATGCGGACCCTCCGCTCACAGCTCTCGTTCGCGGACACGGGCGAGGCGTTCCCCGACGATCTCGGAGACGTCTTCCTCGGCAGGGGCCCGGCCCCCGACTCCGAGCGGCTCCGAACCGCTCTCACGCTCGCGCGCTACCTCGCGGCCCGTGCGCCGCGAGCGTCGAGACCGGCACCCCTCACCGCCGCGGCCTGGCTCTCGTGGGCGCTGGGTCGCTCCAGCCATGCCGCCCACCACCTCGACCTGGTGCGCGCGATCGACCCCGAGTACGGTCTCGCGGCCCTCCTCGAGACGATGATCAGCGCCGCGGTGCTGCCCGAGTGGGCGTTCCGCCGCGGCGTCCCAGACGCTACTTGACCAGCGGGAAGAGGATGGTCTCGCGGATGCCGAGGCCCGTGATCGCCATCAGCAGGCGGTCGATGCCCATTCCCATGCCGCCGGACGGCGGCATGCCGTGCTCGAGGGCGCGCAGGAACTCCTCGTCGACGGGCATGGCCTCCACGTCTCCGCGGGCGGCCAGCTTCGCCTGCTCGACGAAACGCTCGCGCTGGATCACCGGGTCGACCAGCTCGGAGTATCCGGTGGCCAGCTCGAACCCGCGGATGTACAGGTCCCACTTCTCCACGACACCCTCGATCGAGCGGTGCTCGCGCACGAGAGGCGAGGTGTCCACCGGGAAGTCCATCACGAACGTCGGACGCACGAGGTCGCCCTTCACGAAGTGCTCCCACAGCTCTTCGACGAGCTTGCCGTGCGTGGCCTGGGCCGGGAGGTCCACGCCGCTCGCCTCGGCGAAGGCGATGAGGTCCTCGACCGAGTCCTGCGGGGTGACCGTACGCCCCGAGGCGGCCGACAGCGACTCGTACATCGAGATGCGGTCCCACTCGCCGCCGAGGTCGTACTCGGTGCCGTCGGCCCACGTGACCGTCGTCGACCCGGCGACCGCGATCGCGGCCTGCTGCACGAGCTCCTGCGTGAGCGCGGCCATCTGGTTGTAGTCGCCGTAGGCCTGGTAGGCCTCGAGCATCGCGAACTCGGGGCTGTGCGTGGAGTCCGCGCCTTCGTTGCGGAAGTTGCGGTTGATCTCGTACACCCGCTCGATGCCGCCGACGACGGCGCGCTTCAGGTACAGCTCCGGCGCGATGCGCAGATACAGCTCGGTGTCGAAGGCGTTCGAGTGCGTCACGAACGGACGGGCGGAGGCGCCGCCGTGCTGCACCTGCAGCATCGGCGTCTCGACCTCGAGGTAGTCGTGGCTCCCGAACGTCGCGCGGAGGCTGGCGTTCACGGCCGCGCGGGCGCGCACGGTGCTGCGCGCCTGCTCGCGCACGATCAGATCGAGGTAGCGGCTGCGGACCCGGCCCTCCTCACTGAGCTCCGAGTAGGCGTTGGGCAGCGGGAGGATCGCCTTGGAGGCGATGGCCCACTCGTCGGCCATGATCGACAGCTCGCCGCGGCGACTCGAGATGACTTCACCGTGCACGAAGACGTGGTCACCCAGGTCGACGTACTCCTTCCAGTCGGCCAGCGACTCCTCGCCCACGTTCGCGAGCGAGATCATCGCCTGGATACGTGAGCCGTCACCGGCCTGAAGGGTGGCGAAGCAGAGCTTTCCGGTGTTGCGGCTGAAGACGACACGACCGGCGACGCCGACGATGACGCCGGTCTCGGCCCCCGCCTCGAGGTCGCCGTACTCCGCGCGCAGCGCAGGGATCTGGTGGGTGACGGGGACGCCGACCGGGAAGGCGCCACCACCGGCATCCGCACGATCGGCGATCAGACGCGCGCGCTTCGCGAGACGCACGGCCTTCTGCTCGTGGACGTCTTCTTCGGTGGCGGCGGTGGCCGGCTCGGGCGCGGCAGACGCGTCAGTCATTCGGGGGCTCCTTGAAAGTCGTCTCCAGTTTACCGAGGTCCGCTGCCCCGCCCTGCGGCATCGTCTGGGTAGCCTCGGAACATGGCAGCCCACAGCGTCGCCCCCTCCCTCGTCCGCGCCTCCGTCGTCTGTGCGACGGCGAGCGCCGTCCTCACCGCGGTGGCCCTCATCGCTCCCGCCGCGGCGACGTCGGCCGCGGCCTCCGCGACCGCGGACGTCGACGTCGACGACTTCTCGTACGCGTCCTGGGAATCCGTGTTCGAGGTGGGACTCGATGATGAGGGCCGGGCGGACCTGCACGTCACCGAGACGCTGACCGCGCGGTTCCCCGACACCGACCAGAACAAGGGCATCGTCCGCGGACTCCCGACGACCTACGAGGATGCCTGGCTCGATGTCACCGTCCTCTCCGTCACCGACGACGCCGGCACGCCCGTGCCGTACGAGACCGACGAGGACGATGGCCTGCTGTACATCCTGACCGGAGATGACGAGTACGTCCGGGGCCTCACCACCTACGTCATCGAGTACGAGATGCGGGACGTGATCATCGCCGCCGACTCCGGCGTCGACGAGTTCTACTGGGACCTCCTGCCGCTCGACAGCACCCAGGGAATCGAGTCCTTCCGGGCGGATGTCGAACTCGACCCCACCCTCACCGACCGGCTGACCGGCAGCACGCGCTGCTACGTCGGCCCCTCGGGCTCGCGCGAGGAGTGCGACCTGGCGGCATCCGCCGACGGCTCCCGCTACAGCGTCGAGGCGACGGAGCTCGCTGCGGGCGAAGGCGTCACCGTCGCCGTCGGCTTCGAATCCGGCACTGCCCTGCAACCCGCAGCTCGCCGCCCTGACCCGGTCACCGACACGGTGCCGGCCATCGCAGCGGTAGGCGGTCTCGGACTCGCGGTCGGCAGCTGGTTCGCGGTGTCGTCGTTCCGGCGGTCCCGTCGACGTGCGAGCGGCGTCGTCATCGCGCAGTACGACGTGCCCGACTCGCTGCCGCCGCTGATCGCCGCCGCAGTCGTGCCGGGATCGAAGGACGCCATCCCCGCCGAGATCGTGCACCTCGCCGTGCGCGGCATGCTGCGGATCGAGGAGGGCGCCGAACCGGAGCAGCCACGACTGCGACGGCTTCCCGGTGCTCGGATCCCCGACCCGCTCGACGGCGAGGCGATGGATGCCCTCTTCGCCGAAGCGGATGCCGACGGCATGGCGGACCTTCCCGCGGAGAGCGAGACGTTCGCCGCGCGTATGAAGGCGCTCGCTCAGAGCGGCGTGGAGGCCGCCGCATCACGGGGACTCACGACGAAGGAGCGCAGCCGCGCGGCGATGATCCTGCAGTGGTGCGCGATCGCCGTCGTGCTGGCCGGTTTCGCGCTGGGACTCTGGGGGCTCATCGCCGGACGAGTCACGGCGATCCCCGCCTTCGTCGCGATCGCCTTCGGGGTCTTCCTCGTGCTGCTGTCATGCCTCTACAGCTTCTCGAAGCACACCGTGCTCACCCCTGAGGGCGCTCGCCAGTACGAGTACCTCCTCGGTGTGAAGGAGTTCATCAGGGTCGCGGAGGCTGACAGGCTGCAGATGCTGCAGTCGTACTCCGGCGCCGAGCGGCGCACCGACGGAACCGCGAACGTGATCCTCGTGTACGAGCGTCTCCTCCCCTACGCGATGCTGTTCGGGATGGAGGACGAGTGGGGCGCGGTGCTCGAGAGCGTGTACGCCTATGAGCAGCGCGGCGCCTCGTGGATCGGCGATCCGAACGCGCCGTTCATCCGCGGGCAGTTCGTCGCGTTCGCAGCGACCTCGCACGCCGCCGCCTCATACTCCGCGCCGAGCGCCGGAAGCTCATCGAGCGCCGGCGGATCCTTCGGCGGCGGGTTCTCCGGCGGTGGGGGCGGTGGCGGGTTCTCCGGCGGCCGCTGACCTCACAGCAGCGGGGTGGGACCCGAGGCGTCGCGCAGCGCGCGCTCGACCGTCGACTGCACCAGTGCGGAGAGGTATCCGCCGGGGTTCTCCACCCCGATGTCGCCGAGGCGGGCGATGGACTGGGCGATGATCGAGCGGGAGAACTCGGTCGCGGTCTGGATCGCATCCGCATAGGCCGGGCGGTCGGCTTCAGCGATGACGACCGGCTCGCATCCGATCTCCACCGCGAGAGCCTGTGCGATCGGCAGCACGGCCGGCGGAGCCGTCACGGCGGCATAGCCGGCCTGAAGCTGACGCAGGTCGATCGTCGTGCCCGTGAACGTGATGGCAGGATGCACGGCGAGGGGGATCGCCCCACTCTCCACCGCGGGCCGCAGGACCTCGATGCCGTATCCGGGGTCGGTGTGCAGCACGAGCTGACCGAGCTGCCAGCCGCCGACCTCGGCGATGCCGGCGATCAGTGACGGCAGCTGGTCGTGCGGCACAGCGACGATCACGAGCTCGCTGCGCCGCACCACCTCAAGCGCGTCCAGCACGGGCGCGTCCGGGAGCACCGCCGACGCGCGGTCATCGTCCGACCCGCTCGTGATGCCGGTGACGGCATGCCCGGCCCCGGCGAGGGCCGCTCCGATGACCGGACCCACGCGACCGGCGCCGATGATGCCGACGCCGAGTCGCCCGTCCCGGCGCGACGGATCACTCACCGTTCGGAGCCGGCGGAGCAGGCGGCGCAACCGGAGGCGCAGGCGGCGCAACCGGCGGAGCAGGCGGCGCAACCGGCGGAGCAGGCGGCGCAACCGGAGGAGCGGGAGGAGCAACCGGAGGCGCAGGCGGCGCGGCCGGCGGCGCAGGCGGCGCGGCCGGCGGAGCGGGAG
>NZ_JBEPZB010000039.1:0-23565 GCF_041641055.1 Microbacterium sp.
TGCGGTCGAGGTACTGCGCGCGCATGTCGCGATCCGAGACCACGCCGGTGATCTGGAGCATGCGGTCGGCGAGGGTCGACTTGCCGTGGTCGATGTGCGCGATGATGCAGAAGTTGCGGATCTGCGTCGAAGGCGTCGCGGCAGGCTGAAGCGGAGTGAGGGAGCGTGGTGACATGTCCCGTCGATTCTACGGTGAGGCGCCCCTAATGCTCGATTCGCCGAACGCGGTGATATTCTGCCGAGGTTGCCCGGGAGCAATCCGTGACACCGGATCCCGCAAGCGATAAGACTCAGTCACAGACCACGTGCAGGCGTCGTGTCGCGCAGATCGGCGGATGGTGATTGACTGTCTTCCCGGCTCAGCGTTGCGTCGGCGGATCCCGTGCGCGCCTGTAAAAGAGAAAGAATCAACACCTTGATCAAGTATCTGTTGCGCCGATCACTCGGCTGGCTGCTCATGATCGTGGTCGCGACGAACATCACGTACTTCCTGGCCTGGGGATTCCTCGATCCCCGCAGCAACTATGTGGGACGACGTCCGCCACTCACCGAAGAGCAGATCGTCCACACCCTGGCACCTCGAAACCTGAGTGACACGGTCCCCCTCATCGAGAGGTGGTGGACCTGGCTCAGCAACATCGTGCTCCGCTGGGACTGGGGCGTCAGCCCGACCGGCGGATCGGTCAACGAGCAGGTGGCGTACCGCATGTGGGTCAGTGCCGAGCTCGTCCTCGGTGCGACGATCCTCACCACCGTCCTCGGCATCGCGCTGGGTGTCTACACGGCCTCGCGTCAGTACAAGCTCGCCGACCGCATCGGCCAGGCCACCAGCATCATCACGATGAACATCCCGATCGTGGTCGCCGCGTTCGGCATCGTGCTGCTCGCGATCGCGCTGAACGACGCGACAGGCGTCCGGATCTTCTACGTGACAGGCAATGCGAGCAGGGGCGTCGAGGGGTTCTTCCCCGTGCTCATAGACGTGCTCCAACATCTCACACTGCCGACGATCTCTCTCGTGCTGATCGGCTACGCGGGAATCCACTTCCTGCAGCGCTCGCTGCTGCTCGACAACATCGGCGCCGACTACGTGCGCACGGCTCGCGCGAAGGGCCTGACCAAGCAGCAGGCCATCCGCAAGCACGCGCTGCGGACCTCGCTCATCCCGGTCGCCACGCAGGTCGCGTTCACCATTCCCGCCGTGTTCACCGGTGCGGTCCTCACGGAGACGATCTTCGCCTGGAACGGCATGGGCAAGTACTTCATCGATGCCATCACCAAGAACGATGTCCACGGCACCGTCGCCATCGCAGCCTTCGGCGCGGTGCTCACCGCGATCGGCGCAATCCTCGCCGACGTCGCCGTGGTGGTGCTCGATCCTCGAGTGAGAGTGAGCTGACATGACCTCCGAAATGATCGACCCCACGGTCGAGCCGGCGACCCCTGTCGTCTCGGGGCCCGAGACGGAGCGCGTCGCGACCAGGCGCCTGTCGAAGTGGACGCTGTACTCTCGCCGATTCGCCCGCAACAGGGGCGCCCTCGCCGGACTCGTCATCTTCGTACTCCTGGTGCTGTTCGCCATCTTCGGGCCGATGATCGCACGCTACGACCACGTCGAGCTCGACTTCCTCGCGCTCAGCACCGGGCCGACGGCCGAGCACTGGTTCGGGACCAACAACGCCGGCAACGACCTGTTCGCGCAGGTCGCCGTCGGCCTGCAGCGGTCGCTCATGATCGCCGTCTCCGTGTCCGTCGGCGTGACGATCGTGTCGGCGCTCGTCGGCACGGCTGCCGCCTACTTCGGCGGTTGGACCGAGCGCATCACGCTGCTCGTCATCCACTTCATGATGGTGATCCCCAGCTTCCTGATCCTCGCGATGATCTCGAACAAGTCCGGTGGCGACTGGCGCGTGATCGCCCTGATCATGATCTTCGTGATCGGCTGGTACTTCCCGGCTCGAGTGATCTGGACGCTGGCGCTCTCCCTCCGCGAACGCGAGTACGTCAGCGCTGCGCGCTACATGGGTGTGAGCGGCATGCGGATCGTGGTGCGGCACCTGCTGCCGAACATCGGCTCGCTTCTGGTCATCAACTTCACCCTCGGGGTGGTCAACGCGGTGGTCGCCGAGACCGGACTCTCGTTCCTCGGCTTCGGCGTGAAGATCCCCGACGTCTCCCTCGGTGCGCTCATCGGCGCCGGATCGAGCTCGCTGATCACCTCGCCCTGGCTGTTCTACTTCCCTGCGGCGGCGCTGACGCTGCTGACCGTCTCGATGGCACTCATCGCCGATGGTCTGCGCGACGCCCTCGATCCCACTTCTGCCGCTGGAGGCCGAGCATGAGCAACGTACTCTCCGTCCGTGACCTCAGGGTCAGCTTCGCATCGGAGGCCGGACGCGTGGATGCCGTGCGCGGCGTCTCGTTCGACCTCGAGGCAGGAAGGACGCTCGGCATCGTCGGCGAGTCCGGCTCGGGCAAGTCCGTCACCTCGCTGGCGATCATGGGCCTGCTCGACGAGAACGCCAAGGTCACCGGCTCGATCGTCTACGACGGCCAGGAACTCCTCGGGATGAGCGACAAGCAGCTCTCGGTGATCCGCGGGAACGGCATGTCGATGGTCTTCCAGGACCCTCTGACCTCGCTCACCCCCGTCTTCACGATCGGCGACCAGCTCATCGAGGCTCTCACCGTGCACCGCGGCCTGAGTAAGAAGGATGCCTGGGATCGCTCGGTCGAACTGCTGAAGCTGGTCGGGATCACCGAGCCGGAGCGACGGATGAAGTCGTTCCCGCACGAGTTCTCGGGCGGAATGCGGCAGCGCGTCGTGATCGCGATCGCGATGGCCAACAACCCGAAGCTCATCATCTGCGACGAGCCGACGACAGCCCTCGACGTCACCATCCAGGCGCAGATCCTCGACCTGATCGAGAAGGCGCAGCTCGAGACCGGCGCCGCGGTGATCATGATCACCCACGACATGGGCGTGGTCGCCCGAACCGCCGACGACGTCATGGTGATGTACGCGGGCAAGCCTGTCGAGCAGGCGCCCGTGCACGAGCTTTTCCACCGGACGCGGATGCCGTACTCGATCGGCCTCCTGGGCGCGATCCCGCGAGTGGACAAGGCGGAGAAGGTTCCGCTCACGCCGATCAAGGGGAACCCGCCGCTCCTGATCAATCTCCCGGATGCCTGCCCGTTCGCGGACCGCTGCCCGATCGTCATGGACGCGTGCCGCGCCGGAGAGCCTGAGCTGCTGCCGGTGGCGACGGGCTCGGGCGACGCGCATCGCGCCGCCTGCATCCGCGTGCACGAGATCGAGGACGGTGGCCTCATCAACGGTCTCCCGGTCTACCCCCTCCGCGAGGTGCCGGAGAGCCCGCTGACCCGCGTGCCGCGGGAGGAGCGCCCCATCACGCTCGAGGTCAAGAACCTCACGAAGACGTTCCCCCTCCTCAAGGGGGCGTTCCTCAAGCGCAAGGTCGGTGAGGTGCACGCCATCAAGGGTGTGAGCTTCGACGTCCGCGAGGGCGAGACCCTGGCCATCGTCGGCGAGTCCGGCAGTGGGAAGACGACGACGCTGCTGCAGATCATGGACATGGTCAAGCAGACCGAGGGCGACATCATCATCGCCGGCACGAGCGTCAACGACATCCGCAGCCACAAGGTGGAACGCGAGCTGCGCCGGGACATCCAGATCGTCTTCCAGGACCCGATGGGGGCCCTCGACCCGCGCATGACGGTCGCCGACATCATCTCGGAGCCGCTCTTCGCGATCGGCACGCCGAAGGAAGAAGCTCACCGGCGGGTCGACGAGCTCATGGACCTCGTCGGACTCAACCCTGCGCACAGCGACAGGTTCCCGCAGGCATTCTCCGGCGGTCAGCGTCAGCGCATCGGCATCGCTCGCGCGCTGTCGACGAACCCGAAGATCGTGGTGCTCGACGAGCCCGTGTCTGCGCTCGACGTGTCGATCCAGGCGGGTGTCATCAACCTGCTCGACGAGCTCAAGGCGAAGCTGGGACTGTCGTACCTCTTCGTCGCGCACGACCTCTCCGTGGTCCGTCATATCGCCGACCGTGTCGCCGTGATGTACCTCGGTGATTTCGTGGAGCACGGCGATGTCGACGACGTGTTCGAGAACCCGCAGCATCCGTACACCCAGGCGCTGCTGTCGGCCATCCCCGTCCCCGATCCGGACATCGAGCGCACGCGTCAGCGAGTGATCTTCGACCCGGACTCCATGACGACACGACCGATCTCGGTCTGAACGGACGTCCTGTTCCGCTCAGATGACGCGTGGGTCACTGTCCGATAACGGTTAGGCAGTATTCACTTTCGTCCGATGTGGCACGGCTCCAGCCGAACTATTCTTCCCTTTATGACACGCCGAAAGGCGAAAGGAGCACCATGAAGAACAAGAAGTTGTTGGGGGCGATCGCGATCAGCGGCGTCCTCGCACTCGCCCTCGCGGGTTGCGCGAGCGGTTCCGCTAACAACGGCGGCGGGGACAACGGTGAAACCGTCGAGACGAAGGCTGCTGACTACAACCCGCAGCCTCGGGAGAACCTGAAGGAGGGCGGCGAGGTCAACTTCGAGATCAACGAGGTTCCCGAGCAGCTCAACGCCTTCAACAGCGACGCCAGCGCGGACACCGCCCGCCTGTGGTACTACTTCATGCCGCAGCTGCTCCTGGTCACCCCTGAGGGTGAGGTCAAGAAGAACGACGCCTACCTCGACGTGTATGAGATCGGCGAGAAGGACGGCAACACGACCGTCACCTTCACCTTCACCGAAGAGGCGCACTTCAACGACGGCACGGCCATGGACTGGACGGCCATCGACGCGACGTGGAAGGCCAACCGCTCGTACGAAGAGGGCTTCAACCCCAACGCGACCGACGGCTACAAGCAGGTCACCTCGGTCGAGCAGGGCGATTCGGCCAAGACCGCAGTGGTCACCTTCGACGGCATCTACGCATGGCCGTCGATGGCGTTCCTCACCGGTGGCGTCCTGAACCCGAAGCACGCTGACGTCGAGACGTTCAACAACGCCTACATCGGCAACCTCAACGCCGAGTGGGGCGCTGGCCCGTACACGGTCGACGAGTTCGACGCGAACGCCGGCTTCGTCTCCTTCAAGCCCAACCCCGAGTGGTGGGGCAACGCTCCCCTCCTCGACAAGGTGACCTTCACGGCCCTCGAGGACGACGCGGCGATCAACGCCTTCAAGAACGGCGAGATCGACCAGGTCGAGGCCGGCAGCGAAGAGCGTCTGAAGCAGGTCGAGGATGTGGACGGCGCCGTCGTGCGTCGCGCGCAGCAGACCGCCAAGACGGTTCTGATGGTCGATGGCGACAAGCCGCAGTTCGCCGACCTCGAGGTCCGCAAGGCTTTCTTCATGGGCATCAACATCGATCAGCAGAAGCAGATCGCGTGGAACGGTCTCGGCTATGAGGAAGAAGCAGCCGGATCGCTCAACATGTACTCGTTCCAGGACGGCTGGAAGGACGCGTTCGGCGAGGCTGGTCTGAAGTACGACGTCGACGGCGCCAAGAAGCTGCTCGACGACGCCGGCTGGGTCGAAGGCGAAGACGGCATCCGCGAGAAGGACGGCCAGAAGTTCACGGTCGTCTACCCGATCTTCAGCAACAGCCCTGTGCAGGAGGCGCTCGCGAAGTCGCTCCAGGCGCAGCAGAAGGAGATCGGCATCGACGTGCAGATCGAGGTCCGTGCGTCCGCTGACTTCTCCGACGACTTCACGTCGAAGAACTGGGACATCTTCGGTCTCCGCTTCACCGACTCCGACCCGTTCGGACCGGCCTGGATGTGCCAGATCTACTGCTCCGACAGCGGTCTGAACCTGTCTGCCACCGGAAACGCGGACATCGACAAGATGATCGCCGACGAGGTCGAGTCGCAGAAGGACGCCGAGACCTGGACCAAGGCGGCCATGGACCTCGAGCCGAAGATCATCGAGGAGACCTGGGGCGTCATCCCGCTCTACAACGGTCCGTCGATCTACGTCACCCAGGACGGTCTGGCCAACCTGACCCCGGAGCCCTACGTGGGTCTGGACCTCTTCGGAGTCACTCCCGTCGAGGATCTCGGCTGGGAGAAGTAACAAACGCAGCAGTCGAAGCGGGGTCGGTGGTTCATCCACCGGCCCCGCTTTCTCTATGTCGTGCGAATCAGCCGCTGAGAGAGTCCGAGCCGCTCCATGCGCAACTGTCTCCCGACCAGACAGGACCAGCTTTTCGTCGTATTCACGTCCGCGCGCCATCTTGGTACTGTGACGGCCATCTGACATACGAACCGGAGGTCACAATGCAGTCGAAGAACGGACGTCGTCGCACCGCAGCCCTGGCGGGAGTCGCGCTCACCCTCGCCCTCGTGGCTGTCCCCGCCGTGAGCGCCTCCGCTGCATGGGATATCGAATGCGGCGGATGCGGAAACTACAAGGGTGGCGGCGGCACGATCATCATCAAGCCCAGACCTCGATAGGGTGCGGGCAGTGGGCGAAGCGGGGTCGGTGGTTCATCCACCGGCCCCGCTTTCTCTATGCTGAACGCGTGAGCGTCCAGATCGTCCTCGTGCACGGCATCCGCACGTCAGCGACGATGTGGCGGTCGCAGCTCGCGTTCCTCGAGGAGCAGGGCATACCGGCGACCGCCGTCGACCTCCCCGGGCACGGCACGCGGATGTCCGAGGACTTCACGCTCCACGAGGCTCTGCACACGATCGACGTCGCGGTGCGGGATGCGGCGACGAGAGGCCCGGTGCTGCTCGTCGGCCATTCGATGGGCGGCCTGCTGTCGCTCGCCTACGTGGGCGGAGCGGACACCCCGCAGGTCGCCGGACTCGTGGCTGCCTCCTGCACCTCACTCCCCCGCGGTGCCGGCCTCTCGGCCTACCGGGCGATCGCCCGAGCGGTCGATCGCCTGCCGGATCGAGGAATGTGGATCACGAAGCGGATCCTCGCGGCCACGATCCCCGAGGAGACGCGCTTCGACTTCGCAGCGGGAGGCTACGCGCTCGACACTCAGGACACGGCGCTGCGGAGCCTGTCGACCCTCGACCTCGCGACCGCGGTGGCGAGGATCAGGGTCCCGCTCTGGTTCGTCAACGGGCAGTGGGATCAGCTGCGCGTGAACGAAGCGCTCTTCCAGCGGCTCGCTCCCCAGTCCGAGCTCATCATCGTCCCGCGGACGACGCACCTCGTGACCGCGATGCGGCCGCAGATCTTCAATGCGGTGCTGCGTCTCGCCGTTGCGACGGTCGAGAGCGGGTCGGCTGCGGCAGTCACGGATGCGGCGGTCACGGATGCGGCAGCGGAGCTCGAGCGGGTTGCTTCGCGAGAGCAGTGAGCGCGCCCCCGACGAGTGACAGCACCGCGGCCGCTGCGAAGACCAGCCAGAACCCGCCTACGAGAGCCACCAGCGCCGCCCCGAGCACGGGGCCGATGAGCTGACCGAGAGCGGCAGTCACCGAGACGATGCCGAGATCGCGGGCATGGTCCTTCTCGTCCGGCAGCAGATCGGCCGCGAACGCGAGTCCGACTGTCGAGAACGCGCCGTAGCCGAGCCCCATGAGGGCTGCGGCCACCATCGTCGCCTCGAAGGTCGGCACCACGGCGATCACGACGCCGGACGCCGCCTGGACGACGGTGGCGGCGATGGTCAGCGTGCGCCGGTTGCCGGTGCGATCCGAGAGGATGCCGGTGATCACCGACGCGATCACCACGAACACCGTGTAGACCACGATCAGGAGCAGCAGGTTGTCCTCGGCATCCGCCTGCTCCTGGTGCAGCCCGTGCAGGAGGAAGAACAGGAAGAGTGCGGTGCCGAGAGCGTTGCCGATGTTGGTCACCAAGCGGCCGGAGAGCATCCAGGCGAAGTCCCTGTCGCGGAGGGAGGCGAGCAGGTGGCGATCCCGCGGCTCGTTCCGCGGTGTTGTCGCTTCGGAGGCCGCAGGGTCGGGGAGCACGAGTGCCGCGGCTGTCCCGACGACGGCGATGACCGCGGCGAGCAGCAGGTAGCCCTCTCGGATGCCGAGGCCGAGGAGTACCACGAGTCCGACGCCGAGGACGATCCCGACAGCCTGTCCGGAGCCGACGGCAGCGGATGCCGCGCCCCGCTGCGTCACCGGGAGCTGATCGGCGATCAAGGCGGTGAAGGCGGCAGCCGAGACGGCCGCTCCGATCATCACCCCGACCCAGGATGCGCCGACGGCCCACGGACCCTCGCTGAACCCGGTGAGCACGAGGAAGGCGGCCGTGAACAGCGCTCCCCCGATCGCCCACGGACGGCGACGGTGACGTCCGACGCCGGCGCGGTCGGAGAGGGCGCCGGCGACGGGTCCTGCGACGATTCCGGCGAGTCCGCCGATCCCGAGCACGAGGCCGGACGATACGACGCCCGAGATCCAGTCCTCATCCGCGGTGTTGAGCTGGAGAGGGAGCAGCAACTGGATCGGTGTGAGCTGCACCGTCCAGATCGCCAGCCACGCCAGCGTGAACACGGTCATCCACCGGGCACCCACTCGCCTCACGGCGGACCCGGACGGAGCGGGCGGGAGGGCAGGGCGCATGTCGCTCCTTGACGTCGGTGACGCGACGATGGCGTCGGGATACTGATGATTGTGCACCCCAGGGCCGCACGAGCGCGACGTTTAGGGTGATCGGCCCGAGTGCTGGTAGAGTTGGTTCTTGGCTTGCGTGTGGGTTCTTCCCTCACGACCGCCGAGTGGAAGCCCTCTTCTTCTGCCGGCATTTCCTAACAACTCCGTACAGAAAGCGTCCACACGTGGCAATCATCCACCAGAACCAGGCTGCGAACCGCAAGTCCTCCATCGCCAAGCAGGTCTCCGCTCTCTGAGCCGATTCCACGCCTGACGGTGTGACAAGAGCCCGTCCCGTTCGCGGGGCGGGCTCTTTCGTGCGCCATGGACATCATGCCGTGTCGGGCCGGGCCCTCGTGTCGGGCATTGTTGTGTCACGCGCCGGTGGTGCCATTCGAGATGACGCGACGCGTCGGCCCGACGGCGGCGCGATGCTACTCGCCGAAGGGCTGACGGGTGGCGATGACAGTCAGCATGCGCTCGAGCGCGAAGATCGGGTCGCGTGCCGCACCCTTGACCTCGGCATCCGCTCGGGCCGTCGCCTGGATCGCCATTCCGAGCGAGCGCTCGTTCCAGCCGGAGAGGTCGCGCCGAGCACGGTCGACCTGCCAGTCCTTCATGCCGAGTCTCTGGGCGAGCTGTCTGCTGGGCTCCCGGTTGCCTGCGACCCGAGCCATGGTCCTCAGCTTCATCGCGAAGGCGGCGACCATCGGCACGGGGTCCGCGCCGGAGGCGAGGGCGTGCCGCAACGCCACGAGTGCTTCACCGTAACGACCGGCGATCGCCGTGTCGGCGACGACGAACGCCGAGACCTCGACGCGGCCGCCGTAGTACTTGGTGACGACGTCTTCGGTGACGTCTCCCTCGACGTCGCCGATGAGCTGCTGGCATGCGGCGGCGAGCTCGGTCAGATCATCGGCGAATGCCGAGACGAGTGCGCGGAGCGCGGGCGGTGCGATCCGCTTCTTCGCCGCCGTGAACTCACCCGCCGCGAAGTCGACGCGATCGCTGTCGCGCTTGATCGCGGCACACGGGATCTCGATGCCGTCGCCGGCGCCCCCGCGCAGAGCATCGAGCAGCTTCTTGCCCCGGACGCTCGCACCGGTATGGCGGAGGATGACGGTCGCACCCTCCTGAGGGTGCTCGAGGTACGACACCGCCTCCTGCAGAAAGGCATCGGAGCACTTCTCGACCCCCGAGACGCGCACCAGACGCGGTTCGCCGAACAGAGACGGAGATGTGAGCGAGAGGAGTGTGCCCGGCGCGTAGTCGTCGGCGCGGACGTCGGTGACCTCGAGCGCCGGATCTTCGGCACGCAGGTAGTCGCGGACCCCGGCGATCGCCCGCTCGGCGCAGACCTCTTCGGGCCCGAAGACGAGGACCACCGGAGCAGGGCGCGGATCTCGCCAGGACACCTGCGGAATCTTCGCCGCCTTGGCACCTCCACGAGCGGGGGTACGAGATGCGGCCATGCACTCAGCCTACCGGGGGCGGCAGACGTCGCTCCTCGTCGTGCGCCCGGAGGCCACCTCCACCTCACGGGGGCCGCTTCTCGGTCCAGAACTGCAGGTCGCCGTCGCTCAGCCCGACCAGCAATCGGCCCTGCTGATCGGTGCGCAATACGGAGGCACCGGTCGCCCCGAGCAGGTCGAGGGTCTCGATGCGCGGATGACCATAGTCATTCCCTGCCCCTGCACTGAACAGCGCCACGGTCGGTCGCAGATCGGCATACAGCTGCGCGTCCTGATCGGCGCTGCCGTGATGGGCCACCTTGACAACGGCGTAACCCGCGGAGATCGGAGCGGCGCGCGCCAGCATCCGCTGTGCCTCCGCCGACAGGTCTCCCAGGAACAGGGAGCGCGGCACCTCGGCTCCGCCGATCTCGACCACGACGCTGGAATCGTTGCCCGGCGGGAACGCTCGCAGATCTCTTGTGGGCCAGAGGACCTGCCAGGAGGCTCCACCGAGCTCACCCCGCAGACCCGCGTAGGCCGTGGTCACCGTGGCTCCCCCGTCGGCGAGGCGTCGGAGGATCGCTTGATCTCCGCTGTCGCCCGCCGGTCCGTGCAGAACGACGTCGGCCATGCCCTGGACGGCATCGACGCCACCGACGTGATCAAGGTCGAAATGAGTGAGGACGAGCAGATCGATGCGAGTCACTCCCAGACCTCTAAGGCAGTCGGCGAGTGGCGCCGGGTCCGGTCCGGTGTCGATCACCGCGATACTCCCCTGCGAACGGATGACGAACGCATCGCCCTGCCCGACATCGCAGGCCGCCACCGCCCAGCCATCAGGGCTGGTCGCGCCGGCCAGAGGACCCCGCAGGACGACCTGAGCGCAGCCGAGCGCCAGCACCACGGCGAGGATCGCACCGGAGGCGGCTCGGGCGGCCGGGATCGCTCGCAGACCGTTCGTCAGGATGACGCCCGCTGCCAGACTGACGATCCCGACCACCGTGGCGCTCAGCAGACCCGGCACGACCAGGACCTGAGCGAACGGGAGCGCGGCCGTCAGATGCGCCGTCTCGGCGATCCAGGCGGCGGGGAGCCAGGCGGATGCCGTGAGAACGTCCGCCAGGACCGGAACGGGCGCCGTGAGACAGGCAAGCAGGCCGATGACCGTCGCGAGTGGAGCCGCGGGCGCCGCGAGCAGGTTCGCGACGAGCCCCACGAGCGATTGCTGCTCCGCGAACAGGGCGATGATCGGGCCGCACGCGAGCTGGGCCGCTGCGGGCACGGCGATGGCCAGTGCGAGCGGCCTCGGCATCCATCGACCGAGTCCCTTTGCGAGCGGTGGCGCGAGCAGGATCAGCGCCCCGGAGGCCACGGTGGACAGCGCGAACCCGGGAGTCGAGGCGAGCCATGGGTCGGCGATGAGGATCGCGACGACGCTGAACGCGAGCATCCCCGCCCCTGCGCTCGGGCGTCCGATCAGGACGGACACCATCGCGACCCCAGCCATGACGGCCGCCCTGATCACACTGGGCTCGGGGGTGACCAGTACGACGAACCCGGCCAGCCCGGCGCCGGCACTGATCACCCGGACCGCGCGCCCCGCCCCGCACCACGCGGCGAGCCAGAACACCGCGCCGACGACGATCGCGCAGTTCGCCCCAGATATAGTCTGTTATGGAGGTGGCTATGGCAAGCCTGACCGTGCGCGAGTATTTGCGCGTATCCAAGGATCCCCGCGGAACCGGGAAAAGCCCTGATCAACAACACCATGAGAACGTCAGATCGTTCGAACAACAGGGCTGGGTACTGCACCCGTCCGCACCGTACCGCGATACAGATCGCAGCGCGAGCCGCTACGCGAAGCGGCACCGCGAGGATTTCGGGCGTCTGATCTCCGACCTCGAGGAGAACGCCTTCGATGCCGATGTGCTCGCGATCTGGGAGTCGAGCCGAGGCTCTCGTCGCGTCGGCGAGTGGGTCGATCTGATCGACCTTTGCAAAGAACGCGAGGTCCGGATCTGGGTGACTACGCACGGGCGACTGTACGATCCGGCGAATGCACGCGATCGACGCACGCTTCTGGAGGACGCGGTCGACGCGGAGTACGAGTCCGACAAGACGTCCGAGCGCATCCGCCGCAACGTACGGGCTGCAGCAGAGGCAGGTCGGCCGCACGGAAAGAACGTGTATGGCTACCAACGCGTGTACGACGTCAAAACTCGAGAGCTACTCCGCGTAGATGAGCATCCAGAGCAGGCGGCAATCGTTCGTGAGGCTGCACGGCGCGTGCTGGCGGGCGAGTCGTTCTACGCAATCGCGAAGGATTTCAACCTGCGCGGCATCCCACCGCGCCGCCCTACGCGTGTCGAGCATCGAAAGAACTACGGCTGGACTCCCCCCGCGGTCAAGCAGATGCTGACCATGCCGGCTTACGCGGGAAAACGTCAGCACCAAGGCAAGATTGTGAGCGAGGCATTGTGGCCCGCGCTGATCGAGCCCGAGGCGTGGCAGAAGCTACAGTCGGTAATCTCACCACAAGACCGCAAGCGAGCGAACGACTGGCCGGCGAAGCACCTGCTGTCCGGCATCGCTCTTTGCGGAGTCTGCGGAGCACCGATGCGACTCGGCAAGCAAAACGCAGGCACCAAGAAGGTCGATCCGAGTGGGGCGTCTATCCCTCGCGACGTGTACGGCGCCTATGTCTGTTCGGGGATTCCCGGTCGCCCCGGCCCGGATGGCAGGAAGGGGTTCCACGTCGCCATGCGACAGGAGCACCTTGAGCAGATTGTGACTGAAGTGCTCCTTGCACGGCTGGAGCGTCCCGACTTCCTCGCAACGATCGGCGACCGTGGTGACGCCGCCAACAGCGAACGCGATGCGCTTCTCGCCGAGATCGCCGGATATCAGGCATACCTCGACAAAGTTCGGGAGGAAGCAGCGGCACTCCTCCGCTTCGACATCCTCCTCGACCAAGAAGCGCGCATCGAACCGAAGATCCGAGCAGCCCAGGCAAAGCTTGAGAAGCTGTCAGAGATAGACCCGTTCGTTCTCGCACTACTGTCTGGTGGAGCAATCCGGATGGAGTGGAGCTCGCTCAAACTCGCGGAGCAAAGAAGAATGGTCCGTGCGGTGATGGCTCCACGCGTCAACCGCATCGGCAAGGGATGGCGCGGTCGCAAAGGCCTAAACTTCGAGCGCGTCGAGCCCGGATGGCGCTAACACCGATTGCCGTACAGCTTCGCAAGCGACGTAGCCGAAGCTCGTGTGGTGGTCACACGAGACGCCGGACGGTGCTGGACGTCGCACCTGGTCTGCTAGTGATTGCCTCAGCCACACCGCTGTAGCGGAACAGCACCGCTATCGAGGCAGCTCGCTACGTCTCGCTACGCCTCGCTCCCTGAATCACTGTGATCTTGGGACGTTGTAGCAATGTAGCGATGTAGCAGAACAAAGTTGAACATCGGTTTTCATGCGCTGTCGACACAGCGCACTCGTCCGCTCGTGAACCACTGCTACGCCGCTACATCGCTACACCTGACCACACGCCGCGGCTTGACGCACCTTGTGGTGTAGCTAACATCGTGGATTGCAACGCTACGCCGCTGCTACAGGCTGACTTTCCTTCTTCCCGGGTTGGACGATTCTGCCGTTCGGCTCGAACGTTGCGGGCTGTTCACGCATGATCAGAAATGTCCGTGGGTACTGCTACCGTGGTCAAGCTCGACAAACTGCCGAGTGCACAACTCCACATCTAGACCGCGCCGCCGGCAGGCGTCGCGGCGAATTACACATGCGACCCCGTCAGGGGTGCGGAACGCAACGTTTGGCTGACCTGCTTCCAGAACGACGAGCCCCACACGTAGAAAGCCCCTGGCAACGGGGGCAGGACAGCAGCTCTGGCTAAGCTACTATCCGATCAGACAAGCCCCGAACTTAGAAATGATCTGACGTTGTGCTCCTACTCCATAGGAGCATTTGATGCCTCTCGCATCCACCAACCTCATCAATCTCCCCGAGGCAGCCGCACGCACCGAGTACGGTCTCTCTACCCTTCGACGCCACATCAAGTCCGGCACCATTCCAGCTGTGAAGCTGAAAGGGCGCATATACGTGCGCCCTGAAGACCTCGACGCTTTCGCGGCTCCCGAGCCGGTTCACGTGCCCGATGTCACGCTCCAGGCATGGGCCGCGCAGATGGCCGCCAAGGCACCGGCGTTCCGACCAGAGCAGCGGAGCATCATCATGTCCGCGTTCGCTTCGGCATTGGGCGGTGAGTGATTCCGTGACGGCAACAGAAAACCGCCCCGTCAACGACAGGGCGGCTCTCGAAGAGTTTCGCGGCTCTACCGACGAACTTAACACCGCCACTCAGGACGGCTCGCGGCGCCCAGCGCGGAAAGTGTTGCCGGCGTTCACTCCTACTTCGCAGGAGACCATTGTCGAGCAAACTGTGAGCGCCTACCTGACGAGCATCGTCGACGACCCTGGTGTCGATCTTCGTGCCGTGCGAGACACCCTCATTCGTCGGATCAACGCCGAGTTCGACATCGAGAACCGGGGACGCAAGGATAGCGGATCCTTCCTGCCGCCGATCAGGAAGGTGCAGGTCCTGGACGAACACACCGCCGCCATGGTGCTGCTCGCCCGGCATCGGATCGTCGCTGTAGATCTCGCAGAGGGCGAGGCTGATGACTTGACGGAGCTCGCTGTCTACGTCGCCTATGGCGAGAACGCTGGCACATATTCTGCGTCCAAGACTCGCATCAAGAGCCTCGTGAGCGATCTGCGGCCGTCGGCCACCGCCGGCACCATCGAGTCCACCTATGCGCGACTCAGAATCCATGCCCCGGTCGTGACGAGAACCGTTGAGCCCCACCTCATCCCCGTAGCGAACGGCGTCTTCGATCACGCTCGCCAGACCCTCCGCGAGTTCTCTCCGGACTGGGTGTTCCTCTCGAAGTTCCCCGTCGACTATGTCCCGACGGCCGCGAATGAGGTCATCATCATGCCGGACGGCGAGGAATGGGACGTCGAGTCATGGATCAAGAGCCTCAGCGATGACGAGGGCGTGCCTGAGCTTCTTTGGGAGATCATCAGTGCCGCAGTGCGTTCGCATGCGCCTTGGAACAAGGCGATCTGGTTCATGTCGGAACGCGGAAACAATGGCAAGGGCACTCTGATTCAGATGCTCCAGAACCTCCTCGGGACTAAGGCATGCTCATCGATTCCGTTCGCCGAGTTCGGCAAGCCGTTCCTGCTTGAGCCTCTTCTGTACTCGCGTGTCAATCTTGTCGACGAGAACGACGTAGGCAAGCTGGCCGATAGCCTCGCGGCGTGGAAGGCGTTTGTCACTGGAGACGCCATCACGCTTGACCGAAAGCACAAGACACCCGTGAAGTTTCGTTGGCGCGGCCTCGACATCCAGTGCCAGAACTCGACGCTGCAGAGGACAAAGGACCGCTCGGGGTCTTTCTACCGCAGGCTTCTAGTCGTGCCCTTCGAGAAGTGGTTCGGGGAGGGCGAGCGCAGGTACATCAAGACCGACTACCTCGCGCGCCCGGAGGTGTTGCGATACGTCTTGAAGCGGGCCCTCGAGATGACACACACGACGTTGTCGAACCCCGATGCCTGCCAACGTGCGCTCGAGAACTACCAAGGCGACAACAACTACCTTCTGGCTTTTTGGCTGGAGTTCGAGACGGATTTTGTCTGGGACCTGCTTCCATACCGCTTCTTGCACGCGCTCTATTGCGAGTGGCTCCGCCGAGTGAACCCCAGCGGACGCCCTGAGAGTCAACCTGCGCTCACCGCATTCTTGTCCGCGCATCTGGCAGGTTCTGAGGAGTGGGACGCCAAGCGGTCCGCCACTCGTCCAGGCACCGGGATGGCGATGCCAGAACCGCTCATCGATCAGTACGGGCTGGACGAGTGGACGAACAGCACATACACGGGCTCTGACCCCGCAAAACGATGCATCGTGAGCCCGCTCAAGGAAAACTACAAAGGCCTCGTACGTCGCACGCACAGCACCGTGGGGAAGGATAACCGAGAACAGTTGACCGTTTAACCGGTCGCGGGCAACCTCATCAATGGCAGCGAGGTCGAGAGGCGCTGCCCGGCGCGCGACCCCAGCTCCTTGCGCAGTCCTTCGGCGATGGCCGCCCCGTTGCGAACCAGCGGAGCGGCCATCGGCGCGAGCACCCTCCAACGCCCGGTCGGGCGTTGGAGGCTGACGGAGCGCCAGCTCTGACGTGAGGGCCCGAGGCGCGCCCAGTGTCGAGGGTGAGGCTTGCGCGACGGAAGAGCATAGCGACACCTGAAGCGCATGACTCAGAGGCGTCGGCTACGCCGACCACCAAGCAAGATTCCGACCGAGCGAGGCGAGGGTGGAAACGTAGCGCGGTGCCACCTCCCCTTATGCTCTTTCACCCTTTTACGCCAGTTTCGAGCTTCAGCGAGAAAACGGCTCCAGATTTGCTGCTTGATCGGGGGAAGATGCTCTCGACAGAGTCTCTGTTGACAGAGCGATTCCGGACGAAGGATGGGAGCGCTCTGTCAACAGAGGGGTCAGATTCCCCCGGAAAGACGCGGCTCGGCTGTCAACACGGTTTCGAACGAAGTGGCACCGTGTTGACAGCCGGAGCGCGACGCTCTTTCAGCTGAGCAGCACCTAGTCGGGAAAAAGGATCGGTACCACCATCACTGGTACCAGTCAGGAATCCGTAGGACCCGAAGGGCTGACTGGTACCAGTGGCACTCCTTTTTCCCGGGAAGTCGGGGGTCGACTGGTACCGGTGTTTGGAACGAAGTGGCACACCGGTACCAGTCGTGGAGCGAAGCGACGAGAGGGGAGCGCAGCGGACCGGTACCACCCCCGACGCGGCCGCCCGGAGGCGGTCGCATTGGTCCTCAAGCAGCGCAGGCTGCAGCTGTGCTGCGGCCTCCTTCTGACGGCTGTCGTACCATCGATGGGGTCGACGAAGGAGAGCCCGTCGGACGCCGTCGACAGGAGCGCAGCGACACCGTTGAGCGCTTCCTTTGACCCATCGGTCGCGACTTTGGAGTGACCAGGACACCACCTCGGCGAAGCGGAGGTGGTCGCAGAAGCGGGCACGTCGTCGGTCTCCGACCGAGACTCCTTCAGGGTGCGCAGCCGTCCCGCGCAGTACCTCATCGGACACTGCGCCGCGTCGGAGAACCCAGCTCGCAGGAGCCCAGAAAACACTGCGGAGAACTCGTCTCAGAACCCCGCCGGTGCCGTCCTCCACTCGCACAGAATCGACACTGGCTACGTGGTCATAGAGGCATTCCTCAATGACCTTCGGAGCGGATTGAAGCCAACGTTTCATCGGTGTCCCGTTCTGAGACAAGGGCTACCCGCTCTCACGTCATGGGGTGGACGAAACCAGCTGGGGGCGGCGAAGGCGACCACGTTGCCAACGCATACATGCGCCGGGGGTAGCAGCCTCGGGGATGCCTCACGATCCCCCGCGCTCCGCCGCCGGAAGGTCACCGTTCGGTCTTCGTCCAGCTTGGTTCTCAACGAGACATGAGCGGCCAGGCAGCACGGGATCGCAGGTGATCGACCGAGGGTCCACCGCACGCCACAGTCTTCGATCATCTAACGGCTGCAGTGGCGGACCGCGCAGGAGGAGGCTGCTGAGTGACGCGGCCACGGACACAGCGACGGGGTATCTGGAGACCTACGCCCCGGTGCATACCGTGCCCCGGGGCGAGCCCAGATCGCTCTCCGCTCTCGCCCTTTTCCCACTTCGCACATCTGAAACCGACGCTGAGCGCAGGAAAATCGATACCGCCATGTGACCGTTTCGCGGTCACTATCCGGTCAATTAACGGAATCGCGTTGCCGCAGAGTGACCGGAAACTGACCAGTAAGCGGCCTCATAACGGACCGACCAGAAGAACCGAGGCTCCGTCCGAGGAAACTGACCCCGAAACCAGCATCGTGACCGAGAATCGGTCACGATGCGGCCACCGCGCGGGCACAATGCGGGACACGCACTCGATATCGCCTCTGAGGCCGGGCTGGACGCCCGTCTGTGGACGCAAAGTGACCGGGGCGTGACCGCCAGCGGGCCGGAACGCGGTCACTACTGCCGGGACGACCTCCAGAGTCGCCAGAGCGAAGCGCCGGCGAAAAAGAAGAACCCCTCGCTGCCCGAAGGAAACGAGGGTTCCAAGAAGTGTGAGTGGAGCTCAGTCCTGAGCGGGCACCGTCAGGAGGTAGTCCTCGAGCGCGAGGGTGAACTGATCCTGCTGCTCGACGGGCGTGCGCTGCGCGGCAAAGGAGAGCCCGACTCTACCGTCGCTGGAGACGTAGGCGCTGCCGGTGGCCATCAGCCGCTCGGCACCTTCGGGGCTCGGCAGGATGGCGATCGACACCTGCTCCGATGTCAGGAACTCGGCGCAGTCCCACATGTCGTCGTCGCACCAACCCTTGGCTGTGTTGTCACGAGGATCCTCGACCACGAGACCTGCGGTCTGGAAGTAGTTCACCAGCTGCAGCGCCGGAGGGAACTCCGTTGGGACAGGCTCGACCGTGGTGTCCGAGGGCGCCGGCGTGACTTCGTCGACAGCGCTCGCCGACGGCGAAGAGGAGGGCTCGGCGGCCGAGTGAGAGTCGGGTGCGGAGCATCCGGCGACGACGGCGACGAGAAACAGAGCGCCGAGTACTGGCGCGAGGCGAGTGCGGAGCATGAGTCCTGTATATCGGAGTGGCCCGGCTGAAAAGAAGAACCTCGCCACTCGAAGTCGACTAGGGCTCAAAAGGTGGAATGAGGGTTCAGGGTGCTTCCGCGAACTCCATACTCTCGGCGCCGAGGCGCCCGGGTGCGGCGCCACCCTCTGCCGGACTTGTCGCGCGGGTCCATCCGGACGAGGCCCGTGTCCTGGAGGCGAAAGACGACCAGCATGGCGGCAAGGAGCTCGGTCGACGTCGAGCCGGCTGACCGTGGAGCAGCCCCTGGCACTGACTTTCCTATGTATTTGCCGTGAAACCCACACCAGCTTTCCTTCGACGTTCCAGACGCCCGAGCCCAAGAAATCATTAACTGCAATTAATCAAGGCTCCCTCACCGCGGTCAACGCTGGCTCACCCTGTATTCGCCAGCAACCACAAGGAGACCTCCACGCGGTCACCACCCGAGCTACGGCCATCAGTGACCGCAAAGTGACCGGAATCTGGCCACAGAGTGGCCAGATTCCGGTCACTCTTTACCCCCTTTTCGGGACCACAAGCCCCAGATCAGGCGGAATTAGCTGTCTTGCGTGACACGACCCACTCCCCTAGCCTCCGAGCCATGAACGAACACTCAGCCCCCCGCTATGAAGAACACCCATCCGCGTCGACAGGCGCCGGCGCTGTTTCTGCCGAGTCAGCGGACTCCGCTGCGCTTGAGGCCCTCGGCGCGGCCCTCACCGCACTGGTCTCCGACAGCCATTGGTTGATCACCGGGCTAGCAGAGGTCGCGCTGTCACTTCGCCCTGTCGCGGCTGATGCCATGACGCCCGAGCAAGAAGACTCGCTTATCCGTTCGGGTGCCTTCACAGAGAAAGAGCTGGCGGCGACCAAGCTGGACGTAGCCCGCGGGGCTCTCCAGTTGAGTGCACTCGAGAATTTTCTGACCCACGCATGCCAGACCATGTCTCTCGATCAGGCCTGCGGCATCTTGCGTCTCGATCCCGCCGACGCAATAGCGCAGGCATCCGCGAAGGAGCTCCTAGCGGTCGAGATCGGTGGAGCGCCGCGTTTCCCGAGCTGGCAGTTTGATCTTCGATCGGCATCAAAGCGCCTACCCGGACTCTCCGAGATTCTTCACGCTGGCGCGTGGCGCGGCTGGATGGGGTTGTCGGCGCTCATGGCGGTACGACAGAGCGACCTGATTGGCGAGGGCCCGATGACGCCCCATGCATGGCTAAGCGACGGCGGGCCGGTCGAAGACGTGATCGCGCTCGCGAGGGAGGAAGAGTATTGAGCATCGACAGTGCGGATCTCAGCCCGAAGATCTCTAACGAATACGACCTGGAGACGGTGATCGCGGCGAACCCAGGGCTGCTAGGCGAGCACCTCTTCATCATCGGTCGCCAAGTGCCCGTCGCGAACGGGCGAATAGACCTCCTCGCCATCGACGCCCGGGGACGCCTCTGGGTGCTTGAGCTCAAGCACGGAGCGACCACAGCTTCTGTGCTGGGCCAAGTCGCTTCGTATGCGCGCTCGATCTCATTGCTCGACTTTCGAGCGCTCAAGGCGCGAGTAAGCCCCTACTGGCATCACGCGAGTGTTGAGACGGCATTCGAGCAACACTTTGACCGCCAGTTCCCGAGAAAGAAAACCGGCCCGGTTCGGCTTGCGATCATCGCGCGCTCGATCGATGAGATCACAGAAAGAGCGGTTGCAGCCCTCACCAGACCCGCCCTCCCCATCCAAACCTTCACATACGCCGAGCATCGCGGATACATCGAGATCGTTGAGTGCGGTGTCAACGCACCTCCCAACCCACCACGCAGATCCACACAACTCCTCCCTTCTATTTCAGATCGCGGGAGGCGCTCACCGACTGCGAGCACGAACGAAGATCTTCGAGCATTCTGGAACGCGTACTCGAACTCCTTCGTGTGGGACTTCGTGCCTACAACATTTGCCCATCTCGTCTACCAGCACTGGCAACAAGAAGAGGCAGGCGAGAGACGATACCGTCGGGATTACCACATCGGCCACTTTGGAAAGACGCTGACGCAGATCGTCGATGGGTCCAGACGCTGGGTACACGACAAGAGCGAGGTCGGGGCGCGGCTAAGCGCATACGAGCCTCTTGTCGAGCTTGTTCCTTCATGGAGCCAACCGAGTCCGAACGCGCGACTGAGCGGTTACGTCCGGCTACGCTCGCGAAGGCGCACGACGCGAGCACACCTTACGCAAACGCGGCGATCGGCCGAGGCGCGAGCCCTCGAGGGGCCGCAATGAGACAGCGAGATCCTCGAGATCGGGCGCACGCCGGTTACAGGCTACGTCCGCGATGCCGTTGCCGTTGGCCCCAAATCGCCTCGCGTCGGAATCGACAAGTCGACGTTGATCACGACAGATTCCCAATCGCTGCGCTTCCCGGTCGACGCTTTAGGGGATGGAGGTCCTTTGCGGCATGCAGCAAACGGATCTGATTTCTCTAGGTGAAGAGGATCTCTATCGCGTCTGCGGCAAGAGTATCGTTGCCATTCTCGTGGCACTCCAGCCAGCTTTGTGACCGCCGCCCCATGATGGCGTCCTGAGCAGGCTCATTCGTTCATGACCTCTCTGCAATCTAAGCTCGATGTGCACGGAAAACCCATCGCGCCAAGCGTGTGACTAGCCGTCGGCCTCGATCCGACTCGAATCGCGGATCTGATCCGATTCGACGCGACGCGACGCGGTGTGCCTGCCGGCGGCGTGTGGCGAGACCTAGATGCGCAACCGGGCGGCTCGACACGCGCCCGACTTTCCGAGCCGTCTATTGTCGACGATCCGATAAGTCGATCTGCGGGCTCCCTTCGGGAGCGTCACCCACCGGAACTGACAGGTCAATGCGGGTTGTTCAGATCGTAGTGAATGACGGTCGACTCGAGATCACTCTCTTCCCCGTTTGAACGTCGCGCGTCGTCAAGGCGCACTGCGGCGTGTCGCAAACAGATTCGATTGAGTTGACCCAGCTCGCGTCGCGCGGTCACGTACGGGCCAGCTATCTCCGGTGTGATCGGCACGCCCTCAGCCATGTGCGCTTCGAAGATTCGACGTTGCGTTTCCATAACCTCCTCCGCAGCCGCGCGGTACTCGAGGGCAGCTTGCGGATCACTATCAGCGAGCAGCAACCGGTCTTCAAAGTTTGTACCCATCTAACGATCCTACGAGCCGTGCCGCCGATCGAATTGTCGACCCCGGCAGTGCGAGTACCGTCACACCGGGAAAGAGCAGCGCCGACGAAAGGTGCATCGGGGCCTGCGGTGGGCGAGCAGGCCATCAGTTCGCTAACCTCGCGATTGCAGGCGCTCTCGAGCTGAACCGCTGTGTCCACCACTCGCTCGAAGAGGATGCTGCGCCAACGCTCCATATCCCGCTGAAAGCAGATCGCCGAACGGAACATCCACGCTCTAGGCCTCGGGATCCCGGCGTTGCGACGCCGAAAGACAGGAGCTCCCCCGAGCGGCCGAGTATGGTCTCTGCCATGTGCGGCCGATTCGCGAACGACGCCAAGACCGATGAACTGATCCGAGAGTATGTCGCCGATGGCGGCAAGCCTGAGGACTGGTGGAAGTCGTGGGCCGGCGCCTACTCGGTGGCTCCGACCCAGAGCGCACCCATCGTGCGCGACCGCGGCGAGGGCCGGATCCTCGAGCTCGTGCGCTGGGACTGGCAGAAGCCGGCGAACCGTCCCAAGGGCGGCCCGGTCATCAATGCTCGCATGGAGAAGCTCGCTCAGGGCTTCTGGGCACCCGCCTTCTCTGCGGCCAGGTGCATCGTTCCCATGCGCGGCTACTTCGAGTGGACGGGCGACAAGACGCCGAAGACCCCGCACTTCCTTCACGGCGACGGACTGCTCTCTGCTGCCGGTCTCACCTGGTCGATGGAACTGCCCAGCGGCGAGAAGTCGCGCTGCTTCGTCGTCATCACCCGCGAAGCGCGCGATGCCAGCGGCGAGGTGCACGACCGGATGCCCGCGTTCCTGACGCCCGACACCTGGGATGCCTGGCTCACACCGGAGAAGCTCACCGGTGACCGGAAGACGGAGACGTTGGCGATGCTGGAGCACACCTCGAGCCACGTCGCCTCCACCATCCGCGAACACATTGTCGACCGAAAAGTCAGCAATAGCCGCACCGTCGACCCCACTGACCCGACTCTCCTGGAGCCGGTCGCCTGAACGGAGACACCGTGACCGACCCACAAGAGCAGGCGCGTCTCGCACGTCTCCAGGAGATCCGAGAGGGCATGGAGGAGCTTCGGATCGAGGCTCTCGCGGAGCGCGGAGGCAAGACCTTCACGACCGAGGAGACACTCGAGTTCATCCGGCGACAGGATCTCGCCGCAGACACGATGGCGAGCTGGGTTGCCGAGGGACTGGAGCCGGATCCGGCAGTCCCGGAGCGAGTCCAGTCATACGTCGACGGAGATGTGGCGATCGAGGGGCTAATCGAGCAGGCGAAGCGACGCGCAAGCGCGGGGTCATAAGCCTGGGCGTCCCTCGGGTCGCCAGCCCCCTCAGGATGCCGCGCCACTGTGTCGGTCCCGCGCGGCCTCGAAACCCGATAGAATATGGCTCTGAAAACATTTTTGAGAGGAGGCGACATGACGAACGCATCAGTTCTCTTGCGCGCCGCCCGAAAGAGCCGCGGCCTCACACAGAAGGATCTCGCCCAACGGACCAACGTCGACCAGGGCCGAGTGTCGCGATTCGAAAGCGGTCGCGAGGCCGAGTTCAGCACCATCGAGCGCTTCCTCAGCGGCA
>NZ_JBEPZB010000040.1:0-3443 GCF_041641055.1 Microbacterium sp.
ACCGACGAGGCCCGCGAGGCCGCACGCGTCGGCCTGCAGAAGCTGCCGCGCAACGCGTCGCCGGCTCGCGTGCGTTCGCGCGACGTCATCGACGGCCGCCCCCGCGGTGTCCTCACGAAGTTCGGCATCTCGCGTGTCCGCTTCCGTGACATGGCACACCGTGGCGAGCTGCCGGGTGTCACCAAGTCGAGCTGGTAAGTCTCAGCAGACAAGCAGGGGCGAGGATCTTCGGATCCTCGCCCCTCTTGCTGTACCCGGCAGGGTTCCGCATCCCCCTCGCCCCCCTCGCGCTGCCCTCGCCCTGCCCTCGCCCCCCCCCGCATCTGCGCTCGCGCTGCGAAGGAGATCTCTCACTGAGAAGGGGATGCTGCGGCAAACGCTCCTTCGTTGCGTGAGATCTCCTTCGGACCACCGCCACTGCACAAGGGAGAACACCCCGCAGTTGTGCACATGGGCTGGGATTTCGCCCCCGGCGCAGGCCTGCCGAGAGGCACTATCGCCTGATGGATCCGGTCGCAGAGCTCGAACGCCGAGGAGGCGTCGCGCGCGTAGAAACCCTCCGGGCGGCAGGGATCAGCTCTCACACGCTGCGCCGTGCACGCGAACTCGGGGTGGTGACGTCGATCCGCCGCGGGTGGGTCGCTCTGCCCGACGCGGACCCCGTCATCGCGGGAGCCGCGACTCGCGGAGTGGTCATCAGCTGCGTCAGTGCCGCTGAGCGCCTCGGGCTCTGGGTGCCGACGGCATCGCCGCTCCATGTGGCCGCCCGTCCGAATGCCGCTCGTGTGCGGGTCCCCTCACAGGTCGTGATCCATTGGTCTCGCCCCGTCGTGCCTCGTGATCCGGACTCGACCGTCGACGGGCTCGTCAACGTCCTCGCGTTGGTCGCGTACTGTCAGCCGAGAGAGACCGCCCTGGTGATCTGGGAATCGGCGCTGAACAGGAAGCTCACCGACAAGCGTCTGCTCTCGGGTTTCGATCTGCCGCCCGCGGCCAGGGCGCTTCTCGAATCCGCGCGTCCGTTCTCGGATTCCGGTCTCGAGACGATCTTCGTGACGCGGTTGCGGTGGTTGGGCCTGGCGATGCTGCCGCAGGCGTGGTTGCTCGGCCACCGGGTCGACCTTCTGATCGGCGAGCGTCTGGTGATCCAGATCGACGGTGCAACGCATGTCGGAGCGCAACGCACGAGTGACATCGAGCACGACGCGCAGCTCATGCTTCGCGGCTATCACGTGCTGCGATTCGGGTACGAGCAGATCATGGCTCGTTGGCCGGAAGTGCAGGCGATCATCATGGAGGCGGTCGCTCAGGGCAAGCATCTCCCCTGATGTCGTCGCTCGCAGTGAAGGAGATCACACGCAACGAAGGACCGGATGCTCAATTCAGTCCTTCGTTGCGAGCGATCTCCTTCGCACGCAGACAAGGGCGCCACAGCGCCAGGCATCACGCGACGGATGCTGTCGCGTGCGCCACCGCCCAGGTGAGCGCGTAGTCAGCGATCTCCTCCCAGCCGTCCTGGCTGACGAGGCGGTGGGTGCGTCCCGCATACTCCTTGTAGTCGACGATGGCGGGGCTGCCGCTGGAGCGGTACTTCTTGACGATCGCGCGACCGATGGCCGGCGGCACCACGTGGTCGATCCCGCCGGTGATGACGAGCAGCGGTGCGCGGTCGGTCCGCGCGTAGTCGACGTGCGTGACTCCGCCCTTCTCGTTGAGCACCGAGGTCACGCCCTCGAAGAAGACCTTGTTGTAGGAGTTCACGGCGTACTCCTCCCAGAGGGCGTTGGATGCTGCGCGGGGGAGGTCGTTGCCGAAGGTGAAGTGGAAGTGACGCTTCGACAGCGGCTTGGCGCCGTTGACGGCGAACGGGTTCGAGAGGATCGGGGTGCCGGTCCAGAGGGTCGAGAGAGGGAGTGCGGTGACGCCGGCGGTCTGTCCCGGCGCGACCCCGACGTAGGCGGCACCGAGGCCGCGGTCGGCGAGCATCTGGGTGAGCACGCCGCCGAACGAGTGGCCCATGATGATCGGCTTGACCGGAAGCGCCCGGATGATGCGCTCGTAGTTGTCGGCGATCTGCTTCAGGCCGATCCCTTTGAGGGCTGCCGGGTTGCGGCGGATGTCCTCGACCGAGCGGTCCTCGATCCCGGGCCACCCCGGGATGATCACCTCGTGGCCCTGAGCGCGGAACCGCTCGGCCCACGTGTTCCAGCTCTTCGGCGTCATCCAGAGTCCGTGGATCAGGACGATCGGGGTCTTGTCGGTGCCGTTCATGGATTCTTCTCCTGTCTCCGCCCCGCCGTGTGCGGGTGCGATACGCTGATAGTAGACCGAACGTTCTATCTAGCGCAACGTATTCCCGAAAACCCGAATCGGATGACACGATGAGAGGGATCACCATGAAGACCACGACTCCCACCTCCGTTCCGACGACGGCTGCGAAGCGGCCCAGCGCAGCCCGCGCGCGGCTGATCGACACCGCCACCAGGCTCTTCTACGAGGAGGGGATCCACGCGGTCGGCGTCGATCGCATCATCGACGAGGCCGCGGTGACCAGGGCGACGCTCTACAACCAGTTCGGCGGCAAGGAGAATCTCGTCCTCGCGTATCTGCGCAACGAAGACGAGATGCTGCGCGCGATGTTCGCTGAAGCAGGAGAAGCGGTCACGGATCCGGGGCAGCTCGTCGTCGCTGTGATCGAGGGCATCGCCGCCGACATCCGTCTCCGGCATACGCGCGGCTGCCCGTTCATCAACGCGGCGGCGGAGTACCCGGATGCCGACGGCGCTGTCCGGCGACTGATCGACGAGCACCGGGAGTGGTTCCGCTCGACCCTGCAGGCCGTGGCCGAGCAGGCCGGACTCGAGAGTGCCGCCGATGTCGCGGCATCCCTCGTGCTGCTGCGCGACGCTGCGCTCGTCGGCGGGTACCTCGACGGAGACGAGCGGGTCACGCCGGCGTTCGAGCGCACCGCCCGTTCGGTGGTCGCGGCCCATCGCCCGCTCTGACGCGGATCGACCGCGCAGCGGTGACCGCCACGGGCTGACCTGCAGCGCTTCCCGTGAAGGAGATCTCACGCCGCGAAGGAGCGGATGCCGGATTCAGTCCTTCGTTGCGCGCGATCTCCTTCGCAGCCAGCGGGCGAACGCACCGCCAGCACGCGTCAAGCCACCGCCACACGAGTCACATTCGTCACTTCTGACCCACGACACGCCGCTGAATAGTCCAAAACCCGCGAAATGACGCGGAAATGTGGGCGCTGGTTGATACATTCAAGGCGGTCACTCGACCAACGGAGGGCAGTCGCCCCCCGGAATCACCAACGATGCGACGGGAACCTCGTCGCTGGAGGATGACATGGCTGACAAGTCCATCACCAAGACCGAGCTCGTCGCGAGCATCGCTTCTGCCACCGGCCAGAGCCAGGCCACCGTCTCGGGTGTCCT
>NZ_JBEPZB010000040.1:3453-22637 GCF_041641055.1 Microbacterium sp.
CCTCGACGCGCTGTTCTCCTCGGTCTCCGACGCTGTTGCCAAGGGCAGCAAGGTCTCGATCCCGGGCTGGATCTCGTTCGAGCAGGTCGCGACCGCAGCTCGCACGGGCCGCAACCCGCAGACCGGTGCCGAGATCAAGATCCCGGCCGGCCACCGCGTCAAGGTGACCGCTGGTTCCAAGCTCAAGGCTGCCGTCAAGTAAGACCGCACCTCTTCGAAGGCCGCTCCCGACCCGTCGGGGGCGGCCTTCGTGCTCCCGCCCCGCCACAGCCGCTTAGGCTTGAGGGGTGAGTGTCCGCGCCGTGCAGAACCCGACCGCCTCCGCGTATCGCGCGGGCGGCATCGGCATTCTGCTCGCCGCCGGCCTGATCGGCGTGCTGATCGCCCTCCTGATCGGCGGCGGCGCGGCACCGCTGCTGCTGCAGGACCCCGGTCCCTTCGTGCGGTGGGCGACCCCGATCGTCAAGCTCGTGATGAACATCGCCTCGGCGGCGATGCTCGGCTCGCTCGTGCTCGCGCTGTTCGCGCTGCGCAGTGAGGAGAAGTCGTTCGACATCGCCCTGAACACCGCCTCCGCGGGTGCCGCCGTGTTCACGGTCTCTGCCGGGATCAGCGGGTTCTTCACGTTCATGGCGGCCTTCAACCCGCAGCTCAGCGCGGAACGCGAGTTCGGGGAGCAGCTCGGACGCTTCCTGCTCGAACTGCCGCTGGGTCAGTCCTGGCTGATCACGACGATCATCGGCGCCGTGGTGACGGTGCTGGCGTTCGCCTGGCGCACCTGGACGCCCACGCTCATCACGGCCATCCTCGCCGCCATCTCGTTCCTGCCGCTCGCCACGCAGGGGCATTCCGGCGAACTGGCCGGCCACAACACCGCCGTGAACTCCATCCTGCTGCACACGATCGGCGCATCGGTCTGGCTCGGTGGCCTCCTGGTCGTCGTGATCCTGCGGGGCCGCTCCGGGATCGGCACCGAGAACCTCGTGAGCCGATACTCGAGCCTGGCGATCGCCGCCTTCGCCGTCGTGGCCGTCTCGGGTGTCGCGCGTTCCGTCGTGGCGCTCGGCGACATCTCCCAGCTGTGGACGCCGTACGGCACCATCCTCCTCGCGAAGGTCGTGCTGCTGATCGCTCTCGGCATGCTCGGCGCCTGGTACCGCATCCGCCTGATCCCTCGGCTGGAAGGCTCAGGGGCGTCGCGCTGGTTCTGGATGCTGGTGCTCGGCGAACTCGCGCTGATGGGCCTCGCCTCGGGTGCCGCCGCCGCGCTGGCGCGCACCCCGCCGCCCACCGGCGAGGAGAACGCCTTCGTGCAGACGCCGGCCGAGAACCTCACCCGCTCGCCGCTGCCTCCCGAGTTCACGATCGACCGCTGGTTCACGGCGTGGGACATCGACGTGCTCTGGCTCGTCGCGGCCGGTTTCGGGCTCTTCCTCTACCTCGCGGGAGTCCGGCGGCTGCGTCAGCGGGGCGACCGCTGGCCGATCCATCGCACGGTCTTCTGGGTGCTGGGCATGCTGCTGCTGATCTGGGTCACGGGTGGCCCGATCAACGCCTACCAGGAGTACCTCTTCAGCGTGCACATGCTCGGGCACATGATGCTGTCGATGGCGATCCCGCTGCTGCTCGTCTCCGGCGCACCGATCACGCTGGCCCTGCGCGCGGTCCACAAGCGCGACGACGGCACCCGGGGCGGTCGGGAATGGATCCTCTGGGCCGTGCACTCGCCGTTCTCGCGGGTCGTCACGCATCCGTTCGTCGCGGCGGGCATCTTCATCCTGTCGCTCTGGGCGTTCTACTTCACCGACCTGGTGCGCTGGTCGATGTATGAGCACCTCGGCCATGAGTGGATGGTCGCGCACTTCCTGATCTCCGGCTACCTCTTCGTGATGAGCCTCGTCGGGGCGGATCCGGTGCCGTACCGGCTGCCGTATCCCGGTCGCCTCATCACTCTCATCGCGATCATGGCCATGCACGCGTTCTTCGGCATCGCCATCATGATGCAGGAGGGGCTCATGGTGGCCGACTGGTTCGGCTCGATGGGCCGCACCTGGGGCCCGGCGCCTCTCGATGATCAGTACATCGGCGGTGGCATCGCCTGGTCGATCGGCGAGATCCCGACGCTGATCCTGGCGATCACGGTCGCGATCCAGTGGAGCCGCAGCGACACGAAGCTGCAGAAGCGCCGCGACCGGCACGCCGACCGCACCGGCGAGGCCGAGCTGGAGGAGTACAACGCCCAGCTGGCGGCGCTCGCCGAGCGGGATCGCCGCCAGGCCGAACGTGGAGTGCGCTGACCGAGCCGGACGCGCGCCGACCGAACCCGAGAGCGCGCCGACCTAGCCCGTCGGCTCGTCGTCCGGAGAGCCGACGCGGATGGACACCTTGCCGTCGGGGAGGATCGTGATCGATCCGTTCACCTGGAACTCGACGTCCTCGGAGACGGGCTCGACCGAACCGTCGAAGAGCGACTGGATCTCGACCTGGACGTGCGCGACGGCATCCGTCGGAGGGATCTTCCACTGGCCGCCGTCAGGGACGACGCTCACCGGCGGCTGGGTCGCGATCGACCACTTCGGCAGTGAGGCCAGGCGGTTGTAGACCTCGAGCCCGAACGGGCAGGCGGTCGGCTGCAGCACCTCCTGCGTGGTGCATTCGGTGAGGAACTCCTCCACCCGCTGCTGCACGACCTCGACGAAGTCGGCGGTGGGCTCGGTCTGCACGTCGACGGGCGTGGTGGCGAGCGGGGTGTCGGCGAGGACGCCGGCTCCCTCCGAGGTCGAGATCGGGGTGTCGACGGTCACCGAATAGAGGCCGGGGGTGAACACCAGCATCGGCAGGGGGTCGAGCGGAGCAGCCTCTGCGCCCGCGGACGACACCTGGCGGCGGTCCATCTCGAAGCCGTTGACAGCGAACTGGTCGGCGCCACGCAGCGTCAGCTCGACCACCGCGAGCGGGCTGGTCGTGAAGCGCCAGTTCGGGGTGACGCCGGCCCAGCCGTCCTGTTCGACGGTGAAGGTCGTGGTGCCCGCGTGGCCTGCGGCCTTGTACGAGACGGTGACGGCCGTCTTGTCACCGTCCGGCTTCTCCGAGACGACCTCGACATCGGTGAGCGGCGAGAGCGCCGTGGTGCGCAGCAGAGCCTCGGATGCGGTCGCCCCGATCCCCGCGACCTCGAGCGTCTCGCGGTCGATCGCGACACCCGGCACCTGGAGGGCATCGGCCGCGCGCCCCTCGGAGAGCAGGTCGAGATAGCGGACGACGAACGCCGACGGGCCGTAGAACTGTCGGTACAGCGTGACGCCGCCTGCGGCGAGGGCGGCCACCAGGACGAGGCCGACGACCGCGAGCATCGCGAGGTCGGCGACGAGGCGCGAGCGCCGGGGCGCCTTCGTCTCCACCTGCTGCATGGCGCAAGTCTAGGAGTGCGTCCTGAGGGGATGCCGAGCAGTGCCCCCGTAGCATGGGGGAGCGCGTGTTCCGCGTGCATCCCGCCGTCGTCGCCCCGTGTGAGAGAACCGTGTCGCTTCCCGCCCTGTCCGAAGAGCAGCAAGAGCTGTTCCGGCTGATCGAGGACACCAGCGAGCACGTCTTCATCACCGGGCGCGCGGGCACGGGCAAGTCGACGCTGCTGCAGTACTTCTCGTGGAACACGAAGAAGCAGATCGCGATCTGCGCGCCGACCGGCGTCGCCGCGCTGAATGTCGAGGGTCAGACGATCCATTCGCTGTTCCGCCTGCCGATCGGCCTGATCGGCGATTCGGACATCGACCAGAACGACAACACCCGCCGCATCCTCAACGCGATCGAGACGCTGGTGATCGACGAGATCTCCATGGTCAACGCCGATCTGATGGATGCGATCGATCGCTCTCTGCGTCAGGCGCGCGGCAAGCGCGGCATCCCGTTCGGAGGGGTGCAGATCGTCATGTTCGGCGATCCGTACCAGCTGGCTCCTGTGCCGCCGCGCGGTGACGAACTGCGATATGTGAAGGACCACTACCGATCGTTCTGGTTCTTCGACGCGAAGGTGTGGGCGGGATCCGCCGGAGGCGCGGCGGAGGACGAGGACGGCGGACTGTTCGCCGTCGACACCCGAGCCGAGCTCCACGTGCGGGAGCTCGTGCAGATCCACCGTCAGTCCGACGACGGGTTCAAGGCCATGCTGAACGCGGTGCGCTACGGGCGGGTCACGGCGGAGATCGCCGGCGTCCTCAACACGCAGGGCGCGCGGACGCCCCCCGATCCCGAGCCCGGCGAGGTGCCGATGATCACCCTCGCCACGCGCAACGACATCGTCAACAGCATCAACAGTCGGCACCTCGCAGCCCTGCCGGGCAAGGAGCAGACCGCGCGTGCCGAGGTGAGCGGGGAGTTCGGCCGCGGTGAGGCGTCGCTTCCCGCCGAATCAGAGCTGAAGCTCAAGATCGGTGCCCAGGTGATGTTCCTGCGCAACGACACGTCGATGTCGGGGGAGCCTCCCCGGTGGGTGAACGGCACGATCGGCACCGTGGTCCGCATCCTCGGCGAGACCGTGCGCGTCGAGATCGACGGCGAGGAGGTCGACGTCGAGCCGGCGGTCTGGGAACGGTTCCGATACTCGTACGAGCCCACCACCAAGAAGCTGAGCCGAGACGTCGTGGCCGAGTTCACGCAGTTCCCGCTGCGCCTGGCCTGGGCCGTCACGATCCACAAGTCGCAGGGCAAGACCTACGACCGCGCCATCATCGACCTCGGCTCCGGAGCCTTCGCCCCGGGGCAGACCTACGTCGCGCTCTCGCGCCTCACCTCGCTCGACGGTCTCTACCTGTCGAGGCCGCTGCGCCCGAGCGACATCCGCGTCGACGAGGACGTGCGACGCTTCATGCGCGATGCGTGGCTCGCGGCATCCACTCCCGAGGTCGGCAAGGGCTGAGCCCGCTCGTCGTCAGGCGGCGATGCGCGCGCGGTCGAGGTCTTCGAACAGCTCGGTGTTGAAGCGGTAGGCGAGCAGCACCTCGTCGATCACGCGCTCCCGCTCGGCGTCGTCCCACGGCGCAGCATCCAGCTGCTCGCGGTAGACGTCCTTGAAGGCGGAGGGGTCGGCGATGTCGTCGAACAGGTAGAAGCCGATGCCGTTGGTCTCGAAGCCGAAGCGACGGGCCATGACGCGCCCGATGAAGATGCCGCCCGACAGGTCGCCCAGGTAGCGCGTGTAGTGGTGCGCGACGAAACCGCCCGCCCAGGTGGCGCCGACCTGGCGGATGCGCTCGACGTAGCGCTGCGTGGTCGGCAGGGCGACGATCTGCTCCCGCCAGTCCGGGCCGACGAGGAACTCGAGGTCCGCCTCGAGGGCGGGAAGGCGGGTGAGCTTGTCGCTGAGGAAGACGGATGCCACGGGGTCGTGGCGCATCCGCTCGCCTGCCCCTTCGAGCGCTTCGTAGATGAAGTAGTGCTGTGCGACGAGGGCGATGTAGTCCTCTCGCGACCCCTCGCCCTTGAGCAGGTCGGACATGAAGCCCGCGCCCTCACTGCGGGAGTGCGATCCGGAGGAGCGCTCACGGAGGGCTGCGGAGAAGGAGAGGATCTCGGACATGTGCCCAGTGTAAGGGTTGCCTAACCTGAAAGGAAACCCTCGGATCCGTCCATGTCAGCCGTGCGGTCGCGGCTCCACGCCCAGGCGCTCGCACGCCAGATCGTACAGCGCCACGACCTCCCGCCGCACGGCGGGTCGCTCGCTGATCGCCCCGGACGGCCAGGCGACGCGCAGCTCCGTGAGCTCGCCGCCGCGGGTGACCTCCCAGGTGCCGCCGTCGCCGTCGAGACCGGTCATCACGGCGCCGGTGATCTCGCCGCCTTCCGCGGGGGAGAAGGCGCGGGCGATGAGGAGATTGTCGTCGGTGTGGTCGCCGTTCATGTGGCGGAGGATGGCGGAGACGACGTCGGCATCGAAGATGTGGGGCATGCCCATCACCCTAAACGGGCCCACGCGATGCGGTCTTTCAGGATCCGCGTTCTAGACTCGGGAGACACGTCTTCCGGGGGTTCCCTTTCATGCAGCTTCTCTCGTCGCGCAGGTTCCGCGCAGCAGCGGCCGGCGTCGCCGTGCTCGGACTCTTCCTCACCGGATGCACCGCTGAGCCCGACTTCACCTATGAGCCGCCCGCGCAGGTCGACGGCACCCTGCCCGACGACACCGTCGCAGCGATGGAGGCGGCGGTCACCAACGCGCTGACCGCATCCGGTGCCACGGGCGCCGTGGTGGGCGTCTGGGTGCCGTGGAGCGGCAGCTGGGTGACCGGCATCGGCACGCAGGATCCCGGCGCAGGGGCGGAGATCAGCACCGACATGGCCTTCCGCGTCGCCGATGTCACGCGGCTGATGACGTGCGACGTGCTCTACGGCCTCGCCGACGACGGCATCGTCGAGCTCGACGCCCCGGTGCCCGAGTACGTCTCGGGTGTGGCCGACATGAAGGACATCACACTGCTCGACCTGTGCAACGGCACGAGTGGGGCGGGCTCCTCCGAGGCGACGGCGAAGTCGGCGTGGATGAACACCCCCGAGCGGGTGTGGGCGCCGCTCGAGCTCGCGTCCTACGGCTTGGGAGCGAGCCGCGGAACGCCGCACACGACCTACCGCAACTCCGACTCGGGATACCTGATCCTCGGACTCGCTCTCGAGCGGGCATCGGGTCTCACGGCATCCGAGCTCATCGCCCAGTACGTCACCGAGCCCCTCGGCCTCGAGAACACCTCGCTCCCCGGTGCGGCGGCCGCCAAGCCCGCGAGCTCGGGTCCGGTCATGAACGGCCACTACCTGTCGGCCGTCGAGGGCGGCTACAACTGCGCCGCTCCCGTCGACATCACGACGCTCTCGTCGAGCACCGGCTACACGGATTCCGGCGTCGTCTCCACGATCGACGACCTCGGGCGCTACGCGCAGGCCGAGGCGAGGCAGGCGCTGCGGACCGAGAAGGAGCCCGACCGCTTCGGCGCCCCGCTGCCGGTGAGCGACAAGGCGCCCTCCTGGTACCAGGCGACCGGTGGCGGCCTGCTGGTCGGCTCGATGGTCGGCCAGTACGGCTGGACCCCCGGCTACCAGACCGCCGCCTTCTCCGACCCCGAGACCGGGTTCACGGTGGCGGTGTCGCTGAACGACTCCACCACCGGCGGATCGACGGCGGCGTACCTCTCGTGGGAGCTCGCGGCGATCGCCTCCAAGGCGCCGGCCGCCTCCGGTCAGACGGCGCCCGACTTCGGTCTGCCGTTCACGGCGGAGCAGTACCACAAGAGCATCACGGACTCGGCGATCGCCTGCGTCGCGCCTCCCGCGGGCTGATCGCTCGGGGGAAGCGTCGCGGCCCGACCGCACGGAAGGGGAGCCGATGGCGATCATCGACAACGCGATCTACGTCGACGGCATCCGCACGGAGAACCCGCGGAGTCTGAGCGAGACCTTCGAGGCGCTGCGCGACCGCGGCGGGATGAGTTGGATCGGCCTGTATCGGCCGAGCGAGGCCGAGATCCGCGAGGTCGCCGAGGAGTTCGGCATCCACGCCCTCGTCGTCGAGGACGCTCTCTCGGGCCATCAGCGCTCGAAGCTCGAGCGCTACGGCGAGGTGCTCTTCATGGTGCTGCGCTCTGCTCGGTACCTCGACGCGTCGGAAGAGGTCGAGTTCGGGGAGATCCACGTGCTCGTCGGGCCGGACTTCGTGGTCACGATCCGCCATGCGGAGTCGCCGGACCTCGGACGTGTGCGTCGCCGGCTCGAGGGCGATCCCGCTCTGCTGAAGCTGGGCCCCGAAGCCGTGCTCTACGCGATCCTCGACGAGGTCGTCGACGAATACGCGCCGGTCCTCGCCGGTCTCGAGAACGACATCGACGAGATCGAGAGCCAGCTGTTCGAGGACGAGGTCGACGCCACGCAGCGCATCTACGAGCTCGGACGCGAGGTGATCGACTTCCAGCGGGCGGTGCAGCCCCTCGCCGGCATGCTCGACGCGCTGCTGCGCGGTTCGACCAAGTACGACGTCGACGAGGAGCTGCAGCGGTACCTCCGCGACGTCCTCGACCACACCCTGCGGGTCTCCGAGCGCGCCAACACGTTCCGCACCGTGCTCGACAACGCGCTGACCGTCGAGTCGACGATCGTCGCCCGACGCCAGAACGAGGAGATGCGCCGGATGACCGAGCTCAGCATCCGCCAGAACGACGAGGTGAAGAAGATCTCCGGGTGGGCGGCGATCCTGTTCGCCCCGACGCTGGTCGGCACGGTGTACGGCATGAACTTCGACCACATGCCCGAACTGCACTGGGTGCTCGGCTACCCGATGGCCCTGGGGCTGATGATCGCCATGGGGTTCGGGCTGTATTGGGTCTTCCGGCGCAAGGGCTGGCTGTAGGGCGCTCGACTACTGCGCGTCGTCCTCGTCGTCGGTCTCGACGCCGGGCCCGGGGCCTGGCCGGACCGGAGCATCCGGCGCGATGTCGATCCGCGTGTTGCCGTCGTGCTCCGAGACCTCGATGCGCGGCGCGGCGTCGGCCTCGGTGGCATCCGGTGCCGCGGTCAGCTGATCGTGTCGCTTCTCCTCGCTGGTCATCGCGTCATCGGCGGGGGTCTGGTCAGGCGTGCTCATGGTTCTCCTTCGGAGTCTCGGATGTGGGGTCTTCGGTCGGGTTCGCGGCGCGGGTGCCATCGCTCCGCTTCCGTCCCCATCGCGCCAGCAGGTAGAGCACGGCACCCACCGCCAGCAGGATCGCGCCGAACAGCCAGACGACGGGCCGTTGCTGCGTGAGGAGCAGGATGCAGGAGGCGATCCCGAGCACCGGGATGACGGTCCAGATGCGGAAGTGGTCGTGCTCGACGTGGTCGCGGCGCAGCACCAGGACCGACACGTTGACGCTCAGGAAGACGATCAGCAGGAGCAGCACCACGGTCTCGGCGAGGGTCGCCAGGTCGCCGACCAGGGTGAGGCCCATGGCGACGAGGGTGGTGGTGAGGATCGCGACCCACGGGGTCTTGCGCTTGGGGAGCACACGCCCCAGCGCCGACGGCAGCAGGTTCTGCTCCGCCATCCCGTAGGTGAGCCGGCTCACCATGATCATCGTGAGGAGGGCGCCGTTGGCGACCGCGATGAGCGCGATCAGGCTGAACAGCCAGGAGGGGATGCTCGCGCCGGCGGCCTCGACCACCGAGAGCAGCGGTCCGCTGGACTCCTGCAGCTCGGAGGCAGGAAGGGCGACGGAGCTCGCGATCCCGACGAGGACGTATACGGCGCCGGCGGTGAACAACGCGCCGAACAGGGCCCGGGGGTACGTGCGCCGCGGGTCCTTGACCTCCTCGATCATGTTGGCGGAGGTCTCGAAGCCGACGAACGAGTAGTACGCGATGACGGCACCGGCCAGAACGGCCATCGCGACCGGGGTGCCCTCAGGCGTCTGGGTGAGCCGCGAGGTGTCGCCACCGCCGCCGGCCACGAAGATCCCCACCACCACGATGACGATGACGAGACCGCTCAGTTCGATCGCGGTCATCACGAGGTTCGCGCCGAGCGACTCCCGAATGCCGCGGGCGTTCAGCGCCGCGACGATCGCGAGGAACACGATCGCGACCGGGATCGTCGGGAGGTCGAAGAACGTCCCCAGATAGTCGCCCGCGAACGCGATCGCGAGACCGGCCGCACTGGTGACTCCGGCCGCGAGCATGCTGAAGCCCACGAGGAACGACACCACGGGACTGTGGAAGGCGCGCTCCGCGAACACCGAGGCACCGCCCGCTCTGGGGTACTTCGTGACCAGCTCGGCGTACGAGCCGGCGGTGAGCAGAGCCAGCAGCAGCGCGAGCAGGAGCGGAGCCCACAGCATCCCGCCGACCTTCTCGGAGAGCACGCCCATGAGCGCGTAGATGCCGGCGCCGAGCACGTCGCCGAGGATGAATGCGAACAGGAGGGGGCCGGTGATGGCACGGCGCAGCCGAGTGGGCTCGGGCTGCGCCTTCGCGGTATCAGAGGTCATCCTGGCACCGTAGACACCAGGCGGCGTCGAGGCGACGGGGTTGACACGGGACGGGAGGGCACTCAGCTTCTTCACAGGTGCCCGCGCGGCGCGCCAGGGGAACGGCATCGGTGTCGCTAGATTCAGGGGCATTCACGGAAGGTGCGTCAGCTGGAGTGCGCAGGCGGACGGGGGTCGCCTTCCCTCACCTCACAGAAAGAGCACTTCACATGACCGGTACACCTCGCAAGGCGCTCGCTGAAGCGCTCGCGACCTTCCTGTTCGTCCTCGCGATCATCGCCGCGGTGAACAGCGAGAGCCCGCTGACACCGCTCGCCATCGGCTTCACGCTCGCCGTTCTCGTCTACTCGACGGGTCACATCTCGGGTGCCCACCTCAACCCCGCCGTCTCGGTCGGCGTGTTCCTGCGCGGCGGACTCAGCGTCGTCGACTTCATCGCGTACCTCATCGCCCAGTTCGTCGGCGGCGCGCTCGCCGCGCTGACGAGCTTCGCGGTGTGGCCGGCCGGCGGCGAGGCCACCGTGATCGAGGTCGGCCCTGCGTTCTTCGTCGAGGCGCTGTTCACGCTCATCCTGGTCTGGGTCGTGCTGAACACGGCGACCTCGAAGGACACCGACGGCAACTCCTTCTACGGCCTCGCGATCGGTGCGACCGTGTTCATCGGTGCGGCGACGGTCGGCTCGATCTCGGGCGGCGGCTTCAACCCCGCCGTCGCCCTGGGCCTCTCGGTCGGCGGGTACTTCGACTGGGCATCCCTGTGGCTGTACATCGTCGCCCCGGTGGTCGGAGCGGTCATCGCGGCGCTGCTCTTTCGCGTCCTCAACACGGACGACGCGAAGAAGATCGGCGCGTAACCGACTTCAGCGAACGCCGCGTCCTCTCCGGAGGTCGCGGCGTTCGTGCGTGCGGGGGACTTCAGGAATCATCCGTCCGGGGGATGCCGCAGCGATGCGGCCGGTCATAGCGTGGATGCATGCTGATCGTCGAGGAACTGCACATGCTGCTGCTGCGACCGGATGGCCGCACCGAGAGCGCCGTGAGCGTGAATCGGCTGTACGGGGAGGTCGCCGCCGTCATCGTCGACCTCGCCCTGCACCGACGCATCGCGGTGTCGGACGAGAAGAACCCGGTCGTCGAGATCGTGTCGACGGAGCCGACGGGCAATCCGATCCTCGACACCACGCTGCAGCGGCTGGTGCCGCTGCGGGGCAAGCGGCTGCAGTCGCTGGTCGCGCGACCGAAGCTCGATCCGCTCGAGATCGTGGTCGAGTCGCTCGTGGTGCAGGGCGTGCTCGTGCGGGGAGAGCGCGGATTCTTCGGGTGGGGCTCCGCACGCACGCCCGAATCCGACCCCGGACCCGAGCAGCTGCTCCGATCGCGGTTGGCTGCCGTCCTCGCCGGCACGGCCGCCCCCACCCAGGCCGATCTGGCGCTGCTGTCGATCCTGCAGAACCTCGATGCCGCGCACGCGATCCTCCGCGAGGAGAGCGGCGGCCTGTCGTCGCGGGAGCTGAAGAAGCGGATCATCGAGCTCACGGCCGGATCGGCGGCGGGGGATGCGGTCGCCAAGGCCGTGCACGATGCGATCGCCGCCGCCATGGTGGCCATCATGACGCCGACGATCGTGGCCGCGACCATCACCTGACGCCGTCCCCGGCCGCATCCGTCCGAAGCTGTGCCCGCCGGCCCGGGCACAACTTCGGAGTCCAGCGGCGACGCGCCGGGCTGGGAGGGTGCCGGGCGGCGTGTCGGGGGCATCCGTCCGAAGCTGTGCCCGCGGCGGGGGGACGGGACAGACCCGCGGCCCGGGCACAACCTCGGAGTCCAGCGGCGACGCGCCGGGCTGGGAGGGTGCCGGGCGGCGTGTCAGGGGCGTCCGTCCGAAGCTGTGCCCGCGGCGGATGCCTCAGCGGAGCACGGGCACGCGGGCCGCGAGCTCGTCGAGCACCGGATCGGTGACGAGCGGGTCGACGACGATGCCGGCGACCCGCTCGAGGTCGAGCACCGGGTAGCGTGACGTCGCGCCGATCTTCTCCTCGCTGCCCAGTACGAGGGTCTGCGTGCATCGGGCGGCGATCGCTCGCTTCGTCGCAGCGTCGCCCAGGTCGCCGGTCGTCAGCCCGTGGACCGGATCGATCCCGGTCACGCCCAGGAAGAAGAGGTCGGCGGAGAGATGCTGCACGGCCTCCGTCGCGAGCGGACCTCCGGCGACCATCGAGAACCTCGAGAGCTCGCCGCCGATGATGACGATGCGCGCCTCGGTATGCTCGGCGACGGCGAGAGCGACGGCGGGACTCGGCGTGATGACCGTGAGGTCGGCGCCGTGCGGCAGCATGCGGGCCATCGCGAGCGTCGTGGTTCCGGCATCCAGCACGACCGTCGAGCCCGGCGGGATCAGCTCGACGGCGCGGCGGGCGACCCGCTCCTTGCTCTCGGTGGCCAGAGACGACCGCTCATCGACGGGCCGGTCGGCCGGCGGAATCGGCAGGGCGCCGCCGTAGACCCGGACGAGCTCGCCCGCATCTGCGAGTTCGCGCAGGTCACGCCGGATCGAGTCCTCGGAGACCCCGAGGTCGACCGCGACCTGCTTCGCGATGATCCGGCCGTCCTGGTGCAGGATTCCGAGCAGGTGATCTTTGCGCTGCGCACTCAGCATCCGCTCGCCTCATTCTGTTGATTCACGAAGTTGCACGTTTCTGCACGGTTAACGTTACAGTCTTCTCCATGACGACACCACTCCTGATCCTGATCGCCGGCCCCTACCGCTCCGGCACCGGCGGCGACCCCGCCCTGATCGCCCGCAACCTCGAGATCCTCGAGGAGGCCGCCGCCCCCATCCATCGCCTCGGCCACGTTCCCATGATCGGCGAATGGGTGGCCCTGCCGGTGCTGCGCGGCATGACGGAAGCGGATGCCGCCGAGGGCGACGTCATGTACGAGACCGCCCATCGGCTGCTGCAGCACTGCGACGCCGTGCTGCGGCTCCCCGGCGAGTCGGCCGGCGCCGACAAGGACGTCGAGATCGCACTCGAACGCGGTCTGCCGGTGTACCGCTCCATCGACGAGATCCCGAGGCGTGGGGGCGCCGACGCCTAGAGACCGCGCAGGCGCCGCCGCCTGAAGGCCGCCTAGACGCCGCCGGACCCGGTCACCACGACGATCTTGCCGGTGGCGTGGCCCTTGATGGACCGGGCGTACGCGTCGCGCACATCCTCGAGCGGATGCGCGGAGTCGATCGGCAGCTCGATCACGCCGTCGGCGAGCAGGCCCGCGATCAGCGCCAGCTCGGCTCGGCCGGCGACGGCCCCACCCACCCCGCGCACCGGGAGTCGCTGCCTGGCGTCGTAGTCGGCGACGGTGTTGATCCGCTCCGGGGTGATGCCGAGCGCGATCGCGAGGTCGACCGTCCCATGACCCACCGTGTCGAGCACCACCGTGAGGCCGTCGGGCGCCGCGCGGCGGATCTCGGCCTCGAGCGTCTCCCCGTACGCGAGCGGATGGATGCCGAGCCGCCGCAGGAGGTCGTGGTTGCGGGGGCTCGCCGTTCCCAGGACCCGCGCACCGCGCCGCACGCACAGCTGCGCGGTGAGGATGCCGACTCCTCCGGCGGCGCCGCTGACGAGCACCACATCGTCGGGGCCGATCTCCTGCGACTCGACGCTCGCGACAGCGGTCCGTCCCACCACGTTCAGCGCGCCGGCGACGGTCAGCGACAGACCGTTCGGAACCCGCACCAGCAGACTCGGATCGATCACCAGGTGGTCTGCCTGCGCGTGATAGCGCAGCCCGCCGAACACCCGGTCGCCGACGCTCCAGTCCCCGACGTCCGCTCCGACCTCATCGATGACCCCCGCGAAGTCGTAGCCGTTGCCCGAGGGCAGCGAGCGCTCGTACGGATCGTGCATCGGCTGACCGCTGAACAGCTTCCAGTCCACCGGGTTCACCCCGGCGGCGGCGACCCGCACCCTGACCTCTTCTGAGGTGGGATGCGGAGGCATCCGCTCCTCGATCTCGAGCACCTCCGGCCCGCCGAAACGGCGGAAGACGACGCGGCGGGAGCGAGCGTCGTGCTGCTCTGGGGTCATGGGCCCAGCCTACGAGCGGATGCGCAGGCGCGGGCCGTCGTCGTTGCCCCTGCGGGGCGAGCCTGTTTGACTGTCGCCATGACGGATGACCGCGACGCCTTCCCCCAGCACGTCTTCGATGCACTCGGGGCCGATCCCGTCGCCTTCGAGGACCGGATCGGAGGAATGATCCGGGCGGTGGAGAAGCGGCCCGTCGACGGGCCGGTGACGGTCATGACCTCGGGTGCGTCCCTGCTGCCGACCGATTCGGGCGAGCGGGTCGAGCTGGCGGTCGAGGTGCTCGACGGACAGCAGGGCGCAGCGCTCGTCGCGCTCGGCATCGTCTGCGACGACATGGCGACCAACCGCCGCGTGCCCCCGGTCGGCGCGCCGTGGCGCAACAGCGATCCCTTCCTCTCCGGGACCGGGATCTCGGCGATCCTGGTGACGCCGTCGCGGTGGGGCGCGACGTTCGACGAGGTCCGCGCCTCCGATGGTTCAGTGCTCGGACACGTGCGCACGCTCCGCCTGCTCACGGATTCGGAGGCGGCGTACGCGGGGGCGAACGGCTGGGACGCGCTCGTCACGGCGGCGGGCTCGGTCGACGCGCTCCTCGACGTCACGAGGGGCGCTGTCGTGTCGGCTCCCGCGCTGCCCGGCAACGCGCCCGTGTTCCTGTCGAAGCTGCACGCCGAGCATCCGCCGCGGTGGGTCACCTTCACGGGTGGGGAGCTGCAGTCGGTCACCGGACTCGAGTCCGAGGAGTACATGAACGACGCGGCGAACCACGAGGTGTGGTCGGTGGACTCGTTCCTCGCCCGATTCCCCTGGGTCGCCGCCTTCGTGCGGGAGGCCCGGCCGGGGCAGACCGGGCTGTTCACCGACGCGTCCGGCGCGTACGTGCTCGAAGACGACTGAGGTCAGCCCGCGAACCGCACGCCGGTCAGCTCTTCGGCGACCGACCACAGCGCGTCCCCGACCTCGGGGGAGCGGACTCGGTCGCTCGCGCGCACGCGCGTCGGCATGCCGCGGAACTCCAGTACACCGCCGGGGCCCCAGTAGTCGCCGCCGGTGGCGTTCGCGGCGACCGCAGCGTGCACGATCGGCGCGGCTCCCGCATCCTTCCCCTGGACGAGGGGTCGGCCGAGCGAGGACAGCGCACGGGTGAGCGGCGCGACTGCGGCGAGTCCGTCGCGGCGCGGCGTGAGCGGATCGACGGCATAGCCGGGATGGGCGCACAGCGCGGACCGCGCAGTGCCCCGCCACCGACGGTCGAGGGCGAAGGCGAGTGCCATGAGCGCGGCCTTCGAACGGCCGTACTGCCGCAGCGACGAGCCCGTCCACGGCTGGGCGAGGGTGGCCGGATCGATCTCGGCGAACCGGTGCGCGAGCGATCCGACCGCGACGACGCGGGCATCGTCGGCGAGCACCGGCACGAGCTGCCCGAGGAGCGCGTAGTGTCCGAGGGCGTTCGTGCCGACCATCAGGTCCAGCCCGTCCGCCGTGCGGGCGCCGCGATCGGCCGCCTTCACCCCGGCGTTGCAGATCACGGCATCGAGGCGCTCATCCAGCGATGCTGCGGCCGAGGCGATGCTCGCGAGAGAGCCGAGATCCACGGGCAGGATGCCGAGGTCGGCGCCGGGCGCGTGCGCATGGATCGAGGCAGCCGCGACGCGAGCGCGCTCCGCTGAGCGGCATCCGAGCAGCACCCGTGCGCCGTGTCCTGCCAGGATCTCGGCGCACCAGTAGCCGATCCCTGCGTTCGCCCCCGTCACGAGGATGGTTCGGCCGGTGAGGTCGGGGAGCGCGAGCGCGAGGGTGGCCATGCCCTCCAACCTAGGCCGAGACGCCGACCCGATCGGCGGTGCGGACGACGGTGGCGAACCCGCGGGACGAGAGGATGCTCTCGGTGCGCCGCATGATGTCATCGCCCGAGACCGGCGACAGCCCGTCGGCGGCCTCGATGGGCGAGGTCGTGGTGGCATCCGTCACGAAGAGGACCTCGAAGCCCAGGTCGGCAGCCACTCGGGTGGTCGTCTCGCAGCACTGCTCGGTGCGGATGCCGCACACGACCACCTGTCCGACGCCGAGCTGCCGCAGCTGCTCCTCGAGATCCGTCGACGTGAAGGCGTTCACCGTGGTCTTCGTGACGGCGAGCTCGTCGTCACGAGGTCCGAGCTCGTCCATCACGCGGACGAATCCGCGCGCGGGGTCGAACACCCCTGCCGTTCCCGGCTCCGCGTGCGTGATCCAGACGACGACGTCTCCCCGTCGGCGCGCGTGCGCGACCAGCTGGACGATGTTGTCGATGGCGCTGGGGTTGGCGGTGGCCGCCCACTCGTCCGGCCGTTGCCGGAAGGATTCCTGGGCGTCGATCACGAGCAGAGCGGTGGCGGGGGAGTTCTGGTCCATCCGCTCATCCTCCCGGACGCGCGTGTGCGCGGACAGTGGCTGCCGCGTCATCCATCGCGTCTTCTCCGCCACCCGCGCAGCTCGCGACACCGGAGACGGATCTGTGACGAATCCCGCCCGGCACCCGTCCTATCTGTGAGCGACCCACACCCGCTCCCGGCGACGCCACACGGCCCGACCGGTACCCGTGAGACGAAGGACCAGTCATGGCAACTCAGGATCAGAACACCCCCGCCGCCTCCTCTGCGACCCCCGCCGAGAACAGCGGCGCGCAGTCCTCGCGCGCCACGCAGTCGAGCACCTCGGCTTCGCGCGTCGATCGGACCTCGTCCTTCTCGGCGTCGCGGCTCGGCGCAGACACCGCTGCCGCAGGCAAGACGGTCATCGCAGACGGCGTCGTGGCCAAGGTCGCCGGCATCGCCGCCCGTGAGGTCGCCGGCGTCTACGCGCTCGGTGGCGGCGGAGCCCGTGCCTTCGGCGCGATCCGCGATGTGATCAACGCCACCGACCTCGCGCAGGGCGTCAAGGTCGAGGTCGGCGAGACGCAGGCTGCCGCAGACCTGACCATCGTCGTCGAGTACCCCGCGCCCATCCAGGAGGTCGCCGGCAACGTGCGCGCCGCCGTGGCCGGCGCCATCACGCGCCTCGTGGGTCTGGAGGTCGTCGAGGTCAACGTCGAGGTCAACGACGTGCACGTCCCCGGCGACGACACCCAGGAGAACGAGGAGTCGCGAGTCGCATGACCCCCACCACCACCGGCGCCCTCATCGGCGCGCTCCTGGCTCTGGCGGCACTGATGTTCGGATTCTGGGGGTTCCTCCTCATGGCTCTGTTCGCCGGCATCGGCGCCCTCATCGGCCGGATCGCCTCCGGAAAGCTCGACGTCCGCGGACTCGCCGACGCCTTCACAGGGCGGCGCACCTCCTGATGCGCGTCGACCAGCACCTCGCCGCCGGTGGCGACCCCACGCGGGTCGCCACCCGGAAGGCCGCCGTCCAGGGCCGCATCGTCGTGAAGGAGCGGGTCTACCGCACGGTCACCGAACAGGCATCCTCCGCCCTGATCGGTGTGCCTCGCGGCGACGTGAAGGTCGACGTGACCGAGCATCCTCGAGGGATCCCCGTCCGCATCGCGACGCCGCTCCCGGTGCCCGATCTCGACGACACCCTCGCGATCGCCCAGACGGTCCCCGTCCTGGAGCGGGCCGGACAGCTGCAGGACCAGTTGCAGCAGCGTCTGACCGGCATCCTCGGTCGGGATGTCGTTCGGATCACCCTCACCATCACCGGTGCCACCCTCCCGGAAAGGAGACGAGTGCGATGAGCACCCCTGTTCTGCGTCGCGTCGTCCGACGCGAGACGCATTCCCCGCGCACCGTCGCGATGTTCGTCGCGGTCGTCCTCCTCATCCTCGCCCTCGCATACCTCGGGCTCGAGATCGTGCTGAGTCTCGCCGCGCAGCCCGCGCTGCTGCTCGGACCCGCCACGGCCGGGGCCTGGCTCGTGGGCCTGCCCACCGCGCAGCCACCGGCTCTCGTGATCGCCGGCAGCGCGGTGCTCGCCCTGATCGGCGTCGTGTTCATCTGGTTGGCGGTGGCACCCGGTCGGCTGTCGAAGCACACCCTGGATGCCGGAAAGCGCGCGGTGGTCGTGGACAACGGCGTGATCGCGAGCGCCCTGGCCCAGCATCTCTCCGAGGAGACCGGACTCGCTCGCGAGGCCATCATCGTCGGGGTCGGCCACCGCAGCGTCGACGTCACCGTGCGACCGGGCGCAGGCATCCCCGTCGAGAGGAGTGCCGTGCAGTCCGCCGCCGAGGCGGAGCTGCAGAGCTACCGGCTGACGCGCCGCGTCCGCACCCGCGTGCGCATCGAGCGCCCCGACCACACGGAGGACGAGCTGTGAACACCACGAACCGCGCACTGAATCGCACCCTGCTGCTCGTCATCGGGCTGCTGTTCCTGGGCCTCGGCGCCCTGGGCATCGCCGTCATGAGCTGGCCGACCGCAGCCGACATCTGGACCTCCGCCGGTGCCGACGCCCGCACCTGGCTCGACCAGGCCCTCGCGGCGACGGCGATCGCCGGCGGCAACCTGTCGTGGATCGGTCTCGGAGCGGTGGCCGCGATCCTCGTCGTCATCGTGCTCCTGATCGTCGCGCTCACCAGCATCGCCGGTCGGCGGACGAAGACGGCGTTCCGGTCGTCCGGAGCGCAGAATCCGCTGGGGCGTGTGACCGTCACCGAATCGTTCGTGTCGGATGCCGTCAAGACCTCCCTCACCACGCGGCACGAGATCCTCTCGGCGCACGTCACGGCCAACGACATCCGCCGCGAGCCGGTGCTGCATGTCGCGGTCACACCGCGGCAGAACACCGATCCTCGGGAACTGGTCGACCAGGTCGACCGGCTGCTCGCGAACCTCGCCACGCTGACCGGTCGCGACACCGCGACCTACGTCTCCCTCCACACCGGCCTGCGAGCGCGCCTCGCCCACGACCAGCGGCGACTGTCGTGAACCCAGACTCACCGTCGGTCGCGAACCGCCTCGACGATGAGACGTCGGGAACCCTCCCGACGTCCTGCACACCCCTCACGAAAGGAGCTCCTCATGGGACTCGATGACAAGATCAAGAACGCCGCTCAGGACATCGCCGGCAAGGCGAAGGAAGCGATCGGCAACGCGACCGACAACGACAAGCTCGCCGCCGAAGGC
>NZ_JBEPZB010000041.1:0-22079 GCF_041641055.1 Microbacterium sp.
CTTCTGGAGCTTCTGACCGGTGAGCGCGACCTTGTCGGCGTTCACGATGATGACGAAGTCACCCGAGTCGATGTGGTTGGCGAAGGTGGGCTTGTGCTTGCCACGCAGGAGCGTAGCGGCGTGCGAAGCCAGGCGGCCGAGAACGACGTCAGTGGCGTCGATGACGACCCAGTCACGCTGGACCTCGCCGGCCTTCGGGGTGTAAGTGCGCGTCACGATAGTGCTGCTTTCTTGTTCGAACGGAGAAGTTCGTGAATCCCACTCCGGGGTGGTTCTTCCCTACAGGGATGAACACGCCAGTGGAGGGCTCACGTTCGTTAGTACTCGGCAGTCGAGTACCAAAGAGACAGCTTACGTCATCCAGCGCCGGAATCCCAATCGAGCCGTCACGTCAGTCGAACCGCGCGGTCACCAGGATCGGACGGTGGTCGCTGAGGCCCTGCGGCAGGGTCGTGACCCGCTCGATCTCGAACCCGACGGACGTCGCGAAGTCGTAGTGTCCGCGGAAGACCCGATAGCGCGTGTACGTGTGGTCGTCGCTCATCGTCAGCGCATAGCCGTGCTCGCGGACGGTCTTGCCGAGGTTCTCCTTGAACACCGGGTAGTTGTAGTCCCCGACCATCAGCTGCGGAAGGCGATCGCCGAGCGTCGCGAGCTCGGTGAGCGCGGCGCGGATCTGATGCCGCCGCAGCGAGTTCAGCGCTGTCAGCGGTGCCGCATGGAAGGACGCGGCGATGAACTCCCTGCCTGCGTCGATGTCGCGCAGCCGAGCTCCGAGCACCCGCTCGTGTGCCGGCTTCGCGATGCGGTCGTGCAGCGACTTCTTCAGCTCGATCGTCCGGATGCCCTGCAGGTGGAACGCGCTCTCGCGGTAGAACATCGCAAGTCCCAGGCGGTTCCCCTGCGTGGCATCGGCGAGCGCGAGGTCGCCGATCCGGTCGGGGAGGTCTGCGACGTCGCATTCCTGCAGGCAGAGGATGTCAGGATCGTGCGCCGAGGCGAGGGCCACGAGCTCTCCCGCGGCGCGGTGCTTCTGCAGGTTGTACGAGATCACCTTCATCGAGACTCACGCTAGTGCGTCCGCCTTGGATTCCGGTGGCAATCGTCCGTCCGGCCGGTGAACGCCGTGCCGCGAACGTCAGGAGTCAGGGCCGCGGCGCCGACCGCGCCCGACGCGGCGTGCGCGAGCGGGGGCGTCCTCCGCGCCCTCCTCGCTGACCGTCCCCGGGGGACAAGGCGTCGCGGATGGCCTGACGTTCGCGCCGGCGACGGGGCGCATCGCTCCACCCGATCGCGAACCCGAGCAGGATCAGCGCGGTCGAGACCAGCAGCACGGCATCCGAGTCGAGCGTGGTCCAGTCCGCCCACAGGGCTCCGATCGACAGGACGACCCCGCACGCGCCGAGCGCGGAGAGTCCGAACTGCAGTCGGACCATCGACCGATTCTCCGACAGGAGCGGATCGATCAGGTTCACGTCGATGCGACGCGGCGTGCGGTCCGAGACCCATCGCGCCAGGGCGACCTCGCGGGCGCATTGCAAGGCCACCCCGCCGAGCCAGGCGAGCGCACCCAGGGCAGCGCAGACCGCGATCGCCGCCCCACTCGACAGGCTCAGGACATCGATGCCGTTCTCGATCGGCTGGTCCCAGTAGACCGGGTCGCAGCCGCGGCACTGCTGACGCAGGAACACCGACAGCATGAAGGCGGCCAGCGACACCCACGTCGCCGCCATCAGGATCGAGGCGATCCTGCCCAGGAGGCGCGCGCTCGGGGCCGTGAGCCAACGGGGCACGACAGCGGGTGTCGCCGCGCTGCGCCGTTCGGAATCGGAGGCCTCCGCGCGTCGGATGAGCGGCTTCCACCCGCCGGTGAGGGCCACCATGCGCGCCGCATCCCGCGCGACGAGCCGACGCCCCAGCCCCTGCAGCGCCGCGGCACCGGCGGTCAGCACGGCGAAGACGAGGAGGGCGATCCAGCTCACCGCGTCCTCGCGCAGATCCTCCGTGAACAGGACGGCGAGCAGGAAGATGGCGCCCAGCACACCGACGCTCCAGAGCAGCACGGTACCCGTGGTCTTGAGGTAGGTGGCCGGCGCGGCTGTCAGCTCCGTCCGCAGCGGGCGCTGCGGCACCGCATCCGGATCCGTCCGTGCGCTCGCCTCCGCCGCACGGAGCGCGGCGAAGCGCTCGACGATCAGCACGCATGGCACGATCACGGCGAGTACGGCGCCGACGAGCAGGATCGCGCCCATGCTCGAGCGCAGGAGCGGGTCGAGATCGATCTGCCAGTAGAGCGAGGACAGGGCCTCCTCCCCCACGATCCCGACGATCACGATGCCGAGGAACGTGTAGAGGATGCCGACGATGAAGCCCACAGCGGTGTCGAGCACTGCGCGCCAGAACGACCACGCGGGCGTGGAGACCTCGATGAAGGATGCCGGACGCGCACTCACGCGCTCGTGCCGTCCCGGCGGGCGCGAGTCTGATCGGCCCGCGTCGCGAGCAGGTCGTCTGCGGGGTACCCCACCTCGGTGAGCGTCAGACCGCGCGCCGCGAGCACCTTGAACTCGCTCGTGCGGGTCAGCGCGTCGCGCAGCACGACGAGATCGTCGACATCGAGTCGCCCTTCGCCGACGGCGACGCACGCGCCCACGAGCGCTCGCACCATGCTGTGGCAGAACGCGTCGGCCTTCACCTCGGCGACGAGGACGCCCTCGGCATCGCGTGTCCAGCGGTAGTCGAGGAGGGTCCGGATCGTGGTGGCCTCCTCGCGCGGCTTGCAGTACGCGGCGAAGTCATGGAGCCCGATGAGGGTGCGGGCCGCGGCATCCATCGCCACCTCGTCGAGCGGAGCACGGTGGGCGGTGGTGTCGTGGCGCCGGAGAGGGTCGTACCCGGAGGTCGCATCGGCGAGACGGTAGCGATAGCGCCGCCACACTGCCGAGAAGCGCGCGTCGAAACCCTCCGGCGCGATGGACGAGCGAGTCACCGTGGCATCCGGGTAGGCGCCGAGCACACCGCGCATGCGACGGGCGATCGAGGCGGCCGGATCCTGCGGCGCCCTCCCCTGGCGCGACTCGACGCGCGACCACTGCGCCTCGTCCAGGTCGACGTGCGCGACCTGACCCTCGGCGTGCACACCGGCATCCGTGCGCCCGGCGACCACGAACTGCACCTCCGAGCCGACGATGCGGGCGAGGGCGGCCTCGAGGGTCCCCTGCACGGTGCGCAGGGTGGGCTGCTTGGCCCACCCTCGGAAGTGGGTGCCGTCGTAGGCGATGTCGAGACGGATGCGCACGGATAAAGCCTAGGCCGTGGCCGTGCGCGATCCGGCTCCGACGGGATGCCCGAGGTCAGATGCCGCCGTCGATCGAGCGGATGAGGCCCGGCTCGTCGGGGACCATCACCTGGGTGTCGCGGTTGAGGCTCTCACCGCGGAAGAACCTCTTCGACCGCGGGAACAGATACCAGACGAACATCAGGACGAGTCCGAAAGCGAGCGCCCCGATGCCGATCACGAAGGTGCCGCCGATGCCGAGCAGCACCGTGTAGCCGTAGTCGACGTCGTACATGTCGATCGCCGACTGCACGAAGGCCCACGTCAGCATGGCCGCCCCGAGCACCGGGAACAGGCCCTTGAAGAAGAACTCGCGGGCCGAGCGGGTGAGGTCCTTGCGGAAGTACCAGGCGCAGGCGAATCCGGTGATGGCGTAGTAGAACGCGATCGCCAGACCGAGCGACAGGATCGAGTCCTGCAGGATGTCGTCGCTGATCAGGGTCATGCCGATGTAATAGGCGATCGCCACGACGCCCATGACGATGGTCGAGAACGACGGGGTCTTGTAGGTCGGGTGCACGTCCTTGAATTTCGCCGGCAGAGCGCGGTAGACGCCCATCGCGAGGGTGCCGCGGGCGGTGGGGAGGATCGTGGTCTGCGTCGACGAGATGGCCGAGAGCACGACCGCGACCACGAGGACCCAGCCGAACGGGCCGAGCAGGCCGTCCTTGATCGCCAGGAAGAAGTCGTCGGCGTTGGCCTCGTTGCCGAGTCCGGTGCCCTCCGCGCCGAGTCCGGCGTACATCATCGCGGCGATCGTGACGCCGACGTAGGTGACGAGCAGGATGACGGTCGTCAGCAGCGCTGCGCGGCCGGGGATCTTCTTGGGATCCTTGGTCTCCTCGTTGAGGGCGAGACAGGTGTCCCAGCCCCAGTAGATGAAGAGCGCGAGCAGGATCGACTCGGTGAAGCCCGGCCAGCTGGTGAACGCGAACGGGTTCAACCACTCCATCTCGAACGGCGTCGGGTTCGGCGCGGTTCCGGCGAAGAACTGCCAGAGCGCGGCGACGACGAAGATCGCCAGCGCGAGGTACTGGATGCCGAGCAGGACGTTCTGGATGCGCTCGCCGATCTCGACGCCGCGCCAGCTGACCCAGGTCATCGCGGCGATGAACAGCACGGCGACGAGGACGATCCGCCAGTCGTTGTTCTCGAGGTCGAACCCGATCAGCGACCAGAAGTACACCGAGGCGATCTGGGCGAGGTTGGCGAGCACGACCATTCCGGCGACCGCGACGCCCCAGCCGCCCATCCAGCCCACCCACGGACCGAAGGCCTTGGTGCCCCAGGTGAACGTCGTGCCGCAGTCGGGGACGGCGTTGTTGAGCTCGCGGTAGGCGAACGCGATCAGCAGCATCGGGACGAACGCGATGATGAAGGCGATCGGCGCCTGTGCGCCGACGGCGAGCACGACGTAGCCGAGCGTCGCCACGAGCGAGTAGACGGGGGCCGTCGAGGCGAGGCCGATGACGGTCGACCCCCACAGACCGAGAGTTCCCGCGGCGAGGCCCTTGCCGTCAGGGCGTTCGAGATGGATCGGCGTCGTAGCTGACATGCTCAGAAGATACGGGCACTACGGTTATCGCGTCAATCCTTTTCTTCCGTCGACGGATTACGTGGGTGTCTACGCGAATGGACAACGAAATTCGTCGGACTAAACGCGGTCGATCATCGCGTCCGCATGATCGGCCACCCACTCGACGAGCGGCAGCATCCGCTCCATCAGATCGCGGCCGAGCGGAGTCAGGCTGTACTCGACGTGCGGCGGCACCGTCGGGAGTGATTCCCGGTGCACCAGCCCGTCGTCCGCGAGCGTGCGCAGCGTGGATGCGAGCATCTTCTCGCTGATGCCGCCGACCTCCCGGCGCAGCTCGCCCCAGCGACGGGTGCCGTCGGAGAGCGCGGACAGCACGAGCACGCCCCATTTGCTCATCACATGATCGAGGACGACCCGAGTGCTGCATCCGGGCTCGAAGATCTGTGGCGTGGCTTCGCGGATCTGCGCATAACTAACCGTCATGTACGTACCTTACTTCAAAGTGGGTACCCACGATCCGGAATGTACGAAGAGGCACCGGCGGTTGTGCGTCATGTCACCTACGAAAGGACACCACCCCATGACCATCCTCGTCACCGGCGCGACCGGCAACCTCGGACGCCTCGTCATCGAAAGCCTCCTCGAGCGCGGCGCAGACCCGCAGTCGGTCATCGCCGGTGCGCGCGACGTCACGAAGGCGGAAGGCCTCGGCGTCCGCGTGGCCCACCTGGACTACTCCGACCCCGCCTCCGTGCGCAGCGCCCTCGAGGGCGTCGACTCGGTCCTCCTCGTCTCCGGCTCCGAAGTCGGCCAGCGCGTCGCGCAGCACAAGGCGGTCATCGATGCGGCGAAGGATGCCGGCGTCGCCAAGCTCGTCTACACCAGCGCCCCGAAGGCCACCACGAGCGACCTCGTGCTCGCGCCGGAGCACAAGGCGACGGAAGAGCTGATCGCCGCATCCGGCGTTCCCTCTGTCATTCTGCGGAACAACTGGTACACCGAGAACTACGCGGCCGACCTCGCCCGCGCCGCCGAGACGGGCGTGCTCGCATCGGGTGCAGGCGCCGGGCGCGTCGCCTCGGCCAGCCGCAAGGACTTCGCCGAGGCCGCCGCAGTCGTCCTTCTTGACGAGGGTCACCTGGGTCAGGTGTACGAGCTGGGTGGCGACGTGGCGTGGAACTACGACGACCTCGCGGGCGCGATCGCCGAGATCTCGGGCCGCGACGTCGTCTACCAGCCGCTGACCGCCGACGAGCAGCTCGCGGGGCTCCGCGCCGGAGGACTCGATGAGGGCATCGCCGGCTTCGTGGTCGCCCTGGATGCCGGCATCGCCGCGGGAGCGCTCGCCGACACCGACGGAACGCTCTCGCGACTCATCGGCCGCCCGACGACGCCGCTCGTCGAGGGACTGCGCGCGATCGCCTGATCGTTCTTTCGCCGGACAAAGAGGCGCCGATCCTCACCCAGGATCGGCGCCTCTGCGTGCTCACGCGGACTTCTCAGTCCGACGATGCCTCCCGAGGATGGACATACGCGATCGTGAGCACGATCTCGGCGGTGGTGAGGCCTTCTGCCCCCAGGGCCTCCTCGACCGCCCGTCGCACGGCGCGCAGCGTCTTCGCCGCGCCCGCCGAGTATTCGATGCCGAGCGACGCTTCGACGATCACCCCGGAGTCGCCCATGCGGACGGACACCAGCGGCTCATCGTCGCGGCTGATGCCGACGGCGACGGCGCTCTCGCCGACGAGGTTGGAGATGAGGGAGCCGGCGCGATAGACGCTGCGGACCCCGGGAGTCGCCACCACGGCGGCCTGGATGCGTCCGGCGAGCTCCGGCTGCGCTGTCGTGGTCATGATCCCTCTCCCCTCGTGCCGCCGATACGCTGCACGTCGCGCACCGTCACGTCGATCCCGGTCACGGTCAGGTCGGTGTGCTGCTGCAGCCGCCGCGCGACCTCGCTTCGGAGCATCTCGACGGCCTTCGGGATCGACTCCCCGTAGACGGCGTTCACCTCGATCGCGATCCGCACCGGCGCACCGACCACGCTCACATCGCCATCGAGGGTGGACCGCCCGACGAGGAGGCCGGGAACGGCGTTCTCCGCCGACCGGATCAGCCCGCGCACAGCACCCTCGGTGATTCCGAAGTCGACCGCCGGCTCCTCCTCGACGAACGGGATGCGTCGGCCGGCCCTGGCATCCAGTGCGATGCCGGTGAGGATCCGATCCACCCAGCTGTCGTCGACCTCGGGCATCGCCGCTGCATCCGCTTCGATCAGCTGCCCGCCCAGCCCCCGCAGCCGGTCGAGCGCGTCGAGCGCGAGCTGGCACCCGGGTGAACCCTCGATCGAGGGATCGAGGGGCCGTCGTCCTGCGTCGAGGTAGTCGCTCAGCTCTTCGAGCGTGTGTCCGTCGAGGTCGCCGGGCTCGAGTCCGAGCTCGTGGACGTCAGGGGTCTGCTGGTCATCGGTCATCGCCAGGCCTCCATCCGCACGATCATGAACTTCCTCGCTCTGGCCAGCAGGCCGCGAGCGGTGGACACCGAGATCTCCAGCTCCTCGGCGATCTCCTCATACGAGTAGCCGCCCATCTCCCGCAGCACCCAGCACTCGAGTTGGGCGGCCGGGAGTTCCTGCAGCGCCGCTCCGAGAGCCTCGATACCCGCTCGCGCCTCCACGACACGAGCCGGCGCGCTGTGCGCCGGCGCCTCCTGCTCGATGTCATCGACATCGAGCACCGGACGCAGCGCGCGGATGCGGTCGACGGCCTTGCGGCTCACGATCCTCATCAGCCAGCTCTTGACCTTGCCCGGGTCGTCGAGCTCGGAGAACCGCTGCCACGCCGTCACGAACGTCTCCTGCACGATGTCGTCGACATCGGCCGAGGCGTTCAGCATCCGCTGCGTGTAGGCGCGCATCATCGGGGTGTACCTGCGGACGAGCACGGCGAATGCCGCGACGTCTCCATCCATCGCCCGACCGGCGACGATCCGGTCGTCGGCCTGCTCGAGAGCAGAGCGAAATCCTTCCCCAGCCATACGGCGTCCCCCTCTTCCCTGCCCTGTGAGCCGTTCGGAGCGAACCCGTCATCGGATGGGATCGTCGATCCCTCGATGGCGAGGCCACGAGCCCCTGACGCACTCACCTGTTCACGACCGACCTGGTCACAGAACCCTGGAATCGGCGCCGTCCGCGGCGGGGGTGGGGTCGGCTGCGACGTCGTCCTCCGTCGGGATGTGCACGTCGTTGATGGTGACGTTGACCTCGACGGCCTGCTTGCCGACGTACTCGGCCATGGCGAGGGAGATCGCCGCACGAACATCATCGGCGACCTTCTGCAGCGACGCCGGGTACTCGGCGACGATCGTCACGTCGACCGCGACCTGCGTCTCGCCGACCTCGACGCTGATACCCTGAGTGAGGTCGGTGGAGTTGAGCGCATCGCGGATGGCCCCGACCGCACGCGCCGCCCCGCCGCCGAGGGCATACACACCAGGAACCTCGCGAGCCGCGATGCCGGCGATCTTCGCGACGACTCCGTTCTCGATGATCGTCTCCCCCGTCGAGGCGACGGCCGCGCCTGCCGGCGCATCCTGGACTGCGGGCTGCTGTGCGTGCGAGACGTTCGTCATCGTGTGCTCCTCCATCGATCTGTCCTCCCCTGCGGGGCGGGTCGCAGTGCAGCGACACCACTAAGACGGATGCCGAACGGGAATCGTCACAGATCCGTCTGGGAATCTCTCCACATTGCACCGTGCGGGCTGAAGTGCAAGAATGCACTTCGTGAGCAAGAGTGCAGATTCAACGCGAGAGCAGCGCAAGCGGGAGACCTCGCGCGCGCTCACTGACGCGGCGCGACGCCTGACTGCTGAGCGCGGCTTCGCCGGGTTCACCGTCGAGGAGCTGTGCGCCGAGGTCGGTGTCTCGCGGCGCACGTTCTTCAACTACTTCGAGAGCAAGGAGAACGCCGTCTTCGGGTTCGCCGCGATCGACTCGCGACAGGAAGCGCTGGAAGCGGTTTTCGTCGCGGAGAGCGGCGAACTGCTCGACGACTTCCTCCGCTTGACCATCGCTCGATTCGAGCTGTTCAACCCGCTCGACGATGCGCCGGCGATGTTCGCGGTCATCGAGCAGGAGCCGCGGCTCCTCAAGGCCGCGTTCGAACAGCTGGCGAAGAACGAGCGGCGTGACATGGCGCTCATCGCGCAGCGCACCGGCGACGGCGACGACGCCGAGCTGCGCGCCGAGGTCATGGTCCACACCGTCGGCGCGCTGGTGCGCCTGTGCATGGACCAGCTGCTGCACCACCACTCGACAGAGTCGTTCCGCGACCTCGTCAGCCGACGTCTCCAGATCGCCCGCGCCGTGTTCGCGCCCGCACAGAAAGCCGATTGAATGTCCGCCACCGCCACCAGGGATGCGCCCTTCCTGCTCACGAAGCGCCGCATCTGGATCATCTTCAGCGCCCTCATCGCGGGCATGCTGCTGTCGAGCCTCGACCAGACGATCGTCTCGACCGCCATGCCGACCATCGTCGGACAGCTCGGCGGTGTCGATCACCAGGTCTGGATCACCACGGCCTACCTGCTCGCGACCACCATCGTCATGCCCATCTACGGCAAGTTCGGCGATGTGCTCGGCAGGCGCAACCTCTTCCTCGTCGCGATCGCACTGTTCACGCTGGCCTCGGTCGGCTGCGCCTTCGCCACCGACTTCTGGATGTTCGTCATCTTCCGCGCCCTGCAGGGACTCGGCGGCGGCGGCCTGATGATCCTGTCGCAGGCGATCATCGCCGACATCGTCCCGGCCAATGAGCGCGGCAAGTACATGGGTCCGCTCGGTGCCGTCTTCGGTCTCTCGGCCGTCGCGGGTCCCCTGCTCGGCGGGTTCTTCGTCGACCACCTCACCTGGCAGTGGGCGTTCTACATCAACATCCCCGTCGGAATCGCCGCCTTCATCATCGCCCTCGTGGCGTTGAAGCTGCCGAGCAAGAAGGCCCAGAAGCCGATCGACATCCTCGGCGTGCTCTTCCTCTCGCTGGCGACCACGTGCCTGATCTTCTTCACCGACTTCGGCGGCGACAAGGAGTTCGGCTGGGATTCGCTGGCCACGTGGGCGTGGGGAGCCGGGCTCGTCGTCGCGGCGACCGCCTTCGTGATCACCGAGGCGAAGGTGCAGGATCCGATCATCCCGCTGAGCCTGTTCCGCAACCCGATCTTCGTGAACGCGACGGCTATCGGGCTCGTGCTCGGGATCGGCATGTTCGCCGCCATCGGGTTCGTGCCCACCTTCCTGCAGATGTCCTCCGGCACGTCGGCCGCGGCATCCGGACTGCTGATGATCCCGATGATGGTGGGTCTGATCGGAACCTCGATCTACTCGGGGATCGCGATCTCGAAGACCGGCCGGTACAGGATCTACCCGATCGCCGGAACGATCCTCACCGGGATCGCGATGGTGTCGATGACCACCCTGTCGGCCTCGACGCCCATCTGGCTCATCTGCGCGTTCCTGTTCGTGTTCGGCGCCGGACTCGGCCTGATCATGCAGGTCGTCGTGCTGGTCGTGCAGAATGCCGTCCCGGCGGGCGAGGTCGGCACGGCGACGAGCACGAACAACTACTTCCGGGAGGTCGGAGCATCCCTCGGCACTGCGGTCTTCGGGACGATCTTCACCACGCGGCTGACCGAGAACCTGCTCGGCGTCTTCGCCGACGCCGGAGCATCGCCGGATGCCGCCTCGCAGGCGGCGTCGACGATCGACCCCGCGACGCTGAACGCCCTGCCGGACGAGGTGCGGGACGGGATCGTCACGGCCTACGCGGATGCCCTCGCGCCGGTGTTCTGGTACCTCGTGCCTTTCATCGTGCTCGCTCTCGTGCTGTCGCTGTTCCTCAAGCAGATCCCACTCTCGGACCAGGCGGGCCTGGTCGCTCGCGGCGAGGCGATCAGCGGCGAGGAAGCGGAGCGGCTGGAGGCCGAACTGCGAGGCGAGACTGTGACCGTGCAGGGCGGGCCCGGCGGTTCGGGCGGATCTAGGGACTCAGACGGCTCAGACGGCTCGGACAGCACTGCGCCGCCACGGAGCTGATCGCGCTGCACGGCGGAAGGGCCCGCTCCTCGATCGAGGAGCGGGCCCTTGCGTGTGTGGCGCGGGTCAGGGAAGGTCGCCGACCTCGAGCTCGTCCGGGTGGTCCGCATTGTCACCGGGCGCCTTCTGGCTCTCGCCCGGAGTCGCAGGATCCACCTCGGGATCGGGGTCGTTCGTCACGAAGTCGGCGTCGACGCCGGTCGCGTCGATCTCGGCGTTTTCGTCGGGTGCTGCCTGCGGGTCTGACATGATCGCTCCGATCGTCTGTTGCGGAAAGGGATGATCAGTCTCGCCCGAGGGGCCAGACCGCGTAGCCCCCTTGACATGCGAGGCGGCGGTCACCCTGGCCGACCTCCGTTGCCGCCCGCTGGACCGCGTGCCCGGATACGACAAAACCCCGGCTGCACCGGGGGTTTGAATCTGTAGCAGGAGCGGGGCTTGAACCCGCGACCTCACGATTATGAGTCGTGCGCTCTGACCAGCTGAGCTACCCTGCCGCACCGCATCCGCATCGCAGCTACGAACACTGTGAGCCCCGAGTCAGGATTGAACTGACGACCCCTTCCTTACCATGGAAGTGCTCTGCCACTGAGCTATCGGGGCGTGCTGCCCCTCGCGGGGCAACCACACGAGAATACCATCACTGAGGCGTCCTCATGAAATCGAGGCGGTCAGTACGAGTACCGACCTGCGTTCTCACGGAGCCATGGCAGCGGATCGATCGTGCTGCCGTTGACGATGAGCTCGAAGTGCAGGTGCGCTCCGTAGGAGCGACCGGTGTTGCCGGTGTGGCCGACGATGTCGCCGACCTTCACGGTCTGCCCGGCCTTGACCTGCAGAGAGCCGTACTGCATGTGCGAGTAGTGGCTCGTGATGACCTTGCCGTCGATCACGTGATCGATGTAGACGGTCACGCCATAGGCGCCGCCCTGCTCGGTCGCGATGCGGACGACACCATCGGCGATCGCCTGGATCGGAGCGCCCTCGCCGGGCACGAAGTCGATGCCCTCGTGCAGACGGCCCCAGCGCATGCCGTATCCCGAGCTCATTCCGACGCCGACCTTGAAGGGCCACTGGATGGCCGCTTCGGCGTCGTTGGTGAAGACCTCGTTGGAGTAGTTGATGCCCTCTTCGGAGGCGACCTGGATCAGCGAGACGGTGGAGAAGCTGTCAGAGCGCGCGAGCGACTCGTTCTTCACATCCGAGGAGGTGACGAACGCCTGGATCTCGTCGTCGGCGGTGCCCGCCTTCGATGAGGCGGATGCGGCGACCAGCGAAGTGCCCACGGCCTGCGGACCCTGGACGGCGGCTACCGCTTCTGCGGGAAGCGTCATGCCGACGGCGAGCAGTCCGGCGAGGCTCATCACGCCGACCGTCGCGCCGACGGCGAGGAACTTGCGGGCCTTCGGACGCCGCGTGGCGACGTGCTCAGCCGGTGCCTGCGGGGCGGGCTCGGCCTGCGGCTCGGAATCGGGCGTCGACATGGCTGCAGCGGCGATCGAGCGGAACGCGCGGGCTGCGGTCTCGAAGGCATCCGCGGAGGACTCGGCGGTGTCGTCTGCGACGTCATGCTCCGTCTCGACACGCTCAGCCTCGACGTCATCCGCGAGGGACGACAGGTCGATCGGTGCGTCGACGGACTCGACGGCCGGTTCCACGACGTCATCCGCTTCGACCGACTCTGCCGCGACGAGCTCATCCGAATCGGAGGACGCAGTGGCTGCGGCGACAGCGGTCGCGGCGATGAAGACCTCAGCGGTGTTCAGTCGCTGCCGAGCTGCCCGGCGCGAGGTCGGGGTGTCGGAGACGATGGGTGCGGCTTCGGAGACGGCTTCCGGTGCTCCTGCCGCGGGGGCCTCGAAGGCCTCAGTGCGGGGACGGCTGGAGCGGCGCGTGGGCGCAGAGGCAGCCTGGGGATTCTCGAAGGGCAAAGCAGATTCTCTCGGGTTAAACGTCAAGCTCGGGGGCGCTTACTACCGTCATCGATTCGGGCCGATGAAAGTAACGATCGGATAAACCCTAGCCTGCTCCACCTGGGAATGCCATGAATCGGTCACGTTTCATCCTGAAGAATTTCGGCGACCCGGTTGTGGACCTCGGTTCCACCGGCGATGAGCATGGGTCTCGCAGACGCGGTGTCGACCAGGGAGACGAGTCCGCCGGCCTCGCTCACCAGCAGCGCACCGGCGGCGTGATCCCACGGCTTGAGACCGCGTTCGAAGTACCCGTCCAGACGGCCGGCGGCGACGAACGCGAGGTCGAGCGATGCGGCACCCGCACGACGCAGGTCCCGGGCGATGGTCATCACGCGGCGGACGGTGGCGAGGTCGCCGTCGTGCGTCGCCGGGTCGTATCCGAAGCCCGTCGCGAGCAATGCCCCGGCGGACGCTTCCGTGGTGACGCACAGGCGCTGATCACCGAGCCACGCGCCGTGCCCTCGCGCCGCCGTGAAGAGCTCACCGGACGCAGGCGCGTAGACCGCCCCGGCGAGGGCCACCCACTCCCCCGGCTGGGCCGGTCCTTCGACCGCGGCGATGCTGACGGCGTAGGAGGGGATGCCGTAGGCGTAGTTGACGGTGCCGTCGATCGGGTCGACGACCCAGGTGATCCCCGAGTCGCCCTCGGCCGCATCCGATTCCTCGCCGAGGAATCCGTCACCGGGGCGCGCCGCCTGGAGACGTTCGCGGATGAGCGCCTCGACCTCGCGGTCGGCATCGGTCACGATGTCGGCCAGAGTGGACTTCGTCGCCGCGAGATGCACACCCTCGGCTCGCCGGACGCGCGCCAGGTCGCCGGCTTCACGCGCGATCTGCGACGCGATGTCGACGAGGTCCTCCGGCAGGCTGCCGGTCACTGCTGAGGGCGGGGAGGAGCGGGCGGATACGCCTCAGGAGCCTGCGGCACGGGCGGCACGTCGGGTGCCTGCGCGTAGGGCTCCGGCGACTGCGCGTACGGCTCAGGCGCGGGCGGGAACTGCGCGACCGGGAACTGCGGCGCCGGAGGCTGCTGGTTCGGATGCTGCTGCGTCGGATACTGCTGACCCGGGTACTGCTCAGGTGCTGCGGGGAGGCTCTGTTGCGCGGGCTGCGCGGACGGGTGCCCCGTGTAGTAGGCGTTCCAGTCCGGCGATCCGTCGATGAGAGCGGGAAGCGGAGTCGCGCCGTCCGCATACGTCGGCCAGGCCGGCGCAGCCGCGATGCCCTGAGCCGCAGGGGCCGGCTTGCGCGGAGCGAAGAGGGCGTTCAGCAGCGGGATGAGCGTGGTGCCGACGGCCGCGAGGATCGTCAGTGCGACCACGATGCGCCAGTACAGCTCGCCGTACTCGAACGTGTTCGGGAAGGTCAGGAAGAAGATGAGCATCGCGGCGAGCGCTCCGAGGAACACGATGGTCGCGATGTAGATGATGCGGGTGAACGACGTGACGTGGCGCTGCGCGGCAGGAGTGAACAGTCGCACGTGCAGCAGTGCGAGCTGCAGGATGCCGACGACGAGCAGCAGCTGGAAGAAGCGCTCAGCCCCCGCGAAGTACTGATCGTCCTCGGGCAGCCAGATCTTCACGGCACCGACGAGCAGTGCGACGATCCACGTCACCATGCTCGACAGCGCGAGCCAGTCCGGACGGTTCGGCGCGAGGCCGGCCTCGAGGATCGCGATCCCCGCGAACGCCGCGAGCAGGAGGATGGTGAGGAAGGCCCGGCCGATCAGACCGTCCTGATCTCCGATCAGCACCCAGACGACGCAGACGAGGGCCGCCGCGATGAGGGCGCCGATCGCGATCCAGAGCGCACCTCGGATGAGCAGGGACATGTTCTTCTTCTCGGCCAGCGGGGGCTGCGGGACGATCTCCGGCTGCGACATCGCGTTCCTCTCGTTGAGCGGCGTTGCGTTCATCCTTGCACGCGTCGAGGCACGACTCACGTCGCCCGCGCGATCGGTGGGGAGATCGACGGCGGGCAGACGAACGGCTCAGCCGCGGCGTGCGGATGCTGCGGCGAAAGCGGTGATGCGGGCCTGCGCGTCCGGCGTGGCCATGGACGACCCGATCGAGCGCGCCTCCTCGGAGAGCTGCTCGGCGAACGTGCGCTCCGGCTGCGAGCGCACGAGCCTCTTGGCGTGACCGTAGGCCTCGGCCGCCCCGGCGAGCCAGAATCGCGCGATCTCCTCGGCACGGGCGCGCACCTGCGCGGCCTCGTGTGAGGAGTCTTCACCCTCGACGGCTTCGGCCACGAGCCCCCAGTCGACGGCCTCGGCCGCGGTGAGCAGTCGATCCTGCAGCACGAGCTGCAGCGCCCTGCGCTGGCCGACCGCGCGAGCCAGCTGGGCGGAGACCGACAGATCCGGGGTGAGTCCGATGTTGGCGTAGAGGCTCCCGAGACGGGAGCGCGAGCCGACGACGGCATAGTCCGTGCTCAGGAGGATCCCGAGTCCTCCCCCGGCCGTGGTCCCGTGGGCGGCGGCGACCACCGGCACGGCGGATTCGGTGAGCGAGCGGATGCCGGCGTTGATGACCTCGGCGAGCGCGGTGATCTCCGCGCCCGACCCCATGCTCGTCGCCATCTCGATGACATCGCCGCCCGCGCAGAACGCCGGACCCGCTGCATCGAGCAGGATGGCCTTGACGTCTGACCGCGACGTCACCTCCGCCGTGGCATCCCGCCACGCGTGCGCGAGGTCGGCGTTGAAGGCGTTGAGTCGCGCGGGGCGGTTCAGCGTCAGCCGAGCCAATCCTCCGTCGACGGCGAGCAGGATGGCATCGTTCATGGCTTCTCCTTCGAGCGCAGGACGTATGCGACCAGGGTAATCGCGATCAGGCCTGCTGCCGTACGCGTCCGACGAACGATTCCATGCGTCGCCGCGTGCCGTCCAGGCGCAGGTCGACCTGGCCGGGCGCGAGCACCTCGTTCGGCGCGAGCGGATGCGCGAGTCGCACGTTCTCGTGGCACGACAGGTCCGTGCAGATGTAGGTGCCGACCGAGTCTCCCCGCGCTCCGTCCTCCCCCGCGAGCCGTGCCGAGAACAGCGCGACCTGGTTGCCCGGCTGCAGCGTGTGGCAGATGTTGCACATGCCCGAGCGTGCGCGGCCCGGATCGGATGCACGGAGCACGATGCCGGACACCTCGCCGTCGTGCTGCGTGAGCACGTACCCGCGGCGGCCCGCACTCGGGTCGCGCCACGCGAAGAAGTCGAGGTAGTCCCAGTCGATCAGCACGAAGTCGTGCGGCATCTCCATGACCCGCAGCTCGTCCGCATCCGCGTTGACGAAGGATGCACGGACCTCTGCCTCGGTGAGCGCTCGCATCCGTCCAGTCTATGAAGACCCGGCCCTCGAGGGCTCGCCGACCCGACGACGGCAGGTCACTCGGCGGCGCGCTGCATCGCCTCGTCGGCCTCCGTGACGATGTTGCGCATGGCGGTGGCTGCGGCATCCGCCTCTCCTCCGGCGACCGCGAACGCGACGTCCCGGTGCCACTGCACGGCATTCGGATCGGCCACGTGCGGCATGAGATGGTGCGCCGTCCGGCCGCGGAGCACTGCTTCGACCGTGCCGCCGAGGGCTGCGAGCATCCCGTTGCCCGAGGACTCCAGCAGGAGCCGATGGAACCTGATGTCGGCCGTGAGGTACCGATCGTCATCCGCCGCGTGGTCCTCCTGCCCCATCGCGACGACCAACGAGACGAGTTCGACCCGCTGCTCCGAGGTCGCGGTGCCCGCGGCCAATCGAGCGGCCAGCGGCTCGATCACGGAACGCAGCTGACTGAGCTCCTTGAGCTGCTCATCGCGCCCCGGTCCGGCGAGCCGCCACGCGATCACCTCGGGTGCGTAGACGTTCCAGTCCGCACGGGGTCTCACCTCGACCCCGGACTTGCGGCGGACCCAGACCAGTCCGAAGGACTCGAGCACACGGACCGCCTCGCGGGCGGCCGAGCGGGAGACGCCGCGCTCCCGCGCCAGCTCGACCGTGAGCATCCGCGAGCCAGGAGGATGCTCTCCGTCGACGATCGCGCGGCCCAACTCGGCGACGAGCGAGTCGTGGACGGGGCTGGAAGGGCCGGGGACGGTCATATGACGAGTATGCCCGCACAGGCGCTCTGATGTGCGTCATCACGCGCCTGCTGGTCATTTATGTTGCACATGTCGTGGTAAGCGTGCTTATTATGTACGACATAAGGTCGTAAACCGCGCCCGGATCAAGGAAGCTCATGGCACTCTTCACCCCCGCCGCCGATGCACTCATGACGGCAGTCAGCGACACCGCAGCCCCCGACCGCCCCGCCGGACAGCTGATCGCCGCCGCCGTGATCGGCATCGCGATCATCATCGTCCTCATCACCTGGGTGAAGCTGCATCCCTTCCTCTCCCTCACGGTCGGAGCGCTGACCACCGGCGCGATCGCCGGCATGGACATCGCCGCGGCCATCACCAGCTTCTCGACCGGCTTCGGCACGACCATGGGCGGCGTCGGCATCCTGATCGCGCTCGGTGCGATCTACGGCAAGCTCCTCGCCGACTCCGGCGGCGCCGACCGGATCGTCGACACTCTCGTCAGCCGTGCCAGCGCACGCTCGCTCCCGTGGGTCATGGGGCTCATCGGCGCCGTCATCGGCCTGCCGATGTTCTTCGAGGTCGGCCTCGTGCTGCTCGTCCCGGTCATCATCCTGGTGGCGCGCCGCTCGGGTGCCCCGCTCATGCGCATCGCGATCCCGACCCTCGCCGGCCTCTCCGCCATGCACGGTCTCGTGCCGCCGCACCCCGGTCCGCTCGCCGCGATCGATGCGCTCGGCGCGAACCTCGGCCTCACGCTCGCGTTCGGTGTCATCGTCGCGATCCCCGCCGTCATCGTGTCCGGCCCGCTCTTCGCCCGCTTCGCCGCCCGCTGGGTCGACGTCCCCGTTCCCGAGCTCTTCGTGACCGCAGAGGACGAGGGTGAGGCGCAGCGCCGCCGGCCGTCCTTCGGGGCGACGCTCTTCAGCATCCTGCTCCCGGTGTTCCTGATGCTCGCGAAGGCGATCGCCGACATCTCCGCGGCAGGATCGGATGCTCCGTGGAAGGTCGCACTCGACTTCCTCGGCACCCCGGTCATCGCGCTGCTCATCGCCGTGATCGCCGGCTTCTTCATCCTCGGCCGCGGCGCCGGCTTCGACCGCACCCGCGTGAACGAGATCGTGGGCTCGTCGCTCGGCCCGATCGCCGGTATCCTTCTGATCGTGGGCGCCGGTGGTGGGTTCAAGCAGGTGCTGGTCGACACCGGCATCGGCAACGTCATCGCGCAGTTCGTGTCCGGCTCGTCCGTGTCGGTGCTGGTGCTCGCCTGGCTCGTCGCCGTGGTCATCCGCATCGCCACCGGCTCCGCGACCGTCGCGACGATCACCGCCGCCGGCATCCTGCAGCCGCTGACCGAGACGCTCGACTCGCCCATGGTGGCGCTGCTCGTGCTCGCGATCGGCTCGGGCTCGGTGTTCCTCTCGCACGTCAACGACGCGGGATTCTGGCTCATCAAGGAGTACTTCGGCCTGAGCATCCCGCAGACGCTGAAGTCCTGGACGGTGCTCGAGTGCCTCATCTCCGTCACCGGCCTCGCCGGCGTCCTCGTCCTGAGCCTGTTCGTCTGAGGCCGCCATGATGTCCGTCAACGCACCCGTCCTGGTCTTCATGGGCGTCGCGAGCACCGGCAAGTCCACGGTCGCCGCGATGCTCGCCGGGCGCCTCGGCTGGGCCTTCGAGGAGGGCGACGACCTGCACCCCGAGGCGAACGTCGCCAAGATGGCAGCCGGCCACGCGCTCACCGACGAGGACCGCTGGCCCTGGCTCGATCGAATCGCCGAATGGATCGACGAGCGCATCGAGGCCGGCGAACCCGGCATCGTCACCTGCTCGGCGCTGCGTCGCAGCTACCGCGACGTGCTGCGTCGGGAGGCGGTCACGTTCGTGCACTTCGCGGGTGACCGCGAGTTGATCCTCGAGCGGATGCTCCGCCGGCAGGGCCACTTCATGCCCGCCACCCTGCTCGACTCGCAGTTCGCGACCCTTGAGCCGCCGCAGGACGACGAGAGGGCGATCACGATCGATATCTCGCTGACCCCTGCGGAGCAGGCGGCACAGATCGCGTCACGGCTGCGGCTGCATCCGGACTACTGAGATCGGTCCCTGCGGTCGCGGAGCTATCCCGCGAGCAGCTGCAGGCCACGGATCCCCTCGACCACGAGGTCGTGATCGTCTGCGGACGGCAGACCCGACACCGTGGCGACGGCGACCACGCCTACTCCCGCGACCCTGATCGGGACCGCCCCGCCCGCGACGGCGTAGGTCGCACGGTCGAGCCAGCCCGGCTCGTGCATGTCGCGGCCGCCCTGTGCGATGCGCTCCTCGAGCAGCGCCGAGCTCGTCTCGAGACGCAGGGCCGTCGCGGCCTTCTTCGCGGCCCAGACGTCGTTGTCGGCGGTGGCTCCGGGGAGCGAGGCGTGGAACAGCACCCCGCCGGCCGTCCGGATGTCGACGGCCACCGGAGCGGATGCCGCCAGCGCGCGCTCTGCGATCCCCCGCCCGAGATCCCAGGCGTCCTTGCGATCGAACCGGCGCAGCACCAGCTCGACATGCTCCCGCTCCAGCTGGTCGAGCCTCGTCTGGTCACTCATCGGTCTGCCTCCTCGTAGACGGTCGCCTCAGACTGTACCGGCACGGGCGGAAGCCGCGGGCTGCGGGAACGACGAAGCCCCGGGTGCGGTGCGCAGTCCGGGGCTGTGTCGAAGTGGTGGCGAGTGAGGGATTCGAACCCCCGAATGCTGAGCAGTCTGATTTACAGTCAGATCCCTTTGGCCGCTTGGGTAACTCGCCAGAGCGCGCCCGTCCGACTTCGACAGCCAACCGGGGGCACGATAGATAATCATACCCGCCAAGGGCAGGCGCGAGAAATCGGACCCTCAGCTGCCGAAGACGCCCCGGTCGGCCTCCGCCAAAGACTCCGGCGTGCGCAGCAGACCGCCCTCGGCTCGGCAGGTGGCGGCGGCCACCTCCATGGCCCGGTCGAGCAGCGCCTGCCAGCCCTCGGCATCCGTCGGGGTCCCGTCGACGAGCCCCGCGGCGACCGCAGCGAGGGTCGCGTCCCCTGCTCCGACACTGTCGATGATCCGGCCGGGCAGCGCTGCGATGGGCGCCGCGACGACCACGGCATCCGCTTCGAGTGATGCCCCGGCGGATCCTGCCGTCGCGAGCACCGCTCCGACTCCGATGTCGCGCAGTCGCGCGCGCAGGCCACTCAGGTCACCGCCGTAGAGGAGGTCCGCGTCATCCGCTCCCACCTTGACGATGGATGCTCCCGAAGCCGCGCGCTCGAAGCCCCGCACGAACTCCTCGCGGTCGCTGAGCATCCCCGCTCGGGGATTCGGGTCGATGGCCAGCCGCGCAGTGCCGACCGCCTCGAGCAGGGCATCCACCTCTGCGGGCACGTCGAACGGGAAGCAGCTCACCGCGACCAGCGCGGCGTCGGTGATCGCCTGCCGCGCCTCCGCCGAATAGCGGATGCTGCGCCGCTGCGCCGCCTCGTTGAAGACGTAGACGGGCTCGCCGTCGGCCGCGCGCTGGACGATCGCCCGAGACGAGCCGAGCGGCGCGGCGCTCGCGATGAGCCGAACCCCGTGGTCGTCGAGGTACTCGCGGATGTGCGCCCCCGCCTCGTCGTCGCCGACCATCGCGATGAGCGTGGTCGAGACACCCAGCCGGCGCAGCCCGACGGCGACGTTCAGAGCGGCACCGCCGACCAGCTCCCGCACGCCTCCCCCGTCGCGGATCTCGTCGATCAACGCGTCTCCGACGACGACGACATCGGACGCACGGGAGGATTCATCGCTCATTCTGCCGACATTACCGCGAGACACCGGCGCACGCCTGTTCGCGCGGCATACACGTTGTCGCCCGCCGCAGCGCTACCGTGAGCGCATGAACACTCGTTCTGCTGCGGGAGCCCTGGCGGCGCTGCTCCTGATCACTCTGCTCGCCGGGTGCGGCACGGCGGGATCCGGCACCGCGGGATCCGGCACCGGCGACCCAAATGACCCACCTGCGGCGTCCGAGCCCGACGCGACAGCCTCTCCGTCGGCATCCCCCTCTCCGACTCCCTTTGCGATCGCGCTCCCGACCGACTGCCGCGCGATCCTTTCAGACGGCGTACTCGCGCAGCTCGACGGCATCCCCCTCAACGACGCGGCGTTCGGACCCTCCGGTGTCGGCGACGACGGCACGCTCACGTGCATCTGGGGCGATCCCGGTGCCGACACGACGAACCTCGTCACGACGATCTCGCTCATGAACCGCGGCCCGGCCCTCGACATGCTCAACGCGCTCGTCACGGATGAGGGCTTCGCCTGCTTCACCCCGGATGGCGGAACCCGGTGCGAGAAGACCTGGCCGAACACCCAGTATCCGGTGACCGACGGTCGCACCCTCTTCTGGCGCGACGACGTGCTCATCGACACGCGTTACTCGAATCTGGCCCCCGAGGGCTACACCTCGAGCATCGTGGAGCACCTGTTCGACTGAGGCGCCTCTCGAGGCGCTCCCCTCCCGAGCCTCCCACCGCCGACTCCACCGGGCACAGCTTCGGATGCTGGGGCCGACACCCCGGTCGACCCCACCCGTGCCCCGCGTGCCGCCGCCGATCTCCGAAGCTGTGCCCGCAGGCAGCGGCGCGCCGTCCGGGCACGAGAAAGGCCCCGGGCGAATCGCCCGGGGCCCTCTCACTCACTCAGCACTCAGTTGTAGGTGCCCGGCGTGATGTCATCCGTCGAGAACGCGTCGAAGTCGACGTATCCGAAGTCGCCGTCTGCGTACGCCCCGTCGGATGCGAAGATCCGGTTCGGGTAGCGCTCGCTCTTGGCTTCCTCGGTGGCCTCGACCGTGACGTCGCGGTACTTCGAGAGACCGGTTCCGGCGGGGATGAGCTTACCGATGATGACGTTCTCCTTGAGACCGACCAGCGGGTCGCGCTTGCCCTGCATCGCAGCCTCGGTGAGCACGCGGGTCGTCTCCTGGAAGGAGGCGGCCGACAGCCACGACTCCGTCGCGAGCGACGCCTTCGTGATACCCATCAGCTCCGAACGACCGGACGCGGGGCGCTTGCCCTC
>NZ_JBEPZB010000042.1:0-20121 GCF_041641055.1 Microbacterium sp.
AACGATCACGGTCAACGGCCGCACGCTCGAGGACTACTTCCCGAACAAGCTGCACCAGCAGCTGATCAACGACCCGTTCACCATCCTCAACCTCGCCGGCGGCTACGACGTCATCGCGCGCATCTCCGGTGGTGGCCCCTCGGGCCAGGCCGGTGCACTGCGTCTCGGTATCGCTCGTTCGCTCAACGGCATCGACGAGGAGAACAACCGTCCGACCCTGAAGAAGGCCGGCTTCCTCTCGCGCGACGCGCGCGTCAAGGAGCGCAAGAAGGCTGGACTCAAGAAGGCCCGCAAGGCGCCTCAGTACTCGAAGCGTTAAGGTCAACCGCTCCGATGCCGATCTTTGGCACGGACGGTGTGCGAGGACTCGCCAATGGCATCCTCACCGCCGACCTGGCGCTCACCCTGGCCCAGGCGACTGCTGTCGTCCTGGGCCAGGGCCGTACTGCGGAGGCACGCAAAGCCGAAGGCAAGCGCCTCACCGCAGTCGTGGCCCGCGACCCCCGGGTCTCCGGTCACTTCCTCACCGCTGCCGTCTCGGCGGGCCTCGCGTCCTCCGGCGTCGACGTGCTCGAGGCCGGGGTCATCCCGACGCCCGCGCTCGCGTTCCTCGTCGGCGACCGTGATGCCGACTTCGGTGTGATGATCTCGGCGTCGCACAACGCGGCGCCGGACAACGGCATCAAGATCTTCGCCCGCGGCGGCGTGAAGCTGCCGGATGTCGTCGAGCAGCGCATCGAAGAGGCGATGGCCGGCGACAAGCTGCGCCCCACCGGTGCAGGCGTCGGCCGTATCGACCGGTTCTCCGACGCCGAGGACCGCTACGTCGTGCATCTGCTCGGCTCGCTGCCGAACCGTCTGGCCGGGATCAAGGTCGTCCTCGACTGCGCTCATGGCGCGGCATCCGGGGTCTCGCCCGAGACTTTCCGTGACGCCGGAGCCGACGTCACGGTGATCGGCGCCGACCCCGACGGCTGGAACATCAACGACGGCGTCGGATCGACGCACCTCGACCAGCTCGCCGAAGCTGTCGTGCGACTCGGAGCGGACATCGGAATCGCCCACGACGGCGACGCCGACCGCTGCCTGGCCGTAGACGCGCAGGGCAAGGTCATCGACGGCGACCAGATCATGGCGATCCTCGCGGTGTCGATGAAGGAACGCGGTCACCTGACCGACGACACGCTCGTCGCCACGGTGATGAGCAACCTCGGACTCCACGTCGCCATGCGCGAGCACGGCATCACCGTGCGTCAGACCGCTGTCGGAGACCGCTACGTCCTCGAGGACATGAACAGGGGCGGCTACGCCCTGGGCGGCGAGCAGTCCGGTCACGTGATCATGAGCGAGTACGCCACCACCGGTGACGGACTCCTCACCGGTCTCCACCTGGTCGCCGAGATGGCTCGCCAGAACAAGTCGATCGCCGAGCTCGCGAGCGTCATGACCGTGTACCCGCAGGTGCTCGTGAACGTCCGTGACGTCGACAAGGACGCGGTCGACGCGGATCCCGGCGTCCAGGCCGCCGTCCGCGAGGTCGAGGCCGAGCTGGGGGAGACCGGGCGTGTGCTGCTGCGCAAGTCCGGCACCGAGCCCCTCGTGCGCGTCATGGTCGAGGCGGCGGACGCCGACTCGGCTCGGGCATACGCCGATCGTCTGGTCGACGTCGTCCGCGAACGCCTCTCACTCTGAACCGTCGAGCGCGCCGCGGGACCGACTGCTGTCAGTCCCGCGGCGCGCTCCAGTTCAGCTGCTCGATGTAGCGGAGCAGCACGCCTTCGCGCAGAGCCCACGGTGACACCTCGAGCTCATCGACGTCGAGTGCGGTCATGGCGGTGTGCAGCGACACGGCAGCGGCGACGATCTGGAACGTGCGGTCGGCGGTGATACCCGGCAGCTCCTGCCGGGCGGACGCGGGAAGGCGTGCGAGTCGCGGGATCCACGACCCGAGCGATGCTCGCGGCAGAACCATCCGCTGGATGCCGGACCATCCCGGCACGGGGTAGCCGGCGAGCCGCGCGAGCGAACGGATCGCCTTCGAGGAGCCGACCGCGTGGTCGGGCCGCGGCAGCGCGGTGAACCGGGGCAGGATCTCCGAGAGCGTCGAGGCGGCATGTGCGCGCAGACGCTCCACATCGTCCTCGCCCGGAGGGTCGTGCGGCAGGAACTGCACCGTCATCCGGCCGGCGCCGAGCGGGACGGATGCCGCGGCATCCGGCAGCTCATCGCCTCCCGCCGCGACCTCGAGCGAGCCTCCGCCGATGTCCAGCAGGAGCAGCTGACCGGCCGACCAGCCGAACCACCGTCGCACGGCGAGGAAGGTCAGTTCCGCCTCCGTCTCGCCGTCGAGCACCTGGAGCGGCTGCCCGAGCGCGGTCTCGATGCGGGCGATCACGTCCGCTCCATTGCGGGCGTCGCGCACGGCGCTCGTCGCGGTGGCCAGCAGCTCGTCGACCTTCTCGGCCTCTGCGACCCTGCGCGCCTGCACGACCGCAGATTCGAGCGCACGCACGCCCTCCTCCGAGATCGCGCCGTCGTCCGTCAGGTACCGCATCAGCCGCAGCACGGTGCGGTCGCTCGTCGTCGCCAGCGGCCGCCCGCCGGGGCGGACGTCTGCAGCAAGCATATGGACGGTGTTCGAACCGATGTCGAGGACTCCCAGGCGCACGGATAGAGACTACTCGCGCGCCGTTACGATGTACTCGTGACCACCGCCGACCCCACGCTGCCGCTGTCTCCGTATCGCGAGATCGGCCGCGATGAATGGGCACGGCTCGCGGCGGGACTCGATCAGCCGCTCACCGAGACCGAGGTCGTGGAGCTGCGGGGCATCGGCGACAGGCTCGACCTCACCGAGGTGCGCGAGGTCTATCTGCCGCTGAGCCGACTGCTCAGCCTGTATGCCACCGCGACCAAGCGGCTGGGCGCGGCGACGAGCTCCTTCCTTCAGGAGGACGACACGACGACGCCGTTCGTGGTGGGAGTCGCCGGCTCTGTGGCGGTCGGGAAGTCGACCATCGCGCGTCTGCTGCGTGAGCTGATGAGCCGCTGGCCGGGCACGCCGCGCGTCGAGCTGGTGACGACCGACGGGTTCCTGTATCCGAACGCCGAGCTCGAGCGTCGGGGGCTCATGGACCGCAAGGGCTTCCCCGAATCCTACGATCGACGCTCCCTGATCGAGTTCCTCACCGAGGTCAAGAGCGGGGCCGCAGAGGTGCGGGCGCCCTTCTATTCGCACATGAGATACGACATCGTCCCGGATGCACATGTGGTGGTGCGGCGGCCTGACGTCGTCATCGTCGAAGGCCTCAACGTCCTCCAGCCGCCGCCCGCGCCCAACGATGTCGCGGTGAGCGACCTCTTCGACTTCTCGATCTTCGTCGACGCCGACACCGCCCACATCGAGAAGTGGTACGTCGACCGGTTCCTCGCCCTCCGTCAGGGAGCGTTCTCGAACCCCTCGTCGTACTTCAACGTCTTCGCCCACCTCACCGACGACGAGGCGATCACGACGGCGCTCGGGTACTGGAACGAGATCAACATGCCGAACCTCGTCGAGAACGTCATGCCGACCAGGCATCGGGCGCGGCTGGTGCTCAACAAGGGCATCGATCACAGCGTCGAGAGCGTGCTGCTGCGCAAGCTCTGAGCGGGCGCGGAGGATTCGTTCGGAACCTTCGCAAAAAGCCAGGCTTACTCTTGACCACATGTGTGGAATCGTCGGATACGTGGGCCCGCGGCCCAGCCAGGACATCCTGCTCGCAGGCCTCGCCCGTCTCGAGTACCGCGGATACGACTCCGCGGGCGTCGCCGTGATCGATGGCGACGGCTCGCTGGGCATGCGCAAGAAGGCGGGCAAGCTCGCCATGCTGCGCGACTCGCTGAAGGATGCCGCCCTCGCTGACGGCAACACCGGCATCGGGCACACCCGCTGGGCGACGCACGGTGGACCCACCGACGAGAACGCGCACCCGCACCTCGCCGATGACGACAAGCTCGCGCTGATCCACAACGGCATCATCGAGAACTTCTCCGCCCTCCGCGAGGAGCTGCTCGCCGACGGCGTCAGCTTCCGCAGCGAGACCGACACCGAGGTCGCAGCGGCACTGCTCGGACGCGAGTACCGCAACAACGGCGGCGACCTGCAGGGGGCGTTCCGCGCGGTCGTGAACCGCCTCGAGGGCGCCTTCACGCTCCTCGCGATGCACCAGGACCACCCCGGCCTGGTCGTCGGAGCCCGTCGCAACTCGCCGCTCGTGATCGGCCTCGGTGAGGGCGAGAACTTCCTCGGCTCCGACGTCGCCGCATTCATCGAGCACACCCGCAAGGCGCTGGCCATCGGCCAGGACCAGATCGTCTCGATCACGCCCGAGTCGGTCACCGTCACCGACTTCGCCGGCACGCCCGTCGAGGCGGAGCCGTTCGACGTGTCGTGGGATGCCGCCGCCGCCGAGAAGGGCGGATGGTCCAGCTTCATGGCCAAGGAGGTCGCCGAGCAGCCCGAAGCGGTCGCGAACACGATCCGCGGCCGGATCCAGGGCGACCAGGTCGTCATCCCCGAGCTCGACGGCATGGACGAGCTCTTCCTCGGCATCAACCGCATCATCATCACCGCCTGCGGCACCGCCGCGTACTCGGCGCTCGTCGGCAAGTACGCCATCGAGCAGTGGGCGCGCATCCCCGTCGATGTGGAGCTCGCTCACGAGTTCCGCTACCGCGACCCGGTGATCGGCGACGACACGCTGGTCGTCTCGATCAGCCAGTCCGGCGAGACCATGGACACCCTGATGGCGGTCAAGTACGCGAGCGAGCGCGGCGCGCGCACGCTCTCGATCTGCAACACCCAGGGTGCGACGATCCCGCGCGAATCGGATGCCGTCGTCTACACGCACGCAGGTCCCGAAGTCGCCGTCGCCTCGACCAAGGCCTTCTCCGCGCAGATCACCGCGCTGCTCCTCCTCGGCCTGCACATGGGTCGCGTACGCGGGTCGGTGGAGGATGCGTCCGTCGACGTCGCCGAGCTCGGCGCGCTGCCCGAGAAGATCGCCAAGGTCCTCGAGGCCGAGCAGGAGCACGTCACACAGCTCGCCGGCTGGATGGCCGACACCCGTTCCGTGCTGTTCCTGGGCCGCCACGTCGGCTTCCCGATCGCACTCGAGGGCGCTCTCAAGCTCAAGGAGATCTCCTACATCCACGCCGAGGGCTTCGCCGCCGGCGAGCTCAAGCACGGTCCGATCGCGCTGATCGAGCCGGGACAGCCCGTGTTCGTGCTGGTGCCTTCCCCCCGTCATTCGGCGCTGGTGCACTCCAAGGTCGTCTCGAACATCCAGGAGATCCGCGCTCGCGGCGCTCGGGTGATCGTCGTGGCCGAAGAGGGCGACGCGGCCGTGCTGCCGTTCGCCGACGAGGTCATCCGCATCCCGCTCGCCGGCGCGATGTTCGAGCCGCTGCTCGCGGTCGTCCCGCTGCAGATCTTCGCGATGGCGCTCGCCACGGCCAAGGGCCTGGATGTCGACCAGCCGCGCAACCTGGCGAAGTCGGTCACGGTCGAGTAGACCTCGCCCGCAGGGTTGCACCTGCAGGTCAGAATCACGGATGCATGCCCGGATCGACGATCCGGGCATGCATCCGTGATTCGAGCATGCATTCGGCATGGCGTCGAGAGGACGGGAAGGGCGCCCGGATGCCGCGACTAGGCTGAACAGGTGATCATCGGGACCGGCATCGACCTCGTGGACATCCCGCGTTTCGAGCGCACCCTCGAACGCACGCCACGTCTCCTGGAGCGGCTCTTCGCGCCGAGCGAGCGCGCGCTGCGGCTGCCCTCACTGGCAGCGCGCTACGCCGCGAAGGAGGCACTGATCAAGACTCTCGGCGGTTCGGACGGCGTGCACTGGATCGAGATCGAGATCGCCTCCGAAGCCTCCGGGCGCCCGCACTTCGTGCTCTCCGGATCCACCGCGCAGGCCGTGGAGGAGCGCGGGATCACCCGACTGCACCTGACCCTCACCCACGACGCAGGACTCGCCGCCGCATTCGTCGTCGCCGAAGGAGAGCCGCTGTGACCGTTCCGTTCCGCGAGGCACGCATCGACCTGGATGCCATCACCGACAACGTCCGCCACTTCCGTCGTCTGACCGGAGTGCAGGTCATCGCCGTCGTCAAGGCGAACGCCTATGGCCATGGCGCGGCCGCGGCCGCCGTCGCCGCACTCGCCGGCGGCGCCACGCGCCTGGGGGTCGCCGAGATCCCGGAGGCACTGGAGCTGCGTCGCCAGGGCATCACGGCGCCGATCCTCGCCTGGCTGCACGCGCCGGGTGAGAGGTTCGAACAGGCCGCAGCCCACGACATCGAGGTGGGGATCTCGTCGTTCGATCAGCTCGAGGCGGCGGGTGCCGTCGCATCCGTGGACCGGCCGGTCGGAGTCCACCTCAAGTTCGAGACCGGCCTGTCGCGCAACGGCATCGCCCCTGCCGACTGGCGCCGCGTGCTCGCCGAGGCCGCGCGACTCGAGCGCATCGGCCGGCTGCGCATCATCGGGCTCTTCAGCCACCTCTCCAACACGTCGCCGCAGGATGATCGGGAGGCCCTCGCGAAGTTCGAGGAGGGCGTCGCTGCCGCTGCATCCTTCGGCATCCAGCCCGAGATCCGGCACATCGCGGCGACGGCGGCCGCGATCGACCTGCCCGAGATGCGCTTGGATGCGGTGCGGATCGGCGTCGGCATCTACGGGCTGTCCCCGTTCGACGACCGGTCGTCGGCCGAGCTCGGACTCCGTCCGGCGATGACCCTCCGCGGGGCCATCGCGGCGGTGCGGCGGGTGCCGGCGGGCGCCGGAGTCTCCTACGGCTACGACCATCGCACCCCTCACGACACCACCCTGGTGCTGGTGCCGCTGGGTTACGCCGACGGGGTGCCCCGACAGGCTTCAGGCCACCTTCCGGTCTCCATCGGAGGGCGCCGCTACACGAACGTGGGACGGATCGCCATGGACCAGTTCGTGGTCGACGTCGGCGATTCGCCGGTCTCGATCGGCGATGAGGTCGTGCTCTTCGGCGACCCGACGCTCGGCGTCCCGTCGGCGGCGGAGTGGGCGAACGCCGCATCGACCATCAACTACGAGATCGTCACGCGCATCGGCCCCCGAGTGTCCCGGAGGTCTGCGTGAGCGTGGATCCCGCCTTCCTCGGACGTGTCGAGATCGCGACGTCGGACGCGATGGAGCAGCTGGGCTTCCGCATCGGCGAGCAGCTCGAGGCGGGTGACCTCCTGATCCTCACCGGTCCTCTCGGTGCCGGCAAGACGACGTTCACGCGCGGCCTCGCGGAGGGGCTCGGAGTGCGGGGGCCCGTGCAGAGTCCGACCTTCGTCATCGCCCGCACGCATCCGTCGCTGGTCGGACGCGCCCCGCTCGTGCATGTCGACGCGTATCGCCTGGGCTCCGAGGCGGAGCTGGACGATCTGGATCTCGACCTCGCCCGTTCGGTCGTCGTGATCGAGTGGGGGCGCGGCATGGCCGAAGCGCTCGCCGAATCCTGGTGGGACATCGAGCTGGAGCGGCCCGTCGGCGGCGACGATGCGTTGGATCCCTCGGAACTGGACGCCGACGCCCCGCGATACGTGACGATCACGCGCGGCGGACGCTCAGCGATCCCCGGCTGAACCACGACTACCCTGGAGAGGTGATCCTCGCCGTCGACACCTCCCTGGGCACCGCCGTCGCCCTCATCGACGCCGACGGCAGCCGGCGCGCCGACGTGTCGGCCGCAGATCCTCTCGGACACGCGGAGGTCATCGGCGAACTGCTCGCACGAGCTCTCGACGACGCAGGCACCGATCCGATCGCGCACGTGGTCGCCGGCATGGGTCCCGGTCCCTTCACCGGGCTCCGCATCGGCATCGCCGCTGCTCGCGCGTTCGCCCGCGGCCGCGGCATCCCCGTGGTTCCGGTGCCGAGTCACCATGCCGCAGCCCTGACCGCGATCGAACGCGACTCCGTGACCGGTCCTTTTGCGATCGTGACGGACGCCCGGCGGCGCGAGGTCGCCATCACGGTGTTCGACGGAGTGGATGCCGACGGCATCCCGCTCGTGCGCGACGACACCGTGCTGGTGCCGCGTGTCGAGTCCGACGAGCATCTCGCCGGAATCCTCCGTATCGAGGCGGACACGCTCTCCGCGGTCGACCTCGCCAGGGTGGGCGCACGGGCGATCGCCGCCGGGCGCATCGTCGCCGGTGAGGAGCCGCTGTACCTCCGCCACCCGGACGTCACGGTGCCAGGGGCACCGAAGAAGGTGGGGCGATGACACTGCGCGCAGCCACACCGGCTGATCTCGATGCGATCATGGCGATCGAACGCCGCTCCTTCCCGACCGATGCCTGGAGTTCGGAGGCGATGGCGCTCGAGCTCTCCAGCCCGCACGGTCGGTACCTCGTCGACGAGCACGAGGGCGCGATCATCGGCTACGGCGGCGTCCGCGCCTTGCAGGGCAGCGGCGACGCCGACATCCAGACCATCGCGTTCGACGCCGAGCACCGCGGTGCGGGACGGGGACGCGCACTGCTGCGTGCTCTGCTCGATGCGGCCGTGGAGCGCGGGGCGCGAGAGGTCTTCCTCGAGGTGCGCGCCGACAACCCGAGCGCCGAGGGACTCTACCGGTCGGAGGGCTTCGAGGAGACCGCCCGCCGTCCGAGGTACTACCAGCCGGATGACGTGGATGCGATCGTGATGCGCCTCGCGCTGCAGCAGCCCCGTGCTGCCCACCGCGATGAGGCGGCGGCCGATGCCGTGAAGGAGACGAGCGCATGAGCGAGCCGCTGGTGCTGGGCATCGAGACCAGCTGCGATGAGACGGGTATCGGGATCGTCCGTGGACGCACCCTGCTGTCGAACACGATCGCGTCGAGCATGGACGAGCACGCCCGCTACGGCGGCGTCGTGCCGGAGGTCGCTGCCCGAGCACATCTCGAAGCGCTGCAGCCGTCGATCGACGCGGCGCTCGTCGAGGCCGGAGTGCGACTCGAGGACCTGGATGCCGTGGCGGTGACGAGCGGCCCCGGGCTCGCCGGTGCGCTCATGGTCGGCGTCGGTGCGGCGAAGGGGCTCGCGATCGCCCTCGACAAGCCGCTCTACGCGGTCAACCATCTGGTCGGCCACATCGCCGCCGACATCCTCACCCCCGAATCCGAGCCGCTGGAGTATCCGACGATCGCGCTGCTCGTCTCCGGTGGGCACACCTCGCTCCTGCACGTGCGCGACCTGACGACCGACGTGGAGATGCTGGGCGAGACGATGGATGACGCGGCGGGGGAGGCGTTCGACAAGGTCGCCCGCCTGCTGTCGCTGCCCTACCCCGGCGGCCCCGAGATCGATCGAGCGGCGCTCGACGGCGACCCGACGGCGATCCGGTTCCCGCGCGGCCTCTCGCGAGCCTCCGATCTCGCGAAGCACCGCTACGATTTCTCCTTCTCGGGACTGAAGACGGCCGTCGCCCGCTGGGTGGAGCGCTGCGAGGCCGACGGCGTGCCGGTGCCGGTCGCCGACGTGGCCGCGAGTTTCCGTGAAGCCGTCGTCGACGTGCTGGTCACGAAGGCCCTCGCCGCCTGCGCCGACCTCGGCGTGCCGCGCCTGCTGCTCGGCGGCGGCGTGATCGCCAACCGCCGACTGCGTGAGGTGGCGCTCGCGCGCGCGGAGGCGGCAGGCGTGACCGTGCGCATCCCGCCGCTGTCGCTGTGCACCGACAACGGCGCCATGATCGCCGCGCTCGCCGCCGAGCTGATCTCCTCGGGTCGCGCTCCGTCGACCCTGGCCTTCGGCGCCGACTCCACGCTGCCGGTCACCGAGATTCAGGTCGACGAGCGCGTCGCGGTGCAGTGATGAGCGATACGTCTCGCACGTCAGGATCGGCGGGGGCAGACCCCGGTGCGGGAGCCGCAGCGCCCACCCCGCGTGCGAGCGTTGAGGGGCCCAGCGGCGAGGTCGAGCGACCCGTGGGTCCGGCGCGTCTCCCCGGCGCGCGCCGCGAGGGCTACTCGAAGCTGCCGACCGGTCCGGTGAGCGTCGAGCCGATCGTCGTGACCGGTCCGGTGATCGACGCTCCCGAGAGGGACGACGACTGGGAGCCGTCGGCGGCGTCCGGTGTCGATGACACCCGGCTCGCGCCGTGGGCGCTGATGGCCGCGATCGTCGCGCTGGTAGCCTCGTTCTTCGTCGGGTGGGGCATCCCCGTCGCGGTGGTGGCGGTGATCGCCTCGATCATGTCGCTGCGTCGTCCCGTGGAGAGCCGGGCGATCGCGCGCTGGGCGCTGGTACTCGGACTCTGCGCGACCGTGTACAGCCTCGGGTGGCTGGTCTGGGCCGGGATGCAGTTCGAGAGGCTCGGATAGCGGATGCTCGATGTCGAGCACGCTGGCGGCGTTGCCACCCGGTACGAGTACCGCTTCGGCTACGGTCAGCAGTATCTGACCGTGACGAAGGGCGAGGCGGACGACGATGCTGCAGGAGAGTGATGCCGCCGAGCTGCGCGCCCTGCAGGCGAAGGCGTACGGGCGCGACGGAGGGCTGACCGAGGCGGATGCCGCGCGGCTGCGCGAGCTGGAAGGCTCTCGTGCCGAGTCGGAGGCAGCATCTCCGATGGAGGTCGCTCCGATCGAGGGCCTGGCGGACGATGCTCCGGTCGGGGAGTCCCGCGACGTCTCCCGGCCGGCGGACGTGTCGGCGACGGAGATCCTGGAGGAGACCGAGGGCCGGGGATCCGCCCGACAGGACCGAAGCGAGGACGACGCCCCGCTCCCATCGCGAACGGCTGCCGGACTGCGGCAGACGCTGCGTCGGCACTGGAAACCGGTGGCCGCGGCATCCGTCGCTCTCCTCGTCATCGGCGTGGCGGCCGGGTGGGCGCTGTTCGGTCGCGACGACGCTGTAGCGCTCACTCCCGAGCAGCAGGAGCGCCGGGCCGAGCTGCAGGTCGAGGGGAAGTACGATCCGGGCAGCGTACGCGCGATCGGACAGGATGACGACATCATCGTCTGGTTCGCGACGAAGGACGACGGGGAGATGGTGTGCGTCACCATCGACACGGCGGAGGATTCCGCACGTCAGTGCCAGCGGGCCGAAGAGTTCGAGAGCGGAGCCGGAGCCGGGGTGAGCATCACGGCGGCGGCGGACGGCGAGGATGCGCCGCAGCAGATCTGGGCATCGGCCACGAGGACGATGAACGGGGAGATCGTCGCGTTCATCCAGCGCTGGGACAACACCCAGGAGGACTGGCTGGCGCAGTTCCAGGGGGAAGAGCGCGAGAGCGCCGAGGCCCTGGTCGCGCAGGGATTCGAGGAGTACTCGTTCTCGGTGATCGGATACTTCGGGGACGCCCCGGTGTGGTCGGCGCAGCGTCTCGTCGATGGTGCGCCGCAGGACTGCCTGGTCGTCGATGCGGTCGACGCCCTCGAATGCACCGAGGCAGGACAGACCCAGGCGCCGGGCCACGAGCTGGAGGTCTCGGGCGTCACGGTCGACAACGCCACAGGGGCGAGCAGCTCCTGGAGCGTGACGCTCGCCTACACGCCGACCGGCACGTCATACCTCATCGTCTCCGGCGAGGCGCCGGCCGCCGAGGCGACCGTCAAGCCCGGCGATACGTTCGAGGTCGGCGGCGAGAAGCAGGACCCGATCCAGGTCGAGGTCCCCTCCGACGACCCCGCAGGCTAGCGTCGCCCGTCGGCACCGACGCTACTCCGGCGCCGGCACCCGGTCCGCGAGGATGGCCCGCCGCTGATCGCCGATCCGGGTGAGGATCAGCGTGGCCGCCTGGTCTCCCCGCAGCGTCAGCTTCTTGCGGAAGGCGGCGGGGTCGATGTCCATGCCGCGCTTCTTGATCTCGAGCGTGCCGATGCCGTGTGCCTTGAGCACAGCGCTGATGGCCTTCGGGTTGGCCGGCATCGTCTCGCGCACCCGGAACGACTGCACGAAGGGGCTCGTGAGCGCAGCATCGGACGTGAGGTACGCGATGCGCTCATCGAGCATCCCGGCATCCAGTGTCCGAGCGACGTCGCCGATCAGACGGGCGCGGATCACCGCGCCGTCCGGTTCGTGGACGAACGCGCCGAGGTCGCGGACGGGAGCGTCGTCGGCATCCGCTCCGGCGGTCAGCTCGTGCGAACGCTCGCCGCGGACCACGAGCGCGGCACGACGCACTCCGTCGCGGGCGAGGGAGCCGGTCCAGACGACGAGCTCGACGACACTGCCGTCGGCACTGACCCACTGCGCCTCGGCGTCGGCGGGCAGGGCATCCCGGTCGTGCCCCGGGCCCAGCTTGATCCCCGCGGGGATCCGGGATGCCACCTCGAACGCCCAGTCCAGCGGCGGCGAGTAGTCCGCCGATGACACGCGCCTGGTCTCGCTGTGGCCGGACGTGCGGCGGGCGGGGTCCATCCAGATCGCCTGCGTGGCGACGCCGCCTGCGGGAACGTGGTCCTCGGCCGTTCCGTGCAGGACGGTCGCATCCTCGCCGAACGGCGCCAGGTTGTAGGCGGCGATGGCCGCGGTGACCTCGTCGGCGTCGACTGCGAGCACGTCGAGTCCTGCGCCGGCGAACGCGAGGGAGTCGCCGCCGATCCCGCAGCCGAGGTCGGCGATGCGGGTGATGCCCGCCTGCCGGAATCGCTGGGCGTGGCGCGCGGCGACACCCAGCCGGGTCGCCTGCTCGAGCCCGGCGCGGGTGAAGAGCATCCGCGCGGCGAAGTCGCCGAACTTGCCGCTGGCCTTCGCTCGCAGGCGTGCCTGGCCCACGACGGCCGAGACGAGGTCGGGGGAGTGGCCGGCCGCCCGCAGCCGCGATACGGCACGGGCGACGTCGCCGACCTGTTCGACGGGACCGAGGCTGTCGAGCAGCTCCAGCCCCTCAGGGGTGAGCAGGGCGCGCAGCTCGGAGATCTCCACGTCTCCAGCTTAGGCCGCGGCCCTTCCCTGCCCATTGGCACTCGCATTGCATGAGTGCCAGCGGAACGCCTAGACTGGATTAGCACTCTCGGGTTGAGAGTGCGAAAAGTCTTCCTGTCAGCGTCAAGAAAGAAGAGGTAGACCGTGTCGGTTTCCATCAAGCCGCTCGAGGACCGCCGCGAGTGGCCTGGTCATCCCCGACACCGCCAAGGAGAAGCCCCAGGAGGGCGAGGTCGTGGCCGTGGGCCCCGGCCGCATCGATGACAACGGCAACCGCGTTCCGCTCGACGTCGCCGTCGGCGACCGCGTGCTGTACAGCAAGTACGGCGGCACCGAGGTGAAGTTCGGCGCAGACGAGTTCCTCGTCCTGTCGGCTCGCGACGTGCTCGCAGTCGTCGTCCGCTGAGACAACGTCTTCGGAAGGGCCCGGATGCATCTGCATCCGGGCCCTTCCTCTGTTCTCGCAACCCCTTCTCTCCCAGGTGGGGCAGCGTCGTTTCTCCCAGGTAGGGTTGTGCGGTGCCCCTGACGACCGCCTCCGCCCGCGCCACTCAGACCGCGGGGGTCGCATACGCCGGAGGCGCCTACCTGCTGTGGGGCGTCCTGCCCCTTTACTTCCTGCTTCTCGCGCCGACAGGCCCCTGGGAGGTCGTCGCCTGGCGCGTGCTGCTGTCCCTCGCCTTCTGCCTGATCCTGCTCACGGTGACCCGCGGATGGTCCGCTTTCGGGGCGATCATCCGACAGCCGAAGCTGCTCGGGTGGACCGCGCTGGCCGGCATCCTGATCTACGTCAACTGGCAGGTCTTCCTCATCGGCACGCTCACGGGGCACGTGGTCGAGACGAGCCTTGGTTACTTCATCAACCCGATCGCCACGGTGCTGCTCGGCGTCTTCGTGTTGAAGGAGCGGATCCGCCGACTGCAGTGGGCCGCGATCGCGATCGCGGCGGTGGCCGTGATCGTCATCGTGCTCTTCCACGGGTCGTTCCCGTGGATCGCGCTGAGCCTCACCGCCTCGTTCGGCGTCTACGGGTTGATCAAGAAGAAGATCGGACCCGCGGTCGACGCGGTCAGCGGTCTGACGCTCGAGTCCTTCTGGCTGATCCCGATCGCGGTCGTCCAGCTGATCCTCGTCGCCACGACCACCGGGATCACGATGGGCGCGAACGGGCCCTGGCACGCCGCGCTGCTCGCCTTCGCGGGCATAGCGACCGCGGTCCCTCTGCTGCTCTTCGCCGCAGGGACGCGACGGATCGACCTCACCATCGTCGGGATGATCCAGTTCATCACCCCGATCATGCAGTTCATCATCGGCGCGGCCGTGCTCGGCGAGCCGATGCCGGTCGAGCGGTGGGCGGGGTTCATCATCGTCTGGATCGCGATCCTGGTGTTCGTGATCGACCTGGTGCTCGCCGCACGGCGCGGGCGCCGCAGCGCGCAGCCCGAACCGGTCTGAGCCCGCGGCTCAGGCCGCGGGAAACTCGGTGTCGGATCGTTAACGCACCGAAACATCGACGACCCCTATGCGAAGCCTTTCGGTCCTAGTGTTAGAGCACCCGACCGTGGTCACAATCCACGGCCAGTCACGCAAGGGAGCATCATGACCGCATTCACGCGCTCGCGCAGCGCCAAGATTCTCGCCGGAGTCGCGCTGCTGAGCGCCTCGGCGATCGTCGTCGCAGGCTGCACCAGCACGCCCTCGGATGAGCCGTCCGGCGACGGCGGAAAGCCGGCCGCCGACCTCACCCTCGAGCTCGGGTCGCTGCTGCCGCAGACCGGTTCGCTGTCGTTCCTCGGCCCGCCCATGGAATCGGGCGTCGGCCTGGCCGTCAAGGAGGTCAACGATGCCGATGCCGGTGTCACGATCAACCTGACCGCCGAAGACGAGGGCGACACCGACACCAAGGCGTACGAGACCTCGATCACCAAGCTCCAGGGCGCAGGCGTCACCGCCATCGTCGGTGCTGCGGCCTCCGGCGTCTCCCGCCTGATCCTCGACGGCAACGTCAGCGCCGGCATCCTGCAGATCTCCGCGTCGAACACCGGCCCCGACTTCACGGACTGGGACGACAACGGCCTCTACTTCCGCACCGCTCCGAGCGACCTGCTCCAGGGCGAGGTGCTCGGCAACCTGATCGCCGAGGACGGACACAAGACCCTCGGCGTCATCTACCAGAACGACGCATACGGCACGGGTCTCTTCGAGAACATCAAGTCGACGTTCGAGGGTGCCGGTGGCGAGGTCGTCGCCGATGCGTCCTACAACGTCGGTGACGGTCAGTTCGACGCTCAGGTCGAGACCATCAAGGCGCAGAACCCCGACGCCGTCGCGATCGTGTCGTTCGACCAGTTCAAGACGATCGCCCCGCTGCTCGTGAACGCGGGCATCACGCCGGACAAGTTCTACCTCGTCGACGGAAACCTGTCGGACTACGGTTCGTCGCCCGACACGAACTTCCCGTTCTCGCTCGAGGGCGCGCAGGGCACGAAGCCCGGCCCGGCGCTCGAGGACGACTTCACCGACCGCCTCCAGGAGTTCTGGACGGGTGAGGGCAACGCCGAGGTCAACGACTTCACGTACGCGGCCGAGGCCTACGACGCCGTCGTGCTCGTCGCTCTCGCATCGCTCGCAGCCGGCTCGACCGAGGGTGCGGACATCGCGGAGAAGATGGCCGAGGTCTCCGGTGGCAGCGGCGACGGTGAGAAGTGCACCAGCTTCGAGGACTGCGCCAAGATCATCAACGACGGCGGCACCGCCGACTACGACGGCTACTCCGGCGAGGTCACGTTCGACGAGAACGGCGACCCGCAGGGCGCCTCGATCGGCACGTACGAGTACAGCGCCGACAACCTGATCTCCCGCACCAACTGATCACGAGCGAAGGCCCCGGATGCTGCATCCGGGGCCTTCGTCGTGTCCGAGCCAGGGGATCGTACAGGACCAGGGATCGTGCAGGACTCGCGAGAACGAGAGAGGGGCGGATGCCGCAGCATCCGCCCCTCTTTCGTGTCAGCCGTGTCAGGCGGCGTCCGTGCCGAGCGTTCCGAGGTACAGGCCGATGACCTTCGGGTCATTGAGCAGGTCGCGTCCGGTGCCCTCGTACGCGTCCTTGCCCTGATCGAGCACGTAGCCGCGGTCGCAGATCTGCAGGCAGCGACGGGCGTTCTGCTCGACCATGATGGTCGTGACGCCGGCCTTGTTGATGTCGGAGACGCGGATGAACGCGTCGTCCTGGCGCACAGGGGAGAGCCCGGCGGACGGCTCGTCGAGGAGCAGCACCGAGGGGTCCATCATCAGGGCCCTGGACATCGCCACCATCTGGCGTTCACCACCGGAGAGCGAGCCTGCGCGCTGCTTGAGGCGCTTGCCCAGCTCGGCGAAGATGCCCGTCACGAACTCGAGGCGCTCGTCGTAGATCTTCGGGTTCTGGTAGAGCCCCATCTGCAGGTTCTCCTCGATGGAGAGCGAGGGGAAGACGTTGTTCGTCTGGGGCACGAAGGCGACGCCGCGCTTGACGAGCTTGTCGGCCTTCAGGCCCACGATGCTCTCGCCCTTCACCGTGATGTCGCCGCTGCGCACGTTGACCATTCCGAAGATCGCCTTCAGCAGCGTCGACTTGCCGGCACCGTTCGGCCCGATGATGCCGATCAGCTCGCCCTGCCGCGCGACCAGGTTCGCGCCGTTGAGGATGTTCACCCCCGGCAGGTACCCGGCATGCACGTCCTTCAGCTCGACGATGATGTCATCGGCTGCCGGCGACGTGCCTGAGGTGTCCGCGCTCATGCGTTGCCCTTCTGGTCCTGGTCGAGGGTGCTCGTCGCTTCGAGCTCCGCTTCGGCCTCTGCTTCGATCTGCTCGCGGAGCCTGGCGGCCGCCGCGCTCTCGATGACCGGGATGCGGCCGGTGACCGCGCCGAGGTCGAGGTCCTGGTGGGCGCCGAGGTAGGCATCGACGACCGCCGGGTCCTCCATGACCTCCTCGGGGGGTCCCTCCGCGACGACACGTCCCTCGGCCATGACGACCACCCAGTCCGCGATGTGGCGGACCATGTGCATGTCGTGCTCGACGAACAGCACCGTCATCCCGAGCCCCTTGAGGTCGAGGATGTGGTCGAGGAGCGACTGCGTGAGCGCAGGGTTGACGCCGGCCATCGGCTCGTCGAGCATCACCAGGGTCGGGTCGCTCATCAGCGCTCGCGCCATCTCGAGGAGCTTGCGCTGCCCGCCGGAGAGCGAGGCCGCGAAGTCCTTCTCCTTCGCGTCGAGCTTGAACCGGGTGAGGAGCTCACGCGCCTTCACCTCGATCTCCTGGTCCTGCTTGCGCCACAGGAACGGGAACAGGCTCGACCAGAAGCCTTCGCCGCGCTGGCCGGGAGCACCGAGTTTCATGTTCTCGAGCACCGTGAGCAGCGACAGCGACTTCGTCAGCTGGAAGGTGCGCACCTGCCCCATGCGGGCGACCTTGAAGGACGGCACGCCCGAGAGGCTGGTGCCGTCGAACGACCAGGTGCCGCTGTTCGGCTTGTCGAAACCGCAGAGCAGGTTGAACAGCGTGGTCTTGCCCGCGCCGTTCGGCCCGATCAGGGCGGTGATCGCACCACGCGGGATCTCGAGGTGATCGACGTCGACGGCAGTCAGGCCGCCGAAGCGCCGCTGCACGGCGTCGACGACGAGGATGGGGTCGACCTTCGGCACGCCGGGGGCGGCCGGCCCCGTGGTGAGACCGGTGGTCTTCGGACGTCGGATGCTCCCCGTGGTGGGCGCCGCCTGGGCGCTCTCGTCGGGGGTCAGTTCATTTGACAAAGGTCATCTCCCTCTTGTCTCCGAGAATGCCCTGAGGTCGGAAGATCACGAGCAGCATCAGGGCGATGCCGACGAAGATGAACACGAGCGTCGATGCCTGGCTGTCGGACATCGGCAGCAGACCGGCCTTCGCCATCGACGGCAGCAGGTTCGCCATGAAGGCGAAGACGACCCAGAAGAGGATCGCACCCAGCGTGGGGCCGAAGACCGTGGCAGCGCCGCCCAGGAGCAGCACCGTCCACAGGAAGAAGGTCAGCGAGGTCGTGTAGCTGCCCGGGACGACGGCGGAGGGGAGGACGAACACGATCCCTCCCGCCGCGCCGATGACGCCTCCGACGATGAGCGCCTGCATCTTGTACGCGAAGACGTTCTTGCCGAGCGAGCGCACGGCGTCCTCGTCCTCTCGGATGCCCTTGAGCACGCGGCCCCAGGGGCTGCGCATGAGCGACCAGACCAGCAGCACGGCGACGACGAGGACGAGGAGACCGAACACGCGGTTCCACAGGTCGTTCGCGCTGTAGGTCCAGGGACCGAACCCGTAGGTGCCCTGCGGGAACGGGTTGGCGTCGCGGAAGCCGCCGTTGAACTGCGCGAGCCCGTCGGCGGAGTTCGTGTACTCGTCGAAGATCTGCGTCGTGAAGAGCAGGCGCACGATCTCACCTGCGGCGATCGTGGCGATGGCGAGGTAGTCGGCGCGCAGCCGCAGGGTCGGGATGCCGAGGAGCACGGCGAAGAACGCGCCGCCGAGGAGGCCGATCAGCATGCCGATCCACCAGGGGAGCCCGAAGGTCAGCACCGAGATCGCATACCCGTATCCGCCGATCGCCATGAAGGCGGCCATTCCGAAGTTGAGCAGTCCCGCGTAGCCGAAGTGCACGGCCAGTCCCGTCGCCGCCAGCGCGTAGGCCAGGGTGACCGGGCTGAAGAGATAGGTGGCCGTATTGGAGAAGATGCTTCCGAAGTCCATGGCGATCAGCCCAACCTTTCCCTGCGTCCCAGCAGGCCCTGCGGTCTGACGAGGAGGATCACGATGAGCACGACCAGCGCGCTCGCATACTTCAGATCGGACGGGATCCACAGCGTCGAGACCTCGACCGCGATGCCGACGATGAGGGAGCCGACCAGGGCGCCGAACGCGGTGCCGAGACCGCCGAGCGTGATGGCGGCGAAGATGAGCAGCAGCATCTGCATGCCCATGTCCCACTTGACGCCAGGGCGGAAGTACGCCCAGAGGATGCCCGAGATCGCGGCGAGGGTGCCGGAGAGGATCCACACGTAGCGGACGACCTTGTCGACGTCGATGCCGGATGCCGCGGCGAGCTGCGGGTTGTCCGAGATCGCTCGAGTGGCCTTGCCGATGCGGGTGCGGGTGAGGAAGAACGCGACGCCGAGGATCACCACGACGCTCACGACGATGCCGATCAGGTCGATGTAGGAGAGCGAGATCGGGCCGAATCGGAAGGGCTCCGGGCTCGCGCCAGGCAGCTGACGCGTGCCACCGCCGATCAGGTACTGGAACGCGTAGCGCAGGGCGAGCGAGAGTCCGATGCTGACGATCATCAGCTGGACGACTCCGAGACCGCGTCGCCGGAGCGGCCGCCAGATCCCGGCATCCAGGGCCCAGCCGAACAGACCACCGCCGATCACGGCGGCCACGATTCCGAGCCACAGCGGCAGATGCCAGAAGCTCGTCGTCACCAGGGCGACCAGGCCGCCCCAGGTGACCATCTCGGCGTGCGCGAAGTTCGACAGGCGCGTGGTGCCGTAGATGAGCGCCGCGCCCATCGAGGCGAGCGCCAGCAGCAGGCCGAAGTTGAGCCCACCCACCAGGCGAGACAGCAGCTGGTCGATGAAGGAGGTCGTCAGGCGCTCGCCCTCACCGAGGAAGAGGTTCATGATCTTCGTGCCGGTGAGGCCGAACTCCACCTCGAACGACGCCGTGGTCCCGGCGATCGGCTGCGTGCCCTCCGGCAGCAGGGCCGGATCGACGATCACGCCCTCGGGGAGGGTCTCCTCGTCGACGGTGAGCGTGTAGGTCTCCTTCTCGGGGACGTACAGGCGCCACTTGCCCTCGGCATCCGTCTCGGTGTCGCCCTCGAAGCCGTTGCCCTTGATGGACATCACGACGCCTTCGACCGGGTCGTCATCGAAGGTGATGACGCCGGCGAAGTAGAACTCGGTGATCTCCTGGCCGTCGTCCGTCTCTTCGGCGGAGGCCGCTGCCGGGGGCTGCAACCACAGGAAAGCGATGGCGAGCAGCGACGCGAGCAGGATGATGACCCACCGCATTCCGCTTCGATTCGCCGAGATCGTCGGACGCACAGAACCTCCAGCCCAGTACACAGGCCATGACGGAGTTGTTCATCGGCCCTGATGTACGACG
>NZ_JBEPZB010000043.1:0-19880 GCF_041641055.1 Microbacterium sp.
GCCCACCGTCGACGGAACATGGCGACAGCTGCCGACTCCCCGCCCGACTCCCCTTCCGACTCCCCTTCCGACTCCCCGCACCGGGCACAGCTTCGGATACGCCGGGCGGCGCGCCGCGGCATCCGCTCGAACGTCGGCGTGTCGAGGCGATGCTCCGAAGCCGTGCCCGCCGTCGACGGAACATGGCGACAGCTGCCGACTCCCCGCCCGACTCCCGCCCGACTCCCCGCCCGACTCCTCCTCCGACTCGCCGCACCGGGCACAGGTTCGGATACGCCGGGCGGCGCGCCGCGGCATCCGCGCGAACGTCGGCGTGTCGAGGGGATGCTCCGAAGCCGTGCCCGCCGTCGACGGAACCTGGCGACAGCTGCCACGCCGAGCTGAGCGCGCCGCGCCGTGCTACTCGACCTTGGCGGGCTCCGGGAAGATCGCGGTGAACAGCTGGTTCACCCACTCCAACAGCTCGGCGTCCGGCAGGGGTTCGAGGCCCACGCCCACCGCGGCGGGCACGGTGGGCAGAGGCACGACGAGCGCCTCGCCTCCGGCCACGAGCTTCGCCTTCGGGTACAGCCTCTGCAGGCGGACCTTGATCGAGTCCTCGAGGCGAGCCGGCGCGATCCGGAGATTCGACCCCATCACGACGACATCGGCGAGCCCGGCCCTCGCCGCCCTCCGGCGCAGGCGCGCGACGGCGATCAGCCCCGCGACCTCGTCCGGCGGCGTGCCGTAGCGGTCGGTGAGCTCGTCGATCACGAGATCGATCGCATCGTCCTTGGCCGTCGCGGTCGAGGCCGCCGACAGCTTCTGGTACGCCTCGAGACGCAGACGCTCGCTGTCGATGTAGTACTCGGGGATGCGCGCATCCAGAGGCAGCTCCAGTCGCAGCTCCTGTCCGGACTCGACGTCCTCGCCGCGGAAGGTCGCCACGGCCTCGCCGATCATGCGCAGGTACAGATCGAACCCGACGCCGGCGATGTGACCCGCCTGCTCGCCGCCGAGCAGGTTGCCGGCGCCTCGCAGCTCGAGATCCTTGAGGGCGACCTGCATCCCCGACCCGAGATCGTTGTTCACCGCGATCGTCTGGAGTCGGTCTGCCGCCGTCTCGCTGAGCGGCTTCATCTCGTCGTACAGGAAGTAGGCGTAAGCCCGCTCACGACCGCGCCCGACGCGTCCGCGCAGCTGGTGCAGCTGGCTGAGCCCGTACTTGTCGGCGCGGTCGATGATGATCGTGTTCGCGTTTGAGATGTCGAGCCCCGTCTCGATGATCGTGGTCGAGACGAGCACGTCGAACTTGCGCTCCCAGAAGTCGTCGACGACCTGCTCGAGAGCATGCTCGCCCATCTGACCGTGGGCCACCGCGATGCGCGCCTCGGGCACGAGCTCCGCGAGCTGCGCCGCCACCCGCTGGATCGACTGCACACGATTGTGCACGAAGAACACCTGGCCCTCGCGGAGGATCTCCCGTCGGATCGCCGCGGTGATCTGCTTGTCGCTGCGGGGTCCGACGAACGACAGGATCGGATGCCGGTCCTCCGGCGGTGTCGCGAGCGTGGACATCTCGCGGATGCCGGTGACCGCCATCTCGAGCGTGCGCGGGATCGGGGTCGCGCTCATCGCGAGGATGTCGACGTTGGTCTTCATCTTCTTGAGGGTGTCCTTGTGCTCGACCCCGAAGCGCTGCTCCTCGTCGATGATCATCAGGCCGAGGTCCTTGAACATCACCTGATCGGTGAGGATGCGGTGCGTGCCGATCACCATGTCGACCGTGCCGTCGAGCAGGCCGTCGAGCGTGAGACGCGCCTCCTTGTCGGTCTGGAAGCGCGACAGCGGGCGGACCTTCACCGGGAAGCCCGCGAAGCGCTCGGTGAAGGTCTCGAGGTGCTGCTTCACGAGCAGCGTCGTCGGCACCAGCATGGCGACCTGCTTGCCGTCCTGGATCGCCTTGAACGCCGCACGCACGGCGACCTCGGTCTTGCCGAAGCCGACGTCGCCCGAGAGCAGACGGTCCATCGGGATCGGCCGTTCCATGTCGGCCTTGATCTCATCGATCGTCTGCAGCTGGTCGGGGGTCTCGGCGAACGGGAACGCCTCCTCGAGCTCGCGCTGCCAGGGGGTGTCGGGACCGAACGCGTGCCCCTTGGCGCTCATCCGCGCCGAGTACAGCTTCACGAGCTCGACCGCGATGTCGCGCACGGCCTTGCGGGCCTTGCCCTTGGCCTGCGACCAGTCGCTGCCGCCCATCTTCGACAGGGTCGGACCCTCGCCGCCGACGTACTTCGAGAGCAGGTCGAGCTGGTCGGTGGGGACGTAGAGCTTGTCGCCGGGGTAGCCGCGCTTGGACGGCGCGTACTCGAGCACCAGGTAGTCGCGCACCGACTTGGTGGCGTTGCGCCCACCGGTCGACACCTCGCGCTGGGTCATCTCGACGAAGCGGCCGATGCCGTGAGTGTTGTGCACGACGAAATCGCCCTGCTTGAGCTGCAGCGGATCGACGACGTTCTTGCGCCGGGAGGCGAGCTTCTTGACGACGCGCTGGTCTCCGCCGATGGTCCGACCGTAGAACTCGTTGTCGGTGAGGACGGCGAGCTTCGCCTCGGCGAGCTGGAAGCCCGCCTCGACGGATCCTGTGACGAGCGTCGCGACGCCCGTGTCCGGCGCCTCGGTGAGCTCGGAGACGATGCGCGCGGCGATGCCGCGGTCGGAGAGCACGTCACGGGCCCGGTCGACGAGTCCGGCACCGGCTGCGATGACCACCACGCGCCAGCCCTCGGCCACCTTGGCATCGACGAAGGAGATGGCGCCGTCGACGTTGCCGTGGAACGACGGGATCACCTGAGCGTCGATGGTCTCGGCATCCTCCCCACCCATCGCGAACGGGCTCAGCCGCCACCAGACGCCGCCGCGCTCGCGCACGACCTCGCGGAGGCGTCCGATGGTCAGGAAGTCCCCGGCGCCGAGGTCGATCGGAGCCGAGGCGCCCGAGGTGGCCGCGCTCCAGGCCGCATCCAGGAACTCACGGTTGGTCTCTCCCAGCGTGATGGCGCGGGCGCTGGACCGCTCGGGGTCGACGACGGCCGTCGCGCTGCCCTCAGGCAGGTACTCGGCCAGCGACTTCAGCGGACCGGAGACGGCCGGCAGCAGCGACTCCATGCCCTCGACGGGGATGCCCTCTGCCATCTTCTCGAGCATCCCGGCGATCGCAGGGAAGCCGCCGATCAGCGCCCTGGCCCGGTCGCGGACATCGGGGGTCAGCAGCAGCTCGCGGCTCGGCGGCAGGTCGACCCCGTCGACGTCTCCGGGGAGCGAGCGCTGATCCGCGACGGAGAAGGCGCGGATCTGATCGATCTCGTCGCCGAAGAACTCGACGCGGAACGGATGCTCCGAGATGGCGGGGAACACGTCGAGGATGCCGCCGCGCACCGCGAACTCACCGCGGCGCGACACCATGTCGACGCGCGAGTAGGCGCGCTCGACCAACTGCTCGACCACACGGTCGAGCTCGTGGCCGCGGCTGGCGGTGCGCAGCTCGAGCGGGGCGATCTCACCGAGGTTGCCGGCGATGGGCTGCAGCGCCGCGCGCACGGAGGCGACGACGACGAGCGGGTGCTCTCCCGTCCACTCGGCGATGCGGCGGAGGGTCTGCAGCCGCTGGCCGACCGTGTCGGGACTCGGGCTCAAGCGCTCGTGGGGCAGCGTCTCCCAGGCGGGGAACGTGACGACCTCGGCTTCGGGGAGGTAGGCGGTGAGCGCCGCGGCGAGGCTCTCCGCCCGCCGACCGGTGGGCACGACGGTGAGGAGAGCCGGCGGATGCCCCGCTGCACGACGCTTCTCGAGCAGCCCGGCGAGCGCCGGCGCATCGAGGCCGTCGACGAGTCCGAGATCGGCATCGGTCTGGGCCCACGTCAGGGCGTCACGAAAAAGAGATGCCTCTTCCAAGGCGCGCAGAATCCCCGGCACAGTCACCGGACAAGCCTAGCCGCGGCCGCCGACACCGGCATCGGAATCGGCATCGGAACCGGCGCGGACAGGCACTGCGCGAGCCATAGGATGCCGGGATGGAACCGGTCATCCTCACCACCGAGCGGCTCGTCCTGCACGTGCCGGACGAGTCCGACATCGAGGCGATCACGGCGGCCTGCCAGGATCCGGAGATCCCCCGCTGGACGACGGTGCCGAGCCCGTACACCCGTGCCGACGCCGAGGAGTATGTGCGGCTCATCGGCGAATGGTGGGCCGACGGCAGCGAGACGATCTGGTGCGCCTACCGCGACGGCGAGCTCGTCGCCTCGATCGGACTCCACCACATCGTCTCCCACCGCACCGGCGGTCATGCCGAGCTCGGATTCTGGGTGGCGGCGTCCGCTCGTGGCAACGGCTACCTCGTCGAAGCCGCGCGGGCCGTCATCGACTGGGGCTTCGACGAGCTCGGTCTCGCGCGGCTCGGCTGGCGCGCGGTCTCGGGCAACATCGCGTCCGCGCGGGCAGCGCGGGCCCTCGGGTTCCGTTACGAGGGGTTCGCACGGCAGGCGCTCACGAGCGCGCGTGGCCGCGACGACGGCTGGTTCGCCGGCCTCCTCCGCACCGATGACCGCGCACCGGTGGACTGGCCTGTGCTCTAGTCGAGTGTCGGCGGCGGGTGGCAGGATGGGCGCATGCCTGAGATGCCGGAGGTCCAGGGCCTGACCGCGTTCCTCACCGAACGTGCCGTGGGGCGCACGATCATCCGTACGAGTGTGGGCGCGATCGCCGCACTCAAGACGTACGATCCACCGAACACCGCGTTGCACGGCGCCACGATCACCGCGGCGACCAGACGTGGGAAGTTCATCGTCCTGTCCTGCGGCGACGACCTGCACCTGGTGTTCCATCTGGCGAAGGCCGGCTGGCTGCGCTGGTACGAGACGCTTCCCACCACACCGATCAAACCGGGCAAGTCGCCCATCGCCGTCCGGGTCGCCCTCGACGACGAGAGCGGATTCGACCTCACCGAGGCCGGGACCAAGAAGTCGCTCGCCGTCTACGTCGTGCGGGATCCCGAGGCAGTGCCCGGCATCGCCCGGCTCGGCCCGGATCCGCTGGACGAGTCCTTCACGCGCGCGGTGTTCGGTGGGCTGCTCGAGGGGCGACGGACCCAGATCAAGGGGCTGCTGCGCGATCAGGGCGTGATCGCCGGCATCGGCAATGCATACTCCGACGAGATCCTGCACGCCGCGAGGATGTCGCCGTACGCGATCGCCGACAAGCTCGGCAACGACGAGATCGATCGCCTGTACGCCGCGATGCGGACCACTCTCACGGACGCGGTCGAGGCGGCCTCCGGCAAACCTCCCGCCGACCTCAAGGACGCGAAGCGCCGGGGGATGCAGGTGCACGCGCGCCGCGGGGAGACGTGCCCGGTGTGCGGCGACACCATCCGCAGCGTCTTCTTCGCCGACCGCTCGATGGAGTACTGCCCGACCTGTCAGACGGGCGGCAAGCCGCTCGCGGATCGTCGCCTCTCGCGGCTGCTGAAGTAGCAGCGCGTCGCCGGCGACGGATGGGATCAGCGGGGCGGCGGGGCGACCGACGCCCGGTCCACGAAGCGGGTGACGAGGGTGTGAAGCCCGGTCGAGCCGGCCTCCCCGTCGATCGCGGCGAACAGCACCTCTGCGGCGCGGGCGCCCAGCGCCAGAGTCGGCTGCTCGATCATCGTCAGCGGCGGCTCCATGACGGCGGCCCAGGAGCTGTCGTCGAAGCCGATCAGCGAGACATCGGCGCCGACACGCAGGCCTCGCGCGCGCAGCGCCCGCAGGGCTCCGGTCATCGCGTCGTTCTCGGTGCAGAACAGAGCGGTAGGAGCCTCGGGCAGATCGAGCATGCGCGTGACCTCGGCCTGAGCGTTCTCCTCGGTCTTGGCACCCACCATGATGAGGTCGGCGTCGAACACGATGCCCTCGTCGTCGAGGGCATCCAGGTATCCCTGGAGTCGCTCGCCGTCGGTCCACAGGTTCTTCGAGGCGATGTCGATCAGCTCGCGGCGGCGACGCGGCCGCGCCTGCACGGGGGGACCCCAGACGAAGCCGATGCGGCGGTGTCCGGCATCCAGCAGCCGGACCACCGCCTCGCGCGCCGCGGCCCGGTTGTCGATGACCACCGCGTCGAGATCGAGTCCCGGCACGGCGCGGTCGACGAGCACCACGGGGATGTCGCGTGCTCTCGCCTGCTCGATGTGCCCGGCCGACGCCACGTCGAGGGCCGCCGAGGCGACGATGATCCCGTCGACCCGCTTGTCGATCAGCACGTTCGTCGCCGCGATCTCCTCGTCGAGGTCCTCGTGCGTGCTGAGCACCAGCGTGTCGAAGCCGCGTGCGCGGGAGGCATCGGAGATCCCGCGGACGACGCCACCGAAGAACGGGTTCGCGATGTCGGCGACGATCACCCCGAGGGTCTGGCTGACGCCCGTCGACATGCTTCGTGCGAGCGCGTTCGCGCGGTATCCGAGACGCTCGGCGGCCGCGAGCACGCGCTCGCGCAGCTCTGGGCTCACATAGCCGTAGCCGCCCAGCGTCCGCGCCGCCGTGGACCGGCCGACACCCGCGGCCTCGGCGACCTCGGAGATGGTCGGGGGGACGGAGCGCTCGGAGGTCATCGCCCTCGCCCCTTTCCGCATCAGTGGTTCACCACATGCTAGCCGGGACGGGATCGCCGCTCCTGCGACCACGGGCGAATGCGCCCTCGACCAGGCACTGGTCGTGCGCGGCATCCGCCCCCGCCTCGAGCGCCGCCTGCAGCGCCGCACCCGACGGACGGCGATCACGACGCCAGCCGGCGCCATGCAGCGCGACGAGGAACCCGGCGAGGAACGCGTCGCCGCATCCCATCGTGTCGACGACCTGCTCGCCCTCGGCGAGCAGGTGCGCGGGTGCTGTGTGCCGCTCACGACCGTCGGTCACCAGCGCGCCGTCGGTGCCCCGCGTGCCCAGAGCGAGGCCGGCGCCGCGGTGGACCGCCTCGTCGAGCAGAGCCCACGCCTCGCCGTCTGCGAGCCCGGCGCACGAGAGCAGCACCAGGTCGGCCGACGGTGCGACCCTGTCGAGATACGCGGCCGAGCGGAACTCCGCTTCGCTGGACAGGTCGAAGCTCACCAGCACGTCGTGAGCGCGCAGGCGCGGCAGCTGCGATTCTGTGCGCGAATAGACGCTGGAGTGCACGAGGTCGAAACCGGCCGCATAGTGTTCGCGTCCGGCGTCGAGGTCGATCGGGTCGCTGACCGTCACTCCCCCGCCGTTCCAGCCGAGGAAGACGCGGTCGCCGTCGACGACGCGCAGGGACGACACCCCGGACTCACCCGGGCGGGTCAGGGACCGGGTCGTGCCCACTCCGGCGTCCTCGATCGCCGCCCGCAGGAACGAGCCCGCGTCGTCGTCGCCGAACACGCCGAGGTAGTCGGCATCCGCCCCGAGGCGATGCGCGTACACGGCGACGTTGACGGCGTTGCCTCCCGGATAGTCGACGCCCCGGTCGAGGAACCGGTCGACGATGTTGTCGCCGAAGCCGAGTACGCGCATCTTCGGGTCGCCTCTCGTCTCAGTAGTCCATCACGCGGTAGTACCGGCGCAGGTCGAGCGAGTGCTCGCGCACACGCTCGAGGTGCTTGCTCACGCGGCCCATCACGGTGTCCAGGACGATCGGGGCGATCAGGGCTCGGTTCTCGGCGCTGAAGCCCTCGAGCGCATAGTCGCGCGTGTCGAACACGGTGACGTCCTTCGAGATTCGCTTGCTGAACGCCTCCGCCCGAGCCGTGAGCGGGCGCGTGCGATCCTCGCCCTGGAAGATGAGCACCGAGGTGTCCTCCTCCAGCAGTTCCAGCGAGCCGTGGAAGAACTCGGCGCTGTGCACGCGCGTGGTGCGCAGCCACTGCATCTCCTCGAGGATGCACATCGAGTACAGGTACGCGAAGGACCACAGCGGCCCGCCTCCGATGAGGAAGTAGTAGTCGGTGTCCTTGTGGGCGTCGGCGAAGGCGGCGGCGACCGGCTCCGCCTGCTCCGCGGCCGCCACGAGGGCATCGGGGAGGTTCACCAACTCGTCCGCGAGCGAGGTGTAGCCGTCGAACTCGCCGCGCTGGTGCAGCAGCCGACCGACGAGCAGCAGGAGCTGCATGTCGAACGGCCAGGTCTTGGGCTCCGAGACGAGCGAGTGGTCGACGCCGCTCGCGATCGGCGAGTCCGCGTGACCGGTGAAGGCGACCGTCGTCGCCCCCGCCGCCTTCACGAAGTCGATCGCGCGGACGACGTCCTCCGTCGTGCCGGTGACCGAGGTGAAGACGGCGAGCGTGCGCTCGCCGAGAGTCGCCTCGCCGGCGACGACGAGTTCGGCGGCGATGGCGGTGCGGACCGAGAGGGTGGACCGTTCGCGCGCCAGCAGCTCGTAGGGCCACATCTGGCTGTAGGTGCCGCCGGCTCCCACGAGCAGGACATTGTCGATCCCCGTCGCGAGCAGGTGATCCACCAGCTGCTCGATCTGCGGGCGCAGCGCCACGGCGCTGGCGATCTGGGTTCGGAAGGCGGTCTCGTCGAAGCCGAGCATCATTGATCCTTTCGCAGGGCGACCTTCGCCGACCCTGTTCGATGTGGTACCGGTGTCAGGTGGGGATCATGCTGGCACAGATCGTCTTGAGTCGTCAAACATCTCTAGATTCCGGCGTTCATGCACCGAGATCCGGATTGATTGAGATCAAGGCTGGTACCGGTGTCAGGTTTTCGCTACACTCGCCGACAAGGCACGCACCGAAGTTCCAAAGGCGGATCGGTGCCCGCGGTCCCCGCGGTCGTCGGTCCGCCCGCTCAGAGAGGCAGACCATGCGCACGACACGCACACTCCCGATCGCCGCAGCCGTCGCGGCATCCGCTCTCGTCCTGGCGGGTTGCGCCGGCGGGGCGCCGCAACCGGCCGCCGACGTCACGGCCGATCCGATCTACGAGGGCACCCTGTCGATCCTGACGAAGTTCGGCGGAGCGCCGCTCGAGACCTACTTCGAGGACCTCGCGACCGCCTACGAGGCGGAGCACCCCGACGTCGAGATCGAGCTGATCCAGGAGACCGACCAGTCGATCAAGGACAAGACCAAGACGCTGACGGCGTCCGCTGCACTCCCCGACATCTACTTCACGTGGACGGGCGACTGGGCCGAGAACTTCGTCGGCGGCGGGCTCGCCGCCGATCTCAGCGAGCTCATCGCCCCCGGTACCGAGTGGGGCGACCGCTTCGGCGAGGCGTCTCTCTCGGCGTTCCAGTACGACGGCAAGTACTACGGCATCCCGCTGTACAACAACGGCAAGTTCATGGGCTACAACAAGGACGCGTTCGCCGCAGCGGGCGTCGAGGTGCCGACCACGTTCGAGGAGCTCGTCGACACCTGCGGTCCGCTCCGCGCCGCGGGCTACGAGCCGATCGCCTTCGGGAACAAGGACGGTTGGCCGGCCCTGCACTACCTGCAGCAGCTCTTCGCCTACAACGTCCCGAGCGACGTGCTGCACGCCGACTTCGATCCCGAGACCGCGAAGTGGAGCGACGAAGGCTATGTCGCCGCGCTCGAACAGTTCCAGACCATCGTCGAGGAGTGCACCGACAGCGGCAAGGGCACCAACGGCGTGCTCTACACGACGGCCCAGGAGGCGCTCGCCGGCGGACGGGCCGCGATGTACTACCAGGAGATCCTCGAGTTCGACACGGTCACCGCGGAGGGCGCGACCCTCACGACGGAGGACTTCGGAATCTTCCCGCTGCCGACCCCGGAGGACGCTGCCGGCGACCCCGATGCGATCGAGGGCTCGCCCGAGGGCTACCTCATCAACGCCAAGTCGCCGCGAGCGGCACTGGCAGCGGACTTCATGAAGTTCGCGACCGAGCCTGAGAACGCCTCGCTGCTCTCGTCCCCGCCTTACGGGCAGCCCAGCACGGTCGTCGGCGCGGTGACCGAGGAGACGTCGAGCATGCCGGTCTACGAGGGCATCACGGCGGTCAACGAGGCGTCGCAGCTCGTGGTCTGGCTCGACACGGTCACCGTGCCCGAGGTCGCCGACGCCTGGCTGGCCGGCGGCGAGGCGATCATCAGCGGCAGCGCCACACCGGAGGAGGTGCTGGAGAGTGTCCGCACCGCGAACGATTCCGCCCGGTGAGACGCAGTCGGGGGCGGGCTTCCGCCTGCCCCCGACCGTCACCGAGGCGATCACCGCTCCGGCGCCGCGAGGCCGGATACGCGGCCGCCTCCCTCGCGCCGGAGCTCGGCGCCTGGCCGGGCTCGCGTGGGTGCTCCCCGCCCTGATCGTGCTCGCCGTCTTCGTCTACCTCCCTCTGGTGCAGAACATCGCGTTCTCGACGCAGGAGTGGGACATCTACTCCGGGGCGTCCGAGTTCGTCGGACTCGAGAACTACGACAAGCTCTTCGCGGATCCCGTGTTCTGGACTGCACTCGGCAACAACGTCCTCTACGCGCTGCTCTCGATCCTGTTCCAGGTGGCTGCCGCGCTCGTGCTCGCCGCGATGATCGAGAGTCTGCGCAGCATCCGCTGGCGCAAGGTCCTCCGGGCGATCTACTTCGTGCCGTCCGCGATCTCTCTGACCGTCGCCGGTCTGCTGTTCTACTTCATCTACGAACCGAACCTGGGCCTGCTCAACCACATGCTCGACGCGATCGGTCTCGCCGGACTGGCGCAGCCGTGGCTCGGCCAGGAGTCCACTGCGATGGTCGCGATCATCGCGATGAGCCAGTGGCAGGGGTTCGGCTACTCGACGCTGCTGTTCGCCGTCGCGATCCAGCGCATCCCGTCGGAGCTCTACGAGGCGGCATCGCTCGACGGTATCGGCCCGGTGCGGCGGTTCTTCCACGTCACCGTGCCGCTGGTCAGGGAGATGACCGGCCTCATGATCATCGTCACCATCTCCGGAGCCTTCCAGGTGTTCAACGAGGTGATGGTGATGACAAGCGGCGGGCCCAACAACTCGACCCAGGTGCTGGCGACCTGGCTGTACCGCAGCGGGTTCGTCCGCAATGACTTCGGGTACGCGGCGGCCATCGCGACGGTGATCTTCGTCGTGACGCTCCTCATCGCCCTCGCGCAGCTCTGGTACACACGACGCAGAAGGGTGGAGTTCTGATGACCCGCACCGGATTCCTCGGCGCGATCGGACGCGTCTTCGTCTGGGCCTTCCTGCTCGCGCTGGTCGTGGTCGTCGCCTATCCGCTGCTGTGGATGGTGCTGAACGGCTTCAAGACCAACGCCGAGCTGTTCGGCAATCCGTTCGCCCTGCCGCTGCAGCTCACGTGGGAGAACTATGCCGACGCCTGGAACCGCGGCGTCAGCGACTACCTCACCGCGAGCGTGCTCGTCACCGTCACCTCCACCGTCGCGACGGTGTTCATCAGCGCATGGGCGGCGTACGGTCTGACCCGAGTTCGGATGCCCTTCGGGCGCACGGTGTCGGGAATCATCCTCGGCGGGCTGATGCTCGCTCCCGCCGTCGCGCTCGTGCCACTCGTGCGGATGTTCCAGGCGATGGGCCTGTACAACACCTTCTGGGCACTGCTCATCCTCTACACGGCTTTCCGCATCCCGTTCACGACGTTCCTCATCCGCGCGTACATGATCGACCTCCCGCGCGAAGTCGACGAGGCGGCTGAGGTCGACGGCGCCAGTCGGTGGACCGCGTTCTGGCGCATCACGCTGCCGATGTGCAAGCCGATCATCATCTCCACGGTGATCCTGCACGTGCTGTTCGCGTGGAACGAGTACCTGTTCGCGATGGTGTTCACCAGCGGGTCCGGAGTGCAGACGCTCCCGGTTGGCCTCACGAGCCTCATGAGCAAGCACGGCACCGACTACCCGGTGGTGTTCGCCGGCATGGTCGTCGCCGCGCTCCCGGTCATCGTGCTCTTCTTCGCCAGCCAGCGCTACTTCATCAAGGGCCTGTCCGAGGGGATCGGGAAGTGACGTCGACAGCGCCGCTGATCGACCGGGTCACCGGTTCGAACTTCGCCTACCAGCACCTCCCGCTCGAGCGCTGCCTGGACGACATGGCCGACCTCGGGCGCGATCGGCTGGAGCTCTGGGGCATCGCTCCGCACGCCCCGGTGGCCTGGCTGACGGACGCGGAGGCACGCGCGATCCGCGACGCCGCCGCCCACCGAGGACTTCAGGTCGCCTGCTTCACCCCGGAGCAGGTGATGTACCCGGTCAACATCGCTTCTCCTGATGACCGGTTGCGCGCATCGAGCATCGCGATGTTCCGCCGGGCGGCCGAGATCGCCGTCGAGCTCGGCGCGGGGATGCTATTCCTCACCTCGGGGCGCGGCAGCGAGGACGAGCCCCGCGGGGCCGGCTGGGCCCGGTCGGTCGACGCGCTCGGAGAGATCACCACGCACGCGGCGGGTCTCGGACTCGAATGCGTGCTGGAGCCGCTGCAGCGTGTCGAATCGAACCTCGTCGTGACCGCGGCGGATGCGGCGCGCATGCTGACCGACGTCGGCGCCTCGAGACTGGGGGTCGCATTGGACACCGTCGCCGCGGCCGCGGCGGGCGATGCGGTGGACGACTACTTCCGTCTCCTCGGCGAGCGCGTGCGCCATGTGCACCTGATCGACGGCACCCCCACGGGACACCTCGCATGGGGCGACGGGGAGCTCCCGCTCACCGGCATCGTCGATGCACTGGACCGCGCCTCCTACCGCGGACTCGCGACGATCGAACTGTTCGGCGACGGCCACTACGCCCTGGATCCGCACCCCGCGCTCGCGCGCTCGATGGACGCGATCGCCGAGGCATGCCGACCCCCCGCACCGTAGCAATCCGACGCGGAATGAAATGCATCCGGATGCGTTGAGTACACTCAGAGCATCAACGTGCTCCGGGGTCGGTGGGAATCCGAACCGGCGGTGACAGTCCGCGAGCGTCTCGGTTCTCCGAGGTGCCGATCCGGTGGAAATCCGGGACCGACGGTGATGCGAGGCGCAGCCTCGCTAGTCCGGAAGGGAGGCAGCACGGTGCGCCGCCGCGCGCGCGTTCTGCCTGCACCTCCCTCGCGGAGAATCCCCGGAGCCTCAGAGAGGACCACGGATGGCAGTGAACGAGACGGAGCGGCGGGCGATGACCCGAGCGCTCGAGCTCGCGACGCGCGGCCCCCGCGGAGTGAACCCGCAGGTCGGCGCAGTCCTCCTCTCCCCCGACGGCGAGATCATCGCCGAGGGCTGGCATCACGGCGCCGGCACCCCGCACGCCGAGGTCGACGCCCTCTCGAAACTGGCGCCGGATGCCGCGCGCGGAGCCACGGCCGTGGTCACCCTCGAACCGTGCAATCACACCGGGCGGACCGGCCCCTGCGCGCTCGCGCTCATCGAGGCCGGGGTCTCCCGTGTGATCTACGCGCTCGATGATCCCGGCGCTGTGTCCGGCGGCGGGGCCGACCGGCTGCGCGGTGCCGGAGTGAGCGTGGATGCGGGCGAACAGGCCGACGCCGCAGAGGCGATCATCGGCGGTTGGCTGACCGCCCAGCGTCTCGGACGCCCCGAGGTCACGGTCAAGTGGGCGCAGTCCCTCGACGGCCGCGCGGCCGCCTCCGACGGCACCAGCCAGTGGATCACGGGACCCGAGGCTCGGGCCGACGTCCACCGCCGGCGATCCGAGGCCGACGCGATCGTCGTCGGCACCGGCACGGTCCTCTCCGACGACCCCGCCCTGACCGCTCGCGACGGCGACGCACTCCACGCGCATCAGCCGATCCCGGTCGTGATCGGCACGCGGACGACGCCCGACGACGCCGCAGTGCGCCGGCATCCGCATCCGCCCCTCCTCTTCGACACCCACGACCTGCACGAGGTCATGGCGGACCTGCACGCCCGCGGCATCCAGACCGTGTTCGTCGAGGGAGGACCGACACTCGCGAGCGCCTTCCTCGCCGCCGGCCTCGCCGACCGGGTGCTCGCCTACATCGCACCGGTGCTGCTCGGCGGAAACCGCACCGCACTCACAGACATCGGCGTCGGGTCGATCGACGCCGCCCGCCGTCTGACCATCGAGGAGTGGCTGCCGCTCGGCACCGATCTGCTCGCGATCGCCCGGCCCGCATCCGCCCCGGAACAAGGAGACGCCTGATGTTCACCGGAATCATCGAGGAGATCGGCGAGATCACCGCGATCTCCCCCGCAGGCGACGGATGGCGTCTGACCGTGCGTGCGCCGAAGGCCGCGGCCGACGCCGTGCACGGCGAGTCGATAGCCGTCTCGGGCGTGTGCCTCACCGTCGTCGGCTCGACCCCCGACAGCTTCGACGCCGACGTCATGAAGCAGACCCTCGACGTCGCGGCGCTGGGCGGAGCATCCGTCGGCACCAGGGTGAACATCGAGAAGGCGATGCCGGTCGGCGCGCGTCTCGGCGGACACATCGTGCAGGGGCACGTCGACGGAGTGGGCAGCATCGTCGAGGTGCGCCCCGGCGAACAGTGGAGCGTCCTGCGCGTCTCGCTTCCCGACGACCTCGCCCCCCTCGTGGTCGACAAGGGGTCGATCTCGATCGACGGCACCTCGCTCACCGTGAGCGCCGTCAGCCCCGCCGACGCGACGACTCACTGGCTCGAGGTCTCGCTGATCCCCGAGACGCTCGCCGCCACCACCCTCGGCTCCCGCGAGGTCGGCGACCGCGTCAACCTCGAGACCGACATCCTCGCCCGTCACGTCGAGCGCCTCCTGGCGTTCAGGGCAGCACCGGAAGGAGGCTCGCGATGAGCCTTTCCCCCATCCCTGAGGCCCTCGAGGCCCTGCGCGCCGGACGCCCCGTGCTGGTGGCGGACGACGAGAACCGCGAGAACGAAGGCGACGTCGTGCTCTCCGCCGAGCTCGCCACTCCCCAATGGGTCGCGTGGACCGTGCGCTGGTCGTCTGGCTTCATCTGCGCTCCGATGCCGTCCGACCTGGCGGACAGCCTGAACCTGCCGCCGATGGTGGCGGCCTCTGAGGACGCCCGCTCCACCGCCTACACGGTCAGCGTCGACGCGGCGGAAGGCGTGACCACGGGCATCAGCGCCCATGACCGCGCACACACCCTCAACGTCCTGGCGAACCCCGAGTCCACCGCGACGAGCATCATCCGCCCCGGTCATGTGCTGCCGCTGCGCGCCGTCGACGGCGGCGTGCGCGAGCGCAGCGGCCACACGGAGGCGGCGGTCGACCTGATGAAGCTGGCGGGGCTCCACCCGGTCGGAGCCATCGCCGAGGTGGTCGCCGAGGACGGCAGCATGATGCGTCTCCCCGGTCTCCTCGAGCTCGGCGCCCGCGACGGTGTGCCGGTCATCACGATCGAGCAGCTCATCGCGCACCTGAATGAGATCGACCCCGCCGGAGCCACTCCGGTGCACCACCGACGGGTGAGCCTGCGTGCGGATGCGACGGTCCCCACCACGCACGGCTCGTTCCGGTTCCTCGCCTACAAGGACAGGGTGACCGGCACCGACCACATCGCCGTGGTCTCCGGCGAGCTGGGTGAGACGGCACTGGTGCGGGTGCATTCGGAGTGCCTGACCGGCGAGGCCTTCGGCTCGCTGAAGTGCGAGTGCGGCCCGCAGTTGGATGCCGCCCTCGATGCCATCGAGCAGGACGGCGGAGTCGTCGTCTACATGCGCGGGCACGAGGGCCGCGGCATCGGCCTGATCAACAAGCTGCGCGCCTACAGCCTGCAGGAGGAGGGTCTCGACACGGTCGACGCGAACCTCGCCCTCGGCCTGCCCGCCGACGCGCGGGACTACGCCGCCGCCGCCGGCATCCTCGCCGACCTGGGAGTGTCGAAGGTGCGCCTGCTGACCAACAACACCGACAAGGTGAATCAGCTGCGCAGCCTCGGCCTCGACGTCGTCGAGCAGGTGCCGCTGATCGTCGGCGTGGGCCCGAACAACCATCAGTACCTCGAGACCAAGCGTGACCGGATGGGTCACATCATCGGTGAGGCGGAGCTCGCAGAGGCTCTCGCCGACGGACGGAAGGACGACGCATGAGCGGCGCAGGAGCACCCCAGCACGAGAAGATCGACGGACGAGGACTCGATGTCGTCGTCATCGCCGGCACCTGGCACGAGACGATCTCGAACGGTCTGATCGCCGGCGCACAGCGGGTGCTGGATGCGGCGGGAGCCACGCACCGGCTCGTCCGCGTTCCCGGGTCGTTCGAGCTCGCCGTGGCCGCCCAGGCGGCGTTCGCCGGCGGAGCCGACGCCGTGGTGGCGCTCGGCGTGATCATCCGCGGGGGCACCCCGCACTTCGAGTACGTGTCGGCGGCGACCACCGACAGCCTGTCCCGCGTCTCGCTCGACGCCGGCAAGCCTGTCGGCTTCGGCGTGCTCACCCTCGACGACGAGAAGCAGGGTCTCGACCGTGCAGGCCTCGAGGGATCCAAGGAGGACAAGGGGGCGGAGGCCGCGGATGCCGCACTGCGCACCGCCCTGGTCATCCGCGAGCTGCGAGGCTGAGGCCAGCCTGCCCTTGCTGGCGACCCGACACCTCCCGCTCCTACGGTGAGGGTATGGAGACCCTGCGCCACATCGTCCTGTTCGTGCACCTGATCGGCTTCGCCGTGCTGTTCGGCGCCTGGGCGGTGCAGGCCTTCGGCGGGAAGCGCGAGTTCACCCGGCTGATGAGCATCGGCATGACGATCGCCGCCGTCGCGGGTCTCGCCCTGGCAGCTCCCTGGGGACTGCCTGAGGGTGCGGAGCTGAACTACGCGAAGATCGGCACCAAGCTCGTCGTGCTGCTGGTGATCGGCGCCCTGCTCGGCATCGGCACGTCGAAGCAGCGCAGGTCCGGTTCCGTCCCCGTGGCGATGTTCTGGCTCGTGGGCATCCTGACCGCGCTCAACGCGGGGATCGCCGCGATCTGGCGCTGAGGCGTCAGCGGGCGGTCCGCGGCGCCGCCGTGCTCTCGCGCACGACGAGCTCGGTGCCCACGAGCGGGGTCTGACCGCGTTCGCCGCCGTCGAGCTCGACCAGCAGCACATCGACCGCCAGGGCTCCGACCCGCTCGGGATGCTGCTGCACCGTGGTCAGCGGCGGCCACAGCTGCGCGGCATCCGGCAGTCCGTCGAACCCGACCACGCTGACATCTGAGGGGATGTCCTTCCCGGCCTCGCGGAAGGCCCGAACCACCCCGATCGCCATCTGATCGTTGGCGGCGAACACCGCGGTGACGCTGTCATCCTCGCGAAGGCGCAGACCCGCACGGTATCCGGACTCGGCGGACCAGTCCCCCTGCAGGGGCTCGGGTGCGGCGAGTCCGCGCGACTCGAGCGTCACCCGCCACGACTCGCGTCGTCGCTCCGCGGAGTACGACTTCGCCGGTCCCGCGACATGCCAGACCGTCTCGTGTCCGAGGTCGAGCAGGTGCTCGGTCGCGAGCCGCGCCCCCTGCGCCTGGTCCGTGTCGACGAACGGATGCGCCGCGCCGCGGTTCGAGTCGACCAGCACGACCGGGAGCCCGTCGGGGATCTCGACCTCGGCCTCGTCGAGCTGATGCGCCTCGATCACGATGATGATGCCGTCGACCGCATGCTCCTCGAGTCGTCGGAAAGCACCCGCGACGGTGTCGCGTGCGCTGGACTCCACCGGGATGAGCGTGAGGGCGTAGCCCATCTGCGAGGCGCGCACGGCGATCGCGTCGAGCGTGCGCTGGTTTCCGTAGGAGCTGAAGGAGAACATGATGACGCCGATCGCCCGGAAGCGGCCGGATCGCAGCGCACGAGCCGCGCTGTTGGGCCGGTAGCCGAGCCGCTGCATGGCGTCTTCGACGCGCTCCCTGGTGGCGGCGCCGACGTAGCCTCGCGCGTTCACCACCCGAGAGACGGTCTGCCCGGACACGCCGGCCTCGCGGGCGACGTCCTCCATCGAGGGGTCCCGCCGTCGCTGCGGCGGCTCTGCCGGCTGTTCCGAAGTCACGATCAATCATCCATTCATGTGTTGACGTTGACACACTAGCAGTGCATCGAATATGTTGACGTTGACACACGGCGCCGTGAGCGCTCGATCTCTAAGAAGGTTCTCGTCGATGACGACTCAAGATTCCACCGCCCTGGCGGACCACGGCATCCGCCGGCGCGAGAAGCGCGACTGGAGAGGATGGGCCTTCGTCGGCCCGTTCATGGTCGTCTTCGCGCTGGTGTTCCTGACACCGCTCGCCTACGCGCTCTACCTCAGCTTCTTCCAGGAGAAGCTGATCGGCGGGACGGCGTTCGTCGGGTTCGACAACTACGTCCGCGCGCTCACCGACCCGCAGTTCTGGGAGGCGTTCGGCCGCGTCGTACTCTTCCTCGTCATCCAGGTGCCGATCATGCTGGCCCTGGCCCTCGCCGCGGCGCTCGCGCTGGACAGCGCCCGGCTGCGCGGAGCATCCTTCTTCCGCATCCTCATCTTCCTGCCGTACGCGGTGCCCGCGGTCGTCGCGGTGCTCATGTGGGGGTACATCTACGGCGACCAGTTCGGTCTCACCTCGAACTTCAACGACTTCCTCGGCAGCGACCTCATCACCCCGTTCGCCCGCGAGTGGATCCTCGTCTCGATCGGCAACATCGTGACCTGGCAGTTCGTCGGCTACAACATGCTGATCTTCTACTCCTCGCTGAAGACGATCCCCACCGACATGTACGAGGCGGCGTCGCTCGACGGAGCAGGCGCCTGGCGCACGATCTTCTCGATCAAGATCCCCTCGGTGCGCGGTGCCCTCGTGATCGCCACGATCTTCTCGATCATCGGCAGCTTCCAGCTCTTCAACGAGCCCAACATCCTGCGCCCGCTGGCCCCGAACGTGATCACGACGTACTTCACGCCGAACATGTACGCCTACAACCTGTCGTTCGCAGGTCAGCAGTTCAACTACGCCGCCACGATCGCCATCATCATGGGCGTCATCACTGCGGTGATCGCCTACGTCGTGCAACTGCGCGGCTCGAAGTCGGAGGTGCGCTGACATGGCACTCCCCCTCGCCCGCCCCTCGCAGAAGCGCCACGACCCGATGAATCCGCGCAAGTCCAAGATCCTGCTGATCGTGATGGTCGTGTACGCGCTGTACACGCTCGTGCCGCTGGTCTGGCTGCTGTTCAGCTCGACCAAGACCCAGTCGGGCCTGTTCAGCTCCTTCGGTCTCTGGTTCTCCGACGACTTCGCGTTCATCGACAACCTCGTCGCGACCTTCTCGTACCAGGACGGCATCTTCCTGCGCTGGCTCGGCAACACGCTGCTCTACGTGGTGGTGGGCGCCGGCGGCGCGACCCTGCTGGCGACCATGGCCGGCTACGGCCTCGCGAAGTACCGCTTCCCCGGCCGCCGCGCGGTGTTCGCCGTCGTGCTCGGAGCGGTGGCCGTGCCCGGCACCGCGCTCGCCGTGCCGACCTTCCTGCTCTTCAGCGAGCTGGGCCTGACCAATACGCCCTGGGCCGTGATCATCCCGTCGCTGATCAGCCCGTTCGGTCTGTACCTGATCTGGGTGTTCGCCTCGGAGTCCGTGCCGACCGAGCTGCTGGAGGCCGCACGCATCGACGGAGCCGGCGAGTTCCGCACGTTCTTCACGATCTCGATGCGCCTCCTCGCCCCCGGCATCGTGACGGTCACCCTGTTCACCGTGGTCGCCACCTGGAACAACTACTTCCTGCCGCTGATCATGCTGTCCGACCCCGACTGGTACCCGCTCACCGTGGGACTCAACCAGTGGAGCGCGCAGGCGATCGGCGCAGGGTCCCAGCCCATCTACAACCTCGTGATCATGGGCTCGCTCCTCACCATCATCCCGATCGTCATCGCCTTCCTGCTGCTGCAGAGGTTCTGGCAGTCAGGTCTCACCGCCGGAAGCGTCAAGCAGTAGCTCCCGGCATCCC
>NZ_JBEPZB010000044.1:0-19390 GCF_041641055.1 Microbacterium sp.
CGGGACCTTCGGCCTGCAGAACGTCCTGCTCCCAGGTCGCCTGGCTCGTAGCCTTTGCACTCATCAGAGTTCTCCTTGATTCGAGGTTCGCCTGCTACAACAGCGGGCGAGGTGAAAGTGTTCCCGAGGGCTCAGGCGGTGATGATCTCGGCGGCCTCCGCGGCCGGGAACTCGACCGAGGCGTCATCGAAATCCGCGAGGAAGTGCTCGGCATCCAGTGCCGCGACCGTTCCACTGCCGGCGGCCGTGATCGCCTGACGGTAGGTGGGGTCGATGACGTCGCCGGCGGCGAAGACGCCGGGGACCGAGGTGACCGACGACCGGCCGTCGACCCAGATCGTGCCCTCTGCCGTGAGCTCGAGCTTGTCGTGCACGAGGTGCGTGCGCGGATCGTTGCCGATGGCGATGAAGAGCCCGTCGAGGGCGAGGTCGCTCAGCGTGCCGTCGACCGTGTTGCGCAGCTGCACACCCGTGACCGCGTCGCCACCGAGGATCTCGGCGACCTCGCTGTTCCACACGAACTCGATCTTCTCGTTCGCGAACGCGCGCTCCTGCATGATCTTCGAGGCGCGCAGGGTGTCCTTGCGGTGGATGACGTAGACCTTGTCGGCAAAGCGGGTGAGGAACGTGGCCTCTTCCATCGCCGAGTCGCCGCCGCCGACGACCGCGATCGTCTTCTCGCGGAAGAAGAAGCCGTCGCACGTGGCGCACCACGAGACGCCGTAGCCCGAGAGGCGCTCTTCGCCCTCGATGCCCAGCTTGCGGTAGGCGGAGCCGGTCGCGTAGATGAGCGTCTGCGTCTCGTGCACGGTTCCGCTGCCCAGCGTGACCTTCTTGACGGGGCCGGCGAGGTCGAGCTCGGTGACGTCGTCGTAGACGACCTCGGTGCCGAACTTCTCCGCCTGCTCCTGGAACTTGGCCATGAGCTCGGGGCCCTGGATCCCCTCGGGGAACCCGGGGTAGTTCTCGACCTCGGTGGTGTTCATCAGCTCTCCGCCGACCTCGACCGAGCTCGCGATGAGCAGCGGCTTGAGGTTCGCGCGCGCCGCGTAGATGGCGGCGGTGAACCCGGCAGGGCCGGAACCGATGATGATGACCTGACGCATGTGCTTCCCGTCGTAGTTGCTGAGACGCCGAAAGACGTTCGACTGCTTCAACCAATGGTAACCGCGCGACATTCCCGCGCGAGAGGGGCTCAGCGACCGGGCAGGAACCGACGCAGCATGGCGCCGGCGGTCTTCAGCTCGGGAGCCCGCAGCAGGGCCAGGATGCCGATGTAGACGACCACCACAGCAAGGCCGATGATGCAGGTGCCGAGGGCTCCCTGGATCTTGTCGGCGGTGGTCCACCCGTCGGGTCCGCCGAGGAGCAGGAAGACGCCCCACCCTGCGACTCCCGCAGGGACGGCGGCGATGGCGAAGCGGAGGATCGCGCGCATCCAGGTCCCGATCTGCAGCCCGCCGATCTTGCGGTGCAGCAGCCAGACGGCGACCACGGTCTGGATGGTGCTGGCGATCGACTGCCCGAGGGCGATCGTGGCGGCGAGGGACGTGACCGCGATCACGTCGGCGGCGAGCAGCCACTGGGCGACGAGAGCGCTGACCACGACGAGCCCGCTCTGGAACAGCGTGAACCAGAAGGGAGTCCGGGTGTCGCCGTAGGCGTAGAAGGTGCGCTGCACGATGAAGAGGATCGTCAGCGGCACGAGACAGACCAGGAAGCAGACGAGCACGAGGGCGGCGTCGACGGCATGCGAGGCCTGGTTCGTGAACACCCGCGAGGCGGGGATCGCGGCGGCGGCGACTGCTGCGACGGCGACCGCGATGAAGAACAGGAGGGTGCGGATGCTCTGCGCGATGTCGCTGCGGACCTCCGCGTCGCGCCCGGCGGCCGCGTGCTCGCTGATCTGTGTGAAGTAGGGGGTGCCGATCGACAGCACGATGACCGAGTAGGGGAGCATGAAGATCAGCCACGCGTACTGGAAGGTCGCCACCGAGGCGCCGATCGCCGACGCCTGGGTGAGGATCTGCGTCTGGACGAGGCCGGCGAGCAGGCTTGCCAGCGCCATCAGGAAGGTCCATCCGGCGAGACGACCCACATTCCCGAGGCCCACGCCGCGCCAGCGGAAGTCCGGGCGCAGGGCGAGGCCCGTGCGCCGCCAGAAGATCAGGAGGATGCCCGCCTGGATCAGGATGCCGAGGGTGGCCGTGCCGCCGAGCGCGGCGATCATCCCCGGCGTCCAGTCGGCCACCCGGGTGAGCGGCCCGCCGAACAGGGCTCCGATGATGAGGAAGCCGACGATCGACACGAGGTTGTTGACGACGGGCGCCCACGTGAAGGGGCCGAAGATGCGGCGGGCGTTCAGCGCCTCGCCGAGGAGCGCGTAGAGCCCGTAGAACAGGATCTGCGGCATGCACCAGTAGGCGAAGGCGGTCGCGAGGGCGAGGAACTCCGCGGAGCCGTCCTTGCCCGCGTACAACCAGACGAGCCAGGGCGACGCGATGGTCGCGAGACCGGTGATCACGACCAGCACGACGGTGCCGAGCGTGAACAGCTTCGAGATGAACGCGTTGCCGCCGTCGGCATCGGCCGTGGCCTTGACGATCTGCGGGATGATCACGGCGGTGAGCACACCCACGGAGATCAGCGAGAAGACGTTGTTCGGCAGCTGGTTGGCGATCGCGAACGCGTCTGCCGCTCCTGCGCCGACGGAGCCGATCACGCCGACGAGCACGATGGTGCGCAGCAGCCCCGTCACGCGCGAGACGAGCGTCCCCGCTCCGATCAGCGCGCTGGCGCGCCCGAGACTACTCATTCGACTCCTCGAGCGCGACGGATTCGGCATCGGCATCCGCGTCCGGGTGCTTGTTCCGTTCGCCGTCCGCCGTCTCGGCGGCCTCACGACGACGCCGACGGACGGTGCGGATGATGCCGAGGCCGATGAGCAGCACGATGAGGCTGCCGAGCAGGGCGAGGCCGATGGTCTCCCATTCGGCCCGCACGGAGACGCGTACCGTCTCGGGCTGGCTGATCTCCACTCCGGTCGGACTGGACAGCTCCAGCCGCAGGGAGACCTCACCGCTTCCGACCCGGGCGGATACGGGCACCTTCACCCGGGTGGTGCTGTCGGGCTGGATCGTCCAGGGCGTGATCGACTGCACGTCGAGTCGCGGATCGCTGGGATGCACTGAGAGCCGGATGTTCACGGGCCAGGGCAGGTCGTTGCGGACCGAGAACGGCAGGTCGGCGTTCGCGGACAGGAGCTGGATGGTGCTGGCCGGGGGTATGTCGACGGCGTTCAGCGTGTCGGTCGTCGCGGTGTTGACCGCGGCCATGGCCTCGTCGAAGCCCTTCTCGCCGAGGCCGACCGCGGTGGCCCGCATGATCTGGATGCGCTTCGGGCTCAGCAGCAGCTGTCGATCGTCGAGGATCGACGCGAACTCACCGAGAACGACCTCGCTGTCGAGCATCCGCTGCAGAGCCGTTCCCCGGGTGCTGTCGGGTTCGGCGGAGAGCGTGACCGGCGCTGCAGGGGCGGCCAGCACGCCGCTCAGACCGAATCCGAGCGAGTCCACGGCCGAGATGGCCTCGCTGAGCGCCTCGGCCGTTCGCGTCTCGTCCCGATCCAGGCCGATCAGCCGGGGAACCGACGGGTGCGCCTGCGCGGAGAGCGCGAGGTGCGCGCTGGCCTCGGCGAGCCAGCGCTGGCGGATCGCCGCGTCGGGCTCGTTTGCAGCTTTGGACAGGGCGTCCGATGCGGGTTCGTCGACGACCAGCACGCTCTGCGCGCCGACGGCACCGCGCGCGCCCGTCGCACCGCTGAGCGCCGAGGACGACAGGACCGTCGTCACGGCGTCGTCGCCGACGTACGTGGCGAACGTCGCGAGATCAGCGGCGGAGACGTCGCTGCGCGGCCAGAGCAGCCCGGGCGTCGCACCGTCGACCGTGATGAGCTCGGAGTCGTCCGGCAGCACGGGACCGTCGGTGGGCTCAGGAGTGGGCTGCGGCGCATCGGTCGGGGTGGGCGTCGGATCGGGGGTCTCCGGCGCCGGGTTCGTGAAGCCCGCCGGATTCACGAAGGGCGCGAGCGTGGTGGGCTGCAGCAGCGCAGGGAGGCCGGCCTGCGCCTGGGTCGTCGCGTCCGCGTCACCGAACTGCAGGGCGAAGCGCTCGTTCGGGAGGGCCTCGAGCTGACGGAGCCACTCCTGTGTGCTCTCCGACGCCGTGGAGCCGAGAGCGTTGATGGCTGCCGGGATCGCGGGGTCGATGGCGAGGACCGCGGAGGTCCCGCTCACTCCCTCGAGTACGGCGGTGAGTCGCCCGTCATCCGCGGTCAGGACGTTGAGCTCCTCCGCGGTGAGCAGGGCGCCGTCCGCGGGTGTCGCGGTGATCGGCACCAGCACCGCGACCGGGGGCTTCGCGGCTGCGCTGACGACCAGCACGGACGTCGACGTCACTGCATCAGCATCCTCCTGCGCGTCGGTCGCGGCCCCCGTGAGAGTGGCCCTGATCGGATAGACGCCGGGCGCCAGGCCCGTGAGGGTGTCGGCGGGGATGAAGAGGCTCGACGTCACCGAGCTCTCGGGGTCGACCGGCGCCGTCGCGTCCGATCCGAGAGCGGTGAAGCCGCCTGCGGCCTCGGACTCGTCGAGCCACGAGGCGACCGCGGTCTCGTCGGGGAGCGGCGTGCGGTTCAACTCGACCGTCACACGGCCCGCGGACAGCGCGGCGGTGTCGTCATTGATCACGGTGAGGGATGCCGTCGTGGCGCTGCCGGGGGTGACCGTCCCGCGTACGCCGGCGGTCAGGACGAGCTCGGCGGCCGGCGACTCATCGGTCGCGGAGTCGCTGTCGGCGGCGGCGCTGCCCGCACCCAGACCGCACAGTGCGAGAGCGATCGCCGAGACGACGGTTCCGCGTGCCAGGCGCCGGAAGCGCGGGCGGAGGCCGTTCTCGGGGGTGGTCGCGGTCATGAAGGTCTTCCTCGAACGCCGGGATCCCAGGCTGCTCGTGAGTGGTGACCTTGTGATTCTAGGCGGGTGAGCGAAGGAGAACCCTGAAGACGCGTAGAGTGACGGCCGTGTCAGACACCCGGTTCCCCCTCCCCGATCTCCGGCGCAGCGCCGCGCTCGCCGCAGATCTCGACACCGCCGACCTCCGCTCCGAGGCCCTGCGGCGCCTGTGGGGGGAGGAGGCCGACGACGCGCTGGCCCGGGGGATGCGGGAGCCCATCCTGCGCGCGATCGCCGGTGACGACGGCCCTCTCGCGACACTCGGACGCCTCCTCGTGCTCGGGATGCCGCAGCCGCTGGATGCCGTGGCCGCAGCGCTCCCGCGCCTCGGGGCCGAGGGACTCGTCGCTCTCGGACTGGCCAGGATGGAGGCGGATGCCGTCGTCCCGACCGCTCTGCTGCGACCGCAGTCGTTCGTGGACGCCGACGGGATCGGGGAATGGTGGATCGCCAGCGATCTCGACGAGGTCGCCCTGGACGGAGCGCTCCCCGCCGACCACGTGCTCGGCGTCGGCGGTGCGTCTCGCACGCTCGCCGAGATCGTCATGCCGGTGGAGGTCGACCGCGCCCTCGACCTCGGCACCGGCTGCGGCATCCAGGCTCTCCTCGTCGCCCGTCACGCCGGCACTGTCGTCGCGACCGACATCTCTGCCAGAGCACTGGCGTATGCCGAGCTCAACGCGCAGCTGAACGGGGTGTCGAACATCGAGTTCCGCCTGGGCAGCATGTTCGAGCCGGTCGCGGGCGAGGCGTTCGATCTGATCGTGTCGAACCCGCCGTTCGTGATCACACCGCGTGTCGAGGGAGTGCCGGAGTACGAGTACCGCGACGGCGGCCTGGTCGGCGATGCCCTGGTGGAGCAGTTCATCCGCACCGCCCCGGACTTCCTCACACCGGGCGGGTCCGCGCAGCTGCTCGGCAACTGGGAGTCGCGCGGAGCCCAGGTGGCGCTGACGGGCCGGGCGGGTCTGGACCGGCTCTCGTCATGGGTGCCGGGCGACCTCGACCTGTGGGTCATCCAGCGTGAGGAGCTCTCGCCGCTCGGCTACGCCGAACTCTGGATCCGCGACGGGGGGACCACGCCCCGCGACGGGGCGTTCACGCCGCTGCTCACGGCCTGGCTCGACGACTTCGCCGCGCGTGGCGTGACCGCTGTCGGCTTCGGGTACGTCCTGGTGCGGCGACCGGTGGCATCCGGCGGGGGTCCTGCCCTTCGCCGACTCGAGCGGCTCCCGCAGCCCGTGTCGAATGTGGGTGCCGCGCTGCGCGACGGCCTCGCGGCCCACGATCTGCTGGCTGCAGGGCTGCCCACGACTCTGCTCACGGCACCGGATGTCACCGAGGCGCGCCACCTGCTGCCCGGCAACGACGACCCGAGCATCATCGAGCTGCGTCAGGGCGGCGGCTTCGCCCGGACGATCGCCGTCGACCCTGCGCTCGCCGCTTTCGTCGGCGCCTGCGACGGCGAGCTCACCGTCATGCAGATCGCTGCCGCACTGGCCGACCTGTTCGAGGTGCCGCTGGTCGATCTGTGGGCCGACCTCGAGCCGCGCATCCGCCAGCTGGTGCTCGACGGCCTCCTGCTGGCCGGGGACTGAAGGGAATACCCCATGACTTACATGCGTTCGAATACACCATGAAGGCTTTCGGATTCCTCTCGTTCGGGCACTACGCCGATGTGCCGGGTTCAGCGACCCGCACGGCCGGCGACATGCTGAAGCAGACCATCGAGATCGCCGAAGGCGCTGACGAGATCGGCGTGAACGGCGCTTCGGTTCGCGTGCACCACTGGGCGCGGCAGGCCGCATCGCCCATGCCGCTGCTCTCGGCCATGGCCGCGCGCACGAAGCGCATCGAGGTCGGCACCGGCGTGATCGACATGCGGTACGAGAACCCCTTCCAGTTCGCCGAGGAGGCGGCTGCGCTCGATCTGATCGCGGACGGACGCATCGCGCTCGGCGTGAGCCGTGGCTCACCCGAGACGGCTCTGCGCGGATATGAGACTTTCGGCTTCCACGATGAGGAAGACCCGGAGCGGGGCAGCGTGATCGCGCGGGAGAAGTTCGACCTCTTCCTGCGCGCGATCGACGGCGAAGGTCTCGCACCCGGAGATCCGCGGATGGTCGGAGCCGGTCGCTACCTTGCGATCGAGCCGCAGTCGCCCACGCTCCGCGACCACATCTGGTGGGGCTCCGGATCCCGCGCGACGGCCGAGGAGACCGGGCGCAAGGGCCTCAACATGATGAGCTCGACGCTGCTGACCGAGGCGACAGGCGTGCCCTTCCATCAGCTGCAGCGCGAGCAGATCGAGCTGTTCCGCGCCGCGTACAAAGAGGCCGGCCACACCGGGACGCCTCGTGTCTCGGTGAGCCGCAGCGTCTTCCCGCTCGTCTCCGACATGGACAGGGCGTACTTCGGTCTGCGCAGCGAGGAGAACGCGGATCAGATCGGCATCATCGACGGCTTCCGCTCGACCTTCGGCAAGACCTACGCCGCAGAGCCGGATGTGCTGATCCGACAGCTGCTCGCCGATGAGGCCGTGATGGCGGCGGACACCCTCCTGCTGACGATCCCGAATCAGCTCGGACCCGAGTACAACCTCCACGTGCTCGAGGCGTTCGCGACGCATGTCGCGCCTGCGCTCGGGTGGAAGCCGAACACCGAGGGGCCTGTGCAGGGCGACCCGGTCTGAGGCCGACCGCACCGGCATCCGCTTGTTTCCGACCCTCGACCCGGACGGCAATATATCGATACGCTGACCGCATGCGCGCGCCCAAGAGCGGAATCCTCGTAGGAGCCATCGTCCTCGTCGCCGCTCTGGTGAGCGCAATCCCGGCTGCGGCCGCGACCACCACGGCCTGGGCGACGTGGCAGCCGCTCGCAGGGGCCAGCGGGGCATACACGACGTCGGTGCAGATCGCGGCGCAGCCCGCGATGACGGCGACGATGACCAGCGATTCGCGTTCGGGGCAGGTGGGCGTCATCTCCGGCGCGACGACGTGGCTCTCCCAGGGCACGCCGGTCGGCGCGAAGTACGGCACCAGCCTCAACCAGTCGTACCTGAACCTGCGTCCGAAGGTCGACAACGCCACGAGCCCGTCGACGACCACGTACTCGTTCGCGACGCCGACCCCCGCCTCGGGCTGGACCTTCGTGCTCGGGGACATCGACGCCGACTCCGTGCGGATCCAGGCCATCGGAGCGAACGGCCAGGCGCTGACCGCCGCGCAGCTCGGCTTCAACGGCGGATTCAACTACTGCGCCCCCGGCGTCGTCGGCAAGCCCTCCTGCACGGGTGACGCCGCCGACGTGCCGACCTGGGACGCCGCGACGCTGACGCTCACCGGAAACGCGGGAGCCGTCGACACCAGTGGTGCATCCGCGTGGTTCGAGCCGTCGGTGCCGATCTCCTCGCTCACGTTCTCGTTCACCCGTCGAGCGGGGTTCCCGGTGTACCAGACCTGGTTCGCGTCGATCGCCCGCGACATCACGGGCACGGTCGTCGACGAGGCCGACGGCCCCCTCGACGGAGTCGCCCTCTCGCTGACGGATGCCAACGGCACGGTCGTCGGCACCACGACCACCGCAGCCGGCGGCACCTACTCGTTCCCCGGATTCGTGGCGAGCGACGGATACACCGTCCGGGTGACCCCGCCGGTCGGGAAGATCACGACCGGCGCGGTCACGGCGGCGGTGGACCTCACCACGGCCGACGCCGTCGCGGACTTCACCGTCCGCGACATCGTGCCGGTGGCGGTCTCCGGACGCGTCGTCGATGGCAATGGCGACCCGGTACCGGGGGTCACGGTGTCGGTGGACGGCACGACGACGACCACGACGGATGCCAACGGCAACTACCTGTTCGATGAGGTCGCCGTCGGCCCGCACACGGTCGTGATCACCCCGCCGCCGGGCTACAGCACCACGGATCCGACCGAGCCCGTCGTGGTCCCTGACGGCAGCGAGGTCCCGATCACACTCGCCGACTTCGTGCTCGCCGAGAACCCCGACCTCAGCGGCACCGTGCGTGCGAACGGCGCCGGCGTCGCCGGGGTCACCGTCACGGCATCCGCAGGAGGAGACACCGTCACGGCGGTCACCGATGCGAGCGGTGCCTACCGATTCCCGCGTCTGCCCGCCGGTGACTATGTCGTCGAGGTCACCCCGCCGAGCGGTTATGCGCCGGCCGGGGCGACGTCGCAGAACGAGACCGTCGGCAGCGCGGACGTGACCGGTGTCGACTTCGAGCTCGCCCGGTTCGGCGCTCTCGCCGGAGTCGTCCGCACGGATGACGGCACACCGGTCGGCGGCGTGGTCATCACGGTCGGCACCGACGAGGGGACGCAGCAGCTCACCACGGATGCCGACGGCGGCTACGGTCTGGGAGAACTGTCACCCGGGACCTACACGCTGACCATCACCCCGCCGTCCGGCACGACGGTGGTCGGCCCGGCGACGCTCACGGTCGTGGTCACCGCCGCGGGTGAGACCTTCGTCGACCAGGACTTCACGCTCGCTGCGGTGGTCGTCGTCCCGCCGACCGATCCGACCGATCCCGACGATCCTGACCTGCCGCCGAGCACGGGTGGCGGCCAGCTGCCCGGCACCGGCCTCGGATCGGAGACGTTCGTCTGGGCCGGCGTGGGCGGCGCGGTGCTCGTGCTCGGTGTCGTTCTGTTCCTCGTCGCACGTCGCCGCGCACACCGCGACTGAGGTCGGCTTTCGCGCGGTCCGGGCGGGCCGCGGTCACAGCTTCGGACCGGGGAACCGACACGCCGGCGGACGGCAGGCCGGGACGGCGTGTCGGCGGCGGCATCCGAAGCTGTGCCCGGGGGGGCCAGCCCGGGGGGGTAGAGCCGGGGGCAAGGGCAAGGGCGGGGGTAGGGACCAGGAGTAGACCGGGGGGCAAGGGCCCGGGGCGACGGCAGAGGGATGACGAAGGGCGCCGCCGGATCGGAGTCCGAGCGACGCCCTCAGAGCGGATGCCGCTGCTACTCGACCGTCTCGACACTGTCCGCGCGGCGGCGGCGCCGCATCGCGAACAGACCGAGGCCGAGAGCCAGCAGCACGACCGCACCGATGACGTACGGCGTGCTGTCGGCGCCCGTGGGCGCGAGCGACCCGTCGGTCGCGCCTCCCGAGCCGGTGCCACCCGGGGTGGTCGCCCCGCCGCCGGCCGCAGCGGTCACGGTCACCGCGGAGGTCACCTCGGTGCCGTCGGCGAGGATCACCGCAAGGGTGTGCGTGCCGGCCGGGGTGTTCGCGGGGATCGTCAGCGTGCGGCGGAATGCACCGTCGGCGTCAGCCGTGGCGGTGCCGAGGTCGACGGGATCCGAACGCAGCTCGAAGCGCAGCGCAGCATCCGCCTCGAATCCGCTCCCCGAGACCGTGAGCTTTCCTCCGGCGGCGACCGATGCCGCGCCGAGCTCGATCTCAGGATCGGCGGGCTCCTCGATCACCGGCGGCGTGACGCCCGCTTCCGTGACCCACTTCTCACCGGCATCCGACTTCGTCACCGTGAAGGTGTCGTACACGGAGCCGACGGGAAGGTCGGTCGTGGCATCCGGCTGCTTCTCGGCCAGGTACGACCGGTAGGCGAGCTGGTTCTTCGAGACGTCGATGACCTGGTACGTCGTCACGCCCTGACCGCGCAGCACCTGGGTGGCGCCGTTGTTGGTCCAGACGTTCTTCTCGGGGGTCTCGAGCTCGTAGTGCTTGGCGCCCGAGTTCGAGACGACGTAGACGGGACCCGAGGTCAGGCCGGGGGTGTCGGTCGCGTCGGTGTTCACGTAGCCGCGTGCGTAGGTGTGGTCGTGTCCCATCAGCACCAGGTCGATGTCGTTGCGCTGGAACACCGGCAGCCACTCGGCGCGCAGCACCGGCTCATCGCGACCCTCGGAGGCCGAGAACACCGGCTGGTGGAAGGTGACGACGTTCCACTTCGACGGGCTGTCCTGCAGCAGCAGGTCGAGCCAGGCCGCCTGGAAGCGGGTCCACAGCAGGCCGATCTGGGTCGACGGGCACTCCGCACCGGTGCACGCGGGCAGACCGGCGGGCCTGAGGAACGTGGTGTCGCGCGTCGCATTGAGCGTGATGAACCGGACGCCCTGGTAGTCCGTGTAGTACGCGGTCTCCGCGGCGAACGAGCTCCAGTGGTCGAAGAACGCGCGGTACTGCTGCGCGACCGCCGAGTCGCCCTTCGCGAGATCGGCGAGCTCACCGATCGTGCTCGTCGAGGGGTTGTTGTGCGGGTACTCGAAAGCGGCCTTCCAGGCGGTCAGCAGCTTGTCGCCCGAGTACTCGTGGTTGCCGGGAGCGGCCATGACGTTGGTGCGCACGGCGGAATCCTCCATGCCCTTGAACCAGTTGAGCCACTCGTTCTCGTTGCTCGACGTGTTGATGAGGTCGCCCGCGTGCACGGATCCGATGGATCGTGGCGCGTTCGCCTCGGCCTGCTTCACGACGCTCGGCCACGTGGTGTCGAGACCGATCTGGGCATCGCCGTAGTAGATGAACTGGAAGTCGGTGGCCTTCGGGTCGGCCGTGCGGAACTCGAACCAGTCGCTCCAGCTGCCGGGCAGACCGACGCGGTAACGGTACGCGGTCGCGGGCGTGAGACCCGTGACGGTGGCCGAGAAGTGCTTGTTGGGGTTGCCGTTGACGACTCCGGCGTCGTACGCGTCGATCGTGCGGGTCTCGCCGCCCTTCGCGGGTGCGATCTCGACCTGGCCGATCGTGTGCGACGCGTCGCCGGCCAGCCAGGAGAAGGACTGCGAGATCGCGGGCTGCTCGGTCGGAGTCAGGATGACGCGGGTCGGCGCCGCCACGATGGGCGAGCCGGGGTCGGATGCCTTCACCAGAGTGAGCGAGGACATGTCGAAGAAGATGTCCGAGCTGGTCTCGCGATCCTGGAACAGGGCGACGGCGATGTCGTTCGTGCCGTCGTGCAGCAGCTCGCCCTCGGCGCTGAACGTGCTCGTGAGGGGATCGCCGCCGCTGTCGCCGGCGTACTCGACATTGACGGTGTCGGTGATGCGGCCGTCGACGTAGCGGGCGACCTCCTCGCCGTTGATCCACACGACGACCGCGTCGTCGTACGTGATCGTGCTGCGCAGTGCGGCGACCTGCTCGGCCACGCCCGCCTCGAGCTCGAACGTGGTGCGGAAGAAGTACGTGGGAACGGTCGGTGCGGCGGTGCCGTCGACGTAATGGTTCAGGAGCGTCGTCGGGGTGACGGGGCCCACGGCGGCGAGCTTGCCGTTCTTGGCGCCGAACGAGCCGGGCGCGGACTTCCAGGCGCTGTCGTCGTAGTCGGGGAGCGTCCAGTCGCGCAGGGCCGCGGGCGCAGGGGACGGATCCGACCCGTCGTCGAGGTAGCGCCAGGACGTGTCGCCCGTGATCAGCGAGCCCGTGGGCACCTCGGGATCGGGGGCTGCTGTCGCGATCGGGGCGACGACGGCGCCGCCGAGCAGGGCGACGACCGCGGCGGAGGCGATTCCGTAGCGCCGCCAGCGCACCGCAGGGGTGGGGGAGGTCATGAGAGTGTCCTTCGTGAGGGTGGGGGTTTCCGTGCTCAGCCGCACGGTGCCCGACCAGCCCATCGGAGACGGATGACCTCGAGGTGACCGCAGGGGGACGTCTCCGTGAACGCCGACGCGCGTGCATGCTCTCGGTTCGTTCCGGGCACAGCTTCGGACCGAGTGGACCGACACGCGGTGGCGACCGGATGCCGGGCGGGGTGTCCGCTGCGGGATCCGAAGCTGTGCCCGCGCGGGGCGGGACGGGGACGGGGACAGGACGGGGCGGGGCAGGGCACGACAGACCTCATCCGCACCCCGGTACGCTGGAACCCATGCTCAACATGGCTGACGGCCTCGCCCGTCTCGGCGCGCTCGCCGAGCATCCGGTCGTCCGCACCCTCGCCCGCGCATTCGATGAGGCGGGATTCGATCTCGCCGTCGTCGGCGGCCCGGTGCGCGACGCCCTGCTGGGACGCCCCACACACGACCTCGACTTCACGACCGACGCGAAGCCCGACGACATCCTGCGTATCGTCACCCCGATCTCCACAGCCCAGTGGGACATCGGTCGCGCGTTCGGCACGATCGGTGCGCGCGTGCAGGGCGAGCAGGTCGAGATCACGACCTACCGTGCCGACAGCTACGACGGCGTCACGCGCAAGCCGACGGTCGAGTTCGGCGACACGATCGACGGCGACCTGGTGCGCCGCGACTTCACCGTCAACGCCATGGCCCTGAAGGTGCCGGCGGTCACGCTGGTCGACCCGACCGGGGGAGTGGAAGACCTCGTCGGCGCGGTGCTGCGCACGCCGACGGATCCTCAGGTGTCGTTCGGCGACGACCCCCTGCGCATGCTCCGCGCGGCGCGCTTCAGCGCCCAGCTCGGCTTCCGCATCGACGACGACACCGCGGACGCGATCACCCGGCTCCGCGCGACGCTCGAGATCGTGAGCCCCGAGCGCATCCAGTCCGAACTCGTCCGGCTGATGCAGACGGACGACCCGGTGCGCGGCATCCGCGTGCTGGTCGACACCGGACTGATCGAGGAGTTCCTGCCCGAGGTGAGCGCGCTGCGCCTCGAGGTCGATGAGCACCACCATCACAAGGACGTCTACGAGCACTCGCTCACCGTGCTGCGTCAGGCGATCTCGCTCGAGCACTCGCGTCATCCCGGATCCGCGCCGGATGTGCCGCTGCGCATCGCCGCCCTGCTGCACGACATCGGAAAGCCGCGCACCCGCAAGCTCGAAGACGGTGGCGCCGTCTCGTTCCACCATCACGATGTGGTCGGCTCCCGCATGGCGCGCAAGCGCCTGCAGACCCTGCGCTTCGATACGGACACCACGGATGCCGTCGCGACCCTGATCGAGCTGCACCTGCGGTTCTTCGGATACGCCGAAGGCACCTGGACGGATGCCGCGGTGCGCCGCTACGTCCGCGACGCCGGCGATCTGCTCGAGCGCCTCCACATCCTCACCCGCGCCGACGTCACGACGCGCAACAAGCGCAAGGCCGGTCGCCTCGCCTCGGCATACGACGACCTGGAGTCCCGGATCGCCGCCCTGCGCGAGCAGGAGGAGCTCGACTCCATCCGCCCCGAGCTCGACGGCAATCAGATCCAGAGCATCCTGGGCATCGCTCCCGGACGCGAGGTGGGAGAGGCCTACCGGTTCCTGCTCGACCTGCGCCTCGATGAGGGGATGCTCGGGCCGGAGGCCGCTGAGCAGCGTCTGCGCGAGTGGTGGGCCGCTCGCGGCTGAGCCGTCGGTTCGTGTCGCGCGCGCGCCTTTGCATCTGCATGCTCGGATGACACCTGCATGCTCGGATAGCTGATCTCGGCCTGCATCCGTGATCTGAGCATGCAAGTGTGTCTGGGTTCAGGGCGTGAGGCTCAGGACGAGGACCCCTCATCCTCCGGCTCGTCCGCCTCAGCGGAGTGGGCCAGTGCCTCGCGCACGAGGTGGGAGATGTCGATCGAGATGATCCGCTCGGTCATGTCCGCACCTCAGGGCGCCGGCGTCGTGGTCGGCTGCGGCGTGGAGCCGGGGCCCGGCGAGGCGCCGGGTGTCGGGTCCGTCGCGTCGAGATCCGGTGCCTTCTGGAACGGCGGCTCCGGCCGCTTGGAGCTCGACAGATCGGGCTCGAACGTCGACGCGTCCAACTCGGCCTCGTCGACGGGGTAGATGTTCCAGACGGCCTTGCCCCGGTAGTCCTTCGCCGGCACCGTCACCGTCATGCCGTCGTTCTGGAAGCCGACCTCGACCTCGCCGTCCTCCTCGGAGAGCGCGATCGATCCGCCGCCCTCGCCATAGAGGTTCAGTGGGGTGCCCTTCCCGGTGAAGAGCTGCACGCGATCGATCGGGTTGCCGGCCTCGTCGTAGGCGAAGATGTTCATGACCTGCACCCCGTCGAGCATCAGACCCTGCGGTACATAGTCGTCTGCGACGTACTCGGCCTGCGGCGAGAACATCGACACGAAGACCGACGGAAGCAGCAAAACCGCGAGGATGCTCGCGACCGTGCGGATGTGGCGGAGCCGGTTCTTCGGCAGCCACCGTCCCCGTCCCCACTGCACGCTGACGACGATGAGGCCGAAGAGCGCGATCCACCCGAGCGGGCTGCTGGGGACCGCCCACTGGGCGAACGGACCGTACGGGTAGGGCGGCAGGAGCGCGATGAGCAGTGTGCCGACAGCCCAGAGGCCGAACGCCCGGAGCACCCACCACACCGGTCGCAGCGCCAGCAGCAGGTCGAGCAGCCAGGCTCCGAAGGCGCTGCGCCGGATGCTCTCCGCCGTCGCCGTGCGCCAGGCGGTGAACCGTTCGCGCAATGCGGGCCTGCGGTCGCCCTCGGATCGGGGCGGAAGACCGGCAGCCGCACGAAGCTCCTCGGCGTATGCCGCCGGATCGCCGAGTTCCAGCACTCCGCCGTCGTCGGCGGCCTGGTCGGCGAGGTCGGCACTGAGCCCGCCGATGATCTCGTCGAGCTCCTCGGCGGGGAGGTCGTCGAGGTGATCCCTGACGGCGAGGGCGAACGAGCGGATCTGCTCGTCGATCGAGACGGCGGTGTCGTTCATCGGTTCTCTCCGATCGTGGATGCGGTGGTCGTGGCGGTGTCGGTCGGTGATGTCTCGGTCGTGCGCTCCGTGCGGAACGGCTCGGCGCCGGTGATCCCGGTCGCGCCGGTGGTCTCGTCGGCGAGGAGCGTCGACATGGCGCCGGCGAAGTCCAGCCAGGTGACGGTCTGGGTCTCGAGCGCCGAGCGACCCTGCGGATTGATCGCGTAGTACTTGCGGTGCGGACCCCCATCCGACGGCACCACATAACTCGACAGGCTGCCGGCCGCGTACAGGCGCCGCAGCGTGCCGTAGACCGACGCGTCGCCGACGTCGCCGAGCCCGGCATCCCTCAATCGGCGGACGATGTCGTACCCGTAGCCGTCCTCGGTGCGGAGCACCGCGAGCACGGCGACGTCGAGCACGCCCTTGAGAAGTTGCGTGGTGTCCATCGGACCTCCTTCGATGGAATGCACACTACCACGCACTGCACAGTAGTACGCGTGACGCGGGAGCGGCGCGTCATCTGCATGTCCAGATGACACCTGCATGCTCAGATCACCGACTTCGGCCTGCATCCGTGATCTGAGCATGCAACTGTGCGTGGGGTGGCGACGCACGCAGCAGTGCACGGCACGCGGCGAACCGCGCACGTGGGACAGCAGACGAAACACCACAGCCTGCATCCGATATACCGGGTTCCGCCCGCCGCATCCGGCTCCTACACTGAGGTAACGCTCCACCGATGACGAACGGAGACGCTGTGGTCGCGTCGTGGCAGGGGTCCCGTGAAGGCCTTCCCGAAGCCTCTCGTCTGCTGATCGAGCGTGCACACGAAGAGCTCATCGCCGGCAACCTCGACGACCACCGGCTTGAGCAGGTCCGTCCCCTCGTGCGCGAATCCTGGGAGCGTTCATGGCGAGGGCGGGTCGGACCCGAGGGATCCCCGCAGATCGAACTCGTGAGCGAGGAGCTCGAGGCGTATCGGCTCACGCATCCGCTCGCCTCCGCCATGGACATGATCCGCGCGCTCCTGCTGCCCGGAGCGGGGGAGGAGTCCGGAGTCGTCGTCGCCGTGGGAGACCAGGCCGGTCGGCTGCTGTGGATCGAGGGCGACCGCAGGCTGCAGTCGCTCACCGAGGCGATGGGCTTCGTCGCGGGGGCGAACTGGGCGGAGGATGCCGTGGGCACGACCGCTCCCGGCACCGCGCTGACGCTCGGTCAGACGGTGCAGATCCGCGGCGCCGAGCACTACAACCGGCTCGTGCATCCGTGGTCGTGCACCGCGGCGCCCGTGCGCGACCCCGAGACCCAGCGCGTGCTGGGGGTCATCGACATCACGGGCGGCGCCGAGGTCGTCTCGACACAGGCGCGACTGCTGGTCGACGCCACCGCGCGTGCGGTCGAGAGCGAGCTGATGGTCTCCCGCCTGCGGGCTCGCAGTGAGTCGCGGCGGCCGGTCACGATCTCTTCGCGCCCGAAGCCGACGACCCGGGCGACGCTGCATGTGCTGGGCCGCGACAGGGCGCGTCTGGAGAGCGAGACCGAGCTGGAGGAGTCGATGATCGAGCTCAGCGCTCGTCACGCCGCGATCCTCCTGATGCTGGCCGTGCACCGGCAGGGTCTCTCGGCCGAGCGGTTGAGCGAACTCGTCTACGGTCCCGGTGCATCCGCCGACACTCTGCGACCCGAGATGGTGCGCCTGCGCAAGGTGCTCGAGAAGCATGCGCCGAGCCTCGTTCCCGAGTCGCGGCCCTATCGGCTGCCGGTCGTGCTCGAGACCGACGCGCACGATGTGCTGTCGCTGCTCGACCGGGGAGCCCATCGGGTGGCGCTCACCGCGTACCGCGGCCCGGTCCTGCCGGAGTCGACGTCGCCCGGTGTCGAGGACTTCCGCGAATCGGTCAGGGCCGCGCTGCGCGAGGCGATGCTCTCGGAAGCCAGCCTGGACGTGCTGCTCGCCTACGCCGACATCCCGGAAGGGCAGCGGGATGCCGCGGCGCTGCGACTCGCTCTGGAGATGCTGCCGGCGCGCTCGCCGAAAAGGGCGGGGCTCGTCGCCCGCATCGAGCGGCTCGAACAGGACTGAACCGACGGACGAGGCTCGCGGCGTGCGCGAGCAGCGGGCACCGCAACCATCTGCAACGGTGCGCACCGGGGCGCAACCTCCGCCGACCTACCTTCGAGACACAGCCGCGCAGCACCGACGCCGCGGCCCGTCGAAGGAGTCCCGATGACCATCGTCGAAGAAGACGTGTCCACCGCCGCTGCATCCTCCGCGTACGCCGCACCCGGTCAGCCGGGCGCCGTCGCGACCTACCGACCGCGATACGGGCACTACATCGGCGGCGAGTTCGTCGATCCGGTCAAGGGCCAGTTCTTCGAGAATGTCAGCCCCGTCAACGGAAAGCCGTTCACCGAGGTCGGGCGGGGAACCGTCGAAGACATCGACCGTGCCGTCGAGGTCGCGTGGAAGGCGTTCGCGAGCTGGGGCAAGACCAGCCCGGCGGAGCGTTCCGTGATCCTCAACAGGATCGCGGATCGCATCGAGCAGCACCTCGAGGAGATCGCCGTCGCCGAGACCTGGGAGAACGGCAAGCCGGTGCGCGAGACGCTCGCCGCCGACATCCCGCTCGCCGTCGATCACTTCCGGTACTTCGCCGGAGTGCTCCGCGCGCAGGAGGGCGGGATCAGCCAGCTCGACGAGAACACCGTCGCGTACCACTTCCACGAACCGCTCGGTGTCGTAGGCCAGATCATCCCGTGGAACTTCCCGATCCTCATGGCCGTGTGGAAGCTGGCACCGGCGCTCGCCGCAGGGAACTGCGTCGTCATCAAGCCGGCCGAGCAGACGCCGGCATCCCTGCTGTTCCTCTTCGACATCATCGGCGATCTGCTGCCCGCCGGCGTCGTGAACATCGTCAACGGCTTCGGCATCGAGGCCGGTGCACCGCTCGCGCAGCACAAGCGCATCCGCAAGGTGGCCTTCACGGGCGAGACCACGACGGGCCGTCTGATCATGCAGTACGCCTCGCAGAACCTGATCCCCGTGACGCTCGAACTCGGGGGCAAGAGCCCGAACGTGTTCTTCGAGGACGTCGCCCGCGACACGGCCGATCCCTTCTACGACAAGGCGCTCGAGGGCTTCACGATGTTCGCGCTCAACCAGGGCGAGGTCTGCACCTGCCCGTCGCGGGCGCTCATCCAGCGCTCGATCTACGACGGCTTCCTCGCCGACGGGCTCGCGCGAGTGGGCAAAGTCGTGCAGGGCAACCCGCTCGACCCGGCCACGATGATCGGCGCGCAGGCGTCGAACGACCAGCTGGAGAAGATCCTCAGCTACATCGACATCGGCAAGCAGGGAGGCGCGCGGCTGCTCACCGGCGGCGACCGCGTCGACCTCGGCGGCGACCTCAGCGAGGGCTTCTACGTGGCCCCGACCGTGTTCGAGGGCACGAACGACATGCGCATCTTCCAGGAGGAGATCTTCGGGCCCGTGCTCTCGGTGACCTCGTTCGACGGATTCGACGACGCGATCTCGATCGCGAACGACACTCTGTACGGACTCGGTGCCGGGGTGTGGAGCCGCAGCGGCGACACCGCCTACCGCGCGGGCCGGGCGATCGAGGCCGGCCGCGTCTGGACGAACACCTACCACCAGTACCCGGCGCACGCCGCGTTCGGCGGGTACAAGCAGTCGGGCGTCGGTCGCGAGAACCACAAGATGATGCTCGACCACTACCAGCAGACCAAGAACCTCCTGGTCTCGTACGCAGAAGGCCCGATGGGCTTCTTCTGAGCTC
>NZ_JBEPZB010000045.1:0-18270 GCF_041641055.1 Microbacterium sp.
CCGGAAGCTAAGCCTCACAGCGCCGATGGTACTGCAGGGGGGACCCTGTGGGAGAGTAGGACACCGCCGGACTTCTTTTAAACAGAAAAGCCACCCAATGTTGGGTGGCTTTTCTGCGTTAACGTGCTCCCGTGTTGACGTGCATCGGTGTTGACGTGCAATCGTGCGAGTGTTCGGGCTCGCGCAGCACGTCGTCAGCGCTTGAGCCGCGACTCGAGCACGCTCGCCGACTCGATCACGGCCTCTGCCAGCATCGTCTCGTCGAGCTCCGCATTCGCCCAGGTCACGGCGACGGCGGCGATGGGCCACCCGGAATGGTCGAGCACGGCTGCGCCGACGCTGCGCAGCCCGTCGGCGATCTCGCTGTCTTCGATCGCGTATCCGCGGGCACGCACGGTGCGCAGCACTTCGCGAAGCTCACCCGGCTTGCGCGGGCCGACACCGGTTCGATCCGGGAACGCGGAAGCGCTCGGGTACAGGGCACGCACCTGCTCCCGCGGGAGGGCTGCCAGCATCGCCCGACCGGAGGCGGTGAGGTGCGCCGGCAGTCTCACCCCCACATCGGTGACGAGTGCGGGACGCCGGGGCGCCCGCTCCTCGACGATGTACAGGACATCGCCTCCGCTCATCACGGCGAGGTGCGCGCTCTCGCCCAGGTGGTCGGACAGCGACGCGATCACTGGCCGGCCCAGGCGCGCGAGTGGTTGCTGCCGGGCATACCCGCCGGCGAGTTCGAAGGCCGACGTGCCGAGACCCCAGCGGCGCTCCTCGCGCAGGTGCAGCACGAACCCGTGCGCCGCGAGCGTGGTGAGCAGGTGATACACGGTCGAGCGGGGCAGCCCGAGCTCACGAGCGATCGCCGAGGCCGCCACGGGGGCCGGACGGCCGGCGAGGTGACGGAGGATCCGCAGGGTGTTGTCCGCCGCCGGCACCTGCGCGGTCGAAGCCGCATCGTCTGGGATCACAGACACAGTATGCCTCTTCCCCCTGTGGGGTGCGACTGTCGGGGTGTGAAATCGAATCATGTCTGAAGAGTTCTCCGTCGTCGTCGGCGATGCCCCCCTGAGTCACGCCGACGTCGTCGCCGTCGCCCGTCACGGCGCCCGCGTCGTGATCAGTCCCGCAGCACTCGATCGTGTCGCCGAGACGCGGCACGTCATCGACGGTCTGGCGGCAGACCCGCACCCGCACTACGGGGTCTCCACCGGGTTCGGAGCGCTCGCGACCACGTTCATCGCTCCGGACCGCCGGCTGCAGCTGCAGGCGAGCCTCATCAGATCCCATGCGGCAGGGACCGGCGCGGAGGTCGAGCGCGAGGTGGTGCGCGGCCTCCAGCTCCTGCGCCTGCAGACCCTCAGCTCAGGTCGCACCGGTGTGCGGCCGGTCGTCGTGGAGACCTACGCCGCGCTCCTCAACGCAGGCATCGTGCCGATCGTGCGGGAGTACGGCTCTCTCGGCTGCTCCGGCGATCTCGCCCCGCTCGCGCACATCGCCCTCGCGGCCATGGGGGAGGGCGACGTCCGCGATGCGGAGGGCGACCTCGTCGCAGCATCCGATGCGCTGGTGGCCGCGGGCATCGAGCCCGTCACCCTGGTCGAGAAGGAGGGTCTCGCGCTCATCAACGGCACGGACGGGATGCTCGGGATGCTGGTGCTCGCCCTGCACGATCTCGACGCTCTTCTCCTGACCGCCGACCTGGCCGCCGCCATGTCCGTCGAGTCCCAGCTCGGCACGGATGCCGTCTTCGCCGCGGATCTCATGGCGCTGCGCCCGCAGACGGGCCAGGGAGAGTCCGCCGCCAACCTGCGCTCCTTCCTGCGGAACTCCCCGATCGTGCACAGCCACAAGGGCCCGGAAGACGGACGCGTGCAGGATGCGTACTCTCTGCGCTGCTCGCCGCAGGTGCACGGCACGGCGCGCGACACCATGGCCTACGCCTCGACCGTCGCGGGTCGCGAGCTGGCGAGCGTGATCGACAACCCCGTGATCACGCTCGACGGTCGCATCGAATCGAATGGGAACTTCCACGGTGCCCCGGTGGCAGCCGTCCTCGACTTCCTCGCGATCTCCGTGGCGGACGTCGCCTCGATCTCGGAGCGACGCACGGACCGTGCGCTCGATCCCGCGCGCAGCCACGGGCTGCCTCCCTTCCTCGCCGACGAGGTCGGGGTCGACTCCGGGCTGATGATCGCTCAGTACGCGGCGGCCGGGATCGTCTCCGAGCTGAAGCGCCTGGCCGTCCCCGCGTCCGTCGACTCGATTCCCTCGTCGGCGATGCAGGAGGACCACGTCTCGATGGGCTGGGCTGCCGCGCGCAAGCTCCGCCGCGCGATCGACGGCCTCGGCCGCGTGCTCGCGATCGAGATCCTGACCGGCGCACGCGCCCTCGATCTGCGCGCTCCGCTGCAGGCGGGCCCCGCCACCGGCGCTGTCCGCGACCTGGTGCGCACGGTCGCCGCCGGCCCCGGCCCCGACCGCTTCCTCTCGCCCGACATCGAGGCCGTGACCGCACTCGTGCAGTCCGGCACCATCGCCCGCATCGCAAAGGAGCACGCGAATGACTGACACCACCCCCACCGGACCGCGCAGCGTTCGCGCCGCCCGAGGCAACCAGCGCACCGCGAAGAGCTGGGGCGCCGAGGCCGCCAAGCGGATGCTCATGAACAACCTCGATGCCGAGGTCGCCGAGCACCCCGAAGACCTGGTCGTGTACGGCGGCACGGGCAAGGCGGCGCGCAGCTGGGAGGCGTACGACGCGATCATCCGCACACTCGACGAGCTGGAGCCCGACGAGACACTGCTCGTGCAGTCCGGCAAGCCCGTCGGCGTCTTCCGCACCCACGAGTGGGCGCCTCGGGTCCTCATCGCCAACTCGAACCTCGTCGGGGACTGGGCCAACTGGCCGGAGTTCCGTCGCCTCGAGGAGCTCGGGCTCATCATGTACGGCCAGATGACGGCCGGCTCGTGGATCTACATCGGCACCCAGGGCATCCTGCAGGGGACGTACGAGACCTTCGCGGCGGTCGCCCGCTCGCTGGGCCGGGAGTCGCTGCGCGGCACCCTGACTCTGACCGGTGGTGCCGGAGGGATGGGCGGTGCGCAGCCTCTCGCGGTGACGCTCAACGACGGCGTCGTGCTCATCGTCGACGTCGACGAGTCCCGACTCTCGCGGCGCGTGGAGCACGGCTACCTCGACGAGTACACCACCGATCTGGACGCCGCCGTCGAGCGTGTCGTCGCGGCGAAGGAAGCCGGCGAGGCGCTCTCGGTCGGCGTGGTCGGCAACGCCGCCGAGGTCTTCCCCGAGCTGCTGCGGAGGGGAGTGCCGATCGACATCGTCACGGATCAGACCAGCGCGCACGACCCGCTCGCGTACCTCCCGGTCGGCACCTCCGTGTCCGAGTGGAAGGCCGCGGCCGAGCGCGACGCCGAGGACTTCACCCGGCGGTCCCGCGAGTCGATGGCCCGTCACGTCGAGGCGATGGTGGCGTTCCAGGATGCGGGCGCTGCCGTGTTCGACTACGGCAACTCCATCCGCGCCGAAGCGCAGCTCGGTGGTTACGACCGCGCCTTCGAGTTCCCCGGCTTCGTCCCCGCGTACATCCGCCCGCAGTTCGAGGAGGGCCGTGGACCCTTCCGCTGGGCCGCGCTCTCGGGCGACCCCGAGGACATCTACCGCACCGATCGGGCGATCGCCGAGCTCTTCCCCGAGGACAAGGCGCTGCACCGTTGGCTGGAGAAGGCCGGAGAGAAGGTGCATTTCGAGGGACTGCCCGCCCGCATCTGCTGGCTCGGGTACAAGGAGCGCCACCTCGCCGGACTCAAGTTCAACGAAATGGTCGCCTCGGGCGAGCTGACGGCGCCGATCGTGATCGGACGCGACCACCTCGACTCCGGTTCGGTCGCATCGCCCTACCGCGAGACCGAGGCGATGAAGGACGGATCGGATGCGATCGCCGACTGGCCGCTGCTCAACGCCCTGCTCAACACCGCCTCCGGCGCGTCGTGGGTGTCGCTGCACCACGGCGGCGGCGTCGGGATCGGGCGCTCGATCCACGCCGGTCAGGTGACCGTGGCCGACGGGTCCGCGCTCGCCGCCGAGAAGCTGGAGCGGGTGCTGACGAACGATCCGGGCACCGGGGTGATGCGTCACGTCGACGCCGGGTATGAGCACGCTCGCGACATCGCACGTGAGCGCGGCCTGAAGGTGCCGATGCTGTGAGCACCACGCTGCTGACGAACATCGGCGAACTGACGACGAACGTCGCCCGAGCCGACGGCGACCGCTCCGGGACGCTGCAGAGCGCTGCCGTGCTGATCGAGGACGAGCACATCGCCTGGGTCGGGGCGGCGGCGGATGCGCCAAGGGCGGACCGGGTCGTCGACGCCCGAGGGCACGCGGTGATCCCCGGATTCGTCGACAGCCACAGTCACCTGGTGTTCGGCGGGGATCGTGCAGCGGAGTTCGAGGCGCGGATGGCCGGGCAGAAGTATGCCGCGGGCGGCATCCGCTCCACGGTCGCCGCCACGCGAGCCGCGAGCGACGACGACCTGCGAGCGCGGCTGCGGGCGTTCATCACCGAGATGACCGCCCAGGGCACGACGACGGTCGAGATCAAGAGCGGCTACGGATTGAGCGTGCTCGATGAGGAGCGTCTGGTCCGCCTCGCCGCCGAGGTCACGCCCGAGGTCACGTTCCTCGGGGCGCACGTGGTCCCCGCCGACTACGCCGATCGCGCCGACGAGTACGTCGAGCTCGTCACCGGACCGATGCTCGACGCCTGCGCGCCGCATTCGAAGTGGATCGACGTGTTCTGCGAGACCGGTGCGTTCACGGTGGAGCAGTCCCGTCGGGTGCTCGAGGCGGGGGTCGCGAAGGGCCTGCGGCCCCGGGTGCACGCGAGTCAGCTCGGGCCGGGCGAGGGAGTGCGTTTGGCCGTGGAGCTGGGCGCCGCCTCCGTCGACCACGGCACCTACCTGACCGACGAGGACATCGCCGCGCTCGTCACGTCCGACACCGTCCTCACGCTGCTGCCCGGGGTGGAGTTCTCGACGCGGCAGCCGTATCCGGATGCTCGTCGGCTGATCGACGCCGGGGTGACGGTGGCGATCGCGTGCGACACCAACCCGGGCTCCAGCTTCACGTCGTCGATGCCGTTCTGCATCGCCATCGCGGTGCGCGACATGGGGATGACTCCGGCCGAGGCCGTGTGGGCGGCGACCGCCGGCGGCGCCCGTGCACTGGGACGCGACGATATCGGCGTGATCGCGCCGGGTGCACGTGCCGATCTCGTGCTGCTGACAGCGCCCACGCGCATCCATCTCGCCTATCGGCCGGGCGTCCCGCTCGTCGAGAAGGTCTGGAAGAACGGCACCGCGGTCTTCGCGGCGGCCGGAACGGAGGATCATGGCTCTCTCGCACGATGAACTCTGGCCGCGAGCCGGGTCCTGGCCCGCGTTCGAGGCGGGAGACGACGCGGACGCCGTCCTGCTCGGCGTCCCGACCTGGCGCAGCTCGCTCTCCCCGACGGGTGCACATGCCACGCCCGCGGCGATCCGCGAGGCTCTCACGCGGTACAGCGCGACCCTGATGGGCCCGCCCGCCGTCGATCTGGCCGCGACGCTGCGCATCCTGGACGCCGGAGACGTCGTCGAGCCCGACGGCGAACGGGGCATCGCGGCGACGGTCGATCGGGTGCGTGGGCTCGCCGATGCCGCCCGTCTCGTCGTCGCCCTGGGAGGCGACAACGCGCTGACGTATCCCGTGGCGCGCGGCGCCGGGGCGACGGGACTGATCACGATCGACGCACACTTCGACCTGCGGGACGGCATCTCGAACGGCTCGCCGGTGCGTCGACTCATCGAGGACGCCCCCGAGCCCGAACGCGTCGACCCCACAAGGATCGTCCAGATCGGCATCGCGGACTTCGCGAACTCGGCGGCCTACGCCGGTCGGGCAGCCGACTGGGGCATCCGGGTGATCACGCTCGACGAGGTTCGTCGGCGTGGCATCGCCGACGTCGTCGCTGAGGCGACGCGCATCGCGGGAGCGGGCGCGGGAGCGGGCACCCGCATCCATCTCGATGTCGACGTCGATGCGGTGGATCGGTCCGCGGCGCCCGGCTGCCCCGCGAGCGTCCCCGGCGGTCTCGCTGCCTGGGAGCTACGTGCTCTCGTGCGGGGCATCACGGCAGACCCGCGCGTCGTCAGCGCCGACATCGCCGAGGTCGATGCGACCGCCGACACCGACGACATGCGCACGGTGCGCCTCGCCGCGCTCTGCGTCCTGGAGATGCTCGCGGCACTCGCGACCCGGTGACGCCGCGGCCGCCGTTGCCCACGGGGTCAGGATGCCGGTCAGATCACCCCAGCGCCTGCGCGCAGACCACGGCCGCCGCGGCCGACCATGCCTGCGGGCGACAGGCGGCGGGGTAGGGCACCGGTCTTCCGCCATGCACGGCCGCATCCCCGGAGTGAAGCTCGGGCACGCGGTACTCGAAGCCCTCCGCGACATCGAGCAGCTGTCGCGCGATCGACTGAGCCTGTTCCCGGAGTCCCGCTCGGAGCATCCCGTGCACGGCGATCGCGGTGTCATGCGTCCAGACGCTGCCGCAGTGGTAGCTCAGCGGCCAGTAGCCCTGAGCGCTCGTCGACAGGGTGCGGATGCCGTAGCCGCTCGACATCGTGGGGTCTGTGAGCAGGGTGGCGCAGAGCCGCTCCTCGTCCGCGTCGAGCAGACCGGTGCCGATCAGATGCCCGATGTTGCTCGTGAGCGAGTCGACCGGGTTGCCCGCGGCATCCAGCGCCACAGCGGGGTAGCGGCCCTCTTCGGTCGTGACCCAGAACGCGGCGCGGAAGCGCTCACGCAGATCGGCCGCCCAACTCCGCAGCGCCTCACCGCCCGGCTCTTCGAGCTCGTCGAGGAGTGCGGCACCGCGCACGGCAGCCTCATGGGCATAGGCCTGCACCTCGCTGAGAGCGATCGGGCCCTCGGCGAGACGACCGTCCCTCCACTGGATGGAATCGCCGGAGTCCTTCCACCCCTGGTTCGCGAGTCCGTGACCTGTCTCGTCGACGTAGTCGATGAAGCCGCTTCCGGATGCCGGGCCATGGACGACCGTCCACTCGAGCGCGGCACGCAGCGCGGGAAGCAGCTCCTGCACCTCTTCGCGGGGCATCCCCGCATCGCGGGCGTCGGCCAGCAGACACACCCACAGCGGGGTCGCATCGACCGTTCCGTAGTAGAGCGGCGGAAGGTGGACGCCCTCCTTGGGCAGTGTCAGGGCGCCGCTGCGCAGCTCATGAAGGATCTTGCCCGGCGCTTCCGCCGTCGCAGGGTCCGTCGTCGTGCCCTGCAGGCGGGCCAGGACCCGGAGGGTGGATCCCGCCATCGACGGATCCGCAGCGAGAGCGAGGCGGGCGGCCCAGATCGAATCACGACCGAAGAGGGTGAAGAACCATGGCGCGCCCGCTGCATAGAAGGCGTCGCCCGGATGATCCGGGAGCGAGAGGCGGAGGGCCGCGAGGTCGGCCGTCGCGCGATCGATCCACCGAGCGACCCGGGGATCGTCGGTCTCCGGCGGCGTCGACGTCGTCGACGGTCGCGCGGCAGCGACCACGAGCGTGGGGTCGTGCAGCTCGACGGACCAGGCCGCCTCGACGCGGCCTCGCGGTGGCACCTCGAGCTCCCAGCGGACGACGAGGTCGTCTCCGTCCGTCGCGGTGGCGGCCTCTGCCGCGATCAGCGAGAAGGAGGCATCCGTGCTGCGCGCGCGTGCTCCGTCCCACTCCCACACGGCGGGCGCGGCATCTCCGGCCTTCACGGCCTGCATCGGGGCGAAGTCGGGGCGCACGCGCACCTCGACGCTGACGAGCATGGCGTGATCGAGGTGACTGCTGACCATCAGGCGCTCGCCGAATCGCCCGGCGGTCGCGGTCCGCTCCCGGTCCAGACGCACGCGCGGATCGGCCGAGTCATCGTCCAGTCCCCGCAGGACGTCCGTGAAGGTCACCCGCTGCGGGGTGGGCGAGGAGCATCCGATCGATTCGAGGTCCGTGCCCGCGATCGAGAGCTCCACCGCGCTGATATGGCGCAGATCGCCGTGGTAGATGCCGTGGATCGGTACGGTACCGATCCGTCCGGCGGCGTCCGACCACACCTGAGTCGGCGCTTCGAGCACGATCACGGCGTCGTCCAGCAGGGGCTGCAGAGCGGGGCGGGTGGGGGGAGTGGGGGTCATTCCTTGACGGCTCCTTCGGTGGAGTTCATGATGCGGCGCTGGAAGACGAAGAACATCACGGCGACGGGGATCGTCATGATGAGCGCGGCCGCCAGCTTGAGCGGATACTGCGTCCCCTGGCTGAGCTGGCCGCTCGCGAGCGAGGCGACGCCCTTGGTCAGGGTGGTGAGAGCGGGGTCGTTGGTCGACACGATGAAGTGGCTCAGCTCGTTCCATGAGCCCTGGAACGACAGGATCACGATCGTCACGAGTGCCGGCGTCGCCATCGGGAGTACGACCGACCAGAACAGGCGGAACGTGCCGGCGCCGTCGATCCGAGCCTGCTCCTCGACCGACACGGGGATCGATTCGAAGAAGTTCTTCATGATGAAGACGCCGGCGGCATCCACGAGCAGCGGCAGGATCATCCCCGCGTACGAGTTGAACATGCCCAGCTGGTTGATCACGAGGAACTTGGGGATGAGGAGCACCACGGTCGGCACCGACATGACCGCGACCAGCGCCGCGAAGACCACGCCCCGACCGCGGAAGTGCAGGCGGGCCAGTGCGTAGCCGGCGAGCGAGTTGAAGAACACCCGCCCGGCGGTCACGACGATCGTCACGATCGCACTGTTGACGAACCATGAGGGGAAGTCGCTGCGGGCGAAGAGCCGCTCGTAGGCCGCGAACGTCCACACCTCGGGCACGAGGGAGATGCCGCTGGACGCGGCATCCTCGTCGGTCTTGAAGCTGGTGGCGATCTGCACGAGGAACGGGTAGATGTAGACGATCGCGAGCCCGATCAGCACGGCATAGAGCACGATCTGCCAGGTGAGCTGCGTGCGCGAGAGTCTCACGAGACGCCTCCCTTCGCGGTGGTCTCGTAGGCGCGGATGCGGCGCCGTGACACCGGCCGATCACGCAGCACCCAGCGCTGCAGCAGGGTGAAGACGACGATGATGACGAACAGGATGAAGGCGATCGCGGCGCCCTGACCCCATTCCTGATTCGAGAACGCGGTCTGGTACGACAGATATGCCGGGGTCAGCGTCGTCTTGCTCGGGGCGCCCCGTGTGCCGGTGTAGATCTGATCGAAGACCTGCCAGCAGCCGATCAGGCCGAGGGTCAGGACCGTGAAGAGCGTGGGCCGCAGCTGGGGGAGGGTGACTCTCCAGAACCGCTGCCAGCTGTTCGCCCCGTCCATCATCGCGGCCTCGTCGACGTCGCCTCCGAGGTTCTGCAGGCCCGCGAGGAACAGGAGCATGAAGGTGCCGGATGTCGTGAAGACCGCCATCAGGATGTACGCGCTCATGGCGATCGACGGGCCGGCGAGCCACTCCCACCACGACACGCCGAGCATGCCGCCCTGGGTGAGCGCCGCGGGTCCGGAGTCCACTCCGACGCCGCTGAGCACGAGGTGAAGGACGCCCCGCGGATCGTTGAACCAGTTCGGGCCGTTGATCCCGAACCACGACAGCACGCCGTTCACGGCGCCGCTCGCGGAGAAGAGGAAGAGCCACAGCACGGTGATCGCGACGGAGCTGGTGACCGACGGGAAGTAATAGGCCGTGCGGAAGAATCCGCGGCCGCGGAGCACGGCCCTGTTCACGAGGATGGCGAGGAAGAGGGCGAGTGCGGTCTGCAGCGGCACCACCAGCAGCACGTACCAGGCGTTGTTGCGCAGCGCGGTGCCGAAGTCCTTGGTGGCCAGTCCGCCATCGACGAGGACAGCCGAGAAGTTGTCCGCACCCACGTAGGAGACGGATCCCGACAGGGGACTGCCTCGGCCTCCCCAGTCCGAGACGCTCACCCAGAGAGCCATCAGGACCGGGACGAGGAGGAACACGCCGAGGATCGCGATCACCGGTGCGGTGAACAGCCACCCGGCCGCGGCCTCGCCGCGGCGGAGCCCGGAGGCCCCGCCGCGACGACGCCCGGTGCGCGTCATCGTCACGACTACTCGACGATCGCTTCGAGGTTCGACTGGACGGAGCCGAGGATGTCGGCGGGCTCCGCGGTCTTCAGCGATTCGAGCTGCGCGTTGAAGTCGGCGATCACGTCTGCGGCACCGTCCTGGTTCGGCGGGAACTGCGCGTAGTCTGCGCCGGCGAGGAAGGGAGCCAGGGCGGCATTGTCGGTGGTCCAGGCATCGGCTGCCGACTTGATCGAGGGCATCGGGCCGAAGGCCTTCGAGAAGGCGAGCTGGCTGTCGGCGCTGGTGAGGTACTCGACCAGGTCGAGGGCCGCCTGCTGGTTGGGGCTGTCCGCCGCCATGCCCCAGCAGTTCGTGAACTGGAGCGTGCCCTGGCCTGCTGGTCCGGCCGGAAGCTCGGCGACCGTGTAGTCGATCGAACTGAAGTCGTTCGCGAGAGCTCCGGTGATCCAGTTGCCCTCGATCACCATCGCGGCCGCGCCCTTGCCGAGAGCCTCGCCGCCCCATCCGGCCCCGACGTCCTTCGCGTAGGCGAACGTCCCGTCGGCGAGGTGCGACTTCACGTACTCGAGAGCCTCCACGTTCGCCTCGTCGTCGGCGATCGCCTTCCCGTCCGCGACGAGACCGCCGCCGGCCTGCGCCATGAATGTGCCGACCCGCTGGAACTCGGCTCCGAAGGCGAGGCCGACGTGATCCGAGGTGGTCAGCTTCTTCGCGACAGCTCCGAGGTCGTCCCAGCTCTGCGGGAGGTCGGCGTCGGTGAGACCGGCATCTGCCCACATCTGGGAGTTGATCACGAGCGCCAGCGTCGAGAAGTCCTTGGGCGCGCAGTAGAACGTGTCGTCGATGGTGAAGTTCTCCACGAGCGAGGGGTAGAAGTCGTCTTTGTTGCTCAGCTCGTCGCCGTACGCCTGCAGTGAGCCGTTCGACGCGAATCCGGCGATCTGGTCGGTCGAGAGGTAGAAGAGGTCGGCGGGCTCGCCGGCGGCGAATCCCTGGGAGAGCTCCTGTGCGAGGTCGCTGGCCACCTGCAGCGAGACCTTCGTCCCCGACTCCTCGGACCAGGCGTCGAGCGCCTCCTGCACGGCCGCGGTCTCGGCATCGCCGGACGAGCCGATCAGGACGGTGAGGTCGTCATCCGAGGACGAGAGCTCCGAGGACTCGGTCGGCGCCTCATCTCCGGCGAAGCCCGATCCGCAGCCCGTGAGCACGAGAGTGCTGGTGAGGAGCACCGCTCCGGTGCCGAGGGCGGTGCGTGTGATGTGCCGTGTCATGGTCTCTCTCCTTTGATGAGTCATTGCGGGCGTCGGCCGGAACGGGTGTCCGGGATCCATCCGGCAGCAATTTGAACGATCAAACTCTGCGTGGAATAGGCTAGAGGCGCGGGCGCGAATGTGTCAAGAGCGGCCGGGAGACGAGGAGCAGCAATGGCGAAGGCGCCCACGGTCGAAGACGTCGCCGCCCACGCCGGCGTCTCACGGCAGACCGTCTCCAATGTCCTCAACACACCCGACATCGTCCGTCCCGCGACGAAGCAGCGGGTGCTGGAGGCGATCGACGCACTCGGCTATCGCCGCCACGCCGCGGCTCGGCGCCTTCGCCTGCGCCGCAGCTCGACGATCGGCATCCGCCTCGATCCCTACGTCGGTGGGATCTCCGGCGTCGTGCTCGACCGGTTCGTGCATGCGATCACCGAGCACGCCAGCGAGCGCGGGATGCGGATGCTCGTGTACGCCGCCCGCTCCACCGAGGAGGAGCTCGCGCGGCTGTCGGAGCTGTGGGAGGGCTCGGAGATCGACGCGGCGATCATCACCGGCACTTTCCGCGACGATCCTCGAGTCGGCCACCTCGATGCAGAGGGGCTGCCCTTCATCTCGTTCGGCAGGCCGTGGGGCGACGACGACATCGCCGACCCGCTGCACCTGTGGGTCGATGTGGACGGGGCGTCGGGGACACGGGCGGCGACCGCGCATGCTCTCGGATTCGGTGGCCACGTGTCGTTCTTCGGCTGGCCGCCCGGTTCGGGCACGGGAGACGACCGGGAGCGGGGGTGGCGCGAGGCCGTTTCGGCTGCCGGCGCACGCGGCGGGCGGGTGATCGCCGAGGATTCCGTACCCCAGGCACGCGCCAGCATGGCGGCGGCGCTCGACGACGGCCTCGTCACGGACGCGCTCGTGTGTGCGAGCGACTCTCTTGCCGTGGGGGCGCTCCTCGCTCTGGGGGATGCACGCCTCGATCTGCCCGTCATCGGATTCGACAACACCCCGACCGCCGAGGCGCTCGGCTTCTCGAGCGTCGAGCAGCGCCCAGAGGACGTCGCCACCGCCGTTCTCGAGCTGCTGATGGGGCCGACCGGCGACGTCGTGGCGCCGCGCCGACTGGAGTCCGGGTCCGCTCACGCCCTCATCACGCCCGAGCTGATCGTGCGCTGACGAAAGCGCTGACGCGCCTGCTCAGACTCCGGGGATCAGCGCATGGGCGATCGTGAAGATCGCGAGGCCCGCGAGCGCGCCCACGAACGTGCCGTTGAGGCGGATGTACTGCAGATCGCGGCCGACCATGAGCTCGATCTTCTCGGTGGTCTCGACGGGGTCCCAGCGTTCGACCGTGTCGGTGATGATCGAGGCGATGTCGTGACGGTAGCGGTCGACGAGGAACACGGCCGCGTCGGAGACCCAGCCGTCCACGCGGCGCTGCAGCGCGGCATCCGTCGTGAGCCGCTCGCCGATCTCCTGCAGAGCCTGGGCTGCACGGACGCGAAGCCCGCTCTCAGGGTCGGCCAGTGCGGTGAGCAGCCCGGCCTTCGCCGTGTTCCACGCCTCGGCGGCGAGTGCGCCGACACGGGGGCTGTCGAACAGCGAGGACTTCGCGTTCTCGAGCTTCGCCCTGGTCTCCGGATCGTTCTGCAGGCTGTCGGCGAGGCGGGCGAGGTAGCCGTCGACGGCGATGCGGGCCGGATGCTTCGGATCGGCCTGCACGGCGCGGACGAACTTCACGGCCTCGTTGTAGGCGGTGTCGTCCACGAATCGATGGGCGAGCTTCGGAACCCAGCCCGGGAGGCGGCGCGAGATGATCCCCGAGAAGGACTCGGCGTTCGCCTCCAGCCAGCGGCCGATGCTGTCTGCGGCGAGGTCGACCGCTCCGTGATGCGCGTCGGCCTCCACGATCTTCTCGAGCCAGGCGCCCGCCGGGGGACCCCACTCGGGGGAGACCAGATGCTCTCTCGCGAGGTCGGTGATGAGGTCGCGCACATCGTCATCGCTGAGTGCGTCGAGCACCGCCGTCGCGATCGTCGCGCCTTCCGCCGCCACGCGCTGGGCGTGCGCGGGCTCGCGGAGCCAGTCGCCGGCGCGCTGCGCGATGGCGGTGCTGGCGAGCTTGGTGCGCACGACGTCCGCTTCGAGGAAGTTCGTCTCGACGAACTCACCGAGCGTGCGACCGATCTCGTCCTTGCGGCTCGGGATGATCGCGGTGTGCGGGATGGGCAGCCCCAGCGGCCGGCGGAACAGCGCCGTGACGGCGAACCAGTCGGCGAGGGCGCCCACCATGCCGCCCTCCGCGGCGGCGCGGATGTATGCCAGCCACGGCTGCCGTTCCTGGAAGGCGAACGCGATCACGAAGACGACGGCCATGAAGATCAGCGCACCGAGAGCCACCGCCTTCATCCGGCGGAGAGCGCGCAGTCGCATCTGGTCTGCGGGCGACAGGAGCGCCATCGGGGTTCGCGGCATGACGTCATCCTTTCATGGGGAGTCTCGGCTGAGGTCGGCGAGCGGCGTCCGATTCGCGTCCTCCTGACCGTCCGGCACTGTGTAGTACTCTCACTACATCGGGAATCGAGGTCCATCGTGTTCACCATGACCGCTCGGGAGTTCAACCAATCCGTCGCACGCGCTCAAAGGCTCGCGGAAGAGGAACCGGTCCTCATCACCCGTCGGGGCGAGCCCGCCTACGTACTGCTGAGCATCGGAGCGTATGAACGCCTCCGGCCCGCCGTTTCCACGGAGGACACGCGTTCCTTCCTGGATGTCATCCGCCCCCTCCCTGAAGGGGCAGATCCTGATGACGTCTTCGGTCAGATCATGGACGAGATCGCCGCCGACAGGTCGCGCGACTTCGGACGAGAGACCGATCTGTGACACCCTTCCTGGTCGACACGAACGTGATCTCGGAGGTGCGGCGGCCTCGGCCCGACGTCGGAGTGACGCGGTGGTTCGACGCGACGCCTCGGGAGGCTGTGCGCATCAGCGTGATCACCGGGCTCGAACTCGAGCGCGGCGTCCTCCTGGCGTGGAGACGGGATGCCGTCGCCGCCGCGTCTCTGGAACGGTGGCTGGACTCGGTCAGAAGCGGACTGGTGCACCCCGCTCTCGAGGTGACGCAGGCGATCGCTCAGATCGCCGCAGCCATCCAAGTGCCGAACCGGCGTCCGCTCGGCGACTCGCTCATCGCGGCCACTGCGCTGCATCATGGGCTGACTCTCGTCACCCGCAACGAGAGGGATTTCGACGTTCCGGGACTTTCCGTCCTGAACCCGTTCTCGGGCTGATCGGCGCAGGACCCGAGTACCCTCGAATCGTGATCGAAGACATCAAGAAGCGTGCCCTGCACCGCACGAGCATCCTCGAGGGTCAGATGCGTGGGGTCGCGCGGATGATCGAGAGCGAGGAGTACTGCATGGACATCATCACGCAGTCCCGCGCGATCCAGCGTTCCCTGGAGTCTCTGAACCGGCTCCTCCTCGAGAACCACCTGCGTACGCACGTGACGCACATGTTCGAGGAAGGCGGCGAGGAGCGCGACCAGGCGGTCGCCGAACTGCTCAAGGCATTCGACTTCGACCGCAAGTAGCGGAGCCGGGCGGCTTGCGGTTGGTCAGCCGCAGACGCCGCTCTTCAGAACGACGTAAGCGCCCAGATTGTCGACCTTGACCCATTTTCCCGTCATGCCGATACGGTTTGTGGTGCCGAGTTGGACCGCTCCTTTTCCAGCGGGTCGGTAAGCCCGAGCGCAGTACCCAGCTGGGACGTAGAACGCGTCGTAGTCAGTGAATCGATCGCTGAACGCTCCGCGTGAGACGTATGCGGTAGACCCGGTCACGGTCGTTCCGTTCCAGTCCGTGCCAACCCGGATGCTCGTGGTCGAAGAGTTGGTGTTGTAGACCCAGCCGCAAAGAACGCCTGCCGTACAACCAGCCGCCTGCGCTGGCGCAGTCGATGCGACCAACAAGCTCGTAGCTAGCCCCAAGACCGCACAGGCTGACATTAGAGCGCGAGCGAGCGCCTCTCGCGCTTGTCTTTGGGCCTTCGGCTTCACCTTTGAATCCCACACAATTTCCTCCGATCTGGCTGACGTCAGTGTCAACAGCCACACAATCTCACTCTTCACAACAACTTCACAACCGCTCGTCGGAGTGGATATCGGTAACTGAACAGATTCCGATGGCTCGAACGAAGGGACAGAACAGGCAAGTCGGAATCGACAGCCGGAATTGGCAACGCCCCTTCTGTGAGCCGATCTGGCGCGGGTGCGGCCGAGTTTGACGCCGGCACGAGCAGAAGACGACCCGTCACGCGGGTGAGCCCTCGTCGCGCTTCTGGCTCAGCCCGCGGCGTGCTCGTCCGCGACGGAGAGGGCCTCATCCAGCACGGCGAGGCCGCGCACCAGGTCGTCCTCGCTGATCACGAGCGGCGGCGCGACGTGCATTCGGTTGAAGTGGGTGAAGGGCCAGACGCCGGCCTTCTTGGCTGCGGCCGCGAAGGCGGCGACCGGCGCGGCATCCGCTCCGCTCGCGTTGAAGGGCACCAGCGGCTCGCGCGTCTCCTTGTCGCGCACCAGCTCGACGGCCCAGAAGAGACCGCGTCCGCGCACCTCGCCGACGCTCGGGTGGGTGTCGACCCAGCGGCGCAGCGTCGGCTCGACGATGCGCTCGCCGAGGTCGCGCACCCGCTCGAGGATGCCGTCGCGGCGGAACACCTCGAAGGTCGCGACGCCCGCGGCGCACGCGAGCGGATGCCCGGAGTACGTGAGCCCTCCGGCGAACGGCGTGGTGTCGAAGGCCTTCGCGATGCGCTCGGAGATGACGACGCCGCCGAGCGGCACGTACCCGGAGTTCACGCCCTTCGCGAAGGTGATCAGGTCGGGACGCCCGTCGTACGCGTCGATGCCGAACCACTCGCCGAGTCGGCCGAAGCCGACCATGACCTCGTCCGCGATGTAGACGATGCCGTAGCGGTCGCAGAGCTCACGAACCCCCTGCAGGTAGCCGGGCGGCGGCACGAGCACGCCGTTCGTGCCGACGACCGTCTCGATGATGATGGCCGCGATGGTCGCCGGCCCCTCGAGCTGGATGGTCTGCTCGAGGTGGGCGAGCGCCCGCTCGGACTCCTGCTCCGGGGTCTCGGCGTGGAAGGGCGACCGGTACAGATACGGCCCGAAGAAGCGCACCGCCCCCGAGTCGGGCGAGCCGTTGGCCCACCGGCGAGGGTCGCCCGTCAGCGAGATCGCCGTCGAGGTCGACCCGTGATAGCTGCGGTACATCGACAGCACCTTGTGGCGCCCCGTCGACTGCCGGGCCATGCGCACCGCGTACTCGTTGGCCTCGGCGCCGCCGTTGGTGAAGAAGACCTTCTCGAAGCCCTCGGGCGCGACCTCGACGATGAGCCGGGCGAGCTCGCCCCGCACGTCGTTCGCCATCGCCGGCTGGATGGTCGACAGGCGGCCGGCCTGCTGCTGGATCGCGGCGACGAGATCGGGATGCTGGTGCCCGAGGTTGAGGTTGACCAGCTGGCTGGAGAAGTCGAGGTAAGCGTTGCCCGCGTAGTCCCAGAACGTCGAGCCCTCACCCGCGGCGACGGGCAGCGGGTCGATGAGCCCCTGCGCGCTCCAGGAGTGGAAGACGTGGCCGCGGTCGTCCGCCCGCACCTGCGCCTCGGCCTCGGGGGCGGGGAGCGGATGCGATGCGCCGTGGCGATCGGTGAAGGTCGTCATATCGTATGTCGCTCTCTGGCTCAGTGGTTGCTCGGGAAGCCCAGGTCGATCTGCGAGGGCGTGTGGTCGGGCCAGCGCGTGGTGACCACCTTCGACCGAGTGTAGAAGTGCACGGACTCGGGACCGTAGATGTGCGAGTCTCCGAAGAGCGAGTCCTTCCAGCCGCCGAACGAGTAGGCGCCGATCGGCACGGGGATCGGCACGTTGACGCCGACCATGCCGACCTCGATGTCGAACTCGTACTGACGGGCGGTGCCGCCGTCGCGCGTGAAGATCGCCGTGCCGTTGCCGTACGTGTTCGCATTGACGAGCTCGACGGCCTCCGCGTAGGTCTCGACGCGCACGACAGACAGCACCGGCCCGAAGATCTCGTCCTCGTAGACCTTCATGCCGGGAGCGACCCGGTCGATGAGGCTGACGCCGATGAAGAAGCCGTCGGAGTCGAAGTCCTTCGTCGTGCCGTCGACCACGACGGTCGCACCCTCAGAGGCGGCGCCGGTCACGTACGAGGCGACGCGGTCGCGGTGCTCGCGGGTGATGAGCGGACCCATCTCGCTCGCGGCATCCGTGCCGGCGCCGATCGAGAGCCCGTCGATGCGCGAGGCGATCGCCCCGACGAGGTCGTCGGCGATGTCGCCCACCGCGACGAGCACCGAGACGGCCATGCAGCGCTCGCCGGCCGACCCGTAGGCGGCCGAGACCGCGGCGTCGGCTGCGGCGTCGATGTCGGCATCCGGCATCACGACCATGTGGTTCTTCGCGCCGCCCAGAGCCTGGACCCGCTTGCCGGCGTTCGCCGCGCGCTGGTAGATCGAGCGGGCGATGGGCGTCGAGCCGACGAAGCTGATCGCGTTCACGCGCGGCGACTCGAGCAGGGCGTCGACGGCTTCCTTGTCGCCGTGCACGACGTTGAGCACGCCGTCGGGCAGACCTGCCTCCTGGAAGAGCTTCGCGATCCAGACGGCCGCCGACGGGTCCTTCTCGCTCGGCTTGAGCACGACGGTGTTGCCGCAGGCGATCGCCGAGGCGACCATCCACAGCGGCACCATGACGGGGAAGTTGAACGGCGTGATCGCCGCGACGACCCCGACGGGCTGCTTGACCGAGTGCACGTCGACGCCGCGCGAG
>NZ_JBEPZB010000046.1:0-16882 GCF_041641055.1 Microbacterium sp.
GGGGGGGGGGGGGCCCCCCCCCCGCCCCACCCCGCTCTCCCCTCGGAAAGGACGATCCCATGCACACCTCTTCCGCTCTCGACCGGTTCCTCCGCGGCATGGAGTACCCGGCCACCCGCGACGACCTGCTCAGGGAAGCGGCCCGCGACGGCCTCGGGTCCGACGATCGCGCCGTGCTCGCGCAGCTCCCCGACCAGAGCTTCAGCGCGGCCTGGCACATCCGCTATCACCTCACACGCCGCGCGCTGGCCGAGGAGTTCGCCCCCGCGGCATCCACAGCGCTGGCCGCAGCCTGACGTGGCGCGTCGGCGGAGCGGGCGGGAATGCTCTGCCCGCTCCCGCCGTTGCATTCGAGGATGACTTCCACCGCGCTCTCCGTCCTCGACCTCATCCCGGTGCGAACCGGCCAGACCAGTGCCGAGGCGATCGCCTCCTCGCTGGACCTCGCGGCCACCGCCGACCGGCTCGGCTACCGCCGGTACTGGTTCGCCGAGCACCACAACATGCCGGCCGTGGCATCCACCACTCCCCCGGTGCTGATCGCCGCCGCCGCGATGCGCACGTCGAAGATCAGGCTGGGTTCCGGGGGCGTCATGCTCCCCAACCACGCGCCGCTCATCGTCGCCGAGCAGTTCGCGGCCCTCGAGGCCATAGCTCCCGGGCGGATCGACCTCGGGCTCGGCCGCGCCCCCGGCAGCGACCCGGTCATCACCCAGCTGCTGCGCGGATCGGGCACCACGAGCGACGTCGAGCAGTTCCCCCGCAACGTGCAGGACATCGCCGCGCTCATCTCGGGTGAGGGCGCGACCGTGCGCTTCACCTCCGGCGGCGAGTACACCGTGCACGCGACCCCCTCCGCCACCGGGAGCCCCGAGGTCTGGCTGCTCGGATCCAGCGACTACTCGGCCCAGCTCGCGGCATCCCATGGCCTGCCGTACGTCTTCGCCAACCACTTCTCGGGCCAGGGGCTCGAGCGAGCGCTCGACCTCTACCGCACCGGCTACCAGCCGAGCGAGGAGCACCCCGAGCCGCGGACGTTCCTGACCGTCAACGTCGTCGCCTCGCCCACGCAGGAGGAGGCCGAAGCGCGCGCCCTCCCGCAGCTGCGGATGATGTCGCGCCTGCGCCTGAACAAGCCGCTGATCGCGCTCGAGACGGTCGAGGAGGCTCTGGCCGCCGAATCGGATGCCGCGACCGACCAGGTCGTCGAGGCCGCCCGGTCGCGATGGTTCGTCGGCACGGGCGAATCCGTCGCCGACGAGGTGCGGGCGTTCGCCGCGAAGTACGGCGTCGACGAGGTCATGCTGTCGCCGGTCGCCGGAGCATACGAAGCCGAACCACGGGACGCCGCCGCCGGCCGCGCTCAGACGCTCGAGCTCATCGCTGCCGCGCTGTAGCCGCGCGCGCTCGCGCTCGTTGATCGCTCTCAGGCGTGCGGCGGGCCGTGTGCCGCTGCCACCCGTGGTGCGATGCACTGCGGGGTCGATTCCGCATCCGAAAAGCCGTTTGGGGATGCACAAGTGACCCCGCCCACGCCCCCGGCTGCACTCAGCGCGAATTCGGTCCACACCCGCGACTTATCCACATATCCCGGGTTTCCGGCACCCGTCGCCCCGGTTCAACGCGTCCGATCAGCGATCGTGATCGGATGCGCCATCGGATACTTCTGCCTGACGATCTCGGTCGCCACTTCTCAGTGCGGCAGGCCGGAGCCGCGGGTATAGGCCGGGGTCGCGCCTCCGCGCGCGATCTCGACCGTCCCTTTCGCGGAGTGCGCTCGATCACGCCCGCGGAAACGCCGTTCGAGCGAGTCGCCGCCCTCGTGCCTCGCCTGCACGGCGGTCAGCTCATCGGCGGGGAGACGGCGATGCGCGTGTGGGGGTATCCGCACCCCGGCATCTGGAGCGTCGAGGCCCCGATCATCGTGGTCGTGGCCACGGGTTCGGCCCGTGCCCGCAACCGCGGCGTCACGGGACGACGCCTGGCCGAGGGACGAGCACACCCCTGGCGAATCGGCGGAATCCCGATCGTCGATCCGGTGGCGGCACTGTTCATGTGCGCGGCGACGCTGACAGACGATCAGATGGTCATCGCCCTCGACGCGCTCATCAGCACGTCCGACAACTATCCCGGGCTGCGGCCGGGACGCCCGACATACACCGCGACCGAAATCACTCAGCGCCTTGAAGCCTGGGGTCGCTTTCCCGGCTCGCGACGAGTCCGTGATGCGCTGCCCCGCGCCCGCGCAGGCGTGGAATCGCCGAAGGAGACCGAGACGAGGATGCTCCTCGTGGCTGGCGGTCTTCCCGAACCCGTCGTGCAGTACGAGATCCACCGCAACAGCATCCTCATCGCGCGGAGCGATATGGCATATCCCGCTTTCAAGATCGCGATCGAGTACGAGGGCGACGGACACCGCACGAGCCGTGATCAGTGGCGGCGCGACATCAGACGTCAACGCGAACTCGAGGACGAGGGATGGATCGTCATCCGCGTCACACAGCTCGATCTGAACGATGAACCACCGCTGATCGACCGTGTCCGTCGCGCGATGGCATCCCGCCGCTGACCCGCGCTCTCCCTATCCGCGTTCCCCCGCTCTCCGTCCCCTCCCCGTCCCCTCCTCGTCCCCTCCCCGCTCCCCGTCCTCCTGGTCCTCCCCGTCCTCCCCGTCTCCCCCTCCAGCCGGGGCCACTTCCGCAGGCCAGCACCCAGGCGGGGCCACTTCCGCATCCGAATCACCCCTTTACGGTGCAAAAGTGACCCCGCACAGGCCGCACCGGGTCTGCTCACGGATGCCCGGGGGGCCACCGCCCGACGACACATACGACCCTCCAGCCGGGGCCACTTCCGCAGGTCAGCACCCAGGCGGGGCCAGTTCCGCATCCGAATCACCCCTTTACGGTGCAAAAGTGACCCCGCACAGGCCGCACCGGGTCTGCTCACGGATGCCCGGGGGCCACCGCCCGACGACACATACGACCCTCCAGCCGGGGCCACTTCCGCAGGTCAGCACCCAGGCGGGGCCAGTTCCGCATCCGAATCACCCCTTTACGGTGCAAAAGTGACCCCGCACAGGCGCGCGATGCGGAACTGGCCCCGCAACCCCGGGGCGCACTCCCCGGGAACCCGCGCCGTGAGGGGCTGGTATTCCGGTGCTCCGGGGCGTAGCGTCACCAGCAACGGAAGGGGTTCGATGATGAGCACGACCAAGACCCTGGCCCTCTGGGTGGCATACGGCACGAACGGGGTCGTCGGCAGCATCCGCCACGATGACGAGGGCTACACCGTCGTCATGGCAGGATCGGACGCCGCGACGGGCACGTACCCGACCCTGGAATCAGCGAAGGGCGCGCTGCATTCGCACATGCTGCCGGGCAGCGGGTGGCCGATGTTCCGCGAGCACTGACCCGAGGGCACAGACATCCAGGCACCGACATCCGGGCACTGACTTCCGAGCACTTCCGAACGGGGAAACAAGGGGCAGAGGGGCGACGCGGTCGCGGGGACATCCCCGCGACCGTCGTACGCTGACTCCATGCGAATCGCCCCTCCTCTCGCGCCATCGGCCATGCTCACGGTCGAGGAGCAGCGGGCGAAGGTGCTCGCGGCCGTACGCCCGCTGGATGCCGAGCGGGTGCCGATCACGCAGGCGGCGGGCCGCACGCTCGCGCTCCCCGTGCACGCTCGCGTCGATGTCCCGCTGTTCGACAACTCCGCGATGGATGGCTATGCCGTTCTGTTCACCGATGTCGAGTCGGCCACGGCCGAGCATCCAGTCGCACTGCGAGTGATCGCCGACCTGCCGGCGGGTTCGGACGAGGACCCCGAGCTGTCTGCGGGGCTGGCCGCACGGATCATGACGGGTGCTCCCGCTCCCCGCACGGCCACTGCCGTCGTACCCTTCGAGCACACCCGTGACGGGCTGCAGGCGTGGGATGCTTCCGCCGTGGTGACCACGGCTCCACTCCGCGAGGGCGCGCACATCCGACGCCGCGGCGAGGAGCTGCCCGCCGGAGCCGTCGTCGCGCCGGCGGGCACCCTGCTCGGCGCGCTCCAGCTCACATCCATCGCGGCCACCGGCATAGACACCGTGCAGGCGCATCGTCGCCCTCGCGTCGCGGTCGTCTCGACAGGCAGCGAGCTCGCGGCGCCCGGCGCTGACCTCACCCGCGGACAGATCCCCGAATCGAACTCGGTGCTGCTCGCGGCGCTGTGCTCCGAGGCGGGCGCCGACGTCGTCTCGGTCGACACGGTGACAGACGAGGATGCCGCCTTCACAGCCCTCCTCGATCGCGCGCTCGACGACGACCGCGTCGATGTCGTGGTCACCTCCGGCGGCGTCAGCGCGGGCGCCCACGAGGTCGTCAAGAACGTGCTGCGCGATCGCATCGAGTTCGTGGCGGTCGCCATGCAGCCGGGCCGGCCGCAGGCCTTCGGATGCCTCGGCGACGCCCTCGTGTTCGGACTGCCGGGCAATCCGGCGAGCGTCGCCGCCTCGTTCGAGGCCTTCGTGCGGCCGGCCCTGCTCGCCCTCCAGGGTCGCGCAGCGACGCAGCGTCCGATGCTCCGGCTCGCGACCGCGGCAGCATGGCGCAGCCCTGCGGGACGACAGCAGTACGTCCCGGTCACTCTCGACCGATCCGATCCCGCCGCGTGGACGGTACGCCCGGCAGCCGCCGACAGGTCGTCGGGAGCGCACCTGGCGGCGGGACTCGCCAGAGCGGATGCCTACGCCGTCGTCCCCTCCGACGTATCGGCCGTCGCGGCGGGAGACCTGGTCGACGTGATGCTGCTCTCATGACCGAGACCCGCCGCACCGAGACACCCAGCGCAGCGACACCCAGCGCCGAGACACCCAGCGCAGCAACACCGGCTACCGGCCCGACCGGCCAGACCCTGCCGACCGGGCCGACCGGGCCGACCGCGCCGACCGCCGCGATCATCCTCGCGGGCGGGCGGGCCTCACGACTCGACGGGACTGCCAAGCCGTTGCTCGAGGTCGGGGGCCGCACCCTGCTCGACCGCGCCGTCGCCGCCGCACGTGGCTGCGACCCCATCGTCGTCGTGGGTCCGCCGGCGCCGACCCGCGTCCACGTCGTGTGGACCCGGGAGTCCCCGGAATTCGGCGGACCGGTCGCCGGCATCGCCGCAGGCCTCGCCCTCATCGACACCGCCGACGTCCTGCTGCTGGCCGCCGACCTTCCGGACGCCGAAGGCGCCGTGGCGCTGTTCCACCGGCATCCGCCCCTCGTCGTCGTCGTCGACGGCGACGACGCCGCCGACGGCGCTCACGGCGGGCACGACGACGACACCCCCGACGGCGTCTGCCTGATCGACGCGTCGGGACGGATGCAGTGGCTGGTCGGCCGATATCGCGCCGATTCCCTGCGGTCCGCCGCCGCAGCCCTCCCCGAGGGCGGACGCGACGCGTCGCTGCGATCTCTGCTGGCGCCCCTCCGCATCGGCGTGATTCCGGCCGGAGACCTGGCGACGGATGTCGACACGTGGGACGATCTCGCACGGGCCCGCGCCGCGGCACCGATGCCCCGGCGCGACGGCGCGCCCGATGAGGAGACGACATGAGCGACACCCCGAAGCACCTTCCTGTCGAAGCGCTCGACGAATGGACCGCGGCCGCGTGCGCAGCCCTCGAGATCGACCGGGAATCGGTCGACATCGCAGCGGTCCTCGACCTCGCGCGTGATGTCGCGCACGGGGTCGCCCGCCCGGCCGCCCCGCTCAGCGCCTACCTCGCCGGCGTCGCCGCAGGACGCGCGGGAGGCGGCCGGGAGGATGCCGCGGCGGCCATCGCCACCATCACCGCGCTGGCCGCGACGTGGCACGCGGGCGACGACGAGGGCTGACGTTCTCTCATCGCCGACCTACCCGATGTGATCGAGAAGTAATCGTGCGGTAATCGCACTCGTGCGGGCCTGCAACATCCGCCCCCTACGTTCGGAGCATTCACTCTCGAACGCCAGGAGCCGCGATGTCCCAGATCACCGGAAGCAGCAGCGTCGACACCCCCGCCGTGACCCTCACCCGCAGGGACGGCCGATGGATCGACGGGTGGAACCCCGAGGATCCGACGTTCTGGGCCGCCGAGGGCAAGGCCATCGCCCGCCGCAATCTCGGCTGGTCGATCTTCGCCGAGTTCCTCGGGTTCATCATCTGGCAGCTGTGGAGCATCGTCGTCGTCCTGCTCCCCGCCGCCGGGTTCACGCTGAGCACCACCGAATCGTTCTGGCTGATCTCGCTGCCGAGCCTCGTCGGCGCGACGCTGCGGTTCCCGTACACGTTCCTCGTCGCCCGCTTCGGCGGGCGCAACTGGACCATCGTCTCTGCGCTGCTGCTGCTGATCCCGGCGATCCTGCTCGGGATCGTCGTGCAGGATCCCGAGACGCCGTTCGGCGTGCTGCTCGCGGTCGCAGCCCTCGCGGGCTTCGGCGGCGGCAACTTCGCCAGCTCCATGGCGAACATCACCTACTTCTTCCCGCAGAAGGAGAAGGGATGGGCGCTCGGACTCAACGCCGCCGGCGGCAACCTCGGCACCTCCGTCGCCCAGCTCGCGGTGCCGATCGTCGTCTCGATCACCGCCGCATCGACGCTCAGCCTGTCGTTCGCTGGATGGATGTGGGTGCCGCTGATCCTCCTCGCCGTCTGGGGTGCGTGGCGCCACATGGACAACCTGTCGTCCGCCAAGGCCGACTTCGCCGGAGCCGCTGCGGCGCTCCGCGAGCCCCACCTGTGGGTGCTCTCGCTGCTCTACATCGGCACGTTCGGGTCGTTCATCGGCTTCTCGAGCGTCTTCCCCAAGCTCCTCGCCGACACCTTCCCCGAGTACTCGACGTTCCAGATCGGCAGCGCCTCGATCACCCTCGCCTTCCTCGGCGCACTGGTCGGCTCGCTCGCTCGCCCCTACGGCGGGAAGCTCGCCGACCGCTTCGGCGGAGCGCGGATGACGATCGCCGCGTTCTCGCTGATGATCGTCGGCGCCCTCTCCTTGCTCGTCACTCTCGAGGCGAACAGTTTCGCGCTCTTCCTCGGATGCTTCCTGCTGCTGTTCGTCGCGGCCGGAGTGGGCAACGGCGCGACCTACCGGATGATCCCCAACGTCTTCGCCGCCCGAGGCGCAGCCACCGCGGGCGACGCGCTCGCCGTCAGCACCCAGCGCAAGGGCGCGGCCGCTCTGGGGCTGATCTCGGCGATCGGCGCCTACGGCGGATTCGTGATCCCGCAGGTTCTCGCGGCGGCGAAGAGCGGCACAGGATCGTACGCTCCGGCATTCGGCGGATTCGTCGCCGCATACATCGTGCTGCTCCTCATCACGGTCTTCGTCTATCTGATGCCTCGGCCCTCGCTCGCCGGACACCGGATCTGAGCATGACCGAGCGCATCGTCGTCATCGGCGCGGGGCCCGTCGGCATCCGCTTCGCCGAAGAGCTCCTGCCGCTCGTGGCCGAGGAGCAGGCGACGGTCACCGTGCTCGGAGCGGAGACGGCGGATCCGTACAACCGGGTGCTGCTCGCCGAACTCGCCGTCGGTGAGGCCGCGACCGACGAACTCACTCTCGCCACCGCCGCGAGCCTCCCGGGTGTGGACCTGCGGCTGGGATCGCGAGCGGTGCGTATCGATCGCGAAGCCCGGCGGGTCGAGCTCGCCGACGGCTCGGCGGTCGGCTACGACCGGCTCGTGCTCGCGACCGGGGCGCGGTCGATCATCCCGAACCTCGACGGCCTCGACACGCTCAGGCCTGACGCGACCGGCCTCGACACCGCCCTCACCGCCGGGGTCTGCGTGCTGCGGGACCTGTCGGACGCCGAGCAGGTGCGCGCCGTCGTCGAACGGGGCGGCCGGGTGGTGGTGCTGGGCGCCGGAGTGCTCGGGATCGAGCTCGCGATGCTCCTCGCCGATGCCGGTGCCGTGCCCGCGGTCGCCCATTTCGGTCCGATGCCGATGCCCCGCCAGCTCGACCGCGGATCGGCGAGCATCCTCTCGAGCGCTCTCGCCACGGCCGGGGTCACGCTCGTGCCCCACACCCGCGCCGAGGGCGTGATCGGCGTCGAGGGCGACGACGGCATCCGCCGGTTCCGCGCGCTCGCAAGCTCAGACGGCAAGCGCATCGAAGGCGACCTGCTCGTCCTGTCGTGCGGCGTCAGGGCGCGCACCGAGCTCGCCGAAGCCGCAGGGCTGCGCGTGGGCAACGGCGTCCTGGTCGACAGTGCACTGCGGTCGTGGTCCGACGCGCGCATCCACGCGATCGGCGACTGCGCCCACATCGCCGACCCCGCCGAGCACCTGCACGACCGCCAGGTGCCCGGTGGACCGCCCGGCCTCGTCGGACCGGGGTGGCGGCAGGCCGGCTGGCTCGCCGCCGCGATCACCGCGGAGCTGACGGGCGCAGACGACGCCGGCGACTTCGCCGATGAGCACCCGGGAGTCGTGGTCCTCAAGGGCGAGCTGGTCGACATCGCCTCGGCCGGCGACGTCTCGGCGGATCCGTTCGCTCCCGTCCCCGCCGGGGAGGATGCTCCGGGCATCGCGGTCTGGGCCGACCCCGAGCACGGCACGTACGTCAAGATGGCGACCCGGGACGGCATCCTCACCGGATTCGTGGCGGTCGGGATGCCACGGGCCGCCGCCGAGCTGAGTGTGCTGTATCTGCGCGGCGGCGAGCTGCCGGCCGACCGCTCGCTGCTGCTGCGTCTCGATGACCCGGATGCCGATGCGATCGCCCCCGCCGGGCGCGACGCGACGCTCTGCATCTGCAACGCCGTCACCGTCGGACAGATCGACGACGCGATCGACGACGGCTGCTCGTCGGTGGCTGCGGTCGGCGAGTGCACCCGCGCCGGAACCGGATGCGGCGGATGCCGCGCCCGCATCACCGAGATGCTGCACACCCATGCGGGGGCCGTCGCATGACCGACACCCACTGCCCGTATTGCGCCCTGCAGTGCGCGATGACGCTGACCCCGACCGTGGGCGCACCGCTGCCGGTCACGGTCGCCGGACGCGACTTCCCGACCAACCGCGGCGGGTTGTGCAAGAAGGGGTGGACCTCGGCCGAGCTGCTCGCCGACTCCGGTCGCCTCACCACTCCCCTCGTCCGAGGCGACGACGGCGACCTGCATCCGGCGGAGTGGGACGCGACTCTCGATCTGATCGCCGCGCGGCTGCGGCGGATCGCCGCGGAGGATGGGCCCGATGCGGTCGGCGTCTTCGGCGGGGGTGGCCTCACGAACGAGAAGGCGTATCAGCTGGGCAAGTTCGCCCGCATCGCACTGCGCACGTCGCGCATCGACTACAACGGCCGCTTCTGCATGTCCTCCGCTGCGGCCGCCGCCAACCGCGCCTTCGGGATCGACCGCGGCCTGCCGTTCCCGCTCACCGATCTGGACACCGCCGAGACGATCCTCCTGCTCGGGTCGAACGTCGGCGACACCATGCCGCCGTTCGTGTCGCACCTGCAGGGAGCCAGGGCCCGCGGCGGTCTCATCGTCGTCGACCCTCGCCGCAGCTCGACGGCGCGGCTGTGCGCCGACGGCGCCGGCATCCACGTGCAGCCGGTGCCGGGCACCGATCTCGCGCTGCTGCTCGCGCTGACCCACGTCGTGATCGCCGAGGAGCTCTACGACGACGGCTACGTGCGCCAGCGCACCTCGGGCATCGCGTCCCTCCGCCAATCGGTGTCGGCGTGGTGGCCGGAGCGGGTTGAGACCGTCACGGGGGTTCCGGCGCGCAGCATCCGCGACCTGGCCCGCGCTCTCGCCCGCTCGGGGTCGACGTACATCCTCACCGGACGCGGGGTCGAGCAGCACGTCGACGGCACCGACACCGCGACCGCAGCGATCAACCTGGCCCTGCTGCTGGGGCTGCCAGGCACTCCCGGCTGCGGCTACGGGACCCTCACCGGTCAGGGCAACGGCCAGGGCGGACGCGAGCACGGTCAGAAGGCCGACCAGCTGCCGGGGTACCGGTCGATCTCCGATCCGGCGGCACGGGCATTCGTGGCGGCCGTCTGGGGCGTCGACCCCGCCGACCTTCCCGGCCCCGGAGTCCCGGCGGTCGAGCTGCTGCAGAGCGCAGGACTCCCGGGCGGCGTCCGGGCGCTGCTCGTGCACGGGTCGAACGTGCTCGTGTCGGCGCCGAACGTCTCGACCGTCCGCGAGGCTCTCGGCCGACTCGACCTGCTCGTCGTGTCGGACTTCTTCCTCTCGGAGACCGCGAAGGCCGCGGACATCGTGCTCCCCGTGCTGCAGTGGGCCGAGGAGGAGGGCACCATGACCAACCTCGAGGGCCGCGTGCTGCGTCGACGGCGAGCGGTCGAGGCGCCCGCCGGAGCCCGCAGCGAGCTGTGGATCATGGCCGAGCTCGCCCGTCGCCTCGACGCTCCCGGAACGTGGAGCCTCGATCCGTCAGAGGTGTTCGACGAGCTCGCGCGCGCATCCGCCGGAGGGCGCGCCGACTACTCCGGTCTCAGTCACGCGCTGCTCGACCTCGGTGTTGAGGCGCACTGGCCGTTCCCTGCCGGAAGTCTCGGGACGCCACGCCTGTTCGCCGACCGGTTCGCTCACGATGACGGACGAGCGCGGATGGTGGCGGTGCGAGTGCGCACGACTCCGACCGCCGACGCCGACCGGCTCACCCTGATCACGGGACGCCTGCTCGAGCAGTACCAGAGCGGGGCGCAGACCCGCCGCATCGCCGAGCTCACCGAGAGGCGGCCCGCGCTCGTCGCGCAGCTGCATCCCGCCACCGCCCGTCGGCACGGGGTCGGCGACGGCGACGGCATCCGCCTCTGGAACTCCCGTGGCGCCGTGCAGGCACGCGCCGAGCTGACGCACGACATCCGTCCGGACACGGTGTTCCTGCCGTTCCACTATGCGGATGCCGAGAGCGCCAATCTGCTGACCGACGACCGGGTCGATCCGCACTCCGCGATGCCCGAGTTCAAGCGGGCGCTGGTGCAGGTCAGCGGGGTCTGATCCGGCGGCGGCTGTCAGTCTTCGGGTTCGCCGCTGAGGATGCCGCGCAGCCAGTCGCGCGCCTCGACGAACACGTCGTCGGAGTAGCGCTCGGGGTACTGCACGATCTGCCGGTCGGCTCGGGGGTACGAGCCGAGGAAGACCACGCGGGGGCTGAACCGTCGGATGCCGAGCAGCGCATCGGCCATGCGCTCGTGCTCGATATGCCCGTCGGCGTCGATCACGAAACGGTAGCGGCCGAGCTCGTCGCCGATCGGACGCGACTGGATCAGCGAGAGATTGATGCCGCGGGTCGAGAACTGCTCGAGCATCTCGAGCAGCGATCCGGGGTGGTCGTTCGGCAGCTCGACGATCAGCGAGGTCTTGTCGGCGCCGGTGGGAGCGGGGGCCGTGGTGGTGCGGGTGACGAGCACGAAGCGCGTGACGGCCTGCGCGTTGTCGCCGATGTCCTCCGCCAGCACGTCGACGTCGAGGTGCTTGACCACCCCGGGAGCGGCGATGGCCGCCTGCGCGGGAAGACCGCCGTCGAGCATGCCGACCGCCGAGGCGACGTTGCTCGCCGCCGGGATGTGCGAGTGCGTCGGCAGATGCTCACCGAGCCAGCCGTGGCACTGCGCATAGGCGACGGGATGCGCGGCGATGACCTGCACGTCACCCAGCGTCGTCCCCGGAGGCGCCACGAGCACGAAGTTCACCGGCACGAGGTACTCGCCGATGATCCGCAGCCCAGGCAGCGTCGCCAGAGCATCCTGAGTCGTCGAGACCCCGCCCTCGATCGAGTTCTCGATCGCGATCATGGCGGCGTCGCTGCGACCCTCCAGCACGTCGGCGAGCGCCTCGCCGACGTTGTGCACCGCGCGCCAGTCCTGACCGCGCGCCTCGGCGACCTGCTCGAGAGCCGCTTCGGTGAACGTGCCGGCGGGGCCGAGATAGCTGTAGGTGCGGCGTTCAGTCACGCGTTTCACCTTAGGGCACCGGCGCGGGCGCAGAAGATGCGCGGATGCCGAGATGGGGGCAGACTGTCTGCATGACGAGCCGCGCCGGCCTCCCTGCCGAGGAATCAGACCTGATCGATGTCGACGAGCTGATCGCCGCGTACTACGACCGCGTTCCCGACCCCGGCGTCGCCGCGGAGCGGGTTGCGTTCGGCACGAGCGGCCACCGAGGGTCGTCGCTGACGAAGAGCTTCAACGAGAACCACATCCTGGCGACCACCCAGGCGATCGTCGACTACCGCGCAGGGCAGGGCATCACCGGTCCGCTCTTCCTGGGTCGGGACACGCATGCGCTCTCGCTGCCCGCCGAGCGCAGCGCCATCGAGGTGCTGGTCGCCAACGGAGTCGACGTGCGCGTCGACTCGCGCGACGCCTGGGTGCCGACGCCCGCACTCAGCCACGCGATCCTCACCTTCAACCGCGACCTCGCACCGGATGCTGCCGGCCGCGCCGACGGCATCGTCGTCACCCCGTCGCACAACCCGCCGCGCGACGGCGGCTTCAAGTACAACCCTCCGCACGGCGGACCTGCCGACACCGACGCGACCGGATGGATCGCGGACCGCGCGAACGAGCTGATCGCCGGCGGCCTGGTCGACGTCAAGCGCGAGCGGTTCGCCGACATCGACTGGGATGCCCTGCCCGGCTACGACTTCCGCGACGCATACGTGCGGGATCTCGCGACGATCATCGACCTCGACGCGATCCGCAAGGCGGGTGTGCGCATCGGCGCCGACCCGCTCGGCGGGGCCTCGGTGGAGTACTGGGCGCTGATCAAGGAGGTGCACGACCTCGACCTCACCGTGGTGAACCCCGAGGTCGACCCCACCTGGCGCTTCATGACCCTGGATTGGGACGAGAAGATCCGCATGGATCCGTCGTCTCCCTCGGCGATGGCCTCGCTCGTCGCCAAGAAGGGCGACTTCGACGTCCTCACCGGCAACGATGCGGATGCCGACCGCCACGGCATCGTCACCCCCGACGCCGGGCTCATGAACCCGAACCACTATCTCGCCGTCGCGATCGACTACCTGTTCTCGCACCGCGCCGAGTGGCCGCGCGATGCCGCGATCGGCAAGACGCTGGTCTCGTCGATGATCATCGACCGCGTCGCCGAGTCGCTCGGGCGTCGCCTGCTCGAGGTGCCCGTCGGCTTCAAGTGGTTCGTGCCGGGGCTGCTCGACGGCTCCGTGGCCTTCGGTGGCGAGGAGTCGGCCGGAGCATCCTTCCTCCGCAAGGACGGATCGGTGTGGTCGACGGACAAGGACGGCATCCTGCTGTGCCTGCTGGCCGCCGAGATCATCGCGGTGACGGGCAAGACGCCGTCGGAGCGGTATGCCGAGCTGGAGGCCGCTTTCGGCTCCTCCGCCTACCAGCGTGTGGACGCGCCGGCGACGCCCGCGCAGAAGGCCACGCTGGGTAAGCTCGCGCCGGATGCCGTGTCGGCGACGACGCTCGCCGGTGAGGAGATCACCGCCAAGCTCTCGCACGCGCCGGGGAACGGTGCGGCGATCGGCGGCCTCAAGGTGCAGACCGAGCATGCCTGGTTCGCCGCCCGCCCCTCCGGCACCGAAGACGTCTACAAGCTGTACGCCGAGAGCCTGCGCGGACCCGAGCACCTCGCCGAGGTGCAGGCCGAAGCGCGCGCCGTCGTGTCGGCCGCCCTCGGCGACTGACCGCCACTCGCGTCCGCGTTCCGCCTCGCACGTCACCCGTGCGGGGCCAACGTCCCAGCGGGCGGGGTCAATAGCGCATCCGAATCGGCCCGTTCCGATGCGAAAGTGACCCCGCAGCGCCACCGCGATGCGAAAGTGACCCCGCCCGGGGTCATACCCCGCCGGGGCGCCCTCCCACTTACCCGCCCGACCGCCTCCTGTGTCCGTGCCGTGTTCAATGACGCAAGCGGGGTCAATAGCGCATCCGAATCGGCCCGTTCCGATGCGAAAGTGACCCCGCAGCGCCACCACGATGCCAAAGTGACCCCGCAGCGCGACCACGATGCGAAAGTGACCCCGCCCGGGGCACACCCCGCCCGGTGCCCTACCGCCCTACCTCTTCCTGTGTCCGTACCGTGTTCAACAACGCGAGCGGGGTCACTAGCGCATCCGAATCGGCCCGTTCCGATGCGAAAGTGACCCCGCAGCGCGACTCCGATGCGAAAGTGACCCCGCCCGGGGGGCACACCCCGCCGGGGCGCCCTCCCCCTACCCGCACGACCGCCCGACCGCCTCCTGTGTCCGTGCCGTGTTCAACAACGCAAGCGGGGTCACTAGCGCATCGGAATCGGCCCGTTGCGATGCGAAAGTGACCCCGCCCGGCGACTCCGATGCGAAAGTGACCCCGCCCGGCGAGCAGCCAGCACGCGACGGCACCTATCGAACGCGGCGGCGCGTCAGACCGATCGCGCGAGCAGCGCTCCGGCCTCGCGCAGCCAGCGCGCGGGGTCTTCCAGCGCAGCATCCGACGATCCGGCGATCTCGGTCAGAGACGCGGATGCCGCGAACAGCGCCGTGTCGGAATCGGCCGTGATGCGTCCGGCCGCGAGCAGCGCGGTCACGCCCGATGCAGCGGCGAGGCCGGCGATGTACGAGGGCACCTTGCCGTCGCCGGACTGACCGTCGTACGACCCTTCGCCCGTGATGACGACGTCGGCATCGGCGACGGCATCCGCGAGTCCGATCAGGGCGGCGACCTCGGCGGCGCCGGGCGCGAGCGTCGCCCCCCAGACGACCAGCGCGCCGCCCGTGCCCCCGGCCGCTCCCGCACCCGGCAGATCGGGGTCGAGGCCGAGCAGGTCTGCGAGGCGGAGGAGCGCAGCATCCACCGGTCCGATCTCGTGGGAGGCGAGCCCCTTCTGCGGGCCGAACACGGCCGCGGCACCGCGCGGTCCGGCGAGTGGATTCGTGACATCCGTGAGCACGCGCACCTGGGGCGCCCTTCGGAGAAGACTCAGGTCGACGGAGGCGATGTCCACGACCCCGCGCGCTCCCCGGGCGACGGGCACACCGGCGGCATCAAGAAACCGCGCCCCGAGGGCAGCCAGCATCCCGGTGCCGCCGTCGGTCGACGCGCTCGATCCGATGCCGAGCACCAGGCGGGAGACGCCGTGGTCGAGGGCCGCGACGATCGCCTGACCGAACCCGGTGGTGTCGGCATCCCACGGACGCAGCGCGTCGAGCAGCTCGATGCCCGAGGTCGAGGCGAGGTCGATGACCGCTGTGCCACCCGGCATCGAGGCGGTCGGGGGCAGCAGCAGCCAGTCCGTGGAGACGGGTACGCCCGCCGGCCCGTCGACGACAACCGGCACCCGCTCGGCTCCCGGCACGGCCGCGGCGAACGCGGCGACGGTGCCTTCGCCGCCGTCCGCCATCGGCCGGTGCACGAACTCCGCGGACGGATCGACCGACGCCCAGCCCTCCGCGAGCGCTGCCGCCGCATCCGCTGCCGTGATCGTGCCCTTGAAGCTGTCGGGCGCCAGCACCACCCTCGTCATCAGACGATGCCGGGGGTGCTCGCTCGCACGATGACCTCGAGCGGCAGCGCCGCCTGCTGCCAGTCGGAGTCGACTGTCGCCCGGAAGGCCTGGTAGCCGACCTCGCTCAGCGGCACGCGCACGGTCGTGAGCGCCGGGGTCACGTCGCTGCTCGAGGGCACGTCGTCGAAGCCGCAGACTGCGATGTCGGCACCGACCTCGCGTCCCGCTTCGCGGATCGCAGCCATGGCCCCGATCGCGACCACGTCGCTCATCGCGAAGACGAGCGTGCCGGGCTCGACGCCCTCGGCGAGCGCCGCAGACATCGTCTGCGCACCGGATTCCCGGCGGAAGTCGCCGCGGAGCACCCGATCGATCGAGCCGCCCTCCGCCTGGAAGCCCGCGCGGAACCCGGCGAGTCGTTCGTCGGAGGTCAGCACCCCTTCGGCCGCGGCGATCGCGATGGCGGAACGGTAGCCGAGCGCCGCCATCCGGCGTCCGAGCGCCTCGGCACCGGCGCGGTTGTCGATCTCGACGTGACGGTTCTCGGCGCTGCCGGCGCCGAATGTCACGACTCGTCCTCCGAAACGGGCGTACTCCGCGAGTTCGCGCGCGGTGTCGGAGTCGGTCGGCTCAGCGGTGCGGGATGCCGCCAGGATGAGCCCCTGCGGTCGCTGACCGCGCAGCGCCCTGACGATGCGCGCCTCGCGTGCGGGGTCGCGCTCGGTGATGGCGATGGTGACGACGAGTCCCTGCTCATCGGCTCCGCGCGCGACACCGGCCGCGATGAGTCCGAAATACGGGTCGGCGATGTCGGCGACGAGCAGCGCGATCACGGGCGACGACCCTCGCGCCGTCGCCTGCGCCGAGACGTTGGCGGTGTAGCCGAGTTCGGCGGCGGCCTGTTCGACCCGCTCACGGAAGGACTCCGCGACCTTGCGCTCGGAACCGTTGAGAACGCGGGATGCCGTCGCGAGCGACACCCCCGCCTCCCGCGCGACGTCGTGCAGCGTCGGAGCCGCCCCTCGGGAATGACGCGGCTGACGCACCCGGGAAGGGCTTTCCTGACTCATGCCCTGAGCATACTGCGCGGCGGCGGTCGGAACCGGTAGTGCGGGGTGCGCCCGGTGCGGCATCGACCTCATCCTCTTCCTCCCGTCGATCCCCGACCCGTCCTGCCCTCTCCCCGAACTGCTGCCATCGGCCGGACCTCTGCCCAGGATCAGCGCAGGTGCGGCGAGATCGCGGCCCCGAACGTCTCGGCCGTGCGACGCACGACGTTCTCCGGAGCGTCCGTCCAGATGTCGGCGTTGAAGATCTCGACCTCGATGTCACGGTCGTATCCGGTGTCGATCACGGCTCGCGTGAGCGAGCCGAAGTCGATCACGCCGTCACCCGTGTAGTGCCGCGACAGCAGCACATCG
>NZ_JBEPZB010000047.1:0-15258 GCF_041641055.1 Microbacterium sp.
CCGCTCGGCAGCTCGACGGCGCGGGCCAGCACCTGGCGGGTGGTGCGCTCGGCGCGGCGGCGGTCGACCAGCTGGAGCCGGTAGATGCCGCCGTCCTGCGGCTCTTCCTGCGGCCAGGCGCCGATGTTGCCCGCGACGTAGCGGCCCTCGGCATCGACCAGCAGGTAGAAGCTCGAACGGTCGGGGTCGTGCATCGAGCGGAGCTCGACGAGCTCGACCAGGCTCGGCACGCCGCCCAGGGACTGCGCCTCGAGCAGGCCCTGCGCCTCGGCGTCGATCGTCTCGCGCGCCTGCTGCTCCATGTACTCGACGGCGGCCACGTAGACGAAGGTCAAAAGGGCGAGCGCCGAGGCGCCGAAGGCGAAGGCCCCTCGACGCAGCCGCGCCAAGAAGGCCGACGCCGAGCCGGCTCCGGCCGCAGAGCCCGCTGCGGCTCCTGCCGACGCACCGGCCGCAGCCGCTGAGGCGCCCGCCGCCCCGGCCGCCGAGAGCGCCGAGGGCTCGGACGAGCCGAAGAAGACCACCGGCCGGGGCCGTCGCACCGCCAAGAAGCCGGCGGCCGACGCCGAGCAGCCCGCCGCAGAGAAGCAGTCGGAGGCGGCTCCCGCCGAGTCCGCTCCGTCCGGCGACTCCTCCGACTCCGCAGATGGAGGCGACGAGCAGGGCGGCCGTGGTCGCAACCGCAACCGCAGCCGCAACCGCGGTCGTGGCCAGAACGGCAACGGCAACGGTGGCGAGCAGCAGCAGTCTCAGCAGCAGCCTCAGCAGCAGCAGAACGCCTCCGACGACGAGGGCGGCAATGGCCGCAACCGTCAGCGCAACAAGCGCCGTGGCGGAGTGCCGACCGACGAGTTCGACACCGAGATCGGCGAGGACGATGTCCTGATCCCGATCGCGGGCATCCTCGACGTCCTCGACAACTACGCCTTCGTGCGCACCACCGGCTACCTCGCCGGCCCCAGCGACGTCTACGTCTCGCTCGGTCAGGTCAAGAAGTACAACCTGCGCAAGGGTGACGCGATCGTCGGCGCGATCAAGCAGCCGCGCGAGGGCGAGCAGCAGGGGCGTCAGAAGTACAACGCCCTGGTGAAGGTCGACTCGATCAACGGACTGTCGATCGACGATGCGGCGACCCGCGTCGAGTTCGGCAAGCTCACCCCGCTGTACCCCCAGGAGCGCCTGCGCCTGGAGACGGCACCCGAGAAGCTGACCCAGCGCATCATCGACCTCGTCGCCCCGATCGGCAAGGGCCAGCGCGGCCTCATCGTCGCGCCCCCGAAGGCGGGCAAGACGATCGTTCTGCAGCAGATCGCCAACGCGATCGCGCAGAACAACCCCGAGGTCCACCTCATGGTCGTGCTCGTCGACGAGCGCCCCGAAGAGGTCACCGACATGGAGCGCACGGTCAAGGGCGAGGTCATCGCCTCGACCTTCGACCGCCCGGCAGAGGACCACACCACGGTCGCCGAGCTCGCCATCGAGCGCGCCAAGCGTCTCGTGGAGCTCGGTCGCGACGTCGTCGTGCTGCTCGACTCGATCACCCGCCTGGGTCGCGCCTACAACCTCGCAGCCCCCGCCTCCGGTCGCGTGCTCTCGGGCGGTGTCGACGCTTCGGCGCTCTACCCGCCCAAGCGCTTCTTCGGTGCGGCGCGCAACATCGAGAACGGTGGATCGCTCACCATCCTCGCGACCGCGCTCGTCGAGACCGGCTCCAAGATGGACGAGGTCATCTTCGAGGAGTTCAAGGGCACCGGCAACAGCGAGCTGCGTCTGTCGCGCCAGCTGGCCGACAAGCGGATCTTCCCCGCCGTCGACGTCAACGCGTCGAGCACCCGCCGTGAAGAGATGCTGCTCTCGACCGACGAGGTCAAGATCACCTGGAAGCTGCGCCGTGCCCTCGCGGGTCTCGATCAGCAGCAGGCGCTCGAGGTCGTCCTGGGCAAGCTCAAGGAGACCCACTCGAACGTCGAGTTCCTCGTGCAGATGCAGAAGTCGATCCCGACGCTGCCCTCGGGCGCGCACGGCCACGACAACAACATCCGCTGAGCGGAGCCACCGTGTTCGAGTCCGTCCAGACTCTGATCGACGAGCATCGCCGGGTGCAGGAGGAGCTCTCCGACCCGGCGGTGCACGCCGATGCTGCCCGAGCGAAGCGCGTGAATCGCCGCTACGCCGAGCTGTCGAGGATCGTCGCCGCCTACGAGGCGTGGGTGGCGGCATCCGACGATCTGGAGGCCGCACGCGAGCTCGCCCGTGAGGACGAGGCGTTCGCCGCCGAGATCCCCGCACTCGAGGCAGGGGTCCAGCAGACCCAGGAGCGGCTCCGACGCCTTCTCATCCCGCGTGACCCCGACGACGCCCGCGATGTGATCATGGAGATCAAGGCGGGGGAGGGCGGTGCGGAGTCGGCACTGTTCGCCGCCGACCTGCTGCGCATGTACATCCAGTATGCCGCCTCCAAGGGGTGGAAGACCGAGCTGCTCGAGCGCAACGAGTCCGACCTCGGCGGGTACAAGGATGTCCAGGTCGCGATCAAGGGGTCCTCGTCCGACCCGGCGCAGGGCGTCTGGGCGCACCTCAAGTACGAGGGCGGCGTGCACCGCGTGCAGCGGGTGCCGGCGACGGAATCGCAGGGACGCATCCACACCTCGACCACCGGCGTGCTGGTGTTCCCCGAGGTCGATGAGCCGGACGAGATCGCCATCAACCAGAACGATCTGAAGATCGACGTCTTCCGCTCGTCGGGACCCGGCGGTCAGTCCGTCAACACCACCGACTCCGCGGTGCGCATCACGCACCTGCCGAGCGGCATCGTCGTCTCGATGCAGAACGAGAAGTCGCAGCTGCAGAACCGAGAGGCCGCGATGCGAGTCCTGCGCGCGCGGCTCCTCGCCAAGCAGCAGGAGGAGCTGGATGCCGCGGCATCCGATGCCCGCAAGTCGCAGATCCGCGGGATGGACCGCTCGGAGCGCATCCGCACCTACAACTTCCCCGAGAACCGGATCGCCGACCACCGGACGGGATTCAAGGCGTACAACCTGGACCAGGTGATGGACGGCGCGCTCGAGCCGATCATCGAGAGCGCCATCCAGGCCGACGAAGAGGCGCGTCTCGCGGCTGTCGGCTCGGAGTCCTGAGCGGTCGCACTGCTGACCGGGCCGGAATCCCGACCGGCGCCGCTCGCGAGCACCCCGCCTGATCAGGCGCGGACGGCGTACCGGTGCTCCGGGCGCCCGGTCGCGCCGTAGCGGAGTCGAACTTCGACGACCGTCCGCGCAGCGAGCGCGGCGAGGTGCCGCTGCGCTGTCGCCCGGGAGATGCCGACCCGCTCGCCGACCTCGGCGGCCGAGGCCTCGCCGTCGCCGAGAGCGGCGAGCACCAGCTGCTCGGTCGCGGAGCGTGAGACGGACACAGGTTCGCTCGACCCGTGCAGGATGGCCAGGGCACGATCCGTGTCCTCCTGACGCAGCGGCCGCTCCCCGGCGAGGAGGTTGCGGTAGCGCGAGTACCGGTCGAGAAGATTCGTGAGGGCGCGGCGCTCGAACGGCTTCATCAGGTATCCGACCGCGCCGGAACGCAAGGCGCGTCGCACGGTGGGGCCGTCATCCGCGGCGGAGATGAGGATCGCGTCGACACCCGCCTCCCGCACGAGGGCGATACCGTCCCCGTCCGGCAGGAAGACGTCGGCGACGAGCAGATCCGGTGTGGACGAGCGGAGGCGCTCGCGGGCCTCGTCGATCGAGCGGACCGGTTCGAGCGCGGTGAAGCCAGGCTGGTCGTCGATGATGTCCCGATGCAGCTGACCGACGCGGAAGTCGTCGTCGAGGATCAGGACGCGGAGGGAGTCGGTCATGCTGTCTCCTTCGGAGGGGTCGGGATGCCGGAGACGGCACCGCAGAGTCGGGCGGCGATCACGGCGCCGTGTGCGTCACCGCCGGTGTCGATGATCCACAGGTCCCCGCCCGTGCGGCGGGCGATCTCGCGGGCCAGGGGGAGACCGAGTCCGTGCCCGTGGACGGCGTCGCCGCCGGCCGTGCTCTCGCTGCGGCGATCCGGCTGGGTCCCGCGCTCGTGGAGCTCCAGCGGGTCCTCCCGGCCGAAACCGGCCCCGGAGTCGGCCACCGTGACGACGAGCGCATCGCCGTCTCCGAGCACCGCGACCTCCACCCAGCGGGGCGATCGCGGTCCGGCGACGGCGGCGGTCACGGCATTGTCGATGAGGTTGCCGAGGACCGCGGCGACATCCTCCGCCTCCTCGACCGTGCCGATCAGCTGGCTCTCCTCGGCGATGCGCAGCGCGACTCCGCGTTCGCTCGCCTCGATGCCCTTCGCGCCGAGGAAGGAATGCAGGAATGGATCGCTCAGCAGATCGAGCCCTGCGACGGGGAACGCGACGGAGCCGCGGGCGACGAGCTCGCCGAGGAAGGCGCGCGCATCGGAGATACGGTCCGCGTCGATGAGGCCGGCGGCGACATGCATGCGGTTGGCGAACTCGTGTCGCTGGACGCGCAGCGCTGCGGTGACAGCGCGGACGCTCTCGAGCCGTTCGGTCAGCGCGATGAGGTCGGTGCGGTCCCGGACGATCAGCACGCGACCGAGCGGGCGATCATCGCGCACGACCGGACGGGAGTCGAGATACAGCACGCGCCCGGCGACGACCGTACTGGAGCGGGCGCCGTCTCGTGCCGCGGTCTCGCTGACCGCCGAGGGGAGTCCGAGGTCGGCGAGGGGCTGTCCGATCGGCGCGTCGAGGCCGAGCATCCGATCAGCGGCCGCATTGCTCACCCTGACGACGCCGTTCGCGTCGATGGCGAGGACGCCGTCGTCGACGCCGTTTAGGACGGCGGTCTGATTCTGGACGAGGGCGACGAGCTCCTCGGGCTGCACCCCGAGCGTGAGCCGCTCCCAGCGGCGGCGCAGCAGGAGGAAGGTGAGGAGTGCGAGCGCGAGCGCCGCCGCCGCCGAGACGCCGATCACCGTGAGCAGGGGAGGGAGGTCGTCGAAGACCCCGGTGCGTTCGAACCCGACGCTGACCTCTCCGACGGGCACACCGGCCGCGTCTCGCACGGGCACTTTGGCTCGCGCGGATTCGCCGAGGGTCCCGGTCTGCCAGTCGACGACCTCGTTGCCGGCGAGCACCGCGGCGAACGGGGTGCTGACGACCTCGCCGATGCGCTCGCTCGTGGGATGGGCGAGGCGGATGCCGTCTTCGTCGGTGATCACGACGAAGAGAGCGTCGGTGCGCTCCGCGACGCTCATCGCGATCCGCTGCAGCGGGCCGGACCTCAGCGCCTCGGCATCCGGTCGGTCGCTCTCCGCCGAGATGCGGGCCACCTCCGATCGCACCTGCGGGTCCTCGGCGAGCGTCCTGGCGATCCCCAGAGCCGTCGACTCCGCCTCCGCCCGCAGCTGCTGCACCGCGAGGGCCAGGTAGATGCCGGTGCACAGGGCGACCACCAGCGCGACCGTCGCCAGGTGCAGCAGCAGCGCGCGCGTGGCGAACCGCGGTCTCCTCGTCGTCGACATCGTGCCCCCTTCGCGCAATATGCGCAGAACCCACGGTACGCGCACAACGGCAGTGAATGCGGGATACCGCACCCTGCGGCTGACGATTGCCTAGTCTCGTCAGGATCCGTCGCAGAGGACGGGTCGACGACGAAGGAGTCACCGCATGCCCGATGCACTCACCGGCCTGTTCGCGGCCGCAGAAGAGACGCCCGCGTACGACGTGGCGTTCGTGCCCCCGGAGTGGATCCTCGTGCTGCTCGGATTCACCATGGTGCTGGCGTTCATGACGCTGATCATGACCAAGCGGCTGACGCCCATGGTGGCGTTGATCCTCGTGCCCACGATCTTCGGCCTCATCGCGGGAGCCGGTCTCGGGCTCGGAGACATGATCCTCGACTCGATCGCGACGATGGCGCCGACCGCCGCCCTGCTGATGTTCGCGATCATGTTCTTCGGCATCATGATCGACGTCGGTCTCTTCGATCCGCTCATCCGCGTCATCACCCGGGTGCTCGGTGACGATCCGGCGAAGGTGGTGCTCGGCACGGCGATCCTCGCCGGAGCGGTCTCCCTCGACGGCGACGGGTCCACGACCTTCATCATCACGACCTCCGCCATGCTCCCGATCTATCTCCGGCTCGGCATGAGCCCGGTGGTGCTCACCTGCGTCGCCGGTCTCATGAACGGCACCCTCAACATCGTGCCCTGGGGCGGCCCCACGGTGCGGGCGGCGACCGCCCTCGGCCTCCAGCCCACCGACATCTTCGTCCCGATGCTGCCGGCGCTCGGGGTCGGCATCGTCGTCACCCTCGGCTTCGCCTGGATGCTGGGCCTGCAGGAGCGCCGCCGCCTCGGGCGACTCGACTCCGCAGGGCTCCTCACCGGGACGGATGGTGGCGCCCTGTCGACCGTCCCGAAGCTCTTCCGCGGCGCCGACACGACGCCGGGAGCCCGCGCGGCCCTGCGCACCGGAAACATCGTCGTGGTCGCCGGCGGACACGGTCCCGTCTCGGCGGCGAGCGTCGACCTCGCCGACACCGCCATGGCCGACACCATGCTGGATCCCGCACGACCGACGCTGCGGCCGCGACTGATCTGGTTCAACCTGGCGCTCACGCTCGCCGTCATGGTGCTGCTCGTGATCGACATCATGCCGCTGCCGTACGTCTTCATGGTCGGCGCCGCCGTCGCGCTCCTGGTCAACTTCCGCACCATCAAGGACCAGGCGTCCGAGATCGTCGCGCATGCGCCGAGCATCGTGGGGGTCGTCTCGATGGTGATCGCCGCCGGCGTCCTCGTCGGGGTGCTCTCCGGAACCGGGATGGTGGATGCCATGGCGACGTGGATCACCGATGTCCTGCCCCCGGCGCTCGGACCCTGCCTCGCGCCGATCACCGGGGTGCTGTCGATCCCGTTCACCTTCTTCATGTCGAACGACGCGTTCTACTTCGGCATCCTGCCGGTGCTGTCGCAGAGCGCCGCGTCGTTCGGCATCGATCCTGTCGAGATGGCGCGGGCATCGATCATCGGGCAGCCGGTGCATCTGCAGAGCCCTCTCGTGCCGGCGATCCTGCTGCTGGTGTCGCTCGCGAGCGTGAACCTCGGCGATCATCACAAGAAGGTCCTGTGGCGTGCGGTCATCGTCTCGCTCGTGATGCTCGGGGTCGGCATCGTGTCCGGTGCCATCCCCTTCTTCGTGGCTCAGTGACCGGGCATCCCGTCGCGGCGCGAGCACGGGCGGCGCTATGCTCGGCCCGTGATCACCTTCCTGTTCCGCGCACTGATGTACGTCGTGTCCGCCGGCCTCGGCCTCATCGTCGCCGATCTGGTGCTCGACGGGTTCCAGATCCAGTGGGACCGGTGGTGGGGCTTCGTCGTCTGCATCCTGATCTTCGCGGTCCTGCAGAGCGTGCTCTCGCCCTGGGTGAGTCGGATCGCCGACCGCTATGCGCCGGTCCTGATGGGCGGGATCGGCATCTTCTCCACACTGATCGCGCTCATCGTCGTCGTCCTGCTCCCGATCGGCGGTCTGCGCATCGTCGATCTCGCTGGCTGGCTGCTGGGGTCGGTCATCGTCTGGCTGATCACGGCGCTGGGCAGCGTGCTGCTGCCGTTGATCTTCCTGCGCAAGAAGGTCGACAAGGTCCGATCGCGCCGCGCCTGACCGGGGTGCTCGCTCAGATCGAGTAGTCCGGAGCCGTCAGCATCGCTCGGGTGTCCTCGCCGGTGAGGCGGCTGCGCGGCTTCGCCGGCACACCGACCAGGATGCTGTCGGCGGGAGCATCTCGGGTGACCACGGCGTTGGCGCCGACCACGGAGCCGGCGCCGATCGTGATGGGCCCGAGGATCTTGGCGCCCGCTCCGACCGCGACTCCGTCGCCGAGGGTGGGATGCCGTTTGCCGGCGTCGCGCGTGCGACCGCCGAGGGTCACGCCGTGATAGAGCATCACGTCGTCGCCGATCTCGGCCGTCTCACCGACCACGACACCCATGCCGTGATCGATGAAGAAGCGGCGTCCGATCCTGGCGCCGGGATGGATCTCCACGCCGGTGAGCCACCGCGAGATCTGCGACGTCGCCCGCGCGAGCAGCCGCAGCCTCCGCCGCCACAGCGCATGCGAGACGCGGTGCGCCCAGATCGCGTGCAGTCCGGGGTACAGCAGCGCGACCTCGGCGCCGCTGCGGGCCGCCGGGTCGCGCAGGCGCGCTGCCGCGATGTCCTCGCGCATTCGGCCGATCATGTCCATCGGGTGTTCAGGCCTCGCGCAGATCCTCGTAGAGTGCCGTCGAGAGATACCGCTCGCCGAACGACGGGATGATGACGACGATGGTCTTCCCCGCAGCCTCCGGGCGCTGGGCGACCTGCAGAGCGGCCCAGATCGCTGCACCGCTGGACATGCCCACGAGGATGCCCTCCTTGCTCGCGGTCTCCCGCGCGACACGGATGGCGTCGTCGAAGGTGACGTCGATGACCTCGTCGAGGACATCCCGATCGAGGATGGGCGGCACGAAGTTCGGTCCGATGCCCTGGATCTTGTGCGGTCCGGGGTGTCCCTCGGTGAGGATGGGGGAGTCCTTGGGCTCGACGGCGATGATCTGCACGCCGGGGACGCGCTCCTTCAGCACCTGGCCGACCCCGGTGATGGTGCCGCCGGTGCCGATGCCGGCGACGAAGTAGTCCACCGAGCCCTCCGTGTCGCGGAGGATCTCCTCGGCCGTGGTCCGGCGGTGGATCGCGGGGTTCGCCTCATTGGCGAACTGCTTCGCCAGCACCGCGCCGGGCGTGCGCTCGGCGATGGCCTCCGCCTCGGCGATCGCGTGCGTCATGCCCTTGGTCGGGTCGGTGAGGACGAGCTCGGCGCCGAATGCCTTGAGAAGGAGGCGCCGCTCCTTCGACATCGAGGCGGGCATGGTCAGGATGACCTTGTACCCGCGCGCGGCGCCGACCATCGCCAGAGCGATACCGGTGTTGCCGCTGGTCGCCTCCACGATCGTGCCTCCGGGCTTCAGCTCGCCCGAGGCCTCCGCAGCGTCGACGATCGCGATGCCGAGCCGGTCCTTGACGCTCGATGCCGGGTTGTAGAACTCGAGCTTGGCGAGCACGGTCGCGCCGAGGCCCTCGGTGACCCGATTCAGCCGGACCAGCGGGGTGTTGCCGAACGCCGTGGTGATGTCGGAGTGGATTCCGGTCATGGGAGAGCCTTCCTGTGCGGGGGTGACTGCGGCTCCAGCCTAGGCGAGGGGCCGTGGTGGGGGGTCAATGTGACACCTCGCGCGCTCTACGCTGGGATGATGCCCGACATCTCCCTCGCCTCCGCGGTGCACGCCGCCGCGCAGCGGCTCGCCGACGCCGGCGTCTCGGATCCGCTCGTCGACGCCGAGCTCCTCGCCGGGCACGCGCTCGGTCTGCGCCGCGGCGAGGTGCAGGCCGCGCTGATCCGCGGGGACTCGGTGCCCGAGGAGGAGGCGGCCGTGCTCGAGACACTGGTCGCCCGTCGGGCCACGAGGGAGCCGCTGCAGCACATCACCGGGACCGCGCCGTTCCGGCACCTCGAGCTCGCGGTCGGCCCCGGTGTGTTCGTGCCGCGGCCGGAGAGCGAGACCGTCGTGCAGTACGCGATCGACGCGCTGCTCGGCTCTCCGCTCCCGGCGCCGATCGGCATCGACCTCGGCACGGGCAGTGGCGCGATCGCCCTCGCGATGGCCACGGAGGTGCCGCACTCGCGGATCTTCGCGACCGAGCTCTCGCCCGAGGCCTACCCCTGGGCGGCGCGCAACACCGAGGGCGTGGCCAACCTCACGCTGGTCAACGAGGACCTGGCCCAGGCGTTCTCGGAGTTGGACGGCACCGCATCCGTCGTCATCTCCAATCCGCCGTACGTGCCGGACGCGGCGATCCCGCGCGACCCCGAGGTGCGCCTGTTCGATCCGTCGATGGCTCTCTACGGGGGAGAGGACGGGCTCGACGTCGTCCGCGTGCTGAGCGTGCGCGCGCTCGAGCTGCTGCATCCGGGCGGACTCCTCGTCATCGAGCACGGCGAGCTGCAGGGCGAGGAGATCCGCAGCATCCTCACGCGCGACGGATGGCGTGCGGCGGCGACCCATCGCGATCTCACCCTGCGCGACAGGGCGACCACGGCTCTGCGCCCCTGAGACCGGTCACCGCCTCCACAGACATCGCCCGATAGAATCGCACCGTCATGTCCTCCATCTTCGATTGCGGCGACGAGGCCCAGCTCCTCGCCGGGATGCGCCACGCACGCCAGGCGATCAGCCGCGGCGAACTCATCGTGATGCCCACCGACACCGTGTACGGGGTCGCCGCCGACGCCTTCTCCCCGGCTGCCGTGCAGCGCCTGCTCGACGCGAAGGGGCGCGGCCGCAACCAACCGCCGCCCGTGCTCGTCGGATCGAAAGAGGTCCTGCACGCGCTCGCGGAGTCCGTTCCCGAACCCGTGCAGCGTCTCGTCGACGCCTTCTGGCCCGGCGGGCTCACGATCGTCCTCCCGGCGCAGCCCTCGCTCGCCTGGGATCTCGGCGAGACGCAGGGCACCGTGGCCGTCCGGATGCCGGAGGGGCGTGTCGCGCTCGAGCTGCTGGCCGAGACCGGGCCCCTCGCCGTCTCCAGTGCCAACCTCACCGGCCAGGACGCGGCGATCTCCGCACTGGACGCGGAGCGGATGCTCGGCGACAGCGTCGCGGTCTACCTCTCCGACGGGGTGAGCCGCGACGGCATCGCCTCGACGATCGTCGACGCGACCTCCCTCGTGCCGCGCGGCGCGGAGCCCGTGTCCGGCGGCGTGCGCATCCTCCGCTCCGGTGCGGTGAGCCGCGAGCGGCTGGAGGACGTGCTCGGCGATCTCCTCGAGCCCGCCGTGCAGCTGGCGGAAGCGGACGAGGATTCGTGAAGCAGTATCTCTTCACGATCATCCTCACCGCAGCGATCACCTTCGCGCTGACGTGGGCCGTCTGGCGTCTTAGCCTGCGGTTCAAGCTCTACCCGGGCATCCGCGAGCGCGACGTGCACACCACCCCGACACCGCGCCTCGGGGGAGTGGCGATCTTCCTCGGCATCGCGACCGCGATCGGCGTCTCGGCGGCCAACCCGTTCTTCGCGAACATGTGGATGCCGCCGCAGACCATGTGGTCGATCCTCGCCGCCGCGCTCCTGATCGCCGTCATCGGCGTGGTGGACGACCTGTGGGACCTCGACTGGATGATCAAGCTGGGTGCGCAGTTCCTCGCCGCCGGGATCATCACCGTGGGCGGTGGGCTGCAGATCCTGTCGCTGCCGTTCGGGGACCTGATCGTCTTCTCCAGCTGGCTCAGCATCACGATCACCATGTTCGCGATCGTCATCGTCATGAACGCGGTGAACTTCATCGACGGGCTGGACGGGCTCGTCGCCGGTGTCTGCCTGATCGCGAACGGCGTGTTCTTCGCCTACTCGTACATCCTGACGCGCGACACCGGCGCCTCCAGCTACTTCAACCTCGCCTCCTTCCTCGCGGCGGTGCTGATCGGCGCGTGCCTCGGCTTCCTGCCGCTGAACTGGAGCCCCGCGAAGCTCTTCATGGGCGACTCCGGTGCGCTGGTGCTCGGCCTGCTCATGGCGACATCGGCGATCGCCGTCACCGGGCAGCTCGAGCCCTCAGCGCTCGACCCCGAGCGGCTCGGCCGCTCGCAACTGCTGGGTGCCTTCATCCCGATCCTGCTGCCGCTGCTGGTCGTGCTGCTGCCGCTGCTCGACTTCGGCCTGGCAGTGCTCCGTCGGATGAACGCGGGCAAGTCGCCGTTCTCGCCCGACCGCAAGCACCTGCACCATCGCATGCTCGACCTCGGCCACCGCGATCGTGACGCCGTCCTGATCTTCTACGCCTGGACGGCGGTGATCTCCCTCGCCGTGCTGCTGATGTACGTCGGGGCACGTGAGGACTGGCCGGGGCAGTACATCCCCGGCGTGGTCTTCGGAGTCATCGGGATCGCCGCCTGCCTGGTCATCACCCTGAACCCTCTCCGCCGCCGGAAGCCCGCGGCGACCGCCGAGCCCGACCCGACACCCGTGGAGCCCTCATGAGCCCGAGCCCCGTATCCAGCAACCCGATCCTGCGGAGGACGCTGATCTGGTCCGCGGTCTCCATGGTGGTCCTCGCGATCGTGGCCGGTGGCATCGGCCTGCTCGTCGGCGGCACGGAGGGCCTCGTGAGCGGCCTGCTCGGGGTCGTGCTCGCGATGCTGTTCCTCGGCATCACCGCCCTCAGCATCCTGATCGCCAACCGCTGGTTCGGCGATCCTCTTTACGTGCAGCTGTTCTTCGCGATCGTGCTCGGGGGATGGCTGCTCAAGCTCGGCCTGTTCGTGGTGATCATGATCGTGCTGAGCGGTCAGCCGTGGATCCACCCGATGGTGTTCTTCCTCTCCATCGTCACGGGCGTCGTCGCCACTCTCGTCATCGACGTGATCGTCATCACGCGCATGCGCCTGCCGCACGTCAGCGACGCATCGCTCCCGTCGGAGGTGCAGGACGACCGGGCTCCCGGCGTGCAGCTGCCCACAGTCGTGCCGGAGGATCGGGCACCGGGGCGCCACCACATCGTCGCCGAACCCGTCGACCAGGACGGGCCGGACGAAGCGTCCGCGCGGTCTTAGGACACCCTTTATTCTGATAGTGTTGACACGTGCCCGCCGCTCGCCCGCGAGCGCTTGCGCTTGAAGCACACCGACCATCGTCGCCCCGGTTCTGACCGGTGCCCCGAAGCTGGAGCCCGCGCTGTCCAATCTTGCTGCGACCCTGATGCCCAAACTCGCCTCTGACGGCGAGTTCCACGGACCTTCGATCGACGAGTTCTTCCCGGAGATCCTGTTCAACGCGTTCGGGGTCATCCCCGTCCACCGGATCCACCTCGTCCAGTTCCTCGCCGTCGTGGTCGTGGTCCTGCTCCTGGTTCTCGGAACCCGTCGCATGAAGGTCGTCCCCGGCCGCTTCCAGAGCGTCGTCGAGATGGGACTGGACTTCGTCCGCTCCAACATCGCGCACGACCTGCTCGGGCGCAAGGACGGCAACCGATTCCTGCCGATCCTCACCACCATCTTCTTCATGGTGCTGTTCATGAACATCACGGGAATCATCCCGTTCCTGAACATCGCAGGAACGAGCATCGCGGCCGTGCCGCTGACGCTCGCGCTGGTGAGCTACGTCACCTTCATCTACGCGGGTATCAAGAAGAGCCCGGTGGGCTTCTTCAAGAACGCGCTGTTCCCCGCTGGCGTGCCGTGGCCGGTGTACATCATCGTGACGCCGATCGAGTTCCTCTCGACCTTCATCATTCGGCCCGTCACGCTGATGCTCCGACTCCTGATGAACATGGTCGTCGGTCACATGCTCCTGGTGCTCTGCTTCGCAGCCACCCAGTTCTTCTTCTTCACCGCAGGTGGCGGCTGGGCCGCCCTGGGTGTCGGAACCCTCGCCTTCGGCGGCGCCTTCACTCTCTTCGAGATCCTGGTCGCCGTCCTCCAGGCATACGTCTTCACCGTCCTCACCGCGGTCTACATCCAGCTCGCGGTCGCAGAAGAGCACTAAGCCCACCAGACACTGAGCGGGTCGGCGACTGCCGGCCCACCCAACGAAAGGAAAAACCCGTGGACGCTACTACGGTTCTCGCAGACATCAACGGCCACCTCGCTTCGGTCGGCTACGGCCTCGCAGCCATCGGACCGGCCATCGGTGTGGGCATCGTCGTCGGCAAGACCATCGAGGGTGTCGCTCGTCAGCCCGAGCTGGCCGGCCGCCTCCAGGTCCTCATGTGGATCGGTATCGCCTTCACCGAGGCGCTTGCATTCGTCGGCATCGCCGTCGGATTCATCCCCTTCCCGTAATCTCTACCGACTTCTGAAGGAGACAGGATGCTGAACGCTCTTGTCACGAACCTCGCAGCAGAGGGTGAAACACCCAACCCGCTGATCCCTGCGTGGTACGACATCATCTGGTCGGGTCTGTGGTTCCTCGTCATCCTCATCGTCGTGTGGAAGGTCGCCCTTCCGAAGTTCACGGCGATGCTCGACAAGCGGTCAGCCGCCATCGAGGGCAACATCGCCAAGGCCGACGAGGCCCAGAAGCAGGCTGAGGCCGCGCTCGAGGAGTACACCCGGCAGCTCGCCGAGGCGCGCACCGAGGCCGGCGAGATCCGCGAGGCCGCCCGTGAGGACGGCAAGAAGATCGTCGCCGAGGCCAAGGAGGCAGCGTCGAGCGAGGCTGCTCGCATCACCGCGACCGCGCACACGCAGATCGAGGCCGAGCGGCAGACCGCCCTCGTCTCGCTGCGCAGCGAGGTGGGCTCGCTCGCGATCGACCTCGCCGGCGGCGTGGTCGGCGAGACGCTCTCCGACGATGCCCGTGCGACCGCGGTCGTCGATCGCTTCCTCGCCGACCTCGAAGCATCCGAGAAGGCGGCTCAGTAATGGGCAGCGCGACCACTCAGGCACTCGCGGCATCCATCCAGACGCTTGCCGCAGCGAAGGACGTCACCCTCGACACGGCGCGGGAGCTGTTCGCAGCCGCACGCGCCGTGGCGGAGTCGTCCCAGCTGAGCGGCGCGCTCGCCGACCCCGCGGCTCCGGCCGTGGCGCGACAGAACGTCGTCGCAGCGGTGTTCGGCGGGTTCTCCCAGGGTGCGCAGAGCGTCCTGAGGACCGTCGTCGCCGAGCGCTGGTCGAAGGCTTCCGAGCTGGTCGACGGCATCGAGGAGCTCGCGATCCGAGCTGCGGCGATCGCCGAGCCTCAGGCGGACATCGGGGGAGAGCTCTTCGGCTTCTCCCGCGTGATCGCCGCGAACGCGGAACTCGAGCTCGCGCTCGGCAGCCGCCTCGGGGGAGAGGACGCCAAGGGTGCGCTCGTCGAGAAGCTGCTCGCGGGCGGTGTCAGCGATGCGGCCGCTCTGATCGTCTCGTCGCTGGTGCGCCAGCCCCGCGAGCGTCGGGTCCGCCAGATGCTCAACCGGGCAACGCGCATCGTCGCAAGTCAGGGCGACCGCGTGGTGGCGACGGTGCACAGCGCCACGCCGCTCACCGACGCACAGCGCACCCGCCTCAGCGCCGCACTCTCGCGTCGCTACGAGGGCACGGTGTCGCTCAACGAGGTCTCTGACCCCGCCGTCGTCGGAGGCCTGCGCGTGCAGATCGCCGATGACGTCATCGACGGCAGCATCTCCGCCCGTCTCGCCGATCTTCGCCAGAAGCTCGCCGGCTAACACG
>NZ_JBEPZB010000048.1:0-15108 GCF_041641055.1 Microbacterium sp.
TCGACTCGACCTCGATCTTGCGGGGCTTCGCGCGCTCGCTGACCGGGATGATCACCGAGAGCACGCCGCTCTCGTACGAGGCGCTGATCGCGTCGAGGTCGACGCCGTCGCCGAGCGAGAACTGGCGCAGGAACGAGCCGGCGCCGCGTTCGCGAGCGAGCCAGCGCACGCCCTCGCGACTGTCGGCGGTGCGCTGGGCGCGGATCGTGAGCTGTCCGCCGTCGAGGTCGACGTCGATGGACCCCGGATCGATGCCGGGGAGGTCGGCGTGCAGGACGTACTTGTCGCCGTCGCGGAAGAGGTCCACCGGCATGAGACGCGGTGCGCGGACGGAGTCCAGCACGCTCGCGGCGAAGCGGTCGAGCTGACTGAACGGATCGAATGACATGGCCATGAGTGTCTCCTTTCGTGTGGCCCCGTAGGGCGGTAGGGTGCAGATTATCTGCGACCGTTGCTATAGATTTGTTATAGATCAAGTCCAGATAGAATGCAAGTGCGCCGAGAAGGAGGTGTCGATGTCCGAACGCGATCCGAGCATGCCGGTGTACGGCATCGCCGTCGCCGCACAGCTGAGCGGTGTGCCCGAGGCCAGCCTGCGCCTCTTCGAGGCGAAAGGCCTCGTGACCCCCGCCCGCAGCGACGGCGGCACACGCCGCTACAGCGACGACGACCTCGAGCGCATCCGCCGCGTGACAGGCCTGCGCGTCGAGGGCATCAACATCGTCGGCATCCGCCGCGTCCTCGACCTGGAGGACGAGAACGCAGGCCTCCGCGACGAGCTCGCTGACGGACGGTCCTAGTCCCCGAGGCGCTGCGCATCGGCCACGGACCGCGCGCAGTACTTTAGGGGCATGGATGCCGAGATCTTCTACGTGCTCGTCGGTGCTGTCGTCGTGGCGGCGATCGCCCGCTGGCGTGGCTGGCCGGCCCCGCTGCTCGTCACGGTGGTCGCGCTCGCGGCATCCTTCCTGCCTTTCGTCCCCGACGTGGAGATCGACGGCCACCTGCTGCTGAACCTCGTGCTGCCGCCACTGCTGTACTCGGCGGCGCTGGACGTGTCGTTCGTCGGGTTCAAGCGCAGCCTGCCGCAGATCCGCCGCCTCGGCATCACGCTCGTGCTGCTCACCGCGCTCGCCGTGGGGCTCGTCGCATGGTGGATCCTGCCCTCGCTCACCCTGCCCGGCGCACTGCTGCTCGGAGCCATCGTCGCCCCGCCCGACGCCGTGTCGGCCGCCGCGATCGGCCGCAAGCTCGGGCTGCCCCGACGCATCATGACGGTGCTGTCAGGGGAGAGCCTGATCAACGACGCGACCTCGCTCACGCTCTACCGCGTCTTCGCCGCCATCATCGCCGGGGCAACCGTGGGCATCCTCAACGGCATCGGCCAGTTCCTCCTCGCCGTCGGCGTGGGCGTCGCGGTCGGACTCGTGTTCGGCATCGTGCTGCACCAGCTGCGCATGCGCATCAGCGATCCTGTCGTGATCGGCACCTTCGGGCTGCTCGCCCCGTTCGGCGCGTACGCGATCGCCGAGCACCTGCTCGGATCGGGCGTGCTCGCGGTCGTGGCGATGGGCCTCTACGTCGGGTACAACTCGCCGCGCACCGACTACACGACCCGCCAGCAGGAGAAGCCGCTGTGGCTCTCGGCCGACCTGCTGCTCGAGAGCTTCGTCTTCGCGTACATCGGCCTGCAGCTCCCGCGTGTGCTCAGCGACCTCGGAGGCGAGGAGGTGGGGCGCATCCTGCTGCTGTCGGCTGCCGTGCTGGCGGTCGTCCTCGTCGTGCGCCCGCTGTACGTCTATCCCGCCAATCTCTGGGCCAACTTCCAGGACCGCAGGCGGCTCGAACGGTGGGATCGCACCGTCGAATCGGGTGCCTTCGACGAGCGGCGGCGCGACTCGAAGCGCTGGAAGCAGTACAGCGCCGAGGAGCTGAGGTCGAAGATCGTGCGAGATCGGATGGCCGGTCTGCAGCTCACCTGGAAGGACAACGCCGTCATCTCCTGGGCGGGGATGCGCGGTGTCGTGACGCTGGCGACCGCGCTCGCCGCGGCCGACCTCGCAGCCCTCGACACGGAGCCCTCGCACGCGATCGTCGTCGTCGCGTTCGTCGTGACCGTCGGGACCCTGCTGCTGCAGGGGCTCACCCTTCCGCTGCTCATCCGCGGACTCGGCATCGCGAGCGATGTCGACGAGGAGGAGGACGAGCGGGCCGTCGCCGAGGTCAAGGGCAAGAGCCGCGAGGCGGGCAAGGCGTTCCTCGCCGAGAAGCGCGTCGAGTGGGAGGCCAAGTACGGCGAGGTCGACCTCAGCGTCTTCGACGCGTTCACAAAGCGCATGACCAGGGTCGAGAGAGACACGGACGAGGCGCAGCAGGTCGAGGATGCCGCAGCCCGGCCGTCCTACGACGACCTGGTCGCGCTGTCTCGGGGGTGGTTGCAGGTGCGCCGCGACATCCTGCTCGCAGAACGAGACGCCGGCAACCTCGACGAGGAGGTCATGCGCGAGCTGATGACGGCGATGGATGCCGAGGAGCTGGCGCTCGACACTCGCGGAGCCACCCGGCAGCCGGGCCGCGCGTGACGGCGACGAGCCGCGCGTGACGGCGACGAGCCGCGCGTAGCGCAGCGACGACGAACGCCTCGCCCCGGGAGAGGGGCGAGGCGTTCGGTGCACGCGGAGCGGATCAGCGGACGCCGGCGCGCTCGCTCTCAGATGCCGCGGCATCGGTCTCGGGTGCGTCGTCGTCTCCCGAGTCGTCGGCGAAGGGGAGTCCCTCGCGGGGCGCGTTGTAGAGGCCCTCGTCGAGGATGCCCTCGCGCTTGGCGACGATGGTCGGCACGAGCGCCTGCCCTGCGACGTTGACCGCGGTGCGTCCCATGTCGAGGATCGGGTCGATCGCGAGCAGGAGTCCGACGCCCTCGAGCGGCAGTCCCAGGGTCGACAGAGTCAGCGTCAGCATGACGGTCGCTCCCGTAGTGCCGGCGGTGGCGGCCGACCCGACGACCGAGACGACGACGATCAGCAGGTACTGCACGAGGTTCAGCTCGATGCCGAAGAACTGGGCGACGAAGATGGCTGCGATGGCCGGGTAGATGGCGGCGCAGCCGTCCATCTTCGTGGTCGCGCCGAACGGCACGGCGAACGAGGCGTACGAGCGTGTCACGCCGAGGTTGCGCTCGGTCACCCGCTCGGTGAGGGGCAGCGTGCCGATCGAGGAGCGGCTGACGAATGCGAGCTGCACGGCCGGCCAGACGCCCGAGAAGTACTGCCTGATCGAGAGTCCGTGCGTCTTGACCAGGACCGGGTAGACGACGAACAGCACCAGTGCGAGCCCGATGTAGACGGCGAGTGCGAACCACCCGAGCGAGGCGAGCTTCTCCCAGCCGTACTCGACGACCGCGGCGCCGATGAGGCCGAACGTGCCGAGCGGGGCGATGCGGATGATCCACCACAGCACCCGCTGGATGACCTTGAGCAGCGACTCGGTGAAGGCGAGGAACGGCTCCGCCTTCTTGCCCGCCTTGAGCGCGGCGATGCCGACCGCGACCGCGATCACGATGACCTGCAGGATGTTGAAGTTGACGCTCGAGGTGAACGTGCCGTCGGTCGCTCCCGGGTTCGTGCTGACGCTGAGGCCCAGGAAGTTCTGCGGGATCAGCCCCAGCAGGAAGTTCCACCACGTGCCGACCGTGTACGGCTCGCCGGGCTCGAGGCCTTCGCCGGCGCGGTTGCCCGGCTGCAGCACGAGGCCGAGGGTGATGCCGATGACCACCGCGATGAAGGCGGTGATCGCGAACCACAGCAGCGTCTGACCGGCGAGGCGGGCGGCGTTCTGCACGCGACGCAGGTTCGAGATGCTCGCGACGATGGCCGTGAAGATCAGCGGCACGACCGCGGCACGCAGCAGCGTCACGTACGAGCTGCCGATCGTGTCGAGAGTGGCTGAGAGGCCGTTCGGGCTGTCGCCCGTGGCGCCGAGCTGGCGCGCGACGAGGCCGGCGGCGATGCCGAGGACGAGGGCCGCGAGGATCTGGAAGCCGAACGAGGTCAGCAGCTTCCGGACGGGACCGCGGGTGTCTGGCGCCTTCGTGGCGCGGACGGTGGTGCTCATTGGATCGGGGACTCCAGGATCGGTGCGCGCCCTGTGCGCGCTATCCGTCCACGCTAGGAGTGGCGCGGGAGTCCGGAGGCGGAGATGACGAAGGATGACGGATGCCGCAGCATCCGTCATCCTTCGAGGGGAGCGTCAGATCACTCGGCGGTGGCGCAGTCGGCCGCGGCGTCGGTGATGGTCTTCTGGACCAGGGCGCCCTCGTCCTCGTCGGTCTGGGCGCTCGAGTCCCCCTTGGCGATCGCATCGAGCGACTCGTTCGACACCTTCGAGTCGACCAGCGCCTCGGAGAGGCAGAGGATCACGGGCTCGGTGAGGGCGTCGCCCATGCCCTGATCTTCGAGGACCTTCTGGAGGCCGTCGGAGACCTCTTCGGCGGAGGGGCGGTCGACAGCGGCGCCACCGCAGGCGGCGAGCGAGAAGGCGAGTGCCGCGATGGGCAGCGCCATGAGGAGGCGGGCAGGGGTGCGCAGGTTCCGGTCGTTGAGCTTCATGTCCTCGACGCTAGCGGCTCACAGTGAATTCATAGCGCACCGGGCATGGGCAGAAATCCCCACGACCCCTCTGCCCGGCATCCGAAGACGGCCGGAAGCGCCTCCGGGCTAGGCGAGCACCAGCAGATCCCCGACCTCGCAGTCGAGGGCGTCGCAGATCGCGCGCAGCGTCGAGTACCGGATCGCCCGTGCCCGATCGTTCTTGAGCACCGACAGGTTCACGATGCTCACCCCGACGCGGGAGCTCAGTTCGGTCAGCGTCATTCCGCGCTCGGCGAGCAGCTCGTCGAGTCGGCAGTGGATGCCGGTGAACTCGTCGTCGTTCTCGGCCGGGCTCATACGAGGCCTCGCGTCTCATCCTCGAGCGCCGCGTTCGTGCGCTGAAGCGCATCGCGTTCGTGCTGCAGGCGCAGTCCCTGGCGGAAGACTCCGGCGAGGGCAGCCAGCATGAGAGCGCCGATGAAGGGGAGCGGCGTCACCGTCAGCTGGAAATACGGCGGATACCATTCGCTGTCGGGCGGGAAGACCTCGCGCAGCCCGGCGGTCGCCGCGATGCTGCTGAGCAGTTCGGAGGCGATGCCGAAGACGAGCACGGCGATGGCCCCGCCGACGAGCGCGCGGGTGATCGTGCGCGAGAACGCGCGACCGCGCAGGGTGTTGAAGCAGATCACGGCCAGGATGATCGCCGGGATCGTCGCGAGGATGCCGGTGCTCAGCTGTGCCGCACCGGCGAGGGCGCGGAGCCCGAAGGAGGCGTGCGCGACCGAGAAGTCGGTGAGCTCCGTGCTGCCGCAGGTGAGGATCGCGCCGTTCGTCGTGCTCAGATCCGGTTCGAGGCAGGGGAGCGAGGCCGGCCAGTCCAGCCAGACCAGAGTGCGACCGGAGAGCTCGGCCCAGTCGACCTGGAAGACCTTCACGATGATGAAGATGCCACCGATCGCATTGAGGATGATCCACATCCCGCTGATCGTCAGAGCGGCATCCAGCGCGACGGTCTTGCTGCCGCGGCGGCGTCCGATCCAGACGACCAGCCCGATCACGACCGCGACGACGGCGAGTGAGATGCCGATGAGGCGCAGGGAGTCCCAGACCGAGTCCGAGCCGAAGGTGATCATCAGACGAGGCCTTCCGTGTCGCGCTGCAGGCGGTCGCCGATGGAGAAGACCGTGGCGATGAGCGCGATCACGAACGCGGCGAGGATGAAGGTGAAGGGCTCGACGCTGATGACGGCGTTGTCGATCGCGTTGTCGGTGACGACGCTGACCGTCGCGTTCGCGAGCATGTTGTCGAAGAACCGGACGGCCGCGAAGCCCAGCAGGCCCGTGATGCCGGCGGTCGCGACGAGCGCCGTGCTGCGGCGGCCGAAGACGCGGCCCTGCACCGTGGCGCGGGCGAGCAGGATGAGGCATCCGATCACGACGATGACCGTGACGATCTGCAGCACCTGCCCGATGATGCCGGGCACGGCGCCGATCGCGGGGAGTTCCGGAGCGACGATCGTCGCGCTGTCGAGGGCGGCCGGAAGGGTGCCGCCGGTGCGGAGCGGAATGTCGACAGTGTTCACGGGACCCGCGAACTCGACCAGCACCGGCACGTCGACGCCGCGGGCGAGCTCGATGATCCGGATGACGGAGAACACCGTGATGTAGGCGGCGATGAGGGCTCCCGAGATGCAGAAGCCGATCATCGATCCGATGTCCCCGCGGGACAGCGTGCGGTTCTTCGTCGAGGTCATCATCCACTCCTTATCGATCTTCGTTATTACCGATAATCGTTAACATATCGACTGTCGATATGCGCGTCAACCCCCGCCTGCCGAGCACTCCCGTCGCCGACGGTCACGGCGCTATGCCGACGGCGAACACGGGCATACAGCATCCGCACGGTGGTTACTCTCGATGTACAAGCGCTTCACGCGTCTTCGCCCCGTGCGAATAAGGAGTCACAGCATGTTCGAGAGATTCACGGACCGAGCCCGTCGAGTGGTCGTCCTCGCCCAAGAAGAGGCGAAGATGCTCAACCACAACTACATCGGCACCGAGCACATCCTGCTCGGCCTCATCCACGAGGGTGAGGGTGTCGCAGCCAAGGCGCTCGAAAGCCTCGGCATCTCGCTTGACGCCGTCCGCGAGCAGGTACAGGACATCATCGGCCAGGGTCAGCAGCAGCCGACCGGCCACATCCCGTTCACGCCGCGCGCCAAGAAGGTCCTCGAGCTGAGCCTCCGCGAGGCTCTCCAGCTCGGCCACAACTACATCGGCACCGAGCACATCCTGCTCGGGCTCATCCGCGAGGGCGAGGGCGTCGCCGCCCAGGTCCTCGTGAAGCTGGGCGCCGACCTCAACAAGGTGCGTCAGCAGGTCATCCAGCTGCTGTCCGGTGCACCTGGGCGCGAGCCGGCAGCTGTCGGCGCGCAGTCCAACGACACCCCGAGCGCCCAGGGCGGCTCGCAGGTGCTCGACCAGTTCGGTCGCAACCTCACCCAGGCCGCGCGAGACAACAAGCTCGACCCGGTGATCGGTCGCGAGAAGGAGATCGAGCGGGTCATGCAGATCCTGTCTCGTCGCTCCAAGAACAACCCCGTCCTGATCGGTGAGCCCGGCGTCGGCAAGACCGCCGTCGTCGAGGGCCTCGCTCAGGCCATCGTCAAGGGCGATGTCCCCGAGACGCTGAAGGACAAGCAGCTCTACTCGCTCGACCTCGGCTCGCTCATCGCCGGTTCCCGCTACCGCGGTGACTTCGAGGAGCGCCTGAAGAAGGTCACCAAGGAGATCCGCACCCGCGGCGACATCATCGTCTTCATCGACGAGATCCACACCCTCGTGGGTGCCGGTGCTGCCGAGGGAGCGATCGACGCGGCCAGCATCCTCAAGCCGCTCCTCGCCCGTGGCGAGCTCCAGACCATCGGCGCCACCACGCTCGACGAGTACCGCAAGCACTTCGAGAAGGATGCTGCGCTCGAGCGCCGCTTCCAGCCGATCCAGGTGAACGAGCCGAGCCTGCCGCACGCGATCAACATCCTCAAGGGGCTGCGCGACCGCTACGAGGCTCACCACAAGGTGCAGATCACCGACGGCGCGATCGTCGCGGCGGCCAACCTCGCCGACCGCTACGTCTCGGATCGCTTCCTGCCCGACAAGGCCATCGACCTGATCGACGAGGCCGGCGCACGCCTGCGCCTCAGCATCCTGTCGTCGCCGCCCGAGCTGCGGGAGTTCGACGAGAAGATCGCCGCCGTCCGCGAGCAGAAGGAGCAGGCGTCGGAGGACCAGGACTTCGAAAAGGCCGCATCGCTGCGCGACGAGGAGAAGAGTCTTCTCGCCGAGCGCCTGCGCCTCGAGAAGCAGTGGCGTTCGGGTGACGTCGCGACCGCCGCGGTCGTCGACGAGGGTCTGATCGCCGAGGTGCTCGCACAGGCCACCGGCATCCCGGTCTTCAAGCTGACGGAGGAGGAGTCCTCGCGACTCGTCTTCATGGAGAAGGCGCTGCACCAGCGCGTCATCGGTCAGGAGGAGGCCATCGCGGCCCTCTCCAAGACGATCCGTCGTCAGCGTGCCGGTCTCAAGGATCCGAAGCGTCCCTCTGGCTCGTTCATCTTCGCCGGGCCCACGGGCGTCGGAAAGACCGAGCTCGCCAAGGCGCTCGCCGAGTTCCTGTTCGACGACGAGGCCGCGCTGATCTCGCTCGACATGAGCGAGTTCGGTGAGAAGCACACCGTCTCGCGTCTGTTCGGTGCCCCTCCCGGGTTCGTCGGATTCGAAGAGGGTGGCCAGCTCACCGAGAAGGTGCGCCGCAAGCCGTTCAGCGTGGTGCTGTTCGACGAGATCGAGAAGGCTCACCCGGACATCTTCAACTCGCTCCTGCAGATCCTCGAAGAGGGTCGCCTGACCGACGGTCAGGGCCGCGTGATCGACTTCAAGAACACCGTCATCATCATGACCACCAACCTCGGTGCTCGTGACATCGCCGGTGGTCCGGTCGGCTTCCAGATCGAGGGCGTCAACGCCACGACCTACGAGCGGATGAAGGGCAAGGTCAACGAAGAGCTCAAGCGCAACTTCAAGCCCGAGTTCCTCAACCGTGTCGACGACATCATCGTGTTCCCGCAGCTGTCGAAGCCGGAGCTGGTGCAGATCGTGGATCTGTTCACGAAGCGCCTCGGCGAGCGTCTGCTCGACCGGGACATGACGATCGAGCTGTCGCAGGCCGCCAAGGAGCGTCTCATCGAGATCGGGTTCGACCCGGCGCTCGGTGCCCGCCCGCTGCGTCGCGCGATGCAGCACGAGGTCGAGGACCGCCTGTCGGAGAAGATCCTGCACGGCGAGCTGAACCCCGGCGACCACGTGAAGGTCGACGCGAAGGACGGCGAGTTCCTCTTCGAGCACGGCCCGCGTGGCGAGAAGGTCGCGGTCGGTGTCGCCACCGGCGGAGCGATCTCCGGAACCCCCGACCTGGCGGTCGCCAGCGGGGAGTGATCTGACACGAGGGGCGGATGCTGCGGCATCCGCCCTTTCTGTGTGTCTGGGTGCCCTCACCCCTCCCGCCCCGGCCCTCCCTCCCCGGCCGCCCTCCCTCCCTCCCTCTGCCCCTTCCCTCCCCTCCTCCCTCCCTCCGTCCCTCTCCGTCCCTCTGCCCCTTCCCCGGGCACAGCTTCGGAGTGCGGGGGTGACACGCCGGGTTCGGCGCGACGGATGCGGCGTGTGGGTCCGGGTGGTCCGAAGCTGTGTCCGCGCATCCGGTGTCCGCGCACTCGGTGATCGGACTCGAGGGCCTCACGGGCCGACTCAGCATCTCGGGAGGTGGTGGGTTCTAGGCTGGATGCTGTGAGCGACTACATCGTCCGGCCGGCGCGCAGCGCCGACATCGTCGGCATCCGGAGCCTTCTGCAGCCGATGGTCGAGCAGCGCATCCTCCTCGGCAAGGATCTCGCCGTTCTCTACGGCGCCGTGCAGGAGTTCGTCGTGGCCGAGGCGGACGGTGAGCTGATCGGATGCGGCGCACTGCACGTCTTCTGGGAGGACCTCGGCGAGGTGCGCACCCTGATGGTGCGGGACGACTGGCTGCACCACGGCGTCGGCGGCGCGATCGTGGGCCGTCTGGAGGATCAGGCGCGAGAACTCGGTCTGAGCCGACTCTTCTGCCTGACATTCGAGGTGGAGTTCTTCGGACGCCGCGGCTACACGACGATCGGCGAACAGGTCGTCGATCCCGATGTGTACTCGCAGCTGCTGCGCAGCGGTGACGCGGGTGTCGAGGAGTTCCTCGACCTCGCGCACGTCAAGCCGAACACGCTCGGCAACACCAGGATGCTGAAAAGCCTCAACTAACCTGGAGTCATGCCTCGCCACTCCGCCGCCGTCTATCGCCGTCGGAGGCTGGTGCTGCTGGTCGCGCTCATCCTGTTCCTCGCGGTGATCGGCATCTCCGTGTGGCTTCTCGTCGCCCGCCCCTGGGCGAGTGCGGCGGAGCCGACCCCTTCCCCGACCGTCTCCGAGTCCGGCACCCCGGAGCCTTCGTCGACACCGGATCCGACAGCGGGGGAGTCGCCCTCGCCCGAGCCGACAGGGGAGGAGACCCCCGGCATCGTGGCCTGCGAGGCCCGTGACGTGGAGGTCTCCGCGGTCACCGACGCTGATTCGTACCAGTCCGGGGTGCTTCCGAAGCTGTCGATCTCGCTGACCAACCGGGGCGCGGCCGACTGCGCGATCGACGTCGGGTCGACGACCCAGGTGTTCACGGTGTCGAGCGGCTCGGACGTGTGGTGGCGCTCGACGGACTGCCAGGAGAACCCGAGCAGCATGATCGCCACCCTCGCCGCGGGCGCGACCGTGACGAGCAAGGTGCCGGTGGTGTGGGACCGCACGCGGTCGAGTGTCGAGACGTGTGAGCAGGAGAATCGTCCCCGCGCTCCCGGCGGAGGCTCGTCGTATCACGTCTCGGTTGAGATCGGCGGCTTCAAGGGCGCGACCACCAAGCAGATCCTGCTCTACTGACCGAGAACACCGCCGCAGGGCCGACCTGCGAACAGGATGCCCTGGCCAAAGGTCTTGAATACAGACCTGCACTCAGTTTCGGGCTGACATGACAGGTTCTTTGGGATACCATTGGGGTGACCCTCGCAGACTTGCGGCGCATGCCATCCCCAGTGGCGTCGAGCACAGCGTCCCCAGCGCTTCGACATTGCCGCCCGAGGGTCTGAGGGCCCTCTCGAGTACCCCAGTCCCCAATGGAGGACTCGAGAGGGCCCCAATCTTCTCCCGGTCCGCTTCGGCCTCTGAGTTCCGCGCGGCTGAATATGCTGGAGTCATGGCATCGAAGAAGGCGAAGTCCGCGAAGAGCAAGCCCGCGCCTGAGGACTTCCGGTCGGATGCGCTCGCCCACGCGCTCGAGAAGCAGGACATCGCCGCTGTGGCACTGGCGCTTCGCCATGGCACCACGGTCGTCCCTCTCGTGAAGCCCGGAGCCCGGGACAACCCGCTCGACAGCGGCGAGGTCTGGACCTACCGCGACCCGAAGACCGGCGATCTCGCACTGCTGCTCTTCAGCGACGCGAAGAACAAGCCCGCGAACCTGCCGCCCGGCGTGGGCATCTACACGGCGGACTGGCTGCGGAAGTTCCTCGCCGCGCATCCGATCACCACGGTGTTCCTCGACATCGCGGGACCGCATCCGATGCAGGCGTCGCCCGATGAGATCCTCAAGGCGCTCGACGCCTGAGGTCCTGGGGGCGGTGTCTCCGCCCGGTGCCTCCGCCGCCGGCGCAGGTCCCACGGCCCGTGCCGGGTCACTTTCGCATCTGATGATCTGTGCGGGGTCACTTTCGCATTGGATGATCTGTGCGGGGTCACTTTCGCGTCCCGATCGCCCGTTTCCGGTGCGGAAGTGGCCCCGCTTGTGGTGCGGTGCGGAAGTGGCCCCGCTTGACGGTGCGGGGAGAGTGTGCGCTCGGTGGGGTTGAAGCGCACACCGGATGCGAGCGTTCGAGCGCGTTCTCGACCCCGATCGGGTTTCGGAGAGGATGCGGAATCGCTGCGTGGCCGATGCGGGGTCAGTTTCGCATCCGAATTGCCCGTTTCGGGTGCGGAAGTGGCCCCGCATGACGGTGCGGTGCGGAACTGGCCCCGCGTCGGGTGCGGAAGTGGCCCCGCATGACGGTGCGGTGCGGAAGTGGCCCCGCATGACGGTGCGGAAGTGGCCCCGCTTGACGGTGCGGTGCGGAAGTGGCCCCGGTTGTGGTGCGGTGCGAAAGTGGCCCCGCTTGACGGTGCGGTGCGGAAGTGGCCCCGGTTGTGGTGCGGTGCGAAAGTGGCCCCGCATGACGGTGTTCGACCCGGCTGAGTGCGGACCCCGCGACGCGACTCAGAACGGCGGGATGTCGGCTTCGTTGCGTCGCGTGGTGTTGCGCGCGCGGACGTCGTTCAACGCCGCCCGGAGGGTCTTCGACCGGTCGTCGACGACCTGGTCGTAGCCGAGCCGCGAGGCCTCGGACCGCCGCTGAGCGGATTGGGTGACCGGGCGGATCTCTCCCGCCAGACTGAGCTCGCCGACGGCCGCGACCGTGCGGGGCACCGAGATCTGCTGGATGGAGCCGGCGACGGCGATGGCGATCGCGAGGTCGGCGGCCGGCTCGGTGAAGCGCACCCCTCCGACGGTCGAGACGTAGACATCGAGGGTGCTCGTCTTGATCCCGGCCCGTCGCTCGAGGATCGCCAGCACCATGGCCACGCGCGACGAGTCGAGCCCGTGCACGACGCGACGGGGGTTCGGAGCGGTGGTGTTGATCGTGAGCGCCTGCACCTCGACGGGCAGGGCGCGCCGCCCCTCGAGCGAGATGGCGACGCAGGTGCCGGGCTCGGTGTCGCCCTGTGACAGGAACAGTCCGGACGGATCGGGGACCTCGGCGATCCCGCCGCCGGTCATCTCGAAGCATCCGACCTCGTCCGTCGGGCCGAATCGGTTCTTCAGCGCCCGGATGAAGCGCAGTGACGTCTGCCGGTCGCCCTCGAAGTGGCACACCACGTCGACCAGGTGCTCGAGCACGCGGGGACCGGCGACCGTGCCGTCCTTCGTGACGTGTCCGACGATGATGATCGGCAGACTGCGGTCTTTCGCGACGCGGATCAGGGTCGCTGCGACTTCGCGCACCTGGCTCGGCTGCCCGGCGGCACCGTCGATGAGCGACGACGAGACCGTCTGCACGGAGTCGACGATCACGAGCTGCGGTGCCACCTCGTCGATATGGCCCAGGATCGTGGCGAGGTCGGTCTCGCTGGCGAGATACAGCTCGTCGTGGAGTGCACCGGTGCGCTCGGCGCGGAGCCGCACCTGCGCGGGTGACTCCTCGGCGCTGGCGTACAGGACCCGGCGCCCCGAGCGGGCGGCCTGGGCTGCGACCTCGAGCAGCAGCGTCGACTTGCCGACGCCGGGCTCACCGCTGAGCAGGATCGCCGCTCCGGGCACGATGCCCCCGCCGAGGACCCGGTCGAACTCTCCGACACCGCTGGTGCGCCGCGGAGCGTCTTCGGTGGTGATCTGCGTGATCGGGCGGGCGGCCTTCGCCGCGGTCGGTGCGAGCGGGGTGATGCGGCTCAGGATGCCGGTCTGCACACCCTGCTCCTGCACGGTGCCCCACTGCTGGCACTCGGCGCAGCGGCCCACCCACTTCGCGGTGGTCCATCCGCATTCGGTGCACACGTACGCGGGAGGAGCGGGTTTGCGGGTGGCCATGCAGCCAGGCTATCGCCGGGATCAGACATCCCTATCACCCCGGGCATTATTCACGGCCCCACGACCCCATGGCGCGAGAGGGCGGCGGGATACTGGATTCATGGCCAACGGCGGGCCCGTCTGCGGGCCGATCTCCACGTTCTCACGGGTGCGCATCCTGCACCTCGTGCAGAGCCGTGCGGAGCGCACGATCGGCGAGCTGTGCGAGGCCACCGGCCTGCATCCCAACACGGTCCGCGAGCACCTGCAGCGCCTGATCGAGGGCGGCTACGTCATCCAGGCCAGCGAGCACCGCACCACCCGCGGCCGTCCTCGCACCCTCTACAGCGCCGCCACCGGCACCGCCGATGCCTCCAGCCCCATCGCCCGCGACAAGGCGAAGGCGGCGGCGCAGCGCGGAGACCTGCTGCGCCGCGTCATCCCCACCTCCGCATCCGCCCTCGGTCGCGAGGCGATGTACCAGCTGGATGCCCTGATCGAACACTTGGAGGAGAGCGGCTTCGAGCCCGTCGTCGATGACGAGCAGCTCACTGTCGATCTCAGCCCGTGCCCGCATGCCGCGGGTCGCGCCGAAGACCGTCCGATGCTGTGCTCCGTGCACCTCGGCCTCATGCAGGGGGTGCTCACCGAAGCCGGTGGACCACTCGCTGCCGAGACCGTGCGCACCTCCGCCGTGGCGGCGGACTGCGGTGTGCCTGCGGATTGCGTGGTGCAGCTGCGTCTGGCGGAGATGACCGCCGCCTAGGCGAGCATCTGACTCATTCACGGTCGGCGGCCCTGCAGGGGGCGCCGGACCCGTGGTCGGCGTGGCACCCGGACACTCACGTCCGGGGCGCGGAAGAAGGAGTGGCTCATGGAATGGCTCGACCCGCTGGTCCTGTCGCGATGGCAGTTCGGTCTCACGACCGTCTACCACTACCTCTTCGTGCCGCTGACGATCGGCATGGCGCTCGTCGCGGCGATCTTCCAGACCGCATGGGTACGCACAGGGAAGGTGCAGTACCTCCACCTCACCCGGTTCTTCGGCAAGATCTTCCTGATCAACTTCGCCATGGGCGTCGTGACGGGCATCGTGCAGGAGTTCCAGTTCGGGATGAACTGGTCGGACTACTCGCGCTTCGTCGGCGACGTCTTCGGAGCCCCGCTCGCCTTCGAGGGACTGCTCGCGTTCTTCTTCGAGGCGACGTTCATCGGCCTGTGGATCTTCGGCTGGGACAAGCTCCCGCAGAAGCTGCACCTCGCCACGATCTGGTGCGTCTCGATCGGCAGCATCCTGTCGGCGTACTTCATCATCGCCGCGAACGCGTTCATGCAGAATCCCGTCGGCTACGAGTACAACCCCGTGACGAACCGCGCCGAGCTGGTGGACTTCTGGGCGCTGCTGACGAACCCGGTGGCGCTCGCCGCCTTCCCGCACACGATCTTCGGTGCCCTGATGTTCGCCGCCGGTGTCGTCATATCGGTGTCCGCATGGCACCTGATGCGCGGCCAGCACCTCGACACGATGCGCATCTCGCTCAAGTTCGGACTCTGGGCGATGATCTTCTCGACCGCCGGCGTCGTGCTCACCGGTGACCAGCTGGGCCTCGCGATGTACGCCGCACAGCCCATGAAGATGGCCGCCGCCGAGGCGACCTTCAACACGGTCTGCGGGCCGGATGCCTCCTTCAGCCTCTTCACGCTGGGCACCCCCGACGGCAGCTCCGAGCTGTTCTCGATCCGCGTGCCGTACCTGCTGTCGCTGCTGTCGACCCACACGTTCGACGCGTGCGTG
>NZ_JBEPZB010000049.1:0-14972 GCF_041641055.1 Microbacterium sp.
GCTTCGTTGTCGTGAGGTCGGTGGTCATGCGGATGCTTTCTGAGTCGCGGAGGTCATGCTGCGCATGAGAGCCTCGGGTGTCGCCTGGTCGGCCGGGATGCAGTCGGTGACCCGACCTTCGAAGACGGTGTAGATGCGGTCGGAGATGCCGAGGAGCTCGGGCAGCTCACTGGAGATGACGATCACGCCCTTGCCCTGGGAGGCGAGTTCGTTGATGATCGCGTAGATCTCGTACTTGGCTCCGACGTCGATGCCACGGGTGGGCTCGTCGAGGATCAGCAGGTCGGGATCGGTGAACATCCACTTCGCCAGGACGACCTTCTGCTGGTTGCCTCCGGAGAGCTTGCCGACGCCCTCCTCGACGCTGGGGGTCTTGATGCGCAGCGCCTTGCGATAGCGCTCGGCGACGGAGTACTCCTCGCGCTCGTCGACCACTCCACGGGTGGAGATCTTCGACAGCTTCGCCGCCACGACGGACCGCTTGATGGTGTCGAGCAGGTTGAGCCCCAGCACCTTGCGGTCCTCGCTGACGTACGCGAGTCCGTGCTTGATCGCCGACGAGACGTCGGGGATCGTGATCTCCCGTCCGTCCTTGATGATCGTGCCCGACTGGAAGTTGCCGTACGAGCGGCCGAAGATGCTCATCATGAACTCGGTGCGCCCCGCGCCCATGAGCCCGGCGATGCCGACGACCTCGCCGCGGCGGACGTTGAGGTTGGAGCCCTTCACGACCATGCGCTCGGAGACCGTCGGGTGCTGCACCCACCAGTCCTTGACCTCGAAGAACACCTCGCCGATCTCGGGGGTGCGGTCGGGGTAGCGGCTCTCGAGCGAGCGGCCGACCATGCCGCGGATGATCCGGTCCTCGTTGATCTCGCCGCGCGAGATGTCGAGGGTCTCGACGGTGCGTCCGTCGCGGATGATCGTGATCTCGTCGGCGATCTGCTCGATCTCGTTGAGCTTGTGGCTGATCATGATCGACGCGATGCCCTTGGCCTTCAGGCCCAGGATCAGGTCGAGCAGGTGCTGCGAGTCGTTCTCGTTCAGAGCGGCCGTGGGCTCGTCGAGGATGAGGAGCCTGACGTCCTTGTTGAGCGCCTTGGCGATCTCGATCAGCTGCTGCTTGCCGACGCCGAGCGTCTTGATCGCGACGTCGGGGTCCTCCCGCAGACCGACGCGGGCCAGCAGCTCGACGGTGCGCTGGCGCTGGGCCTGCCAGTCGATCTTGCCGAACCGGCGGATCTCATTGCCCAGGAAGATGTTCTCGGTGATCGAGAGCTCAGGGATCAGCGCGAGCTCCTGATGGATGATCGCGATGCCGGCCTGCTCGCTGGCCGCGATGTCGCGGTAGCGCTGCTCCTGGCCGTAGAGGAGGATCTCCCCCTCGTACGTGCCGTACGGGTACACGCCGGAGAGGACCTTCATGAGGGTCGACTTCCCGGCGCCGTTCTCCCCGCAGATCGCGTGGATCTCTCCTGCGCGGACGGTGATGGAGACGTCTGACAGTGCCTTGACGCCCGGGAACTCCTTGGTGATGCTGCGCATCTCCAGGATCGGGCCTGACACGACCGGCAACGTTGCTGTGGTGCTCACGGATCTTCCTCGCGACGGGCGGTCACCTTCGATGTGACCGTTCACATTGGATTACATAGTCTACGCTCGCCGAGGCGGTGTCAAGACCACGGGCGAAATTGTGGCCCTATCGGGGCGCGGACGATTCCCTGGTGCGCAGGGTGGTCTGCAGGGGTCCGAACTGGGGAACCTGCTCCCCTCGGATCTGCGCGAGCAGGAGACGCACGGCGCGACGCCCGAGCTCCGGGAAGTCCTGGTGCACCGTGCTCAGGGTCGGCGCGACGTGCGCCGCCACGGGGATGTCGTCGAAGCCGACGACGCTCACGTCCTCGGGGACGCGGATGCCGGCATCGCGGAACCCGTGCATGAGCCCGATCGCCATCTGGTCGTTCGCGACGAACACCGCCGTGAAATCGCGGCGCCGTGCGAGCTCCTGCCCGGCGAAGTATCCGAAGTCGGCCGTCCAGTCACCGCGGATCGGCGGGAAGGTGGGCAGGTCGGCCTCGCGCAGGGCATCCAGATACCCGCGCATGCGCGACTCCGCCTCGATCCAGTCCTGGGGACCGGCGATGTGGATGATGTCGCTGTGCCCGAGTCCGATCAGGTGCTCGGTCGCGGTGCGCGCGCCGGCGACCTGATCCGCCGACAGGCTCACCCCGTCCGATCCCGAGGCGGTCTGCAGGGAGACGAACGGGATCTCCACCGCCATGCCGCGCAGGACATGGAAGGCCCGCACCTGCGGCGCGAGCACCACGATGCCGTCGACCTGCTCACGGGCGAGTTGACGCAGCGCGCTGCCGATCGCCTCGGGCGTCGTCGCAGAGAGGTTCAGGGTCGAGACGGAGTACCCCTCCTCGCGCGCGGCATCCTCGATGCCGACGATCGACGAGGTGGGCCCGAACTCCCCCACGGTCGCCGCGAGGATGCCGAGCATGTTCGACTTGCTCGTGACCAGCGCGCGGGCGGCGAGGTTGGGCCGGTAGTCGAGGACGGCGATCGCGTCGAGGACCTTGGCCTTGGTCTCGGGGCGGATGCTCGGATGATCGTTCAGCACCCGCGAGACGGTCTGATGCGACACCCCGGCGAGCCGCGCGACATCGCGGATGCTCGGCATCCGCGCGCGTTCAGAGGCGGTCGACATCACAGACCTCCTCGTATGTGCACGGTCACATCGTCACTACATTATGTACGCAAGGTCGATCGAGCGCACCTCGCACGCATGCGGCGCGCGTCAGCCGCACCTGGTGCGCACGTCAGCCGATGATGCGCGCGCCCTGGACGGGGCCATGCACGTGCAGGGAGTGGATGCCCTGCTCCCGCAGCATCGACTGCACCTGCTGAGCGCCCTCGGGACTCGGGCAGAGCAGCGCGACCGTGGGTCCCGATCCCGACACGATCCCCTGCAGTGCACCGGCGTGGATGCCGCGCAGGATCGTCGTCTCCAGCTCGGGCCGCTCGTAGAGGGCCGCCTCCTGGAGGTCGTTGTAGATGCTCTCGGAGAGCAGCACGGGGTCTCCGGAGCGGAGCGCCTGCAGCACGGGCACGGGCACGTCGAGGGACACCGCAGGCTCATCGGCGAGAGCGCCCTCCGCCTCGCGCAGCGCGTCGAGCCTGGCGTAGACGAGCGGGGTCGACAGTCCGTCGTCACTCGGCACCAGCAGCCAGTCGAAACGACCTCGGGCGAGTGCGGGGTTCAGCTGGTCGCCGCGTCCTGTGCCGACGGCCGTGCCGCCGTGCAGAGCGAACGGCACATCGGCGCCGAGGCGCGCCCCCAGCTCGTGCAGCCGCGCGGTCGAGAATCCCGTGCCCCACAGCGCGTCGCAGGCGACGAGGGCGGCCGCGGCGTCGGCCGAACCGCCGCCCATGCCGCCGGCGACCGGCACGTTCTTGCGGATCTCGAGCGCCACTCCCCCGTCGTACTCGGCCGCGGTCGCGAGCAGCTTCGCCGCGCGCATCGCCAGGTTGCGGTCATCCAGGGGCACCGAATCCGGGTCGTCGACACCCGACACCGTGATCGAGAAGTCGTCGGCATGCCGGGCGATCACGTCCTCGTACAGCGACACCGCCTGGAAGACCGTGGCCAGCGCGTGGTAGCCGTCGTCGTGGCGCCCGCCCACCCCCAGGTAGACGTTGATCTTGCCCGGCGCGCGCACGTGCACGGCGTCGGAGGGGGCGGCGAACGTCATCTCGAGGGTCCCGTCACAGCTCCGTGGACGTCGCCCACAGATCGACGTCGATCGAGCCGGACAGCTCGTCGATGCGCGCGAGCTCCTCGGCCGTCAGCGCGGGCCCGTTCACGGCCGCGATGTTCTCGTCGAGCTGCTCGGGCCGCGAGGCCCCGATCAGCGCGGAGGCGACGACCGGGTTCCGGAGCGTCCACTGCAGCGCCAGCTGCGCGAGCGACTGGCCGCGCTCACGGGCGATGTCGTTCAGCGAGCGGAGCGTCTGCACCGCGGCATCCGACAGCGGAGCGTCAGGCAGCGAGCCGCGCTTCTGCGCGCGCGCCGCCGTGCCGTCGCCGAGGTACTTGTCGGTCAGCAATCCCTGGGCGAGCGGTGTGAAGGCGATGGCTCCGAGACCGGACTGCTCGAGGGTGTCGGTGAGTCCGTCTTCGACCCATCGGTTCAGGATCGAGTACGCGGGCTGGTGGATGACGAGCGGGGTGCCGAGCTCCGTCGCCACCGCGACGGCCTCGGCCGTGCGCTCCGCGCTGTACGACGAGATGCCGACGTACAGCGCCTTGCCCTGACGTACCAGCGTGTCGAGCGCCCCGACCGTCTCCGCGACCGGGGTCACCGGGTCCGCACGGTGCGAGTAGAAGATGTCGACGTGGTCGAGGCCCATGCGGGTCAGCGACTGCTCGGCGCTGGCGAGGATGTACTTGCGGCTCGCGAAGTCGCCGTAGGGTCCCGGCCACATGTCCCATCCGGCCTTGGACGAGATGATCAGCTCGTCGCGGTAGGGGCGGAAGTCCTCGGCGAAGATCCGGCCGAAGTTCTTCTCGGCCGAGCCGTAGGGCGGGCCGTAGTTGTTCGCCAGGTCGAAGTGCGTGATGCCGCGATCGAACGCGTGACGCAGCAGGGTGCGCTGGTTGTCGAGCGGGATGTTGTCGCCGAAGTTCCACCACAGTCCGAGCGAGATCGGAGGCAGGTACAGGCCGGACGTGCCGACCTGACGGTACTCGAACTGCTGATAGCGGCTCTCGTCGGCCGCATACGGCCGGTGCAGCTCGGGGACGTTCGGACGGAAGCGGGGAGAGTCGGTCACGGTGCCAGATTAGTCGCTGACGACGGCGTCTTCGATCTGAGCGACGTGCCGCGCAATACGGTGATAGTCGTCGACCGTGAGGTCCTCGCCGCGGGCCGTCGGCGCGACGCCGGCGGCGATCAGGATCTCGGATGCCGCGGCGGAGCTGCCGAAGAGGTCGGACAGCGCCTGACGCAGCATCTTGCGTCGCTGGTTGAAGGCGGCATCCACGATCTTGAAGGTGAGTCGGCGTTCGTCCTCCGTGCCGCGTTCGCCCTCCGACCGGTCGAAGCCGACGAGGAGACTGTCGACGTTGGGCACCGGCCAGAAGACCTGACGGGACACGGTGCCCGAGAGCCTCCATTCGCCGTACCAGGCCGCCTTGACGCTCGGGGTGCCGTAGATCTTCGATCCGGGTTTGGCCGCGATGCGCTCGGCGACCTCGGCCTGCACCATGACGACACCGCGCTGCAGGTAGGAGAAGCTCTCGAGGAAATGCAGCAGCACGGGGACGGAGACGTTGTAGGGGAGGTTCGCGACCAGCACGGTCGGCTCGCCGGGCAGCTCGGTGATGCGCAGCGCATCGGCATCCACCACCGTGAGCATGTCGGCGGCGACGCCGTGCTCTGCGACGGTCTGCGGCAGGCGCGCGGCGAGCCGGTGGTCGATCTCGACCGCGGTGACGGCGGCCCCCGCCTCGAGGATCGCGAGCGTGAGGGATCCGAGCCCCGGACCCACCTCGACGACCCGCTCCCCCGGCTGCACCTTGGCGGCGGTGACGATCTTGCGCACGGTGTTCGCGTCGACGACGAAGTTCTGTCCGAGCTTCTTGGTCGGGGTGACATCGAGCTCGGCGGCGAGCCGGCGGATCTCGGTGGCGCCGAGCAGGGTGACTGTCATTGCTCCATTGTCCCCCACGCCCCCTCCCTCGAAGCGCCGCCGCTGTCCGACCCTCCCACTAGTCTGCTGTGATGCCCTCTCTCGGTGAACTGATCGCACCTCGACGGATGGGCAGGGATTTCCGCTGGCTGCTCGCGTCATCGTGGACGAGCAACGTCGGAGACGGCGTCGCCCTCGCGGCCGCTCCCCTGCTCATCGCGTCGATGACGTCGTCGCCGATCCTGGTCGCCTCCGGTGCGATCCTGCAGTTCCTGCCGTGGCTCCTCTTCGGTCTGCACGCGGGAGCGATCGCCGACCGCTTCGACCGCCGCCGCCTCGTCATGGTCGCGAACGCGGCGCGCGCCGTCGTGCTCGCCGGCCTGTGCGTGTTCCTGATCACCGGCACGGCGAACATCTGGATCGTCCTGGCCGTCGCCTTCCTGTACGGCACGGCGGAGGTGTTCGTCGACACCGCGGGGAGCACGCTGCTGCCGATGCTGGTGAAGCCCGCCGACCTCGGCATCGGCAATGCGCGCCTGCAGGCCGGCTACCTCGTGGCGAACCAGTTCGCCGGTCCGCCGTTGGGTGCCTTCCTGTTCGCCGCGGGCTCGGCCTGGCCTTTCCTGGTCGAGGTCCTCTGCGTCCTGCTCGCCGTCGTGCTGATCTCGCGCATGGCGCGCACCCCTGTGCCGCCGCGCTCGGCCGTGGAGGGCGAGCGCTCGCACGTGCACACCGACATCGCCGAGGGACTCCGCTGGCTGTGGCAGAACCCGCCGGTGCGGATGCTGGTGCTGATCATCCTGGTCTTCAACGTCACGTGGGCGGCGCCCTGGGGCGTGCTCGTGCTCTACGCCACCGAGTATCTGAACATGGGCGCGGTCGGCTACGGAGCGCTCACGACGGCGTCGGCGGCCGGCGGCATCCTCGCCACGCTGTGCTTCGGCTGGCTCGAGCGGCATGTGTCGTTCGCCACGCTGATGCGCGTGGTGCTGTCGCTCGAGGTGCTGATGCATCTGGCGTTCGCGCTCACCACCACCGGATGGGTGGCACTGGTGATCATGTTCGTGTTCGGCGCCTACGCGTTCATCTGGGGCACCATCTCGACCACCGTCCGTCAGCGCCTCGTGCCCGCCGAGCTGCAGGGACGCGTCGCCTCGGTCAACATGGTCGGCGTGTTCGGCGGCATGGTGATCGGCCAAGCGCTGGGCGGAGTGATCGCCCAGGTCTGGGGCCTCACGGGGCCGTGGTGGTTCGCCTTCGTCGGGGCGGCGCTCACCCTGGTGCTGGTCTGGAAGCCGATCTCGCAGATCGTCAGTGCCGCACCGGTGGATCAGTCGGTGAACGAGACTCAGCCGAACGAGCCGTAGACCCGCAGGGTGTTCGCGGCGAGCTGCGCGCACAGCTCGTCGACCTCGATGCCGAGTTCCGCCGCCATGAACCGCACCGTGATCGGCACGAGGTACGGGGCGTTCGGACGACCGCGCAGCGGTGTCGGGGTGAGGAACGGCGCGTCGGTCTCGACCAGGATCCGGTCGAGGGGCGTGACGGCGAGCGCGTCGCGGAGGTTCTGGGCGTTCTTGAAGGTGACGTTGCCGGCGAAGGACAGGTGATACCCGGCATCCGCGCAGACGCGAGCCATCGCGTCGTCACCCGAGAAGCAGTGGAAGACCGTCTTCTCTGGCGCGCCGACGCGGCTCAGCGTCTCGAGCACGGCGTCATGCGCGTCGCGATCGTGGATCTGCATGGCGATGCCGTGCTTCTTCGCGAGAGCGATGTGCGCCTCGAAGGACTCGAACTGGGGCCCTCGGCGTTCGGGCTCGGTGCGGAAGAAGTCGAGTCCGGTCTCGCCGATCGCCCGCGTGCGAGGATGCGCGGCGAGCTCGTCGATGATCGCGATCGCCTCATCGAGACGGCCCTCCTCGGCATAGGTGGGCGCATCGTTCGGATGGATCGCGACAGCGGCGAGCACTCGACGATCGGATGCCGCGGCCTCGACCGCCCACCGCGACGACTCGATGTCTCCCGATGCCTGCACCACCCCGGCGATCCCGACCGCGGCGGCACGGTCGAGCTGCTCGGTCAGCGACAGCGGCTCATCGCCGTCGAGGATCTCGAGGTGCGCGTGGTTGTCGTACACCGGCACGACGAGGGGCTCAGGGGCCGCCGGGTATCGGAGGTCCTTGCGCCCGTCGCCGCCTCGCTGCTGCACGTAGGTCATGCTCAGGCGGTCTGCTCCACGCGCGGGAAGAGCGGCGCGAGAGCGGTGACCGTGCTTCCGGGGCGCAGCACGCCCCAGGCTCCCGCCTCGCGGATCGGCTGGTCCTGCAGACCACCCAGCTCCGCGGCCGCGCCGAGCGCGACCCAGAGCTTCTCGGTCGACTGCGGCATGATCGGGGAGAGCAGCACCGCGAGCGCTCGCAGGCCCTCGGCGCAGGTGTACAGGACGGTGCCGAGGCGCCCGCGCTGAGCCTCGTCTCCGCTGTTCGACTGCTTGGCCAGCGCCCACGGCTCGTTCGCCGTGATGTAGCCGTTCAGCGCGTCGACGATCGTCCAGATCGACGAGATGGCCTCGTCGATGCGGAACTGCTCGATCGAGGCATCCGCCTTCGACGCCGCATCAGCGACGATCTGCTGGATCTCGAGATCCTTCTCGGTGTAGTCGGCCGGCTCGGGCACGACGCCGTCGAAGTACTTCTGGATCATCGCCGTGGTGCGCGAGGCGAGGTTGCCGAACCCGTTGGCGAGCTCGGCCTGGTAGCGCGCGGACAGGTCCTCCCACGAGAAGGAGCCGTCCTGGCCGAACGCGATCGCGGAGAGGAAGTAGTACCGGTACGCATCGGAGCCGAACACGTCGGTGATCTCCGTCGGCGCGATGCCGGTGAGCTTCGACTTCGACATCTTCTCGCCGCCGACGAGCAGCCAGCCGTGCGCGAAGACGCCCTGGGGCACCTCGAGCCCTGCCGCCATGAGCAGAGCGGGCCAGATCACGGCGTGGAAGCGCAGGATGTCCTTGCCCACCACGTGGTACGCGGGCCAGCGGCGGTCGAACGTCTCCTGATCGGAGCCGTAGCCGACGGCTGTGGCGTAGTTGAGCAGCGCGTCGACCCACACGTAGATGACGTGCGACTCGTCCCACGGGAGCGGGATGCCCCAGTCGAACGTCGAGCGCGAGATCGAGAGGTCCTTGAGGCCCTGGCTCACGAAGGAGACGACCTCGTTGCGCGCGGAATCGGGCCGCACGAAGTCGGGTCTGATCCTGTACAGCTCGAGCAGGCGGTCCTGGAACTCGCTGAGCTTGAAGAAGTAGTTCTTCTCCTGCAGCAGCTCGAGCGGCTTGGAGTGGATCGCGCACACCTTCAGCCCCTCGAAGGGTCCGGTCCCGTCGACGATCTCGGACTCGGGCTTGAACTCCTCACAGCCCACGCAGTACAGCGCCTCGTACTCACCGGCGTAGATGTAGCCACGATCGTAGAGACGCTGGAAGAACGTCTGGACGTTCTTCTCGTGGCGCTCCTGCGTCGTGCGGATGAAGTCGTCGTTGGCGACGTCGAGCGTCTCCAGCAGCGGGAACCACGACTCGGTGACGAGCTTGTCGACCCACTCCTGCGGGGTGACGTTGTTCGCCGCCGCGGCACGGAGCATCTTCTGCCCGTGCTCGTCTGTACCTGTCAGCATCCAGGTGTCATCGCCGCCCTGCCGGTGCCAGCGCGCGAGCGCGTCGACAGCCACCGACGTGTACCCGTGGCCGATGTGCGGCACATCGGAGGGGTAGTAGATGGGCGTGGTGATGTAGAACGATTCGCCTGCGGGCATGGGGACAATTCTAGGTGGGATACCGGGGGTGGTTACGCTCAGGCGACCGACACCTCGACGCGGTGCCACCCCTGGGCGCCGTCGGGCACGACGTCGGCCGGATCCGAGGTCTGCGTCTCGCCGTCGGCGCTGAGCGCGCGGCACTCGATCGTGTGCGATCCGCTCTCCGCCGACCAGTCCAGGCGCCACTGCACCCAGGTGTCGGCGGAGATCGGGGCGGCGAGTTCCGCACGGCGCCAGGCACCGCCGTCGATCCGCACCTCGACCCCCTCGACGCCCACGTGCTGCTGCCACGCCATGCCGGCGATCACCGCATCCCCTGCGTCGATCCGAGTTCCCCGACGGGGCACGTCGATGCGCGACTGCAGCTTCACCGGTCCGCGCTCCGACCAGCCGCGATCGGTCCAGTAGGCGGTGGCCCGGTCGAAGCGCGTGACCTCCAGCTGCGTGACCCACTTCGTCGCCGACACGTAGCCGTAGAGGCCCGGCACCACCATGCGCACCGGGAACCCGTGCTCGAGGGGCAGCGGGTCGCCGTTCATCCCGACGGCGAGCAGGGCGTCGCGGTCATCGGTCAGCGCCTCGATCGGGGTGGAGGCGGTGAAGCCGTCGGACGAGGTCGACAGCACCATGTCGGCGTCCGAGTCGACTCCCGCTCTCGCGAGCAGCTCGCGCACCGGATATCCGAGCCAGAGAGCGTTGCCGATCAGATCGCCGCCGACCTGGTTCGACACGCAGGCGAGGGTCACGTGGGCCTCCTGCATCGGCAGGGCGAGGAGCTCGTCCCAGGTGATCACGACCTCGCGCTCGACCATGCCGTGGATGCGCAGCGACCAGTCGGCGGGGTCGATGCGCGGGACGATCAGCGCGGTGTCGATGCGGTAGAACGCGGAGTTCGGGGTGACGACACCGGCGAGGCCCTGGATGTCGAGCTCAGCGCCGACCGGCACAGCGGGAGCGGACACCACCGGCTTCGGCAGTCGCAGCAGCGCTCGCACCGACTCGATCGATCTGGTCGCCCCGCGAGCCGCGGTGCCGACCAGCAGCGCCACGACTCCGACGGCCGCGGTGCCGGTGGTCCAGAGCAGGAACCTGCGCCGCTCCTCGTGCTCGGCGCGCAGATACGGGACCGGGTGCACCGTGCGCATGAGCAGCCGGAGCGCGACGACCGCGGCGACCCCCGCCACGAGTCCCGGCAGCCAGGCGAAGGGGCCGGCCCCGGGACGGATCAGGGCCGCGACGAGTGCGAGCGCCCCGAGAGCGCCGAGGATCGCGGATCCGACACCCACGCGCCGCGACTCGAGGATGCCGGCGAGGGCGGCGACGGCCACGAGCACGACCGCGATGCCGGTGATGAGCGCGATCTTGTCGCCGGTGCCGAACAGGGCGATCGCGGCGTCCTTCGCCCAGCTCGGCGCCAGGTCGATGAGCTGCCCGCCGATCACGGCGAACGGACTCGCGCTCGGTTCGACGACCGCGGCCACGAGCTCGGCCAGGCCGACCGCGACGACGGTCGCACTCAGCCCGGCTGCGGCCGATCGGAGCCGATCGCCGCGGGTCGTCGTGGCTGCAGTGGTCATGAACCGAGAGTAGCCCCGGCATCTCGTGCCGGGGCTACTCCCGCCTCAGAGACCGTTGCGCCGTGCGACCTCGCCGAGCCAGGCGAGCGACGGCTTCGGCGAGCGCTCGAACGTCTCGTGGTCGAAGCCGATGAGCCCGAAGGTCGGACGGAATCCGCTGGCCCACTCGTAGTTGTCCAGCGCGCTCCAGTGCTGGTACGCCTTGACCTCGATGCCGTCGGAGATCGCGCGGTGCAGACCCTCCAGAGCGCCCTGGGTGTAGGCGATCCGTCGGGTGTCGTCGGCCGTCGCGATGCCGTTCTCGGTCACGAGCACCGGCACCCCGCCGCTGCGCTCCCAGGCGCTGCGGACGCCGAGCTCGAGCGCCTCGGGGAAGAACTCCCAGCCGGTGAGCGTGGTCTCGACGTCGTCGGCGACCGGGCGGGGCCCCTCGGGTCCGATGAAGGTGCGGGTGTAGGCCTGCACGCCGACGAAGTCGTCGCCGGCGGACTGGTCGAGGTACCAGTGATCGCGAGGGTCGCCGTACTCGGCCAGCATCTCGTCCGCCCCCGGCTCTCCCGTGGAGTGGAAGGCCTGCGTCGCGATCGTCCACCCCGCCTGCACGCCCGAGACGGAGTGCAGGATCTCGGAGGCGCGGTGATGCGCGTCCAGCAGCGTGTCGGCGACCGCGAGGTCGGGGTTCGGCAGACCGTACGCGACGAGGTTCGCGGCATCCTCTCCCCCGGCGAGCATCGCCGCGATGTTCGGCTCGTTGATCGTGCAGACGTACGTGACGCCCTCCAGGATCGGGAGCACGGTCTCGACGTAGCGCGAGAACAGATCGACGGCATCGTCCGCGCGCCAGAACCCGTCCTTCTGGAACCACTGCGGCACCGTGAAGTGCATCAGGGTCACCGTCGGGTCGAGCCCGTTCTCGCGTGCGGTGTCGATCATCCGGCGGTAGTGGTCGAGCATCGCCCGCGAGACGAAACCGCGCTCCGGCTCGATGCGGGCCCACTCCATCGAGAAGCGGTAGGAGTTGAGGCCGGCATCCGCCAGCAGCCTCATATCCTCCGGGTACCGGTGGAAGTGATCGGCGGCGTCGCCGGACGGCTCCACCATGGGAGACCCGGGAGCATGCTCCATGGCCCACCAGTTGCTGGTCGTGTTGTTCCCCTCCACCTGATGGGCTGCGGTCGCAGCGCCCCAGAGAAAGCCGTCAGGGAATGTGAGCACGAGTGCTCCTCTCTATCGCGAGATTCGGGATGGATTCGGCACGGCATCCAGGAGCTGGACCGTGTACGGGTCCTCCGGATGCTGCAGGACCTGGGAGGTCTCGCCGCGTTCGACGACGCGGCCGCTGTTGAGCACGAGGATGTTCTCGGTCACGAGCCGGGCGCTCAGGAGGTCGTGCGTGATGTAGAGCATGCTGATGCCCCACCTCTCGCGCAGGTCCTCGAGCAGCGCGAGCACACCGGCGCGGAGCGACACGTCGAGCATCGACACCGGCTCGTCGGCGATCAGCACCTGCGGATCGCTCGCGAGCGCCCTGGCGATGACCACGCGCTGACGCTGGCCGCCGGAGAGCTGATGCGGCAGCTTGGCCGCGAACTGCTCGACCGGGGTCAGGCCCACGGTCTCGAGGAGCTCGAGCACACGGGCTCTGGCCTCGTCACCGCGCAGCGGCGTGTAGTTGCGGATCGGCCGACTCAGCGCGTACTCCACCGTGTGCAGCGGGTTCAGCGCCGCGTACGGATCCTGGAACACCATCTGCACGTCCTTGCGGAGCTCACGGAGTCCCTTGCGCCGCAGGGTCGCGACGTCGACGTCCCCGAAGCGCACCGTGCCCTCGGTCGGCTTCTCGACTCCGGTGATGAGCTTCGCGAGCGTGGACTTGCCCGACCCCGAGGCGCCGACGAGCGCCAGGGCCTCTCCCGGCTCGAGGCGGAACGACACGTCGTCCACTGCGGTGACCGGCTGCTCACCGCGACGAGGGGCCGGGTAGCGCTTGGACACGCCCTCCACGACGATCGCGGCATCCGCTCGCCGGGTGTCGCGCTGCGACACCGTCGGCAGGGTCTCGGTCAGGTCGGTGCGGGACCGCCCCTCGCGGCGCCGGGTGCCGAGGTCGACGAACCCGGGGATCGAGATCGACTCGGCCCGCGGATCGGCGTAGTGGCTCAGCAGCATCCGGGTGTACTCGTCCTGTGGACGCTGCAGGATGTCGAGACTCGGTGCGTCCTCGACGACCCGCCCCTCGTGCATCACCATCACCCGGTCGGTCGCCTCGAGCACGATGCCGAGGTCGTGGCTGATGAGGATCGCGGTGAAGTGCTCGGTGCGCTGGAGATCCTTGATGGTGTCCATGACGGCGTGCTGCACGAGCACGTCGAGCGCCGTGGTCGGCTCGTCGAACACCATCAGCTGCGGCTCGAGCGAGAGGGCCAGCGCGATCGAGGTGCGCTGGCGCATGCCGCCCGAGAGCTCGCTCGGATATCTGGCCAGCACTGCGGGGTCGAGACCGACCTTGCCGATCAGCTCGCGCGCCCTCGCATCCCGATCGTCGCGGGCCACGTGCCCGTGCGCGGCGAAGATGTCGCGGAAGTGGTTGCCGATCGTGCGCACCGGGTTCAGCGCGTTCATGCCCGACTGCAGCACCATCGCGAAACCGCCCTGGCGCTGACGCCGCAGCTCCTCGGCGTCGAGCTCGCGGATGTCGCGGCCGTCGAACAGGATGCGCCCGCCGCTGATGCGAGCCGGCGGCTTCTGGAGCCGCGTCAGCGCGAAGCCGAGCGTCGACTTGCCCGAGCCGGACTCGCCCACGAGTCCGACGAACTCGCCTCGGCGCAGCGTGAACGAGACGTCCTCGACCGCGGTGACCGGGGTCGTCCCCGGCGAGGCGTACTCGACCGACAGGCCCTGGACATCCAGGAGGACATCGTCCGTGACGGCGGTGTTCGCTTCCATGGCGCTCATCGGCCCTTCCCCTCTCGCAGGCGCGGATTGGAGATCCCATCCACGCCGAAGTTGATCAGTGTCAGGCTCAGGGCGAGCAGGGCGATGCAGAGACCGGGGGCGAACAGCAGCAGCCACTGCCCGGTGAGCAGCGAGTTGGAGTTCTGCGCCCAGTAGAGCATGGTGCCCCAGCTGACGATGCTCGAGTCGCCGAGCCCGAGGAACTCGAGGCCCGCCTCCGCGAGGATCGCCGCAGTGGCCGCACCGAAGAGCGTGCCCGCGATGATCGAGGTCATGTTCGGCAGGATCTCGCGGAACACGATGCGCGCCCGGCTGTCACCCGAGAACTGCGCCGAGGTGACGAAGTCGTTGCCTCGGAGTGACTGCGTCTGGCTGCGCAGCACGCGCGCACCCCAGGCCCAGCCGGTGACGACGATCACCGCGATGATCATCAGGATGCCGCCGTTCTGCAGATACGCGGCGATCACGATCATGAGCGGCAGCCCGGGGATCACGAGGAAGAGGTTGACGATGAAGCCGACCACCTCGCCCAGGAATCCGCGCATGTAGCCCCAGCTGAGTCCGATCAGCACCGCGACGATCGTCGAGAGGAGGCCGGCGGCCATGCCGACCAGGAGGCTGATCTGCGAGCCGTAGATCAGCTGGCTCAGGACGTCTTCGCCTGCGGCGGTGGTGCCGAGCCAGTGCGCGGCCGACGCGTCGGCGTTGCGCTCGAAGGTGTTCTCCTTCGGTCCGTACGGGGCGAGGAGCGGAGCGAACACCGCGACCACCACGAACAGACCGAGGATGATGAGGCCCAGCCGGGCCTTGCCGTTGGACCAGAGGGTGCCCACCATCCGGGCGAACGAGCGCCACGGGCTGGGAGCCGCGATCCGGTCGGAGGGAACCTTGACATTCATGGTGGAGGTCATCGGCGGGTCCTTGGAT
>NZ_JBEPZB010000050.1:0-13608 GCF_041641055.1 Microbacterium sp.
GCACGGAGCATGCCTCGGGAGGTCGTCGCCTCGATGCCGTCGGTGACGACGCGGCTGCGGGGCTTGATGTCGATGGGCGCGCTGGTGGAGGGATCATGCGAGGACATGACGGAAGTCTATTCCCGCAGAGAGGCGCGCTCGTCCGCGAGCGTCTCCAGAAGCAGAGCGATCTGTTGTGGACTCTCCACACGAAGGGTCGCGGCGCTCTCCCCCGGGCCGACCCTGACGCCCAGATCGTCACCGCTGAGCACGCGCATCGCGTCCTCGTCCGTGACGTCGTCGCCCGCGAAGAGGATCGCGGTCGCGTCGAAGTGCTCGCGGAGGGCGGTCATCGCCGCGTCCTTGCCCTCGGCCCTCGAGGAGAACTCCAGCACGCGGTGGCCGGCGCGGCGACGCCAGTGCGGGAACCGCTCGGCCACCAACGCGTCGATCTCGGCGAACACGGCCTTCTCCACCTCGGGCGCGGCCGTGCGGGTGTGCACGCCCATCCCGAAGGTCTTGGGCTCGAGCTCGGCACCCTCGTATCGATCGATGATCGGACGCGCGGCCTCCCAGAGCTCCTCCCGGGAGCCCTCGGCGGTGCCGGTGGCGTCGGGCTCGGCCGCGCCGACTCCCGGGTACCAGTACTGCGCGCCATGCGAGCCAGCCAGTGCGATCAGAGCATCGTCCGTGTGCTCGGTGATCACACGCAGATCGTCCATGCTGCGCCCTGACACGTACGCCACGACCGTGTCCGGCAGAGCGGAGAGGCGCGCCACCTGCTCGGCCACCTCGGGAAGGGCCCGCGCGGCCATCGGGTCGGGCACGAGCGGTGAGGCCGTGCCGTCGAAGTCGAGGGCGACCACGAGCCTCGGGGTGGCGGCGATCGCGCTCAGCGCTGCGTCTTCGTCTCCGGGCGTCCAGGTGCGGGTCACAGGGTCTCCAATCGAGGCGGGTTCCCCTCCAGTATGGCCGCCTCCGTCAGCGCCGACGGACGTCGTCGAGAGCGCGCAGGAACGACGACGACCATGCGTTCACGTCGTTCTCCAGCACGCGGCGGCGCAGCGAGCGCATCCGCTTGCCCTGCTCCGCGGGGGACATCTCGACCGCAGTCATGATCGCGTCCTTGAGGCCGGCGATGTCGTGGGGGTTCACCCGCACGGCCTGCCGCAGCTCGTCAGCCGCTCCGGTGAACTCGCTGAGCACGAGCACGCCGCGATTGTCCGCGCGCGTCGCCACGTACTCCTTCGCGACGAGGTTCATGCCGTCCCGCAGTGCGGTGACCAGCATGACGTCGGCGGCGAGGTAGAGCGCGACCATCTCCTCGCGCGGATACCCCTGGTGCAGGTACCGGATCGCGGTGTGCCCCATCGTGTCGTGGTCGCCGTTGATGCGCCCCACCGCGAGCTCGATCTCGTCGCGCAGATGGACGTATGCGTCGACCCGCTCACGGCTCGGGCTGGCGACCTGCACGAGGGTGACGTCGTCGACGTTCAGTCGGCCGTCCTCGAGCAGTTCGCCGTACGCCTTGATTCGGTGCCGGATGCCCTTGGTGTAGTCGAGCCGGTCGACACCCAGCAGGATCTTCTTGGGGTTGCCCAGGCTGGCCCGGATCTCCGCGGCCCGCGCCCTGACCTCGGGGCGGGCTGCGAGCTCGAGGTAGGGAGCGGTGTCGATCGAGATCGGGAACGCTCGCGCCACCGCGGTGCGGGTGCCGTCTGCGGTCGGGACCGTCACCGAAGAGCCCTTGACCTCGTGCCGCAGGCGGCGGCGGACGGCGGTGAGGAAGTAGGTGGCATCCTGCGCGCGCTGGAAGCCGATGACGTCGGCACCGAGGAGCCCCTTGAGCACCTGATCCCGCCAGGGCAACTGCGCGTACAGGCCGTGAGCGGGGAACGGGATGTGGTGGAAGTAGCCGATGGTCACATCGTCGCGGAGCTCACGGATCATCTGCGGGACCAGTTGCAGCTGATAGTCGTGCACCCAGACCGTGCCGTTCGGGGCGACGACGTCGGCGGCGGCCTCGGCGAAGCGGCGGTTGACCTTGACGTAGGCCTCCCACCATTCGCGGTGGTACTGCGGCGGGGCGATCACGTCGTGGTACAGCGGCCAGATCGTGTCGTTCGCGAAGCCCTCGTAGTAGTCGGCGACCTCTTCACCGCTCAGGGGCACCGGGATCAGGTCGATCCCGTTGATCTCGAAGCGGTCGAGTTCGATGTCGGGCTGGCCCGCCCAGCCGACCCAGGCGCCCCGGGCACTGCGCATCATGGGCTCGAGCGCCGCGACCAGACCGCCGGGCGAGGTGCGCCACTCGTCTTCGCCGTCAGGACCCACGACCCGATCGACGGGGAGTCGGTTGGCGACGACGACGAAATCTGCGAGTGACATGAATGGATGCTCCTGACGCGGCAGTGGGGGGTGCTCCTCAGGCTACAGAAGCTCAGACCGAGGCTACGCGAGGTCGCGCTGTACTCAGCCTCCAGTTGACAAGGCCGGCGGCGAACGCTATCGCCGCCGCGATGATCGGGAGGATCAGCGCGCTCCCGGTGCCCGCGCTCTCGGCGAGCTCTCCCGCGACCGCCGCCCCGAGGGACTGACCGACCACGATGCCCGAGCCCAGCATCGTCATGACGGTCGCCGAGCGCCCGAGCGGGCTGCGCGCCGCACCGAAGCTGTACTGCGTGACCAGGGTCGGGCCGATGCCGACGCCCATGATCGCGAGCGCGATCATCATCGTCGCAGGGCTGTCGACGAGCAGCAGCAGCAGGCTGCCGGCGAGCAGGATGGCCGAGAACGTCAGCCAGCGGGCGCGCAGCGAGAACCGCACGGGCAGCCACGCCACGCCGAGAGCGAGGATCGCCGAGCCGACGCCCATGACGCCGTACAGCAGTCCCGCCTGCTCGGACGCGCCGCGGTCGGCCATGAACGAGGTCAGCGAGGTCAGCATGGTGCCGAAGAACATCCCCACTCCGAGGATCCCGACCACGACGACGAGCACACCGGGCGTGAAGAGCTCGGACACCGCCGACGGCGCACGGCCGTCTCCGTCACGATGCATCGACACCGCACGGGCGCTCGGATGCAGGGCGAAGGCCCCCACGAACACCACCGTCAGAATCGCGGCACCGATCAGCGGCGCCCAGGGCGCGAGCGCGGAGGCCAGGATGCCTACGAGGAAGGGCCCGAAGACGAACACCGTCTCGTCCGCGGCGGATTCGTACGCCATGGTGCCCGAGATCGTGCGCGGACGCATGGATTCCGGCATCCGATCGGTGATCATCGTGACAAGGCGGGAGCGCGACATGGGGGCGACCTGTGGTGCGGTGGCGCCGATGCCGACCGCCGCGAGGAGGACCAGGGCGTCAGCCCCGCCGGCGTACACGACGAACGTGAAGAGCACCAGCATCGCGCCGTTCGCGATCGCCAGCACGAGCAGCACGGTGCGCTGTCCGAACCGATCGGCGGCCGCGCCGAGCAGGGGTCCGAAGCAGGCGGTGCCGAGGCCGACAGCAGCGGATGTGAGCCCACCCAGCGAGAGCGAGCCGCGCGCGGAGACGACGACGGTGAGGACGCCGACGACCATCATCGCGAAGGGAAGCCGGGCGATGAAGGCGATGAGGAAGTACGGGAGGCCGGCGATCCGGAGCAGTCCTGCGCTCTCGGTGGTCGGCGCGGGGACGTGATCGTGTGGCGTGGAGGGTGCGTGTGACATGGCTCTCGCGCGTCCGCGGACGCGGGGTCGGGTGCCGCCGCTGTCCGCCGGAATGCCGACGGCCGGTAGATACACGGATTGCGGCCGCGGACGAGCCGCGACTCCCCCATGATACCGCGTCCCGCCGGGTGCCACCTGGGTGCACTCCGCCCTGACAGAACCCGTGCGGGCTTGTCAAGGCAGGGCGCCGCACGCGCCGCTGCGGGTAGCGTGAGGGCATGAACTACCTCTCGGGTACCGGAATCGTCGGCGCGATCATGACCGGGGTCACTCTTCTGCGTGGCTCCCGCGACACGAAGCTCACGTGGCGCTCGGCACTCGCCTGGCTCAGCTGGGGCATCACTCTCGCCCTCTCCATCGGCGCGGTGATCGACACCCGTCGGGCCAAGCAGGGTCGTCCCGTCTCCCCTGATTCGCCCGTCTACGCGAAGCAGCAGAAGGAGCACGAGAAGGAAGCCAAGAAGCAGTCCAAGGGCATCAAGCCGCTGAAGCGCTGAACGCCCGCGCGGATCGCATCCGGCAGATCGTCAGCGGGCGAGGATCACCGTGTGAGGATCAGCGCGTGAGGATGAGCGCTTCGCCCTGACCGCCGCCGCCGCAGAGTCCGACCGCGGCAGTGCCGCTCCCCCGGCGCGCGAGTTCGTGCGCGGCGTGCACGACGAGTCGTGCTCCGGATGCTCCGATCGGGTGACCGATCGCGATGCCGCCGCCATGGACGTTCACGATGTCGCTCGACAGGCCGAGTTCGACCTGGGAGCGCGCGACGACGGCGCCGAAGGCCTCGTTGATCTCCACGAGATCGAGATCGGCAGGGGCGATGCCCTGCTTCTCGCAGGCCCGTTCGATCGCCCGCGCGGGTTGCGCCTGCAGCGAGTTGTCGGGCCCCGCTGTCTGTCCGCTCGCGCCGACGGTGACCAGCACCGGCCAGCCGTGCGCGAGCGCCGTGCCGCGGCTCGTCACCACGACAGCCGACGCGCCGTCGGAGATCTGCGATGAATTCCCCGCCGTGATCGACCCGCCCTCCGCGAAGGCCGCACGCAGACCGCCGAGGGATTCGACGGTGGTGTCGGGTCGGATGCCCTCGTCTGCTCGCACCTCGACGGGCTCGCCCCGTCGCTGCGGCACCAGGACAGGGACGATCTCGGCATCGAAGACGCCGGCGGCCTGCGCGGCCGCGGCCCGCTGGTGAGAGAGTGCGGCGACCTCATCCTGGTCCGCCCTCGTGAGCTCGTATCGAGCGTTGTGGCGCTCGGTCGACGCTCCCATGCTCTCTCGGTCGTATGCGTCGGTGAGCCCGTCGTAGGCCATGTGATCGAGAACCTCGACGCTGCCGTACGTCCAGCCGTCACGCGACCCCATCAGCAGGTGCGGCGCGCGCGTCATCGATTCCATTCCGGCCGCCACCACGACCTCGGCGTCGCCGGTGCGGATCATCCTGGCGGCGTCGATGATCGCGGTCAGCCCCGAGAGGCAGACCTTGTTCACCGAGTGCGCGGGCACGTCCCATCCGATCCCCGCGCCGATCGCCGCCTGTCTGGCGGCATTCTGACCGGACCCTGCGGCGAGCACCTGGCCCACGATCACCGCATCGACGACCGCGGGATCCACGGGTCCCTGCTCGAGCGCGCCGCGGATGGCGAAGGCTCCGAGCTGCGGAGCCGTGAAGCCGGCCAGCTGTCCCTTGAGACGGCCCTGCGGCGTACGTGCAGCGGCGACGATGACGATGTCCTGGTCGGTGGGCTGGTGTGTGATGCTCATCTCGCGATCCTCGCTTCGGTCGTCCATCAGTTCTGCAGTGCGTCGGAGACGATCAGTGGCGGTTCGGTCGCCGCCACGATCTGGTCGATGCTGGCCCCGGGCGCCACCTCGACGAGCACGAGCCCCTGGTCCGTCACATCGATCACAGCCAGATCGGTGATGATCCGGTCGACGACACCTCTGCCCGTGAGGGGCAGCGAGCACTCGTCGACGATCTTCGCCGAGCCGTCCTTGGCCACGTGCTCCATGAGCACGATCACCCGCGCGGCTCCGTGCACGAGATCCATGGCGCCACCCGGCCCCTTGACCATCTTGCCGGGGATCATCCAGTTCGCGAGGTCGCCGGCCGCGGAGACCTGCATGGCACCGAGGATCGCGGCGTCGATCTTGCCGCCCCTGATCATGCCGAAGCTGGTCGCGGAGTCGAAGAACGCGGCGCCCGGCAGGACGGTGACCGTCTCCTTGCCCGCGTTGATCAGGTCCGGATCCACGGCGTCCTCGTGCGGATACGGTCCGACGCCCAGGATGCCGTTCTCGGACTGGAGCACCACCGTCACGCCGGCCGGCACGTGATTCGGAACGAGCGTCGGCAGTCCGATCCCGAGGTTGACGTACGAGCCGTCCTGCAGCTCGGCCGCCGCGCGTGCCGCCATCTGGTCACGGGTGAGCGCCATATCAGGCTCCTTCCGCGGCGACGGTGCGCCGTTCGATGCGCTTGGGTGCGTCGGCGCCGACCTCGACGACCCGGTGCACGAAGACACCGGGCAGGTGGATCCGGTCGGGGTCGAGGTCTCCCGGTTCCACCAGGTGCTCGACCTGGGCGATGCAGATGCGGCCGGCCATCGCGGCGAGCGGATTGAAGTTGCGAGCGGCCTTGTTGAAGACGAGGTTGCCGTGCCGGTCCCCTGCAAGGGCATGCACGAGTGCGAAGTCGGTGGTGATGGCCTCCTCCAGCACGTACTCGCGTGCGTCGTCGCCGAGCCCGAAGGCGCGCACGTCTTTGGCGGGTGACCCCACGGCCACGGTGCCGTCGGGGTGGTACCGCTGCGGCAGTCCTCCCTCGGCCACCTGCGTGCCGACACCGGTCTGCGTGTAGAACGCGGCGATGCCCGAGCCGCCGGCCCGGAGCTTCTCGGCCAGCGTCCCCTGCGGAGTCAGTTCCAGCTCGAGTTCGCCGGAGAGGAACTGACGCTCGAACTCCTTGTTCTCCCCGACGTACGACGAGGTCATCCTGCGGATCCGACCGGCTGCGAGCAGGATCCCCAGCCCCCAGTCGTCCACGCCGCAGTTGTTGCTCACGATGCGGAGTCCGCTGGTCCCCTGCGCGAGCAGTGCCTCGATCAGCGCGGTCGGATTTCCGGAGAGTCCGAAACCTCCGACTGCGAGTGACGAGCCGTCCGAGATGTCGGCGACCGCTTCGGCAGCCGATGCCCATTGCTTGTCGATCACGTGCTCTCCTTCGAACGATGCTCTCTCCAGCATCCGCCCTGAACGCGCGAGCGCGAAGGACGCGCTTGCGATGTGGACACTCCTCCCCGTAGCGTCCACATCATGGAATCCACTCGCCCGTCGGTGCCAGGCGCTCAGGCGATCGCCCGCGCAGCGGCGCTCCTTCGCCTCGTGACCGCCAGCGGCGCGGACGGAGCGGCACTGCACGACCTCGCCCGTTCGGCCGATCTGTCGCGCTCCACCGTCCATCGCCTCCTGTCAGCCCTGCGGGCAGAAGGGCTGGTCGACAGGGACGCCGACACCGCGCGCTGGATGCCGGGACCGGAGCTCTTCCTCATGGGGTCAGTGGCGGCGGCGCGATATGACGTCACGGCCCTCGCGCGCGACATCGTCCGCTCCCTCGCAGTCAAGACGGAGGAGAGCGCCTTCCTCTCCGTGCGTCGAGCCGACGAGACGGTCTGCCTCCTCCGCGAGGAGGGTGCCTTCCCCATCCGCTCCTTCGTGCTCAGCGAGGGTGTGCGCTTCCCGCTGGGAGTGGCGAGTGCCGGGCTCGCGATCCTCGCCTTCCTCCCTGACCACGATGTGGACGCCTATCTCTCGCGGCATCCCGAGCTGGAGTCCCAGTGGGGACGGGCGCATGCGAACGGCCCGCTGCGAGAACGGCTCGCCGAGACGAAGGAGCGCGGGTACGCCGTGAACCCCGGGCTGATCGTCGAAGGGAGCTGGGGGCTGGGTGCCGCCGTCTTCGATCGGTCGGGGCGTCCGGAATGGGCGCTGAGCCTCACGGGAGTCGGCTTCCGCTTCGGCCCCGACCGCATCGCCGACCTCGGGCGGACGCTGCTCGCCCATGCGCATCAGCTGTCCGCGCGGATTGCCAACGCTCGACGCTGAGGCTCTTTTCATACCATCGGGTATATACTCGGTGGTATGAAAAGACCGGACGTCATCCCCTCCCTCGTGCTCTCGGGGTACGCACTCGGCCGCATCGCCGCACAGGACGCCGGCAACGACGCCCCTGCCGCGCAGTGGCGCGTGCTCAGCCTGCTCGAGCAGTCGGGTCCGAAGCGCGTCGGCGAACTCGCCGCGGCAGCGCGGACCACCCAGCCCGGGATGACTCGTCTGATCGGCGTGCTGGAGCGCGACGGCCTCGTCCGCCGCTCTCCGGTCGCAGAGGACTCGCGGGCGATCGCCGTCGACATCACCGACGCGGGCGCCGGCGCGCTGAGCGCATGGCGCAGCGAGTTCCGGGACACCCTCGCCCCCCGATTCGCCGATCTCGATGACGACGACTGGAGCATCCTCACCCGCGCAGCCGAGATCCTCGCCGCGCGCACCACCCCCGACTCGACAGGAGCATCAGAGTGAACACCCCCGCCCCCTCCGTCTGGAGGCAGCCGGCCCAGGTCTGGGCCGTCGCCTTCGCGTGCGTCGTCGCATTCATGGGAATCGGGCTGGTCGACCCGATCCTCCCCGCGATCGCCGACTCGCTGCAGGCGAGTCCGTTCGAGACCGAGCTGCTCTTCACGAGCTATCTCGCGGTGACTGGGCTCGCGATGCTGGTCACGAGCTGGATCTCGAGCCGCATCGGCGCGAAGAAGACCCTTCTCATCGGTCTCGCGCTCATCGTCGTCTTCGCGCTCCTGTGCGCACTCAGCGGCAGCGTCGACGCGGTGATCGGCTTCCGTGCCGGCTGGGGCCTCGGCAATGCGCTGTTCATCTCGACGGCGTTGGCGACGATCGTCGGTGCAGCCTCGGGTGGCAGCGCCGCGGCGATCATCCTGTACGAGGCAGCCCTCGGCCTCGGCATCGCGATCGGTCCGCTGCTCGGCGGGCTGCTGGGCGAGCAGAGCTGGCGCGCACCTTTCTTCGGCGTCGTGGTGCTCATGGCGATCGCCTTCCTCGCCGTCCTCGTGCTCCTGCGCGGACCGGAGGAGAAGCGCACGCCGGTACCCTTCTCGGCGCCGTTCACCGCGCTCCGTCGGCCCGCGCTCGCAGTGCTCGCCGTGGCCGCGTTCTTCTACAACATCGGCTTCTTCATCCTGCTCGCGTTCTCGCCGTTCCCCCTCGGCTTCGGCGCGATGGGCATCGGCTTCACGTTCTTCGGGTGGGGCCTGGCGCTGGCGGTCACGAGCGTGTGGGTCGCTCCCCTCCTGATGCGTCGGATGTCGCGCACCAGAGTCATCCTCACCGTCCTCCCGCTTCTCGCCGTCGACCTCATCGTCGCCGGGCTCCTCGTCGATTCCGCCGCGGCGCTCGTCGTGTGCATCGTCGTCGGCGGGTTGCTGCTCGGCATCATGAACACCGTGCTCACCGAGGCCGTGATGGAGGCCACCGACCTGCCGCGCTCGGTCGCCTCCTCCGCGTACTCCTCCGTCCGGTTCCTCGGCGGAGCGATCGCCCCGCCGCTGGCGGCCGCTCTGTGGCACGCTTTCTCCGCCACCGTGCCGTATCTGGTCGCGGCGGTCGCCGTGCTCGTGGCGGCGCTGACGGTCTTCCTCGGTCGCCGCGTGCTCTCGCACATCGACGATGAGCCCGATGACGCCGCCGTGGAGGACGCCGAGGCGATCCTGCTGGGCGACGCCGCCTGATTCGCCCGCCTGCTGCGTTCGGTAGCGTGGAGGCCATGGGCGCCCTTCCCGAACGCAGCAGGCCGGTGCAGCGGGATCTCGACGCGGCCGGCGTCGAGACCTCGATCCGCGTCCTCCCGGACTCCGCACGCACAGCGCAGGCAGCCGCCTCTGCGATCGGATGCGAGGTCGCGGCGATCGCGAACAGCCTCGTGTTCGTGGCCGACGGATCTCCTGTCCTGATCATGACGAGCGGTGGCCATCGCGTCGACGTCGAGGTGCTGGCGCGCGGGATCGGGGCGACCTCCGTGTCGATGGCTCCCGCGTCCGTCGTCCGGGAGGCCACAGGTCAGGCCATCGGCGGCGTGGCGCCCGTCGGGCATCCTGCACCGCTGCGCACCTACCTCGACGAGTCGCTCGCGGCCCACGACGAGATCTGGGCGGCCGCCGGGCATCCGCACACCGTGATGCCGCTGACGTTCGAGGCGCTGCAGCGACTGACGCGCGGAACCGTGATCCCGGTCGCCTGAGGGCTACTTCACCGTCACCGTGATCTCGGCGCTCTCCTGATCGTCCGCGTCTTCGGGAACAGCGCCACGGAAGCGGTACTCGAAGCGGATGACCGTCGTGCCGTCGCCCTCCGGCGCGAATCGATACGAGACCTCGCTCGGGGCCCCGGTCTCACCGTCTTCGCCGAGGTAGCGTGAGCGCTGCTCGCCCGGCTCGAGGACCGACGGGTCCGGCTCGTTCGTGATCACCCACTCCTCGCCGACCGTCGCGTTGACCTCGCCGAAGTCGACGACGAGGCTCTCGCCGGGCGCGAGTGTCACGGACGAGGTCGTGTGCTCGACGACCTTCTCGCTCGCCCCGGAGCAGCCGGTCAGTCCCAGCGCGAACAGCGCGGCGATCGCCCCCGCTGCGCACGCTCTCTGCAGTACTCGCATCACCACATCCCCCAAGCGTTTGCATCAAACTAGCGCACTGCAGCCGGCAGGCGCGGCAACGCCGCGGACGTGAAAAAGCCCCGATGACTGGCGAGAGTCATCGAGGCTGATCCGTGCACCCCCTCGGACTTGAACCGAGAACCCACTGATTAAGAGTCAGTTGCTCTGCCGATTGAGCTAGAGGTGCGTGGCCCGGGGAATCCCCCGGCCGAGGAATTACATTACCAGCCGATCGCCGCGGTGCGAAATCGAGCCGCGGTCGACGCGACAGCCGCGCGTGTCGCCCCATGTCAAGCCCTCGCAGGGTCCGACGCGGGGACCGTTATCCTGAGGAGGTGACCGCCTCCCCCCGCGCCGATCAGCTCTCGCTCGACCTCGAACTCGCCCTGCGACTCGCGGACGCGGCTGACGCGCAGTCCCTCCCCCGCTTCGACAGCCCCGACCTCGAGGTGTCGACGAAGGCGGACAGGTCGCACGTCACCGACGCGGACCTCGCGACGGAACGTGCGATCCGCGAGATCCTGACCGCCGAGCGCCCCGCCGACGGTATCTTCGGCGAGGAGTTCGGAGCCGAGGGCAGCACGCATCGGCAGTGGATCATCGACCCGATCGACGGGACCGCGAACTTCCTGCGCGGAGTGCCGCTCTGGGGCACCATGATCGCCCTCGCCGTCGACGGCGTCCCTCAGGTGGGCGTGGTCAGCATGCCGGCACTCGGACGTCGGTGGTGGGCGTCCGCGGGGGCCGGCGCGTGGACGGCGACGGATGCCGAGCCCCGCCGCATCCGAACATCCTCCGTCTCGACCCTCGACGAGGCGAGCGTGAGCTTCCAGAGCATCACCCAGTGGGCGGAGTCGGGCCACCTCGAGCAACTCCTGACCCTCGCGGATCGGGTCTGGCGCGACCGCGCGTACGGCGACATCTACGCCTACATGCTCCTCGCCGAGGGGCGCCTGGAGATGGTGGCGGAGTTCGGCGTCAAGGAGTACGACGTCGCCGCAGCCGTGCCGATCGTCCGCGAGGCGGGTGGGCGCATGACCGGTTTCGACGGAGCGGAGACGATCTCCGACCTCTCGACACTGGCCAGCAACGGCGTGCTCCACGACGCCTTCCTCGAACTGCTGCACGACTGATCCCCGACGAAGGCCCGCGACGATGAACCGCTTCACCTCTGCCGCTCTCGGCGCTCTGCTGCTCGCCGTCGCCCTCACGTCGTGCTCCGGCGCGCCGGAGACTGCCGCCTCCCCCACGCCTCAGGCTCCGAAGCCCTCGCCGACCGCCTCCGCGGAGCCGGCGTCTACGCCCACGCCGACCGCCGCTGCTGAGCCCGCCTGCGACACGATCGTGTCGGCCGGCACGGTCCAGGTCCTCACGGACCAGGGATGGACGTTCGAGGAGAAGGAGTTCGTGGTCGGCGGCGTGACCCTCGATCAGGGCCTGCTGTGCTTCTGGGCCGACTACACCGTCGCCTCCGACCACGGCCAGCTGTACGGCTGGTCCGAGATCAGTGCCGAGGATGCGGCGACCGCGCAGGCTGCGCTGCTGAAGGAGGGCTGGACGCGCGAGGACGGCTCAGATGGCGTGTACATCACCGAGAACCCGCAGTTCGCCATGGGCGTCGACGAGGACGGCTACGGCATGACGTACCTGTTCGGCGACGGCTGGGTGAAGTTCGCCGACACCCGACAGGGCCTGATCCTCATCGAGTGGGCCGGCTGAGCGCCCGCGCCGCCCGCGTCACTCGATCGGCGCGTCGATGACCTCGTCGACCAGCATGATCCCCCCGGTGGAGTTCACCGACTGCATGAGGTCTTCGATCCACCGCGAGTTGAGCTGAGGCTGCTCGGGCTCGTCGAAGCTGAAGCGCAGCGGGATGGACGGGTGGATCCAGATCGTCGACCGACCGCCGGGTTCTCCCTCGGTGTGCTGCCACGACAGGGTGAAGCTCTCCTGCCGACGGAGTTTGGTCGCGATGACGATCTTCAGGTGCGCGAGGGCGCGATCCTCGATGTGGATCGGCACATCAGGCGCACCGTAGAACAGCGTTGCCATGCCCCCAGAATACTGGTCTGCGTGCACACGTCCAGAACGGCGACGCCTCGTGTCGCCGTGTATCGTCGCTCGCATGAGCGATCCCCTCACGGACATCGCGGCTGACCTCTACACCGGCTCGCTGGACGACTTCGTGAGCGCCCGGAAAGAGCGCGCCGCCGCGGCGGACGACCGCGAACTCGCCACCCGGATCCGGGCGCTGCGCAAGCCCTCGGTCGCGGCCTGGGTCGTGAACGTCTTCGCCCGGGAACGAGCCGCTCAACTGGGCGAGGCGCTGCAGCTGGCTCAGGAGCTGCGCGAGGCGCAGGACGATCTGGACGCCCGGGCTCTGTCGCAGTTGGGCCGTGACCGACGAGCCCTCACCCGACGGCTCGCAGCGACCGCCGTGGAGCTGGCCGAGGCGCGGGGCGAGCGCGTCACGGCCTCGACCCAGGACGCCGTGCAGCAGACGATCACCGCCGCATTCTTCGACCCGGATGCCGCGGCGGCCGTCGCCTCCGGGCGGCTCATCCGAGAGCTCGAGCCGTCCGGCACCTTCGCCGACATCGTCGACACCCTGGTGGGCGGTGGCGCCCCCGCTCCGCCCGACCTTCCCGACGCGCCCGTCGACGAGGTGACGGCTCGCCGGGAGCGCCGGCAGCGGGAGCGCGCGCTGAGGGATGCTGAGCAGATCCTCCACCGTGCCGAGCGCGAGGCCGCCGCCACGGACCGCACTCTCCGCGATGCCTCGCTGAAGGTCGACGAGCTCGCCCGGCGAGAGCGCGAACTCGAGAAGGAGCTGGAGTCCGTCCGTCGGGACGCCGACCACGCACGGGCCGACGCCGCGGAGGCAGGCGGACGGCAGGCGGAGCTCGCCCAGCGCGTGGCGGACGCCGAGGACGCTGTGCAGGAGGCACAGCGCGCGCTCGAAGGCGATCAGCGCAGCTGACCCCGCCCGAATCTCGAGGTGCCCGGACACGGAAGAACCCCGAGGTCAGCGCATGCGCACGACCTCGGGGTTCTCACTCCTGTGACAGCGACCTGGTGGAGCTGGGGGGAATCGAACCCCCGTCCAACGCTGAGTCTCCACGCCTTCTCCGGGCGCAGTCTGTGAAGACGTTCTGCTCGGCTCCGACCTTTGTCACAGACACCTAAGTCGACGAGCCCA
>NZ_JBEPZB010000051.1:0-13369 GCF_041641055.1 Microbacterium sp.
CCTGTTCGCGTCGTTCCCCGAGTGGTACGCGACGCTGTTCAGCGGGTTCTACCTGCCGCTGCTGCTGATCCTGCTCGCGCTGATCCTGCGCGGGGTGTCGTTCGAGTACCGGCACCAGCGTGAGGGAGCCGAGTGGAAGCGGCGCTTCGACCGGATGATCGTGATCGGATCGGCCGTGCCGGCACTGCTGTGGGGTGTCGCCTTCGGCAACATCGTGCAGGGGGTCGCCATCGACGAGAACCACATCTATGTGGGCGGATTCTTCGCGCTGCTGAACCCGTACTCGCTGCTCGTCGGCATCACGACGCTGCTGCTCTTCTTCCTGCACGGCGTGCTGTTCGTATCGCTCAAGACCGACGGGCAGGTGCACACGGACGCTCGTCGCCTGGTCAAGCTCGCCGCCGGGCCGACGGTGCTCGCCGCCGCGGGCACCGTGCTCTGGACCGTCGGCATCGCCGGGGACCGCGAGTCTCCGCTGACGGTGATGGTCATCGGATGCGGGCTCGTCGCCGCCCTCGCCCTGATCGCGTCGGTGCTCTTCTCGATGCGCGGTCACGACGGGCGGGCCTTCACGGCGGGCGCCGTCACCGTGGCATCCGCTGTGGTGATGCTGTTCGCGGCGCTGTTCCCGTACGTGATGCCGTCGACGATCGACCCGGCCTTCAGCCTCACGATCGAGAACGCCTCGAGTACGCCGTATACGCTGACGATCATGAGCTGGACCGCCCTGATCGCCCTGCCGCTGGTGCTCGCGTACCAGACGTGGACGTACTGGATCTTCCGCAAGCGCGTCACCCGCAGTTCGATCGAGGGGGCTCCGGCGCACGCGTGAGAACTCCCGCACTGCACACCTCGCCCCGGTTTGCACAGGTTCTCACCGATTCCCTGTGCAGACCGGGGCATCGTGTGCGCCCTGAGCCGGACGGAGCCGAGGCATGAAGCCCGTCGACGTCCGGCTGCTGCGGTACGCGAGCGCGGCGCGGGGATTCCTGCTGCTCTCCGGCGCGATCGGAGTCGTCCAGACCGCGGTGACCATCGCGTTCGCGTGGATGCTGACGGATGCCGTCACCGGCGCGCTCGCGGGGCGCGATGTCGCGGCATCCCTGCTCTCGCTGCTCGGACTCGCTGCCCTGCGGGGTGTGCTGATCGCGGCCTCGGATGCCGCCGGAACCCGCGCCGCCGCCAAGACCGGGATGCAGCTGCGGGCCGCGCTGATCGCCGCCGTCGGTCGACTCGGACCCGGTTGGCTCGCTCAGCGCAATCAGGCCGGGCTCGCCGTCACCGCAGGGCACGGGCTGGAGGCGCTCGACGCGTACTTCGCCCGCTACATCCCGCAGCTGGTGCTCACGGTCGTCGCGACGCCGGTGCTCCTTGCGGTGATGTGGTGGCAGGACTGGCCGAGTGGACTGACGGCGCTCATCACGCTGCCGCTGATCCCGTTGTTCCTGATCCTCATCGGCATAGCGACCCGCACGGTGCAGCGCACGCAGTGGCAGACGCTGCAGCGGCTGGCGGCGCGGTTCGCCGACACGGTGCAAGGGCTCTCGACGCTGCGCCTGTTCGGGCGGGAACACCGGGCCGCCGCACAGATCGAGCACACGGCCGACGAGTACCGCCGCGAGACGATGAAGGTGCTGCGGTTCTCGTTCCTGTCGGGGTTCGCGATGGAGCTGCTGGCCTCACTCGCCGTGGCGCTGATCGCCGTGGCGGTCGGATTCCGGTTGCTGTCGGGTGACCTCTCGCTCGAGGTGGGGCTGTTCGTGCTGCTGCTCGCGCCCGAGACGTTCCTGCCGATCCGGCAGGTCGGCGTGCAGTTCCATGCCGCCGCGGAGGGGGTCGCGGCGACCGAGGACGTGTTCGAGGTGCTCGATGCGGCGGAGGCTCGGGCGGAGGCTCGGGCGGGCTCGCTCCACAACTCCGGAGATCCGGGTGCGATGTCGCCGGAATCTGCCGATTCGGGGGTTACGGGTGGCGTTTCTCCGGAGTTGTGGAGCAGCGGCGCGCGAGACGTGGCTGTCACCGACCTGCGGGTGCGTGATCTGCCGCCCGTGTCGTTCACCGCGACGCCCGGAACCATCACCCTGATCGAGGGTCCGAGTGGTGCGGGCAAGTCGAGTCTGCTCGCGGCTCTGCGCGGGGCGGTCGAGTTCGAGGGCGCGGCCACGGTCGGCGGCGTCGATGTGCGGGCTCTCGCTCCCTCCGAGTGGCTGGCCTGGAGTGGGCAGCGGCCGCAGCTGAGCCGCGGCACGATCGCGGCCAACGTCGCGCTCGGTGACGACGACCCCGATGCCGGCCGCATCCGTCGTGCCCTCGACGACGCGTGCGCGTCCGACCTCGATCCGACGCTCGAGCTCGGCGTGCAGGGCAGCGGACTCTCCGGAGGGCAGGCACAACGCGTCGCCGTCGCCCGCGCGCTCTACCGCCATGACGGAAGACCGGATGCGGTGCTGGCTCTCGACGAGCCGTCCAGCGCACTCGACCCCGACACCGAGGAACGGCTCTGGCAGTCTCTGCGGGCACGCGCGGATGCCGGGGCGACGATCCTCCTCGTGTCGCACCGCCGCTCGGCCCGCGCTATCGCCGACCGGGTCGTCGAGCTGGGGGTGTCCGCATGAGTACGGACTCCGCCCGGGTGCGCGGCATCCTGCGTCTGGCGCAGCCGCCGATCCGTCGCTTCCTCCCCGGCCTGATCTGGGGGTTCCTGTCGGCGGGGGCCGCGGTGAGCCTGCTCGCCGTCAGCGGTTGGCTGATCGTGAGCGCATCGATCGTCGACTCGCTCGTGCCCCTGTCGATCGCGGTGGTCGGCGTGAGATTCTTCGCGGTGTCGCGCGCGGTGACCCGGTATCTGGAACGGCTCAGCGGACACGATGCGGCGCTGCGTCAGCTCGCCTCGACCCGCGCCGACATGGTGCGGCGGCTGACACCGCTGTCGCCCGCCGGGCTCGGCCGCACCGACCACGGTCGGGTCCTCTCGGCGCTCGTCGACGACGTCGAGAACCTGCAGAACCTTCCGCTGCGGGTCGTGCAACCCCTCGCGGTCGCCGGGCTCGTCGCGCTCGGCGCGGTCGGCTTCCTCGCGTTCGTCTCGGTGCCTGCCGCACTCACCCTCGCCGCGTGCCTGGTGATCGCGGCCGCCGCGGCCGTGGGCCTCGGCTGGCTGTTCGGGTCCCGTGCGGAAGCCGCGGTCTCGCGCCGGCGTGGCGATCTGTCGGCGGCGCTGACCGACTACTTCGGCGCACTGGACGTGTTGCTCGCCTACGGCGCAGAGCCGCAGGCGCGCGAGCGGGTGCGGAACGCGGATGCCGAGCTGCGCCGCGCGGTGAGCACCGCCTCCCTCGCGCAGGCGGTCGCCGCCGGCGTCGTCTCGGCTGTCGCCGGTGCCGCATCGGTGTGGGCGCTCGCTGTCGCAGCTCCCGGACTGCAGACGGGGGCGATCGACGGCCCCTGGCTCGCCGTCGCGGTGCTCGTGCCCATGGTGGTGTTCGAGGTCTTCGGGGCGGTGCCGATCGCCGCGGCATCCTGGCGGAGCGTGCGGTCGAGTGCCGAGCGGATCCTCGATGTGCTGCCCTCAGACGCTCCCGCCGAGCTGCGAACGGACGACGGGGAGGATTTTGAGATCGACGCCGTGCCCGCGCTGCGACTTCGCGATGTGCGGGCCTGGTGGCCCGGCGGGTCGCCCGCGCTGCGCGGAATCGACCTCGATCTGCGTCCCGGCGAACGGGTGCTCGTCTCGGGGCCGAGCGGAGCGGGCAAGAGCTCTCTCGCGGCTGCGCTGGTGGGGTTCCTGCGGGTCGAGGGGGAGTATTCGGTCGGCGGGCGGGATGCCGCCGGGCTGTCGGGGGCCGCGCTGCGCCGCGCGATCGGCCTGTGCGAGCAGAGTCCGCAGCTGTTCGACGAGGACATCCGGCAGAACCTCCTCTTCGCCAGGGACACGGCCACCGACGACGAGCTGCTCGCCGTGCTCGACCGGGTCGGCCTCGGTGACTGGGTGCGCGAACGCGGTGGCCTGGATGCCAGGGTCGGCGATCGCGGCGGTCTCGTCTCCGGCGGGCAGGCCCAGCGCCTCGCCCTGGCGCGGGCGCTGCTGCGTGGCTTCCCCGTCCTGGTGCTCGACGAGCCGACGGCCGGAGTCGATCCGGATGCATCCGATGCCCTGCTGCGCGATCTGCTGCAGGCCGCGGGGGAGCAGTCGGTGCTGCTCATCTCGCACGTCGCGCCGCCTGCGGGCACCGTCGACCGGGTCGTGCGGATCGAAGACGGTCGGACGGTGGCCGGATAGGTCCGGGTGCCGTTTCGGCCCCGTGGCCGGGTGCCGGCGGGCGGGCACAGCTTCGGATGCGGCCGGCGGCGCGCCGGGGCATCCGCCCTCCACCCGGCGTGTCCGGGCTGGACTCCGAAGCTGTGCCCGGTGCGGCAGGGGGCGGCCGGGTGCGGCCGGCCTGGACGGGGGAACTATGTCCAGGGGTGTTCGTGCCGGATCGGCCTCGTCCCGGGTAGCCTCCGGGCGAGCACAGCTTCGGATGCGGCCGGCGGCGCGCCGTGGCATCCGCCCTCGATCCGGCGTGTCCGGGCTGGACTCCGAAGTTGTGCCCGGTGTGGCAGGGTGTGGCAGGCCGTGACGTCGGAACTATGTCTCGGGGCTGTTCGTACCCGGATCGGTCTCGTCCCGGGTACGGGCGAACACAGCTTCGGATGCGGCGGGCGGCGCGCCGTGGCATCCGCCCTCTATCCGGCGTGTCCGGGCCGGACTCCGAAGTTGTGCCCGGGTGCGGCAGGCCGCGACTCCGAAGTTGTGCCCGGGTGCGGCAGGCCGCGACTCCGAAGTTGTGCCCGGTGGCGGCTGGGTGCGGCCGGGTGCGGCAGGCCGCGACTCCGAAGTTGTGCCCGGTGGGCCCGGCGTGGCAGGCCGCGACTCCGAACCTGTGCGGGGTCGGGTCAGACGTTGAGGTCGGCGCGCGGTTCCATGACGATTCCCTGCGCCTCGAAGACCCGACGGCGTTCCTCGATGCGGCGGTGGAGTTCGACCTGCGCGTCGTCCACGAGCTGCGGGTCGAGGTCGACGGTCGTCGGGTGCGGGTCGCCGTGGTTCGCCTCGATGTAGGCGTCGAGCTCGGGGCCTGACGTCCAGGAGGTGATGAGGGCGTAGCGCGGGGCGGTGCCGCGGTGCCAGACCGCGTGCCAGAAGCGCTGAGTGTCGACGATGATGCGGGATCCCTCGCGCAACGGCAGGCGGATCTCGGTCGCCGGGTCGAAGCGGTCGGAGCGCAGGAGCAGCAACGAATCCGAATCGTCGGACAGGTTGTAATACCCGCGCACGACCCAGCCGGTGCCGTCTTCGTTGAGGCGGTTGTTGTCGTCCTGGTGCAGGTTGTAGACGGCATCCGCGTACTCATTGGGCTGCAGCTCGATGACGCGGCAGCGCCCGACTCCGGCGCCCGGCTCGAGGGCGCGCCGCTGCAGGGTCGGGGCGATCGCGACCTGCGACTCGACCCAGACGCCGTCCTTGTCGGTGCGGGGAGGGGTCTGGTTCCAGAAGCCGTTGCACTCGATCTGCCCGGCGTAGCTGGCGAGCGGGGCGAAGCGGGTCACGCCCGACGAACGCCAGCCGATGTACTCGAGGTCGAGCCATTCGGCGGGGTCGGATGCCTGGTCGTGGTCGTCGAGGACGACGTAGCCGGTCTCTGCCAGCGCCTCCGATGTGATGAAGCCCATTGCGTCCCCTCCGTGCCTCGACCTCGGTGCATCCCGAAGGATGGCTTCGCTCATCCCGAAGGATGGCTCCGCTCATCCCGAAGGATGGCTCCGTTCATCCCGCTGGATGCCGTTAGGCCATCCTAACTCGGAGGTCCGCTGCCCACTCGGCCGTGGGCCGGACAAAAAGGGGTGCAGTCGACACCGCAGACGGTGTCCGGTGCGCCACGGCTCGATTCGCGCCGTGGCGCGGTGTGTCGTAAGCTAGTCCGCGGTGACGTGTCCGAGCGGCCGAAGGTGCAACTCTCGAAAAGTTGTGTAGGGTAACCCCCTACCGTGGGTTCAAATCCCACCGTCACCGCCATGGAAACCCCCGAGAAATCGGGGGTTTTCCCGTATCCGGGGTGGGGCGTGGCACCCTTCGGTGCAGGTTTCGAGATGCCTGACGCCAAGTCCCGTCCGCAGGGGGCAGTGAAGACGTCCGTTCCCTGCTCGGTGAGGTAGGCGCCGGCTACGACTACGTCGTCTCCCCGCGGACGAGTTCCAGCACGCGACCGAGGTCGAGCTCGTGTGGCCGGGAGTCCACATCCGCGCCGCGCGTAGAGAGGCCGGCCAGTTCCTGGACGAGTGCATCCATGAGGAGAGGCTGATCGATCGCCACCGTGCTGAGCCGCGGGCTGACGAGCTGACCGACGGCCGTCCTGTCGACGCCGATGACGGCGACATCCTCGGGGACCCGCAGTCCGAGCTCGCGACTGGCGGCGACGACCGCGATCGCCACGTCGTCGTTGTAGGCGCAGATGCCGAGAGGACCAGTGCCCGCCTTGTCGCGCACCTCCTTCAATGTCTTCGTGGCGCCGTGGACATCGAGCGGGATGCGGGGAGTGAGCGGCAGCTCGAGACCGTGCTCCCGCGCCTCGCGTCGGATCCCTTCGAGACGCGGCGGCCCGAACGGGTCGAGGCGCTTGTCCTCGAGCGCTGCGTAGACGAGGCGCCGGGGGCCGTTCCGCAGCAGTTCGCGGACCTGGATCCGTCCGATCTCGATATCGATCGGATCGGGGTCGGCGGCCTCGGTGGCGTACGCGCGCCGAGGGACGACCAATGTTCCGGATGCCTCGATCCGCTCCCGCTGCTGCGAGGTGAAGACGCCGAAGTCGACGACGGCAGCCGGTCGCAGGTCGAGCACGGAGGTGAGAGTCGTCTCGTCCTGCATCCGCGCGAATCGCACGACGACGCTCATGCCGGCGGTCGCGCTGGCACCCGTGATCCGATCGACGGAGTCCTGCAGGTGAGGGCCGAAGGTCGCGTGGGGGACCACCAGCACGACGATGTCGCTGAGGCCGGTGACGAGCGCGCGCCCTGCCCGCGAGGGTCGGTAGTTCAGAGCTTCCGCGGCGGCCCGGACGCGGGCGCGGGTCTCGGCAGGGAACCGCTCGTCGCCGTTGAGGATCTGACTCACCGTCGAACGGGACACCCCCGCGCTCGCGGCCACGTCTTTGCTCGTGGCTCGTCGAGCAGGCTGCAGATCCACCGTCATGGCCCCCAGTCTGTCACATCGCTATTGACACGTGACACCAGCAGCATCTACCGTGGTGTCGCGTGTCACTGACACGTGACACTGCCGATCACTGTGACCGGTCCCATTTCATGACGAAGGAGTCAGCCATGGCCAAGGATTCGACCCGGACCTCGGCGGCGCAACAGCGCGCCGCGGTGGCCGCGAGCGCCGAGGAGTCGGTGACGGCGTCGCTGGCCGCCGTCGCGGTCGGTGAGACGATCGGCGACCCGAGCGGTCAGAAGCTCAAGGTCCGTGAGCGGCTCGCGTACGGCGTCGGAGACATCGGCGGCAACCTGATCTTCGCGCCGATCTCGGCATTCCTGCTCTTCTACTTCACCGACACGGTCGGGATCGGCGCAGCGATCGCAGGAACGCTGCTGCTCTTCGGGCGCGTGCTCGACGGCACCATGGATCTCATCCTCGGAACGTTCATCGACCGCACCTCCACTCGCTGGGGGAAGGCGCGACCCTGGATCCTGTTCTCGACTCCGGTCGTGGTCGTCTCGTTCATCCTGCTCTTCAACGTGCCCGCCGGGCTCGGCGAAGGGGCCAAGGAGTTCTACGCCTTCGCGATGTACTTCCTCTGCCTCGGCGTCGGGTTCGTCGGGTCCAACCTGGCGTACCACACGCTGCTCTCGGTGATCACGAGCAACTCGAAGATGCGCGTCTCCCTCACTGTCATCCGCACGTTCTTCGCCCTGGTCACCACGCTGGTCGTGAACTTCGTCACGATTCCGGTCGTCACCGCGAACGGCGGGGGCCAGGCGGGCTGGACCATGATCTCGGTCGTCTACGGCATCATCGCCGCCATCACGTTCCTCATCGTGTTCTTCGGCACCAAGGAGCGCGTCAAGGCGACGACGAAACAGGATGACGGGAACAAGCTTCCGCTCGGCAAGTCGCTGCGCATCCTCGCCGGCAACCCGTACTTCTTCCTCGCATTCGGATTCTTCCTGCTCAACTACCTGCTCACGGGCACGGCGGGCGTCGGCATCTACTTCGCCAAAGACGTGCTCGGCGACCCGAACATCTACAGTTTCCTCGGCCTCGTCCAGCTTCTCCCTCTGATCATCGGCCTCTGGTTCATGCCCGCGCTCATCGCCCGCTTCGGCAAGCGCACACTCATCCTGATCGGCGTCGTCGTCACCGTCATCGGCATCCTCATCTCGCTCATCGATCCGAGCAACATCACCCTCGTGATCGCCGGTGGACTCGTCCGCTCCATCGGAGGCATCCCCGCCGCGGCCGGTCTGTTCGCCCTCGTCGCCGACGTCGTCGACTACGGCGAATGGAAGAGCGGCTACCGACTCGACGGCATGACGTACGCCGCCGCGACCGCCGGGCAGAACTTCGGCGCAGGACTCGGTGTCGCCCTCGTCGGCTGGCTGCTGGCGGCCGGCAGCTACGACGGTCAGGCGACGACCCAGCCGGCGAGCGCGGTCAGCATGGAGATCTTCCTCTACCTCTGGCTTCCGCTCATCGTCGCCGTGCTCATGGGTGTGATCATCTGGTTCCTCAACATCGACAAGAACCTCTCCCAGATCCAGCGCGACCTCGCCGCCCGCCGGGTCGCGACGGAATCCGCCTCGAACGACTGAGCGCTGTGACCACGCACGGTGCAGAGGTGAACTGGGCGGTCGTCGGCACCGGCTTCATCTCCCAGTCCATCGCGGACGACCTCCGCCTCACTCCGGGAGCACGCCGCCAGGCGGTGTGCTCCCGGGATCCGGACCGAGCCCGCGCGTTCGCGGCGGACAACGGGTTCGCCGTGGCCCACGGGAGCGTGGCCGCACTGCTCGACGCCCCGACCGTCGACGCCGTCTACATCGCCACCCCGCATTCCACCCATGCGGCGATCGCGATCGCCGCTCTGGAGGCGGGCAAGCATGTCCTCATCGAGAAGCCGATGGCCGTGAGCGCGGAGCAGGGCCGGCAGATCGCGAGGGCTGCAGCAGCGACCGGGCTGTTCGCGATGGAGGCCATGTGGATGCGGTTCAATCCCGCATACCGCGATCTGGTCGCCGCAGCGCGAGGCGGGGCCATCGGCGAGGTCAGGAGCGTGCGCGCGTCATTCGGACTGCCGTTCGGGCCCGCCGACTCCACCCGCTGGACCGCACAGCGCGCCAGCAGCACGCTTCTCGACCAGGGCATCTATCCGGTCACCCTCGCACTCGACGTGCTGGGGCGACCCTCGCGGATACACGCGACCGGTCGCGTCAGGGACGACGGCGTCGACCTCACCGCGCACGCCACCTTCGAGTACGAGGACCATCGATTCGCGCAGCTGAGCGCATCGATGGTCGAGTACATCGAGCCGACGGCATCCGTCAGCGGCTCCGACGGGTGGATGACGGTGCCCGCACCGTTCTGGGCTGCGGATGAGTTCACGACGCGCGTGGGGTCGATCGCTCGCGCCCTCACCGAGCAGCACCGCACGCACCACGATCGCCGAGGCAACGGATACGTCCCGATGCTCGAGGCGGTGACGCTCGCGATCACCGAGTACCGGACCGAGCACCCCACCCACTCCCTCGCGGACAGCATCGCCACCCTCGAGGTGCTCGACGCCGTCCGCGAATCCCTGAGCAGCCCCACCGCACGACCGAAGGAGACCCGATGAAGCGCACGGCTTTCAACGATGGCTGGCAGTTCCGACCGAAGCAGAACCCGTTCGCCGAACTCGGCGGACTCAGCACGCCGTACACGGACGTCACCCTCCCGCACGATGCCCTGATCCACGAGGATCGCGATCCCGACGGAGAAGGCGCCGTCGCGTACTTCCCCGCCGGCGCGTATCAGTACCGCAAGACGTTCACCCCACCGGCCGGCCTCGCCGGCCAGCGGATCGTGCTCGAGTTCGAGGGCGTCTACCGCGACGCGACCGTGCACATCAACGGCGCCTTCGCCGGTCAGCGTCCGTACGGCTACTCCCGGTTCACAATCGACGCCGACCGGTTCCTCCGCTCGGGCGAAGAGAACCTCATCGAAGTCGAATCGCGGCACGGCGGAGACTCCCGGTGGTATACCGGGGCGGGCATCTACCGCGACGTCTGGCTCCACGTCGGACCGGCCGTCCACCTCCCGGTCGACGGAGTCCGGGTCAGCGCGACGGACATCGAACCGGATGGCGCCATGGTCGAGGTCGACGTGGTCGTCGCGAGCACGAGCAACCGCCGCGAGACGGTCGACGTCTCCGTCGTGCTTGCCGACGCCGACGGAACGACCGTCGCACGCGGCACCGTGCCGGTGACCGTCGACGCGAACGGACAGTCCCGCAGCCGACAGCGGCTCTATGTCCGCGCGCCGCAGCTCTGGAGCGCCGACAGCCCGACTCTCTACTCCGCCGCGGTGGAGCTGATCGTCGACGGAGCGGCCGTCGACGATGCATCCGCAGCTTTCGGCATCCGCCGGCTCCAGGTCGATCCCGTGCACGGGCTGCGCGTGAACGGCGAGGTCGTGAAGCTCCGTGGGGCCTGCGTCCACCACGACAACGGGATCCTCGGGGCGGCGACGTTCGCCGACGCCGAGGAGCGCCGGGTGCGGCTGCTCAAGGAAGCCGGTTTCAATGCGATCCGCTCCTCGCACAACCCGATGAGCGTCGCCATGCTCGAGGCGTGCGACCGGCTCGGCGTGTACGTCATGGACGAGACCTTCGACATGTGGACCTCGACCAAGATGCCCCACGACTACTCGCTCCATTTCACCGAGTGGTGGGAGCGCGACGTCGAATCGATGGTGGCTAAGGACTTCAACCACCCGTCCGTGATCATGTACTCCATCGGCAACGAGATTCCCGAAACCGGCTCGCCTGCCGGCGGGCTCACCGGTCGCGCGCTCGCCGAGAAGGTGCGCGAACTCGACCCGACGCGGTACGTCACGAATGCGGTCAACGGGATGCTCGCGGTCATGGACGACATGAAGAAGCTCGCCGCGCAACGCGGAGACGAGGGCGGTGGCGATGCCGCCGGGATCAACACGCTCATGGCAGGCCCGGCGGAGTTCATGAACCAGATCGGCACCTCGCCGTTGGTCACGGAGAAGACCGCCGAGTCTTTCGGCGTGCTCGACATCGCCGGCATGAACTACCTCGACGCCCGCTACGTGATGGACAAGGAGCTGTTCCCCCATCGCGTGATCGTCGGCACAGAGACGTTCCCCACGCGCATCGACCACAACTGGGCCCTCGTCACCGAGAACGCGCATGTCATTGGCGACTTCACCTGGACCGGGTTCGACTACCTCGGGGAGGTGGGGCTCGGCCGCGCCCACCACCTCGCCGAAGGCGAGACGCCGAGTCTCAGCGGACCGTATCCCTGGATCGCCGCCTGGTGCGGCGACCTGGACCTGATCGGCTCCCGCCGCCCCGCGTCGTTCTATCGGGAGATCGTCTTCGGGCTCCGCACCAGCCCGTACATCGCCGTGACCCGCCCGGGCAATGAGGACAGGACGTTCTACGCGGGGCCCTGGACCTGGAGCGACAGCATCGGGAGCTGGACCTGGGCCGGCCAGGAGGGAGCGCCGCTCGCGGTCGAGGTCTACAGCGATGCGGAAGAGGTCGAACTCGCACTCGACGGAGACGTGATCGGCACGGCCGCTGCGGGTGCCGAAAACCGCTTCAAGGCCGAGTTCACCGTCCCGCACCGCCCGGGCACGCTGACCGCCACGGCCATCCGGCGTGGCGAACGCGCCGAGTCGTTCTCCCTCACCAGCGCCGGCGACGCCGCCCGCCTCGCGACGAGAGTGGAGCACGGCACCTCGGAAGAGCTGGTCTTCATCGAGATCGCCGTCGTCGATGCGGACGGACGGGTCGACACCGGCGCGGATCGGCTCATCGACGTTCGCGTGGATGGCGATGCCGCGCTCGCGGCAGTGGGCAGCGGGAATCCGGCCCCGGCGGACACCTATGACGGACCGGAGCATCACACGTTCGACGGACTGGCGCTTGCCGTCGTCCGCCGGACCGGACCCGGGGCGGTGACCGTGACGGTCTCCGCCGGCGATGTGATAGCGCCGGCGACCGTCCTACTCGAGGAACTGGATCATCTCGGAGTGGCAGCCCGAACGTGAGGCCAAGGCGCGGCTAAGGGGGGACGGATGGGGTCGCGGGCGCACGCGCGCGGCCCCTCAGGGCGCGATGGATCCCTTGGGCGATCGCCAGGGCGACCCTTCAGTGCATCGCCTTCCGAGCCAGTTGGCGGTGTCGTCGGGCTGCTCTGCCTGGATGAGGAGCGTGAGACCACCATCGTCGTCGTGAGTGACGCCATCGGTGGCGGAGCCGATGGAGTATCGGCCGAAGTCGTTCGGGATGAAGAACTCGCCGGTGTCGTACATCGACAGGTTCCACAGCACGGAGACGGGAGGCAGCGCGCCCGGTTCGAACCTGAGCCGGTACTGCCGGTCACCCGTGAGCGGCTCTCCGTCGGCGTCGACGGTGGTCGACGGCTCGGACCAAGCCTCGGCGCGTCGCGTCCGAAAGGCTCTGCCACGCGAGACCCCCGCGCACGGTCAGACCGATCTGACGGAGCTGCACGACGAACGGATCGGCGAAATCGACGGACGTGGAGAGGTACTGAGTCATGGCGAACCCCAGTCGCTCGAGCATCCGCAGCTCCTCAGGGGCAGCGGGTTCGAACGCGGCGATGCCCTCCGACTGCGCCAGCCCCTCGTAATTCGCGCTGAGGCCCGCATCCTGGAAGACCGACAGTGGCAAACGGTCCGCCTCGCGGGCTGCTCGCGTGGCCGGGTACGTGGCGATGCTCAACCGGGGTGAAACCCTTCACTGAGAACGTCGTCGCCCGCCGTGGCGTCAGAGGTCGATTGGTCCGGGCGAGGGAACCACTGTCGGCAGTCCGCCGTCGAGGATTCGCTCGACCATGCCGATAGCGCGGTCGGTGAGGCCGTCACCGGGATAGAAGTCCTCGTAGTGCTCCTCGACCTCCGCCAGCGTGGTGAGGCTGCACAGGGCGAGCAGTTTGCGGATGTCGTCCACGTCACGCCCCGGGCGATTGGCGCGGAGCTTCATGGCGAGGAGCGCCTCCTTCGAGGCGACTTGGACGACAACGCTGTCGCGGTCGTAGATCGTCTCCCACTCGACGGGTCGCCGCCCGAACGTGGGCACCG
>NZ_JBEPZB010000052.1:0-9611 GCF_041641055.1 Microbacterium sp.
GCGTCACGCCGCGTAGATGTCGAAGCCGTCGCGGAAGACGACGTTCTTCTCGCCTGCTCGGATAGGCAGGGGGAAGCGGTTGGATGCCGGCGGCAGCGGGCAGTTGTACTGGGCGCTGAATCCGCAGGGTGGCACGAACGCGCGGTTGAAATCGAGGGTCACATCGCCCTCGTCATCGCGCAGCTGCACGAACAGGAAGCGGCCGGATCCGTAGGTCTCCGAGCCGTTGGTCTCGTCGCCGAACACCAGCAGCAGGGTGCCGCCGTCGTCGAAGGCGGCGAGGGTGTACTCGCGTCCGTCGAGCTCGAGGTGGATGTCGCCGGGGACCGCCAGCTCGCGGGTGCCGCCGTTGTCGCGGATGTGCTCGAACGGCACCGTGCGGGCACCGGCGACGGGGGTGAAGCGTCCCTTCAGCACCCAGGCCGGGTCGTAGTCATACGTGTCGATGCGGTCGAACGCCCGGATCGCCGGGGAATCGGCATCCCAGAAGCGGAGTCCGTACTCGGCCTCGCCGGTGTCAATGTCCGTGCGTCGGAGGGCGGTCACCGTCACGGAGTCCGCTGCGGCCTGTCGCTCGGCATCCACGTCGGGACGCCCGCCCGTCCAACGGGTCTCGACGAGGGCGAGGTTGCCGGTCGCAGAGGTGACGGAGGCGCGGCGCTCGGCCTGCCACTGGCTGTGGGATTCGCGTTCAGACATCGCCTTCCATTCTCTTGCATGCAGAAGGCGGTGGGGCCGTCGACGTCACTCGGGGTAATGCCCGCACTCGATGAGCACCCCGCGGCGCACCCACGCGATGTATCGCTCCTCGGACCATCCGGACTGGGCGACGAGCTGCTGGTAGCTCTCGGGAGAGAGGAGGAAGGAGATCGCCTCGGCCGCGGCATCCGGATCGGGCAGGTCGGCGGCGATCCCGCGTCCGACCAGCTCCTCGACGAGGCGGGCGAGGTCGGCTCGTCGATGTTCGAGCATGCCCCGCAGAGCGCCGTCGACGAGGGGATCCGACAGAGCGGCGCCCAGCAGCACCGTCCACAGCGCATGACCGCGCGCGTTGGCCGTCGTTATCCGCGACAGCACGGCGTCGAGGAACCCGGCGTCCGGGACGTCGAGCACTCCCGACGCCACTTCGGTGTCGGTCAGCGTCTCCGCGCCTTCGGAGCCGGAGAATGTGACCTCGAATGCGGCGATGAGCAGTTCCGCCTTCGACGCCGAGGTCTTCACGGTCTCGGCCGAGACTCCGGCCTCGCGGGCGATCGCAGCGATCGTGGTGGCCTGGTACCCCTGAGAGGCGAAGAGCCGGGAGGCGGCCGAGACGATCCGAGTCCGTGTCTCCTTCGCTTGACGAGCGCGCAGCTCGGATCGATAAGCACGAGGGGCGGACTCATTCATTGACTTTCCTAACAGGGTGATGAATACTTCGGTGGTAAATCCAATCTTAGAGAGAGAACCGCCATGTCGAACTACCTCATCACCTGCACCCCGGCACACGGGCACGTGATGCCGTTGCTGCAGATCGCACGCCACCTGATCGCTCGAGGCGACAGCGTGTCGTTCCTCACCAGTCCTCGATACGCCGAGCAGGTGCAGAAGGCGGGTGCGCGCCTCCTGCCCCTGCCGGCTGACGCCGATGTCGACCTCGACGACGCCGACGGCGCGTTCCCCGAACGCGCCGGGCTGACCGGACCCGCCGCCATCCGCTTCGACATGAGCAACCTCTTCGTCCGCCCGGGGGCGGCTCAGCTCGCCGCCGTGCGGACCGCGCTCGCCGCCGGTCACGTCGACGCGGTGCTCACCGAGCCCCTGTTCATCGGCGCGGCTCTGCTGCAGAGACTGCCGAGAGAGCAGCGCCCGCCGGTCGTGGTGCTCGGGATCTTCCCGCTCGGAGCGAGGAGCCGGGATGCCGCGCCCTTCGGGCTCGGCGTGACACCGCTGCCCGGCCCGGTCGGACGTCTGCGCAACGCCATCCTTCGCCTGATCGCCGAGAAGGCGATCTTCGGGGCCGTGCAGCGTGAAGCCGATGCGGTCGCGCGGCGCGAGGTCGGGCGTCCTCTGGGTGGCTTCGTCCTCGACTGGGCGGGGCGTGCCGATGCGTACGTGCAGTTCACCGTGCCCGAGTTCGAGTACCCCCGCTCCGACCTGCCGGACACCGTGCGGTTCGTGGGACCTCTGCCGTCCCCGGCATCCGATCAGAGCCTGCCCGAGTGGTGGGCCGACCTCGACGCCGAGCGCCCGGTGGTGCATGTCACCCAGGGCACGATCGCGAACGCCGACTTCACGCAGCTCGTGATCCCGACGATCACCGCGCTCGCCGGATCCGACGCTCTCGTGGTGGTCTCGACCGGTGGTCGCGAGGTCTCGGCGCTTCCGGCCGAGCTGCCCGCGAACGTGCGCGTGGCCGAGTACCTGCCGTACGACCTCCTGCTGCCGCGGATCGATCTGCTCGTGACGAACGGCGGCTACGGGGGAGTGCAGCAGGCGCTCCGACACGGTGTGCCGATCGTGGTCGCCGGTCAGACAGAGGACAAGGTCGAGGTGTCCGCACGTGTCGGCTGGTCCGGCTCGGGCGTGAATCTGCGCACGAACTCCCCGACCCCCGACCAGGTCCGCAGGGCGGTCACGCAGGTGCTGGGGAACGAGGCGTATCGCGAGAAGGCGCGGACGATCGGCACCGCGATGCGCGAGGCTGATGCCTGGCGGTCGCTCGCAGAGGTCCTCGATGCCGTCCGCGTGGGCTTTTCGCCGACTCGTCGTTTCGAGAGCGTGGACTGAGGCCCGGGCCGAGGATGCACGAATGTCGCGTCGCAAAGGGCTTAGGAACCCTCATTTCGCACGTTTCTGGACCGGATGCAACGCGTTCGGTCGACTCTCTTCGACGCAATGGTATGCAACGTATACCGGTATACCATTACTCGTATACGCGCAGAGTCGTCAGTCCCCAGCTGACCCGCGCGTGTGGACGGTTCGACCGTCCTGCGGAGAAGGAGTCAGATCCTTCTCGGATCCCGAGGGGGGATGGGGTGGGCAGCTGATCCCCAGTCAGCACCCACCCCCACACTCTCCCTCGGGCCTGACCTCAGAGCGATCGGGACCAGATCCAGAACGCCGCGATCCCGATCACGAACAGGATCGGGATCCACTGCACGCTGCGCTTCAGGCGTCGGCCCTGCTGCGCGACGCCTGGCGGAGGCGAGAGCAGCCCCGCCGGTGGGGCGAACGGTAGCCGGTCGCTCGCCTCGTGCGGCGCCACGGGAGACGCAGCGGATGCCGTCGGACTCTCGAGCAGCAGTCGGTCGTCACGCCACCGGGCCCACTGATCGAACTTCGTGATCAGCGCGCCGACCGCGCCGAACAGCCACGCCCAGGTCGCCGGATCCAGCGTCGAGACCTTGCGCTGCGTGTAGAGGAACACCCAGTCGTCGACGATCTCGACGTCGAGCTCCGCGGCGTTGTCGATGAAGCGCGCCATGATGTCGGGGCTGAACAGATAGAGGGCGTCGCGCTCGTAGCCCTCGGGGCAGTACAGCGTGAAGTACTGGTCGAAGTCGCCCTCGAGCGAGAGGCGCTGCTCCTTCTGGAAGGATGCGGGCAGGTTCGACCCGAAGCCGTTGTTGCCCTTGGCGTCGAGGACGATGTTGGGCAGGGGCACGTCGAGCTTCACGGCGACGTATCCCCAGCGGTAGGTCGTGGAGTTCTTCCCCGAGCGCACCGTGTACTGGTAGTTGCCGAACTCGACGAAGCGCGGCCTCGTGCCCCGCACCAGATCCGTCGACAGGCGCGAGCTGCCGAGGCTGAAGATCATCCCGGGCAGCGACGGCGAGGCGACTCTTCCTTCATAGGACATGCCGTTGGCCTGTGCGAAGCGGTTCAGGCGGTACCTGGTCTCGCGCGCACGGCGCCATCCGATCACCCCGATGACGCCTCCGACGAAGGCGGCACCGCAGAAGAGAAGGAGGCCGATCGTCGCGATCCCCGACCCGCCGGGCGTCGTGAACATGCTGACGACGGTCATCACGAGCACCGGCACGGCGATCGCTGCGATCAGCACCATGATCACGATGGCGATCACGGACGACAGTGAGGTCTCGGACGCCCCCCGCGACTTCAGCTCGGCGGCGAAGGCGCTGACCGCCTTCGGGTCGACGGGGTCGGTCAGCGGAGCGGCGTCGAAGGACGGGCCGGATCGGGGCTGCGGCGCGGTCACCGGTTCACCTCGTCGGACTCCCACGTGAGCTCTGCGTTCTCCGGGATGGGGAACGCCTCCAGCCGGTCGTCGGCGCAGATCTCGGCGATGAGCTCGGCACTCCCCGCCACGATCGTGGAGTCGTAGTCGATCTCGCTCACGAGGACCCAGGCGCGGTCGTCGGGCCACAGCATGCTGGGGCTCTGTGCCGCAGGGGGGAAGCCGTGCTCCTCGGCCGGCAGATCCCGCCACGGCACGTCCCGCACCCAGTCCGGGCGGGCGAACGCGCTCGGCGCGCCGCGGAACAGCACGTGGTCGCGGTTCGGCAGTCGGAGCCTGGGCCCCTCCGAGATCTCGCGCGACAGGATCCCCTCCTGCCAGGTCGGCTTGCGGAAGACATTGTTGAACGGGTCGTGGATGCTGCGATCCAGCATCGCCTGGTGCTGCGGGTCATCGCTGAACGTGAGGAACGCGCGCGACGGTCCGTGGCCCAGGTGACCGAGAAGTGCGCCCTGACCCTCCCAGAGCGCGACGAATCCGGCATCCGGAGTGCTCGTGTGGCCGACGAGATGCGCGGTGATGGTGGCGAGGAGCTCCGGCGACACCTCGCCGTCCATCGGCGCGGTGAACTCCCGACCGTCGGGGGAGATGCGCTGGTTCCAGTCCTCGCCCGGAGGTGTCCGCACGATGCGCTGCCACTGCGCGAGGGGATGCAGGGTCGTACCGAACGCGGATGCGGTCTCGGCCCACGTCGCGGGCGCGTCGATGAGGCGATCGAAGATCGCCTGCCGCTCCGCCGGCGTCATCGCGTCGTACTCGTCGTGCGTCGGCACCGGGCGGTCGGGCAGCGACCGTACGGCCGCGGGGTGCAGGATGCGCGCGTAGGCGGGGAAGCCCTGCGGGACCACGACGTGCATCGTCTCGCCCCACCCCGCATCGAGCCGCTCGCGAAGCCAGTCGCCGGCCGAGGTGTCAGAGGTCCACTGCATGCGACCCACGGTACCGGGGGCCGATCACATCACCCGGGGACGCGGCGGAGGAACGGGGATGCGACGGCGGTGAGGGTACAGACGAAAACGACTCGGGCCCGGGTGCTCTCGGCGGATTCGTCTCGCACTCACCACCCCGCGGGTCGCCCGTCCAGACGCTTCTCGGCGCCGCGTGAGCAGGGCCCCGACGCCCTCCATAATCGGAGGGTGAGCTCGACTGCAACGATCCCCTCCCTCGACGGCCGCCGCTTCCTGATGGTCTCGTCGACCACCTCCGCCGTGGACCCGGCGTCACCCAGCGAGTTCGTCTACTGGGAGCGCGACGGCGCGATCTGGGGAGAGTACTCGGGGGACACCGTGACCTTCGGCCGGTTCGTCGGCACGCGCACGGAAGACACCATCTGGGTCTCGTTCGTGCACGTGCTCGTGGCCGACGGCAGCGTGGTCACGGGCGACGGCGAGAGCCAGCTCGAACTCACGGATGACGGCCGTATCCGCCTCGTCGAGCACTACGAGATGCACGGACTGCCGCAGCTGAGCGTCTGCGAAGAGGCCGCAGCCGCCTGACGACTCGTCCTGACGCGCGGGTCAGCGCGGCGGCAGCGTGTCGCGACCGGGGGTCGCCGGCGTCCACCGGGTCATGCCCAGCGGCGTCGCGAGGTCACGCTCCGGCAGGTCGCTCGGCAGCAGGTACGACCGACGGATGACCTCGTCGAGCACCACAACACTGACGACCGTGCGCACCTCGGGCAGCTGGGCGATGACGCCGGTGGTGAACTCGTGCACCCCGCTCACGTCGACAGCGCGGATCAGCAGCATCGCGTCGTGCTCGCCGGTCGTGATGGCGCACCATTCGACGTCCGGCATCTCGAGCACGCTCTCTCGGAACGACGCCCACGCCTGCGGGTGCACCGTGACGAACACGAGCGCGCCGATCGAGAGGCCGGCCTTGGACTGATCGACCCGAGCGCTGAAGCCCGTGATCACCCCGTCCTGCATCAGCGACTCGACCCGCGTGTACGCATTGGCGCGCGAGATGCCCACGGTCTCGGCCAGCGCGGCGATCGAAATGCGACCGTTATCACGCAGCGTCTCGAGGATTCTGTATCCGATGTCGTCCAATGGAGCGGCACTTCGTCCAGATTGCCTCACGGCTTCATCGCTCTTGGTGGACACAATGCTCCTCACGGACAGGCTCATGGACAGACTGTGATCACGTCTGCATTCTTGCTGGACACATAGTCCCATACAATGCGAATCTGATCACCGGTCGTCCACCCGGCGTCGACCGAACCCGTGAAACTCCTCGCCCCTGGAGGCCCCCATGTCGTCACGTCGCAGCACGTCCGTCATCGCGATCGGAGCCGTCTCGCTCCTCGCTCTCGCTGGTTGCTCCGGTGGCAACTCGGCGAACAACGGCGGAGATTCCTCCGGTTCCGACTCGCTGGTCATCGACACCGCGTTCTCGATCGAGACCGCAGACCCCGGTCACACGTACGACCCGACCGGGAACATGATCGCCAAGGCCCTCTATGAGACGCTCGTCGACTTCGAGGGATCTGACGTCTCGACCCCGGTCCCCGGCCTCGCCTCGTGGGAGCAGAACGACGAGGCGACGGAGTTCACCTTCACGCTCGAGGGCGACCGCGTCTTCTCGGACGGCACGCCGATCGAGGCCAAGGACGTCGTCTTCACCCTGCAGCGCATCCAGGGCATGACCGAGGCCAAGCCGAACTTCCTCCTCGGCGGGCTCACCATCACCGAGGTCGACGAGAAGACCATCTCGATCACTTCCGAGACGCCGCTGCTGCAGCTTCCCGCGATCCTCGCCAACCCGGCGCTGGGCATCGTGAACTCCGACGTCGTGATCGAGAACGGCGGCACCACCGACGGCACCGACAGCGCGCAGAAGTTCCTCGACGGCACCTCTGCGGGTTCGGGTCCGTTCGTCCTCGACACGCTCGACCTCTCCTCGCAGGTCGTCCTGACCAAGAGCGATGAGTACGACGGCGACGAGAAGGCCGCCTACGACCGCGTCGTGGTGCGCAACGTCTCGGAGAGCGCCACGCAGCTCGCCAACCTCAAGGGCGGCGACTCGATGGTCGCGATGGATCTGAACGGCGACCAGGTCTCGGGCCTCGGCGACGGACTGAACGTCGACTCCGTGCCGTCGGGCCAGACCATCTTCCTGCTGCTCAACCAGTCCGAGGCCGTCGCGGGTGACCTCGCCAACGTGAAGATCGCCGAGGCGATCCGCTACGCGCTCGACTACGACGCGCTGCTGGAGCTCGCGGGTGCGGGCGCCGTGCAGGCGACCGGTGTCATCCCGCCCGGATTCGAGGGCGCCCTGGACAGCGGTGTGGAGCAGGACCTCGACAAGTCGAAGGCCGCTCTCGCCGAGGCCGGCTACACGGGTCAGACCCTGAAGCTGCAGTTCCCGAACGACTACCCGGTCGGCGGCGTGGAGTTCACCCCGCTCGCCGAGCGCGTCCAGGCTCAGCTCGAGGATGCCGGTATCGCCGTCGAACTCGCGCCGGCCCCCTTCGCCACCGAGCTCGACGCGTACGTCAACGGCACCGAGGGCTTCGGCCTGTGGTTCTGGGGTCCTGACTACGCCGACTCCGCCAACTTCCTGCCGTTCGCTCCCGGACTCAAGGTCGGCCTGCGCGCCGGCTGGGCTGCCGAGGCGAACCCCGAGATCGCGGGCATCGCGGCCGGTGCCGCCGCCGCGACCGACGAGGCCCAGCGCAGCGAGGCATTCACCTCCTTCGCCGAGGCGATGCAGGCCGAGGGCCCCTTCGTGCCGCTGATCGTCCCCGGCCGCAACATCGCCACGGCGGATGCCGTCTCCGGCGCCGTGTACAACTCGGTGTGGGAGATGGACATCGCCGAGATCACGCCCGCCGGCTGATCGGGAGCTGACTCATGACGACGGTGGCCGTGCGACGGCAGGCACAGCGTCGCAGGTCGCCGCTCGTCGGATACCTGCTGCGCCGGATCGGCACTTCGCTGCTCCTTCTCGTGGGGGTCACGATCGTGACCTTCGCACTGACGAACCTCGTGCCCGGCGACCCCGTGTCGGCGGCGCTGGGTGAGGGAGCATCGCAGAACCCGGCGACACGTGAGGCGTTCATCAAGGCCCAGGGCCTCGATCAGCCTCTCTTCGTGCAGTACTTCATCTACATGGGGAACCTGCTCCGCGGGGACCTCGGCACATCGCTGGTGACCGGGCGACCGGTCACCAGCGACCTGGCCACCGCCGTGCCGGCGACGATCGAGATCGCGATCGGCGCCATCATCCTCAGCCTCGCGGTGAGTGTGGTGCTCGGGACGCTCGCCGCCTACCGTCGCGGACTCGTCACCGATCAGGTGATCCGCATCGTGACGCTGATCGGCCTGAGCGTGCCGACGTTCTGGCTCGCGCTGGTCAGCTTCTACGTGTTCTTCCTCGAGCTGCGGATCGCCCCAGGATCCGGACGCATCTCGCCGTCCATCACGCCGCCGCCCCGCATCACCGGGCTCTACACGGTCGACTACCTGCTCAACGGCGACGGCGTCGGATTCGCGGATGCGCTCGCGCACCTCGCTCTGCCGGTGATGGTGCTCTCGCTCGTGACGATCGGTCTGCTCACCCGCTTCATCCGCACCTCGGTGCTCGAGGTGCTCGGCAGCGACTACGTGCGCGCTGCCCGGGCGAAGGGCCTTCCCGCGATGCGCGTGATCCTCGACTACGTCCTGCGCGGGGCCTCCCTTCCGATCCTCACCGTCGTCGGTGTCGCGTTCGGCTCCCTGCTGTCCGGCACCGTGCTCGTCGAATCGGTGTTCGCGTGGCCGGGCCTCGGCACCTACGCCTACAACTCGGCGGCGAACCTCGACCTGCCGGGCATCATGGGCGTGGGTCTGGTCGTCGGCGTCATCTACCTCCTCATCAACTTCGTCGTCGACCTCCTCTACGGCGTCCTCGACCCGAGAGTGAGGATCGCATGAGCCGCATCGACTCGGCATCCGGTCCCTGGCGCTTCCGCTTCCGGTGGCCGCGAGCCTGGCGCACACCGCTCGGCGTGATCGGCACCGTGATCGCGGGCGCCTGGATCATCGTCGCGTTCACCGCACAGTGGTGGGTGCCGTACGGCCCCAACGCCCAGGTGCTGCCGCGCCTGCAGGAGCCAGGGATCGACACCCTGCTCGGCACGGACGGCAACGGCCGCGACATCTTCTCGCGACTGATGACGGGTGCGACGGTGAGCCTTCCGCTCGCGCTCATGCTCGTGATCGCCGCGATGATCATCGGTACCGTGGTCGGCGCCGTCGCCGGCTACTTCGGCGGCTGGGTCGACGAGACGCTGATGCGCATCACCGACCTGTTCATGGCGTTCCCGACCGTCATCCTCGCGATGGTGGTGGCGGCATCCCTCGGCCCGTCGCTGTTCAACGCGGTGATC
>NZ_JBEPZB010000053.1:0-7809 GCF_041641055.1 Microbacterium sp.
GACGCTCGTAGCGAGGAGGGGTTCTGCAGCCATGTCAGCTCCTGATTCCGTGTTTCAGTGATTCGAATCTACCGGCGACAACGCAGCGCTCAGGCCGTGTTCGCCGTCGGCATATCAGGCGTCGAGATCCGCGATCTCGTGCGCGTACGCGGTCATCGATCGGTGGTACCTCGGCAGGTGCGGGACGAGCGCGAGGAGCGCGACGGACAGGCCCTGTGCGGGGCGTCCGGAACTGGCCAGGATCAGCGCGTGGACGGTGGCCACCGCATCACGATACGGCCCGTCCGCGGCGATCTCCTCCTCGGCACGGATCACGGCCAATGCCTCGTCGTACTCCCCCAGGTTGCGCAGCGAGCTGGCCATCTGGATCACGCACTGCGGCCGGTGCTCCTCGTCGAGGCCGAGAGCGAGCGCCCTGCGGTAGAGCTCGACCGCCTCCGCGGGTCGCCCTGCCGAGTCCCTGGCACCCGCGCGCTCGAACTCGGCGCGCGCGTCGTCGCGGCCCCGTTCGGCGGCGAGGGCATCGATCCGCGCGATCGTCTCGTCGCCGACCTCCTCGCCGGACGCTTCCGCCCAGACGTCGTCGATGCGCTCGTCCCAGCTCTTCGTCTGCTCGCTCATTGATTCCTCCTCTTCACGAGAAAGGGGCGGATGCCGCAGCATCCGCCCCTCCCATCGAGATCGTGTCCGATCACTCGGCCTTGTCGGCAGCCTTCTTGGCCGGAGCCTTCTTGGCTGCGGGCTTCTTGGCCGCAGGCTTCTTCTCGGCCGGCTTCTCCTCGGCCTCGGCGTCGTCGGCCTTCTTGGCCGGAGCCTTCTTGGCGGCCGGCTTCTTGGCGGGAGCCTTCTTGGCCGGCTTCTCCTCGGCCGGAGCCTCGGACTCGCCCGCGTCCTCCGCCTCGTCGTCGGTCACCACGAAGTCGGACAGGTCGACCCGCTTGCCGTTGGTGTCGACGACCTTGACCTTGCCGAGCGCGATCGCGAGCGCCTTGTTACGGGCGACCTCGCCGACGAGCGCCGGAAGCTGGTTCGACGACTGCAGCGCCTCGACGAACTCCTGAGGAGCCATGCCGTACTGCGAGGCGGACTGGATGAGGTACTGCGAGAGCTCCTCCTGCGAGACCTGCACGTCGGCCTGCTCGGCGATCGTGTCGAGCAGCACCTGCGTGCGGAACTGCTTCTCGCTCGCCTCGGTCACCTCGGCACGGTGGACGTCGTCCTCGAGGCGGTTCTCGCCCTCGAGGTGGTTGTGCACCTCGTCCTCGATGAGCTTCGGCGGAACCGGGATGTCGATCTGCTCGAGCAGCGTCTCGACGAGCTTGTCGCGCGCTGCGGAGCCCTGGGTGAAGACGCCCTGCTGCGACACGCGCTCGGCCAGGCTCTCGCGGAGCTCGGCGATCGTGTCGAACTCGCTGGCGATCTGAGCGAAGTCATCGTCCGCCTCGGGGAGCTCGCGCTCCTTGACCGCCTTGACGGTGACGGAGACCTCGGCCTCGGAGCCGGCGTGGTCGCCGCCGACGAGCGCGGAGCGGAACGTCGTGTCCTCACCGGCGGTGAGGGACTCGATCGCGTCGTCGATGCCCTCGAGCAGCTCGCCGGAGCCGACCTCGTAGGAGACGCCTTCGGCGCGGTCGATCTCGGCGCCGTCGATGGTCGCGACGAGGTCGAGCTCGACGAAGTCGCCCTTGGCGGCGGGACGGTCGACCGGGACGAGCGTGCCGAAGCGGGCGCGCAGGTTCTCCAGCTCGGCGTCGAGCGCCGCGTCATCCGCCTCGACGGCGTCGACGGTCAGGGTGATGCCGTCGAACGAGGGGATCTCGATGTCGGGACGGACATCCACCTCGATGTCGACGAGCAGGTCGCCCGAGAAGTCCTTCTCGTTCGGCCACTGCGTGATGTCTGCGGCCGGACGTCCGACCACGCGGAGCTTGTGCTCGGCGGTCGCGTCGCGGAAGAACTTGTCGAGGCCCTCGTTGACCGCGTGCTCGATGACCGCACCGCGACCGATGCGCTGGTCGATGATCGGAGCCGGGACCTTGCCCTTGCGGAAGCCGGGGATCTGGACATCCTGAGCGATGTGCTCGTAGGCGTGCGCGATGCTGGGCTTGAGGTCGTCGGGGGTGACCGTGATGCTGAGCTTGACCCGGGTCGGGGTCAGCTTCTCGACGGTGCTGTTCGCCATTCTGGTGTGCTCTCCTTGTGATTTCCGCGCTGAATCGCGGCTGTCAGGCCGTTGAAGCCGTGTCGGGGCGACAGGAGTTGAACCTGCGACCTCCCGCTCCCAAAGCGGGCGCTCTACCAAACTGAGCTACGCCCCGGGGAATCCGCATGCAGATTCAGCCCCACCGAGTCTAACGGACGCGAGCACCCCGATCCGTCCGGTATAGTCGATGAGTCGGTACGGGCCGCGCGGTCAAGCCCGACAACGGGGCTGTAGCTTAGTGGTAAAGCCTCTGTCTTCCAAACAGATGATGCGAGTTCGATTCTCGTCAGCCCCTCACTCCGAAGGCCCCCGCAGCGATGCGGGGGCCTTCGTCATTCTCCGATCAGCCGTGATTCTGGCAGAGTCGACGTGTCCGCGTTCCGCTCCCGGAGGTGCCACCGAATGCCCACCCGTCTCGCCTGCACCCTGTCGCGCGGCCGATGAGCGAACGACCGTCGCCCGGAGGGCACGAACTTCCTCCTCACCTGCGCTCCCCCGTCGCGCCGCGGAGGTCTCGGAGAGCGCTCGTCTGGTGGCTCTCCGGCTCACTCGCGGTCGCCGCAGTCCTCGTGTTCGCCGGGGCGCTGCAGCTGACGGCGAACCTCGGCTACGACGACGCGCTGACCCGATTCGAGGACTCGCTCGACGAGACCCGGCTCACCCTCACCGAGGTCGGGGCCGCGACGGACGAGCTCCGCACGACCTCGGAGACCGCGACCCTGCTGGTCGAGAGCGATTCGGGCGTACTGGCCGATCCCGGCGCGAAGGAGACACTCAGCGAGTCCGTCACGACAGCCGGTGACGCCGCAGCGTCCGTGGAGGAGCTGCTCACCGAGCCGCTGCCGGAGGCCGAGGAGAAGCCGATCGTGTTCTGGGAGCTGTTCGGGGCAGCCGAAGAGCTCGACGTCGAGGTCGACGGGCTCGAGGAGCTCGACACCGAGCTGTCCGAGGAAGCGCCCGTCATCTCGACCGCGACCGAGGACCTCACCGCGGCCGGGGTGTCCTTCGTGGAGTCTGCGGCCTCGGCTGCCTCGTCATTCGAGGCCGCGCACCTCTCTGCGAAGAACGACGATGTCATCGCACTCCGAGAGGCTGCCACGACCGCCGCCGGGACGTCCGTGCTCGATGACGCCGCGGTGAGCAGCTTCGTGGCACTGCAGGACGCTGCAGGACAGGTCGTCGCCGGCGAGAAGGCGGAGCTGGCGGAGAAGGCCGGGCCGCTGCAGGGCACCCGGTTGGAGATCGAGGCGTTCGCCCGTTCGCTCGCACCCGGCGTCCTGCTCGAGTTCGACTGGAACACCATCGTCAACGGCGCCGGCTACAACGGCAGCATGGGTGGCCTCACGACCTGGTGGTGGGACGAGCCCGACCGTGCGCTCATCGAGCTCTCGAACTCCGTCGCCGAGCAGTGGCCGGGCGATCGGAGCAAGGCTCTCGTCGCGCATGAAGTGGGACACGCCATCAGCGTCAAGTGCGAGGAGATGTACGACTCGTCGACCCAGGACAGCATCGAGAAGTGGGCGACCGCCTGGGCGATCAGCAAGGTCTTCACCGATGACGCCAACGGCGTGTGGGCATACGGCTATCCCCCGCAGAACTACATCGATGCCGCCGCCGGGTGCCGCTGAGCCGCGCCGCTGAGCCGCGGCCACCTGGACGACGCGCTCAGACAGAGAAGAAGCCGTCGCGATCGAATCGCGACGGCTTCTTGTGTCAGATCAGACGGAGGTCACTGGCCCCGGCGCTCGCGAAGCTGGGTCAGCGCGTCCTCGAGCAGCTGCACGGCCTCCTCGTCGGTGCGACGCTCCTTCACGTAGGCGAGGTGCGTCTTGTACGGCTCGGCCTTGGCGAGGGCAGGCGGGTTCGCCTTGTCGCGTCCGGCCGGGAGCCCCGACTGCGGGTGGTCGATCGTCTCGGGGATCTCGTCCTCGGGCAGGCCCGCCGCGAAGTAGCGGACCGTCTCGTTGCCGAGCCCGTCCCAGTACGACACCGCGATGCGGTCGGCGTGGTAGCCGTGGTCCTGCTCGCCCATGGGTCCGGAACCGACGCGGGTCCCTCGGATCGCGTTACCGCCAGTAGCCATCAGATCACCTCGAACTTCGTGATGAGACCGAGCGCGACGATCGCCACGAACCACGCGAGAGCGAGGATGACCGTGAAGCGGTTGAGGTTGCGCTCAGCGAGGCCCGACGAGCCGACAGCCGACGACATGCCTCCGCCGAACATGTCGGACAGGCCGCCGCCGCGACCCTTGTGGAGGAGGATGAGGAGGGTCAGCAGGACGCTGGTTATACCCAGCACCACCTGCAGGACGAACTCGAGAATTTCCACGAGGAAGAGCCTTTCGCTGGGGCAGGACTGCCCCGGTAACGGTCAAGTATACGGTGCGGCGGGGCCGGAGCCCCGCCACACTCACACGCCGACGTGCTTCTCGAAGCGGATGATCGCGGCGAACTCGTCGACCACGAGGCTCGCGCCACCGACCAGTGCACCGTCGACATCGGGCTCGCGCATGAAGCTGGCGATGTTGGCCGCCTTCACCGAGCCGCCGTACAGGATCCGGGTGCGCGCGGCAGCGTCGTCACCCAGCACCTTGGCGATCACCGCGCGCAGTGTCGCGCAGACATCCTGGGCCTGCTGCGGCGTCGCGGCCTGGCCGGAGCCGATCGCCCAGACGGGCTCGTAGGCCACGACGATGTCGGCATCCTTCGGCAGGCCCTGGAGCGCGACCTCGAGCTGACCGACGGGAACAGCGCTGGCGCCGAACTTCTCGAGGTCCTCTGCGGTCTCGCCCACGCAGATCACCGGCGAGAGGCCGTGCTTGAGCGCGGCCTTCGTCTTCGCCGCCACGACCTCGTCGGACTCGGAGTGGTACTCGCGGCGCTCCGAGTGCCCGATGATGACGTACTTCGCGTCGAGCTTCGAGAGGAACGCGCCGGACACCTCGCCGGTATAGGCACCGGAATCGTGCGCCGAGAGGTCCTGAGCGCCCAGGGCGAACGGGATCTTGTCGGCGTCGATCAGCGTCTGCACGCTGCGGATGTCGGTGAAGGGCGGGAACACCGCGACCTCGACCGATCCGTCCTCGTGCTTGGCGTCCTTGAGCGTCCAGTGCAGTTTCTGCACGAACGCGACCGCCTGCAGGTGGTCGAGATTCATCTTCCAGTTTCCCGCGATCAGCGGGGTACGGGTCTTCACGCCCATCCGAGCACCTCCAGGCCGGGTAGTTTCTTGCCCTCGAGGAACTCGAGGCTGGCGCCGCCACCGGTCGAGATGTGACCGAACTGGTCGTCGGCGAAGCCGAGCTGACGCACGGCCGCCGCGGAATCTCCGCCGCCGACGACGCTGAGACCGTCGACCTCGGTGAGAGCCTGTGCGACGGCTTTGGTCCCGCCCGCGAAGGCGGGGAACTCGAACACACCCATCGGACCGTTCCAGAACACGGTCTTCGATCCGCGGATGACCTCCGCGAAACGCGCCGCCGTGTCGGGACCGATGTCGAGGCCGATGCCGGCCGCGCCGAACGCGGTGTCCTCGATCGCGTCGGCGGCGGTCACCTCGTGCTCGGCGTCAGCCGAGAAGGAGGAGGCCACGACGACGTCGGTCGGGAGCACGAGCTCCACGCCGCGCTTCTCGGCTTCGGCGATGTAGCCGCGGACGGTCTCGAGCTGGTCCTCTTCGAGAAGGCTGGATGCCACGGCGTGGCCCTGCGCCTTCAGGAAGGTGAACAGCATCCCTCCGCCGACGAGGATGCGATCCACGCGCGGCAGCAGGTGCGAGATCACGCCGAGCTTGTCGCTCACCTTGGACCCGCCGAGCACGACCGCATACGGCCGCTCCGGGTTCTCCGTGAGACGGTCGAGCACGTCGAGCTCTGCGGCGATCAGCAGTCCGGCTGCGGAGGGCAGCAGCTCGGCGAGGTCGTAGACGCTCGCCTGCTTGCGGTGCACCACGCCGAACCCGTCGGAGACGAGGACGTCCCCGAGCTCTGCGAGCTGAGCCGCGAAGGCGCCGCGCTCGGCGTCGTCCTTCGAGGTCTCCCCCGGGTTGAACCGCAGGTTCTCGATGACGACGATGCCGCCGTCCTCGAGCGAGGCCACGGCCTCCTGTGCCGACTCGCCGACGGTGTCGCGCGCGAACGCGACCGGCTTGCCGAGCAGCTCCGACAGTCGCTGGGCGACCGGGCCGAGGCTGTACTGCGGGTCGGGCGCACCGTCGGGGCGACCGAGGTGCGAGCACACCACGACGCGGGCGCCCGCGTTGATCAGTGCGTTGAGGGTCGGCAGCGAGGCGCGAACGCGGCCATCGTCCGTGATGATCCCGTCCCGGAGGGGGACGTTGAGATCACAACGGACGATGACGCGCTTGCCCTCGAGCGAACCCAGTGAGTCCAGGGTGCGCAGAGTCATGGAGGTGTCTCAGAGACGCTCGGCCACGTACTCGGTCAGGTCGACGAGACGGTTGGAGTAGCCCCACTCGTTGTCGTACCAGCTGGAGACCTTGACCAGGTTGCCGCTGACGTTGGTCAGCGTCGAGTCGAAGATCGACGAGTGCGGGTTGTGCACGATGTCGCTCGACACGATCGGGTCCTCGTTGTACTGCAGGAAGCCTGCGAGGCGCCCATCGGCAGCAGCCTTCTTGTACGCCTCGTTGACCTCGTCGACCGTGAGGTTCTCACGGTCGGTGATGAGGGTGAGGTCGACGATCGAGCCGGTGGGAACCGGCACGCGGTACGACGAGCCGCTCAGCTTGCCCTGGAGCTCGGGCAGGACCTCGCCGATCGCCTTGGCGGCACCGGTCGAGGCCGGCGTGATGTTGATGGCCGCTGCGCGTGCACGACGAAGGTCGCTGTGCGGGCCGTCCTGCAGGTTCTGGTCTGCGGTGTAGGCGTGAGCGGTCATCATGAAGCCGCGGTCGATGCCGAACGCGTCGTTGAAGACCTGGGCCAGCGGCGCGAGGCAGTTGGTGGTGCACGAGGCGTTGGAGATGATGTGGTGCGTCTCCGGGTTGTAGGTGTCCTCGTTCACGCCCATGACGAACGTGCCGTCGACGCCGGTGCCCGGTGCCGAGATGAGGACCTTCTTGGCGCCGGCCTCGATGTGCTTCTTGGCGAGGTCGGCCTTGGTGAAGAAGCCGGTCGACTCGATGACGATGTCGACGCCCAGCTCGCCCCACGGGAGGCCTGCGGGGTCGCGCTCGGCGAAAGCCTTGATCGCCTTGCCGTTGACCGTGATGCTCTCGTCGTCGAAGCTGATGTCCGCATCGAGCACGCCGCCCACGGAGTCGTACTTCAGAAGGTGGGCAAGGGTCTTGTTGTCGGTGAGGTCGTTGACCGCGACGATCTCGATGTCCGCTCCCTGCGCGAGAGCCGCGCGGAAGTAGTTGCGTCCGATGCGGCCGAAGCCGTTGATACCGATCTTGACAGACACTCAGGTCTCCCTGTTTCTCGTGCGCTGTGCGCAGCAGAAGTGCATACGCGATGCGCGGGGGTTTTTGGCTGAGATGGCGTCCCGACGAGACTTGGCCCGTCGGGACGCGACCCGATTACGACAGTACCAGCAGGCCGTTCGTCTTCTCGCGGGCGACCTCGAAGCGCTGGGCGACGT
>NZ_JBEPZB010000054.1:0-7769 GCF_041641055.1 Microbacterium sp.
GTGTCACGCTCCGCAACGGGGTGCTCGTCTACATCGAGAAGGCCGCGGACTCCGACACGGCTCAGGCGTCACTGTCTCTGACCAAGCCTCGGCTGCTCGCCCTCGTCGCCGGGGACACGGACAGCCCCGGCGTGAAGATCACCGGCGACCAGTCGGCGCTCGACACGCTCACCTCGGTGCTCACCGCTGGCGACCCCGGGTTCAACATCGTCACTCCCTGAGCGCTCGGCGCTCGTCTCAGGCGTCGAGCGAGATCAAGAAGTCCGCGTTGCCCCGCATCGCCGGTTTGTACCGGTCGAGCTCCTCGGAGTGAACATGATCCGCCAAGAGAGCGAGCAGGCTGCCGAGCGCCCTGTTCCCCTCGCCCAGCGCATGCAGCGTCAGCGCCTCGAACGCGCCCAGCGCCACGTCGTCGGGGAACTCTTCGCGAGCCGTCCGGAACACCTCGGCTGACCTGTCCAGATCGCCGAGGTTGCGCAGCGTGGATCCGTACTGCAGGAAGCACCGGCGGCGGATGTCGCCGTGGAGTCCGTTCTCGAGGGCGCGCCGGTAGTACCCCTTCGCCATGACCTCTTCGCCCGCCGTATCGAACGCGCCACCGACTTCGTAGAGCACGCGCGGATCGTGCGGGTGCTTCTCCAGGATCGGGCGAAGCGCCGCGATCGTCGGACCCATGTTCTCGCGGTCCCGCTCCTCGAAGATGCGATCCAGCTCGGCATTCAGTTTGTCGGTTGCCATGGTGACTCCGTCCGGCGGCGGCGATCGGGTCAGGTCTCGTCTATGCGGATGGCGATGTCAGGGAGGCGCGGTTGCGCCGGGTGCGTCGGTCCTCGCGGATGAGGCTGATGATCCCGAAGGCGCCGAGGACCAGCAGGATGATCTGGACCGTGCCGGTGAGCGGATCTGCCGCGGAGGTGTGATCGGTGGGAATGGACGCGGAGGGAAGCCCGACTTCTGCACTGAGGTAGAGAACCCAGTCGGTGAGAGCGTGGAGGATGACGCCGACCCAGAGCCGCCCGGTCACGCGGCGCACCCAGTAGTAGGTCGCGCCGACGGTCGCGAGACCGCCCACCTCGAACAGGATGCCCACCAGCGGTACGCCGCTCAGGATGCTGCTGGGAATGTGTGCGGCGGCGAAGCCGAAGCTCGTGACGAGCATCGTCACCAGCTCGCCGTGTCGTGCGCGCAGGGTCGTCAGAAGGATCCCTCGGAAGACGAGCTCCTCTCCGAGTCCCACCATCAGAGTTCCCAGCGCGACGACGAGGATGAAGCCGATGGATCGCTGCGCCCACGGCACGTCGCCGAACTGGCTGATCGGCAGCAGGAACGCGAGCACCGGGATTGCGATCAGCCACCACCGGCGCGGCGTCAGTGTGGGTGTCGGGCGCTCCTGCCAGACGTCCTTGCCCCAGCCGGTCCACCGCAGAAAGAGCAGCAGCAGCACGATCGCGATCCCAAGGGGCACGTAGTGGCTCAGCGCGAACTCCCCCAGCGGGTTCTCGTCCTCACTCACGAACAGGTCCATCACGTTGCCGAGACCCGCGGCAAGCAGCAGATACACGGCGATGACGACGACCGCCAGCCATACCCGCCGGGGTCGCTTATCCGTGGCCGTCGACGGGGCAGTTGCGTTCGCGCTCATACGCTCAGCTTGGCAGCCGCCTACCGCTTTGGGGGCCGCCGCGCGACGCGTATGTGAAGTTCGTTCCCAGTTTTCGCATCAAGTCCGCGTGTCGCCGACCGCGCCGCGCCAGCACTGGAAACGCGCTCTCATCTGCTCAGCCCCTTCTTACTTCCCTGTCTGGCCGTTTACCGACGATAAGACCACTTATCCGGACTATCGGCGCGGGCTGAGACTCGGCGCGACAACGCTCTCCGGCCGCTGCCTGTCCTTGCTCGCTACCACTCCGCTGACCATGCTCCCTATGTTCGATGAGCGTCACCAAATCGCGTTCGCCCGGCGGAGCTTCACGATGACCAGTCCCAGAAGGACTCGCCTGCGATCAGATCAATCAACAGAGTGTCTGGTGACTGGAAACGCGGCATGGATCGACCTAACGGCGTCGCTCTGCGTTGGGGATGGCGAAATGCGCCCGAACTGACTCAGCGAGCTCGTCAACGGCCACGACGAGATTGTTTGCGACCGCGAAGCCGTTGAGAGGATCGCCGCCGTTCTGAACGACCTCGCTAGCACATTCCCAAACCTTCTCGGCTGCTTCGCGAACGCTGAGAGGGGCGATGAGCCTCAGCATGTTGCACTCTCTCGCGAGCGCGTTGAAGGTATCCGTCAACTCTGCGATCGCCGCGTTGTGTCCTGCGGGAGGCATAGACGTCTCACCCCCGTGCACCTCGTTGATCGCGACTAGGGCCATCGTGTCCGCGACGGCGCGAAAGTCATCTGCGGCTGTCCGGAGCCGTCGTGACAGAGTGATCACTGCTGATACATGCTCGCGAAGATCTTGATCCCACCGCTGGTTTGTCTCTCGTCTTACGCGTTGCGTCTCCTGAATGCCGTTGAAAACGAACGCCAAGACTGCACCGAGCACGAGGAAGAAGCCAGCGATCATCGGCACCCCCCACCATGGTGCACCGTCACCTCCCCCTACTACTTCGATCAGGAATGGGGAGGGAGTGGGAGTGGGAGTGGGAGGCATCTGATCACCCCTTCGAAAAGTGTATTGAAAGCATCAGGCCCATTCTCGCGAGCTTGTTCGCGGTCTCTTCAATCCGGGCATCGACGAGTGCTGGAACACTACTAGCATTGGCTTACCCGTAAGCAGCGAGGCCAGTATCGAACGTCCAGATTTGCGCCCGAATTCGTGACCGTTGCTGATAGTGATACCGCTCATTGATAATGCACAGATCTCCGGCCCCGACTTGGTTAGCCGCGTGTTCTACGTAACTGGCCGACGTGTCGGCCCCGTCCAGCAGGTGATTCAGGAAATCTCTATCCCACGCAACATCGTGGAGCACCCAGGGCGCCTTTCCCTCGCAGATCAGCCTCAAGATTCCGCTGAGTTTCTCTGCTGTCTGTCGACGGACCCTACCATCTGAAATTTGCGCAATGAAATTGCCAGTTTCGATGACTGCCGTAATCGGCAATATGAACCTCTCGCCAGCGGCCAACCGCCCGGACATCTCCGATCGCACCTCGCCGGCATGCTGATCCCTACCAGGTACGGGGACGAGGTTACACAGCACCGAAGTGTCGATAAACGTGACCGCAGGCATCAGCTCAGCCCAAGAAGTCGCTGAAATTCAGCGTAGTCCGGCTCGTGTGTCACGGCAGAGGTTAGTTTGCCAGTCGTTACCGCTGTCCCTAGCGAACCTTCAGCAAGCGCGACCGCGTACCCCGGTAGCTCCGTGATCGGGGTTAGCCGGCTATGACCTGTCTCAGGGTCCCGATGGCACACGATGATGTTCTCGTTCAAGCTGCCTTCGGCGGCGTCGAGAAGAGCTGGACTATGCGTCGTAATCAGCACGCTGGTTCCGGCTGTCTTACTACTTTCTCTAACAAGCTCCAGCACGCGGTGTGCTTGTGACGGATGCAGGCCGTTCTCCAACTCCTCAAGAACAATGAGGATGCCATTGGCTGAACGAGACTCGCTCAGCGAGGCAGGACTGGCCACCTCCGCGTCGATATCGAGCCCGTTCCGTGGTGAAAGCAGCGCTGTTGCGATCCCAATGAATCTCAGCAGGCCGTCGCTCATCTCTCGGGCTGGCGTTCTTTCAGCGGCGCCCTCATCAGCTCCTCTGGATTCTTGGAGTGCAAGCATCACGTCGCCGAGGTCGGAGTTAACAAAGGAGATTTCGCGCACGCCGTCGTCTGCGATGAGCCGGACAAGCTGTTCGATGTGGGCGAACGCGTCCGGATCAGACGCTTGAAGATTTCGCAGGGCCGGGGAAAGGTTCTCACCGGTCCTTCGAAGCTCAACATCTCTGCCCTTCACGAACTCTCGCATGAGGTGCGGGATGGGATCGAAATGAAAGACACCCCGAAGCACGCTCTGCACCGTGGTGACAGCCGCGTGAACCGAACGCTCTGCTCGGTTGGAGCTACTCACGACGAGCGGTATCTGAGTCAGAAGAAGTCGGCTATCGCGGAAGCGCAGTAGAGGATTTGGGCCTTGCTTCCCGTTGTGAATCTCGGCCTCGATACCCGTGCCGGGAGCGCCAGCCCTTCGAGTTTCGAAGATCGGACCATACGAGCGTGCGCCGCTCGCGACGGCAACCCCCCAACCGTGAAGGCTTTCAGCAATTATTCGGATGTCCGGCCGCACTTCGATCTGAACCGTGTACTTGAGGACCTCGTCTCCGGACTTCACGCGACAGCCGAGAGTAAAGCTGTCCATTCCGTGCGGCGCGCATCCCTCCGAACCGCCGCGAACCGGCCCGAGCTCGCGTCGGCGTCCGTCGAGCGCATCAATGAGATCCTCCCCTTCCGCAAGGCGAGCAAGTACTTCCAGCCCGTCAAGAGCGTTCGACTTGCCAGCGCTGTTGCGGCCGATCAGTAGTGTCAGGTCATCGAGAGGCAACACCTCATCGCGAAATGACTTGAATGCGACCAGATTCAGGTGGGTCACGCTTGCGAAAGGCATAGCTAGAGCGTACGGGGCATTCGCACTCGCCGTGCGGCAATCGGCACCGGTTCCAAGTACGTCCGGAGAACTGTGACGGCCCCGGTGAGTAAACAGGGTGCCGGGGAGATGGACCGCAGCGGCATTCTCCGCCGTTGTGGCGTTGAGCCCGGGCTTCTCGTTGGTCAGCCAACCGTCAGTGACAATGTGGCCGGCCTCGTAGGTTGCCGCGTAACGGCCCCCGGGCCATTCCGAAACGACGGGTCCAGATGGATGACATCGCCCTCGACGTCACCGCCACGATTGGCGGCGCGGAGTTGAGGACGCGAGCGGTGGAGCACGGCCTATAGAGCGCTCGCGGCGCGGACTCGTATGCGATCTACTCCCGCGTGACTTCAGCGCTGTTCCTGAAACTGGTCACCTTCGGACGCTCGCCGCGCCAGATCACGAAGTGCTCCCCGGTTTCGATGCGGACCGTCGGTTCGCCCTCAGATTTTGCGTCCTCGAACACCCCGAGAGCGATCGTGGTACCGGGTACCGGGTAAAGGTCAGCTTTCTGTTCTGGCTCGCGGCACGATAGCAGCGTGGTCCGCGAGTCGAAAAAGAAGGCCTCGTCTTCCAACACGGCGGTCTCTATCACTGTCACCCGGCCGAGTAGCATGCGAAGCTCCTCGTCGTACCACTCGTCAAGGTTGCCCATCCCGCCGAATGGCTTGAACAGCACGTGATGCTTGGCCTCGTCCTCATCGACCGATGCGATCGCATCCCGGATTGCTGCTACGGTCAAGCGGCGCGGAGCCGACGACAACTGACGGAGGTGCTCGGCGATGCGTCGATCCTCTCCGTCACGGAAACCGGTAGCGAGTGCCTGCCCGAAGTAGGTGGGGTCCGCGTACGTCTGTTTGAACACCTCCTCCACGACAAATATCCGCGGTACAAGCAGGTTCAACCCCAGGATCGGAAGAGAAACATCGACGGCAGGCTCTCCGTCCTCATTCACGGGCACCGACTGACGAGGAATGTACTCGGCGAGGCGTGGCTCGCCGTCGAGCGCGTCTCGAAGTGCCTCACGGATACTCTTTACTCGCGCCTCAGAGATCGGGGCCTCGGAGAGCAAGACGTCCTCGGCTCGTTCCCAGCCGTCGAACCTCTCCTCCAGCAAGTCCAGAAGGTGCTCCTGGGCTGGATTTAGCTTGTCGCCAGACTGCTTCAGTAGATAGATGAACCGCCGGTAGCTGGAAGCTGTCTCCGAGTCATCAGCATCCGGCAAAGGTCCGCTGGCAGCCACCAGGGCATCCACTGTCTCGCTGTCCACATGGCCGGACATCTGCATTGTTTGAGCGCGCATCGAGCCCGTGTCGTTCAGTTCCCACCATTGCCACCGATTGAACGGTGACTCATCCCGTCCGGCCATGGCTCGGGCGTCAAGGATCTGCGACCTCGTGCCGCCCGGCTTCAACGAAGCGCGAAGCTCCGGTGCGTCGAGGTCGCGGCCATCGTTGATCGAAGCGAGGTAAGACATCCAGGACGAAAGTACGAGCTGCCCCGCGCGAACACGTGCGCGCGCCTCCTCGCCCTCGCGGTGCTCGAAAAGAGCCCCGAGCTCCTCGGCGGCACGCTGAGCAGCCAACACGTTCTTCGCGTCGATTGCGAGCTTGACGAGCTGTACGTTCGCCCAGATCGCCCGCGCGACATACGCCTGTCGGTCGCTCTTGTCATTACTGGAGTAGACATACCCAGCGATGTTAACGACGCACGTGATAATCCGCGATCTGACGGCTTCGAAGCTCTCATCGCCATAGCGGAGGAGATCCCACCACATGCGAGTGAAGCTGAGCAGGCACTCCTCGACGTAACGGATGCTGCCTGTGCGGCCCGCCTCCACAGCACGCCTCATCGCCCCGTCGACGAAGATGTTTGCGACTCGCGGCGACAAGATCACGTCCTGCTCGACGTCCCCTGCGGCTCGGAGGAGATCCTCCGTCGGAGAGGGGGCCGTTGGGAACGCGTCTCGGGTCGCTGGTGCCGCCACCCATACACCGCGCAAGGCAGTACCGAGGATCTCGAGGGCTCTCTCCGCGGTTGCGAATGATCCGGATCGAACCGAAGACCCAATGGTGTCTCGAAGGCTAGATACATCCCGCAGCGACTCTTCTACAGCTGTCACAGTGCCTTCTGGCTCGAAGACAAGACTCTCGACAAGGAATGTTTTTACACGTTCCTCGGATTCTTCGTCCAGAGCGAACGAGGATTCGACACGAAACGCGTGCTGACCGTCGCGGACGCGCTCACCCAATGTCAGGTCGAAATGTATCCGCGGCGGAACAAACGTGTGTGAGGACTCTTCGCTGCCGCCGCCACCCTGCCTTGCTCGAACGAGGACACTCATCGCGCGGCGTATGAAAATTGACTTGACCGCCTTAAGAACCAGGCGATTGTCCGGTGCACGCACCCGCATTGAGACGCTTCCACGTATTTCAGCGGTAAGCGCTGAACCCTCGTCTGCGAAGAGTCCCTCCACGTCGCGGTTTGCGCGCTCGTACCGAGCAGCTGAATCCTTCAGCCTCGCCGCAATCCCAACCGTGAGAGTCTCCGTCACAACAACATCGAGGAGAGATGGTCGCCCGAAAAGGTCCATGAGCTTCGTGGTCGACGAGATCAGCAGCCAAACGGTAGCGCAGAACCAAAGGGCAACTACAACCACCCCGAGGTTGCTCGGGGACCACACTGCTTCGACAGCAATCAATCCGTTCGCTGAGAGGCCGACAGCCAAAAATCCCCTCGCCCCGATGTAGGACAGCACTCGGCTGCGAGACGCTCCAATCGCAAGGGGCGTTTCTGCAAACAGCTGAGCGGCTACGGCCAGCGACGCGAACCCCACCGCGAGGAACGTGCTCTGCACCTGCCAGAAGAGGCCGCCACCTCCGTCCACGGAGGGGATTGGGAAGCCCGCCCACGTGGGCTCGATCCAGGTGTGGCCAACGACCACTGCGCCCGCGCTTATCACGACGAGCACGGCAAACAGCAAGTATCGACGTAGCCTCACGACTCCCCCGCCCGCTGTCGTAGTCCGAACACCTAGTTCGAGACTTTACGCGATCCCCCTTCTCGGGTTCGATTGCGTGCATGTGCGCGGCGCTGGCCGACATCTCCGTCGAGGCTCTACTCACCTGTAAACATAGAGTTGGCTCC
>NZ_JBEPZB010000055.1:0-6664 GCF_041641055.1 Microbacterium sp.
CGTGATAGTCCAGGCCCTCGTAGGTCGGGTTCATCTTGAACGCCACCGTATCCGTCACTGAGTCGGCTCCTGCCTGCTCGTCAACTGCGGTACCCACCGTCGCTCCAATCCGTCGCTCACGCGATCAACATCGTCTTGTGTGCCGAAGATCTCGAGCCGATACAAGTGAGGCACGTTGCACTTGCGGCTGATGATGTCACCGGCGAGACAGAACGAGTCGCCGAAGTTGGTGTTTCCCGCCGAGATGACTCCGCGGATATGACGCCGGTTGCGCTCGTCGTTGAGGAACCGGATGACCTGCTTGGGCACCGCGCCTCGTTCGACGCCGCGCCCCTCACCCCCGCCATAGGTGGGGGTGACCAGGACGTACGGCTCGTCGATGACGAGCTCTTCGTCCTGGCGGTGAAGGGGGATGCGTCGGGCCGGAAGCCCGAGCTTCTCGACGAAGCGTGCGGTGTTACCCGACGCGCTCGAGAAGTAGACCAGGAGCGGCGCAGCGGTCGCGACGGCGCTCATGGTCGGTCACGCCAGACGCGAGGCGAGCTCGTCGATCTTGTCGGGACGGAAGCCCGACCAGTGACCCTCGTCGGTGACGACGACGGGTGCCTGCATGTAGCCGAGCGCCTTGACCTGCTCGAGCGCCGTGGCGTCTTCCGACAGGTCGAGGATCTCGTACTCGATGCCCTTGGCGTCGAGCGCGCGGTAGGTGGCGTTGCACTGAACGCAGGACGGCTTGGTGTAGACGGTGATCGACATCTTTTCGCTTCCCCTCAAATCTCTGACCTGCCCCCTCGAGCAGGTGTTTTCCGGCAGACCCTCGCCGGGAACTCAATACTACATATAGGTGCGGACATTCAGAGGGACCACAAGGGCTAGTAGTTACATCCGTGTAGTTTTCCACCGCTCTCCACTGGTACAACACAGGTTCTCCACCGTTTCTTCCACAGGTGCAGGCCCCTTGACAGCGCCTCCGAACCGCGAGAAATCGCGGCTGGGAAGCACCTGGGAGAGATCCATCCACAGGGGGGACCATACGAGGGGGTTCGGACATCCGATTTTCTGTGGAATCGACGATTCGGCGTGTCGCGGCGTGTCGCGTCGGACCCGCTTCGACCACGGTGACCGGCTCCCGGTAGCGTGGACCCGTGGCGGGATATCGGGACCTTCTTCGCACGCCCGGAGTGGCGCGCATGATCGCTGCACAGCTGACCGCTCGCTTCCCCAACGGGATGACGTCGCTGGCGATCCTGCTGCACGTCGAGCAGCAGACCGGGTCCTACGGCTCCGCCGGTCTCGTGCTCGCGGCCACCAGTGTGGGCCAGGCCGTCGCCGGCCCGATCACCAGCCGGTGGATGGGCGCCTGGGGCATGCGCCGGGTCCTCACCCTGACCCTCAGCGTGTGCGTCGTCGCCGTGCTCGGCCTCGCCCTGCTGCCGTTGACCGTCGCGGGCTACATGGCCCTCGGCATGATCGCCGGACTCTCCACGCCGCCGGTCCAGTCGGCCGTCCGCACCATCTACCCGAAGCTCGTGAACGCGAAGCAGCTCACACCCCTCTTCTCGCTCGACGCCTCACTGCAGGAGATCATCTGGGTCCTCGCGCCGGTCGTGATCACCCTCGTGTCGACCCAGATCGGGACGTCGGAGGGCCTGCTGCTCGTCGCCGTCGTGCTCGTGGGCGGCGGGGCGTGGTTCATCCTCTCCCCCGAGGTCGGCCGCGTGCGCATCCCGCGCAGCCGCCACGCGTTCGGCACGGTCGTCCTCAAGCCTCCTGTGCTGCTCGCCACCGTCATCGGATTCCTGCTGATCGGCGCGTGCTCGGCCGTCGAGGTGGGAGTCGTCGCGACCTTCGAGCACGGGAGCCTCGCCGCAGGCCTCGTCCTCGCCGTGTTCTCGGTCGGCAGCCTCGCGGGCGGCCTGGCGTTCGGGCACATCCCGATCGGCCCGTGGGCCATGGCCCGCCGGCTCGCCATCGTCACGGTCGGCCTCGCCCTCACCATGGTCTCCCTGAATGTGTTCTGGCTCGGCGGCACACTCGTCCTCGCCGGCATCGGCATCGCCCCCGCGCTCGCCGTGCTGTTCGCGATCACGACGGCGAGCGTGAAGTTCAGCCAGACGGCCGAGGCGTTCGGGTGGGCGGGCACCGGTCAGCTCATCGGCGCCGCGGCCGGATCCGCCGTCGCCGGATTCCTGGTCGACGCCTCCGATCCGCGCGGCGCCTACCTCGCAGCGACGCTGTTCGCCGCCGCGGGGCTGGTCGTCTCCATCGTCTTCGTCCGCGCGTTCCCCGACCTGCGTCATCGCGACGCGAGTCCGCACCCCGACACCGAACCCCTGGCGGTCACCCCTTCATGAGCTCCGCGTCCTCTCCCCTGCCCCGCACGCCCGAGGTCGTCTGCGTCGGCGAGTCCATGGGCCTCGTCACCGCGCTCGGCGCGCCGCTGGCCGAGACCGAGACGGCGACGCTCGGAATCGCCGGCGCCGAAGGCAACGTCGCGGTCGGCCTCGTCGCGGCGGGCCACCCGGCCGCGTGGGCCTCGCGTCTGGGCGACGATCCGATCGGCACGCGCATCGCGACGGAGCTGGGACGCCGCGGGGTGCAGCTCTGGGCCACGACGGATGCGGCTGCTCCCACCGGCGTCATGTTCAAGGACCCCGGCATCGAGTCGTCATCCGTCTACTACTACCGACGAGGGTCCGCCGCCTCGCTGATGGCCCCGGGCTTCCTCACCCCGGCGCAGCTCGACGGAGTGCGGATCGTGCATACGACCGGCATCACGCCCGCACTCTCCGCCTCGTGCCGCGACATGGTCGACGAGCTCTACAGCACCGCCCGCGCGGCCGGAGCACTGGTCTCGTTCGACGTGAACGACCGCCGCGCCCTGTGGTCCCGCGACGATGCCGCCGCCACCCTCAGCCGCCTCGCCGACGCCGCCGACATCGCTTTCGTCGGTCGCGACGAGGCCGAGCGGATCTGGGGCACGGCGACGGCATCCGACATCCGCGCGCACCTTCCTCGCTGCGGCCTCCTGGTCGTGAAGGACGGGGATGTCGGTGCGACCGCGTTCCGCGGCGACGAGGAGCCGGTGTTCGTCCCTGCTCCGCGCGTCGAGGTCGTCGAGCCGGTCGGCGCCGGCGACGCCTTCGCTGCGGGATTCCTCGCGGCCTCCCTCGACGACGCGGACCTCGCGGAGCGGCTCTCCGCCGGGCACGCCGCCGCCGCACGGGTGCTCACCACGCACGGCGATCTGCCGCCGCTCGCCTGACCCCACCTCGCCTGACCCACCTCGCCCACCAGCCCCGCCGACCCACCCGGCCCGCCTGCCCGGCCCGATCCCCGCGCCCGGTCGTAGGCTGAGGGCATGCCTGCACCGCTCACGCTGCCCCGCATCTCCTGGGGCGACCCGGCATCCGCCCGCCACGCCCTGCTCGTGCACGGACTCGGCTCCTCGGCCGCGCTCATGTGGCGACTGGGCACGGCACTCGCCGACGACGGCTGGTACGCCACCGCCGTGGACCTCCGCGGACACGGCGATGCGCCGCGGGCGCTCGACTACTCCGTCGCCGCCTACGGGGCGGACCTCGCGGCGACCTTCCCCGCGCACGGCGGCGCCTGGGATGCCGTGATCGGCCACTCGCTCGGCGGGGCCTCCAGCACCGCCGCCGCAGCCGCCTCCCCGGAGTGGACCCGCCGACTCGTGCTCCTCGACCCCGCCATCCTCGTCGGCGGACGGGACGCCGCGATCGTGCGCCGCAGCCAGGAGCGCGCATTCGCCGACAACAGGATCGAGCTGGTGCAGCAGGAGCATCCGCACTGGCACCCGCAGGACTGCGAGCTCAAGGTCGACGCCGTGCACCGCACCAGCGCGTGGGCCGTCGAGCAGACCAGCGCCCAGAACACACCGTGGGACGTCACCGCGGATGCCGCCCGACTGACGGTCGCCACCCACGTCATCGCCTCGGATCCCGAGGTGTACAGCATCTTCACCGGCGATGTCGCCGCCTTCGTGCTCGCCTCGAACCCGCTCATCACGATGTCGGTGGTCGAGGGAGCCGGTCATTCGCTGCACCGCGACAAGCCGGACGAGACCATCCGACAGTTGAGAGAGGCACTCGCATGAGCACGTTCGACCCGACCGCGTACCTGCCGGACGACCTCCTCGAGCGCATCCGCGAGCGCGCGCCGATCCACGACCGCGAGAACACGTTCCCCGAGCAGGACCTCGACGAGCTCCGCACCGCCGGATACCTGTCGATCCTGGTGCCCGTCGAGCGCGGCGGTGCAGGGCTCGGTCTCGCGGAGGCGGCGGTCCTGCAGCAGCGCCTCGCGACGGCCGCGCCCGCGACGGCTCTCGCGATCAACATGCACCTGGTGTGGACCGGCGTCGCCAAGGTCTTCTCCGACCGGGGCGTCCCCGGGCTCGAGTTCGTGCAGGACGGCGCCGCGGCGGGAGAGGTGTTCGCCTTCGGCATCAGTGAAGGGGGCAACGACCTCGTGCTGTTCGGCAGCGACACCGACGCCGTGCCCACCGACGACGGCGGCTATGCGTTCACGGGCACCAAGATCTTCACCTCGCTCGCGCCGGTGTGGACGAAACTCGGACTCCACGGCCTCGACACGACGAGCGCCGACGCCCCGAAGCTCGTGTTCGCGTTCGTCGACCGCACCGACGCGGTCGCCACGGGCGACGACTGGGACACGCTAGGAATGCGCGCGACGCAGAGCCGCACGACCCGCCTCGACGGGGCCGTGGCGGATGCCGCGCACGTGGTGCGCCGCATCGATCCCGGCCCGAACCCCGATCCGATCGTCTTCGGGATCTTCTCCGTCTTCGAGATCCTGCTCGCGTCCGTGTACACCGGCATCGCGCGCCGCGCGCTCGACCTCGCCGTGCTGACCGCGCAGCAGCGTCGCTCGAAGAAGACCGGCGCCGCCTACAGCCAGGATCCGGACATCCGCTGGCGCATCGCCGACATGGGACTCGCGTACGACGCGCTGCCGCCGCAGATCGCCGCGCTCGCCCGCGACGTCGACGAGAAGGTCGACAACGGTGCGCGGTGGTTCACCCTCCTCTCGGGCGTCAAGCACCGCGCGATCACGATGTCGAAGCACGTCGTCGACCAGGCGATGCTCGTCGCCGGAGGCGGTTCGTACTTCTCCTCCAACGAGCTGTCCCGGCTGTACCGCGATGTCCTCGCGGGGGCGTTCCACCCCTCGGATCCCGAATCCGCGCACGCCACGGCCGCGAGCGCGTGGCTCGGACCGATCGAATCCTGATCTCAGATCTGCGGTTTCACCCCTGAGAGGTCAGGGAATCTGCGGAATCGGTTGAAGAGCGCCCGTCACGGTGCGAAGATCGCATCATGATGTCCCCCAAGAAGCATCCCCCACTGGATGACGTCGCCAAGACGATCATCGAGCTGCTGCAGGAAGACGGACGACGCTCGTACTCCGACATCGGTCGCGAGGTGGGGCTCAGCGAGGCGGCCGTCCGCCAGCGGGTGCAGCGGCTCACCGAGTCCGGTGTGATGCAGATCGTCGCGGTCACCGACCCGATGCAGCTGGGCTTCCCCCGTCAGGCCATGATCGGCATCCGCGTCTCCGGCGACACCAGGGTCGTCGCCGAGGCGATCTCCGACATCGCGGCGATCGACTACGTCGTGATCACCGTCGGCTCGTTCGACATCCTCGCCGAGGTGGTCTGCGAGGACGACGAGGACCTGCTCGCCCTGATCAACGACCGCATCCGACCGATCGACGGCGTCCTGTCGACCGAGACCTTCATCTACGCCAAGCTGCAGAAGCAGCTCTACAACTGGGGGACCAGATGAGCACGCACCGCACGACCCCGTCCGAGGCAGACCTGCAGGCGATGGCCAAGGACCACCTGTGGATGCACTTCACCCGGCAGTCCACGATGGAGAAGAACGGCGTGCCGATCATCGTCAAGGGCGACGGTCACCGCATCTGGGACTCGAAGGGCAAGGAGTACTTCGACGGCCTCGCGGGCCTCTTCGTCGTCAACGCCGGGCACGGACGCCGCCGGCTCGCGGAGGCAGCGGCGAAGCAGGCATCCGAGCTGTCGTTCTTCCCGCTGTGGTCGTATGCGCACCCCGCGGCGATCGAGCTGGCCGACCGTCTGGCCGACGAGGCGCCCGGCGACCTCAACCGCGTGTTCTTCTCGACGGGCGGCGGCGAGGCGGTCGAGACCGCCTTCAAGCTCGCGAAGCACTACTGGAAGCTGATGGGCAAGCCCACGAAGCACAAGGTCATCTCCCGCTCGGTCGCCTATCACGGCACCCCGCAGGGCGCGCTGGCCATCACCGGCATCCCGGCGATGAAGGCCATGTTCGAGCCCGTCACCCCCGGAGGTTTCCGGGTGCCGAACACCAACTTCTACCGTGCGGCCGAGATGGGCGGCCCGAGCGACGACCTCGAGGCCTTCGGACGCTGGGCGGCCGACCGCATCGAGGAGATGATCCTCTTCGAAGGTGCAGACACGGTCGCCGCCGTGTTCCTCGAGCCGGTCCAGAACTCCGGCGGATGCTTCCCGCCCCCTCCCGGATACTTCGCCAGGGTGCGCGAGATCTGCGACCGCCACGACGTGCTGCTCGTGTCGGACGAGGTCATCTGCGCGTTCGGTCGCCTGGGCCACACCTTCGCG
>NZ_JBEPZB010000056.1:0-5380 GCF_041641055.1 Microbacterium sp.
CGGAGGCTGACGCCATCGCCGCACAGAAGGTAGGTGCCTGATGGCTGCGCGCCTGAAGGTCACGCAGGTCAAGTCCAAGGTGAGCGAGAAGCAGAACCAGCGTGACACGCTGCGCAGCCTCGGTCTCAAGCGCATCGGTGACAGCACCGTTCGCCCCGACGACGCGCAGACGCGCGGTTACGTCAAGACCGTCGCCCACCTCGTCAAGGTTGAGGAGATCGACTAATGGCTGAGAAGAACGAAGCCGTCGAGGCTGAGAAGGCCCCGAAGAAGGCTGCCGCTCCCAAGGCCGCAGCCGAGAAGAAGCCTGCTGCCAAGAAGGCACCCGCGAAGGCGTCCGAGGCCAAGGCCGAGACCGCCAAGAAGCCGGCTGCCAAGAAGGCCGCGCCGAAGAAGGATGCTCCGGCATCCCGCCCCGGCGTGCTGAAGGTGCACCACCTGCGTCCGGTCCCCGGAGCCAACACCGCGAAGACCCGTGTCGGTCGCGGTGAGGGTTCCAAGGGTAAGACCGCAGGTCGTGGCACCAAGGGCACCAAGGCTCGCAACACCGTTCGCGTCGGCTTCGAGGGTGGGCAGATGCCGCTGCACATGCGCACCCCGAAGCTGCGCGGGTTCAAGAACCCGTTCCGCGTCGAGTACCAGGTCGTGAACCTGGAGAAGCTCGCGGAGCTGTACCCCCAGGGCGGCGACGTCACCACCAGCGACCTGGTCGCCAAGGGTGCCGTTCGCAAGAACGAAAAGGTCAAGGTTCTCGGAAACGGCGACATCGCCGTGAAGCTCACCGTCTCGGTCGACAAGGTCTCGGGTTCTGCCGAGCAGAAGATCGTGGCGGCCGGCGGATCCGTCAAGTAACCACTTCATGAGAGGGGTCGGAGATTCTCCGGCCCCTCTTATGGGTTAGCCTGTTCTTTCAGCCGTCCTCCAAGGACGGCAACCTTTTCAGGAGGAACGTCCTTGTTTAGCGCCATCGCGCGGATCTTCCGCACGCCCGACCTGCGTCGGAAGATCGGTTTCACCCTCGCCATCGTCGCCATCTATCGGCTTGGCTCGAATGTCCCTGCTCCGTTCGTGAACTTCCCGAACGTCGAGGAGTGCCTGGCTCAGAACTCGGGCACCGAAGGACTCCTCGGGCTGGTCAACCTCTTCTCCGGCGGGGCGCTCCTCCAGCTGTCGATCTTCGCACTGGGTGTGATGCCGTACATCACGGCCACGATCATCACCCAGCTCCTGCGAGTCGTCATCCCGCACTTCGAGGCGCTGCACAAGGAAGGTCAGGCCGGCCAGGCCCGTCTGACCCAGTACACGCGCTACCTCACGATCGCACTCGCGCTGCTGCAGTCGACCACCCTCGTCACGGTGGCCCGCAGCGGACAGCTGTTCGGCACGACGGATGTCGCCGCCTGCCAGAACCTCCTCACCAACGACGTGTGGTGGGCGCAGCTGCTCATCATCATGGCGATGACCGCCGGTACCGGACTCATCATGTGGTTCGCGGAGCTCGTCACCGAGCGCGGCATCGGCAACGGCATGTCGCTGCTGATCTTCACCTCGATCGCCGCCACCTTCCCCGGCGCCATGTGGCTGATCTGGGAGAGCAAGGGCTTCGAGGTCTTCCTCCTGGTGCTCCTGGTGGGAATCATCGTCATGGCGCTCGTGGTGTTCGTCGAGCAGTCCCAGCGACGGATCCCCGTGCAGTACGCGAAGCGCATGGTGGGCCGTCGCACGTACGGCGGCACCAACACCTACATCCCGATCAAGGTGAACATGGCGGGTGTGATCCCCGTGATCTTCGCCTCGTCGCTGCTGTACATCCCGGCCCTGATCGCACAGTTCAACACTCCGCAGGACGGGTCGGAGCCCGCCGCGTGGGTCACCTGGATCAGCGCGAACTTCACCACCGGCAACAGCCCGATCTACATGGCGGTCTACTTCCTGCTGATCATCGGGTTCACCTACTTCTACGTCGCGATCACCTTCAACCCGGTCGAGGTCGCCGACAACATGAAGAAGTACGGCGGCTTCATCCCGGGCATCCGCGCCGGTCGCCCCACCGCCGAGTACCTCGACTACGTGCTCACCCGCATCACGCTGCCAGGGTCGATCTACCTCGGTCTGATCGCGCTCATCCCGCTCATCGCCCTCGCCACCGTCGGCGCCAACCAGAACTTCCCGTTCGGCGGCGCCTCGATCCTCATCATCGTGGGTGTCGGTCTCGAGACGGTCAAGCAGATCGATGCGCAGCTGCAGCAGCGTCACTACGAAGGGCTCCTCCGATGACAGCATCCGCTCGTCTTCTCATCGTCGGGCCGCAGGGCTCCGGCAAGGGCACCCAGGGCATCCGCATCGCCGAGTCCTACGGGATCCCGGTCGTCTCGACCGGCGACATCTTCCGCGCGAACATCAAGGAGGGGACGCCGCTCGGCCAGCAGGTCACGGCGATCCTCGACAAGGGCGACCTGGTCCCCGACGAGCTGACCAGTGAGATCGTCCGCGATCGCCTGGCTCAGGATGACGCGGCGAACGGATTCCTGCTCGACGGGTACCCCCGCAACACGGCGCAGGTCGCACACCTCGACGAGTTCCTCGGCGCTCGCGGCGAGTCCCTCGACGCCGTGATCCTCCTCGACGTCCCGCGCGAGGAGAGCCTCGAGCGGCTGAAGCTCCGCGCGGCGGAGCAGGGCCGATCGGATGACACGGACGAGGCGATCGCCCACCGTCTCGACATCTACGAGCACGAGACGGCTCCGATCCTCGAGGTCTACGGGCCGCGCGGCATCGTCGACCGCATCGACGGCGTGGGTTCGCTCGACGAGATCACCGAGCGCGTGTTCGCGGCGCTGACCGCCCGCGGTCTCCGCCTCGCGGCCTGACCCGCACCGCCGTGTTCCGCAAGTCGATCTACAAGAACGCCGCGCAGCTGCGTGCGATGGTGGAACCGGGGCTCATCACGGCTGCGGCGCTGGATGCCGTCCGCCCGCTGATCCGTCCTGGCGTCACCACGCTGGAGCTCGACGCCGAGGCGAACCGGGTCATCCTGGCGCGCGGGGCCGAGTCGAACTTCCAGCTGGTCCGCGGCTACCGCCACACCACCTGCATCTCGGTGAACGAAGAGGTCGTGCACGGCATCCCCGGCGAGCGTGTGCTGCAGGCCGGCGACATCGTCTCGATCGACTGCGGAGCGCAGTACCAGGGCTGGAACGGCGACAGCGCCATCACGGTCGTCGTCCCCGACGAGACCCGCCCAGACCTCGTCGCACAGCGCGAAGAGCTCTCCCGCGTGACCGAGGGCTCGATGTGGGCGGGGATCGCCGCGATGGCATCCGCCTCGCACCTCGGCGACATCGGCGCCGCCATCCAGGGCTACATCGAGGCACAGGGCCCGTCCGCCGTGTCGGGGGAGACCTACGGGATCCTCCGCGAGTACGTCGGCCACGGCATCGGACGCAAGATGCACGAAGCGCCGAGCGTCTTCAACTACCGCACGCCCGATCCCGGTGCGGAGGTCAAGCCCGGCCTCGTCCTCGCGATCGAGCCCATGGTGACCGCAGGCAGCGACGAGACGTTCGTCGAAGACGACGACTGGACGGTCTCGACGGTCGACGGGACCGACGGCTCCCATTGGGAGCACAGCGTCGCTCTGCACGAGGGTGGCATCTGGGTGCTGACCGCTGCCGACGGCGGCGCAGCGGGCCTCGCCGCGTTCGGCATCACGCCGACCCCGATCCCCTGACATCGCGGATCACTCGGTCCGCGTCGTCATGCAGAACGCCGTCACAACGCGCGCATAGGTTTCTCCGGGCACAATGGTGGTATGGGTGCGCGTGCACCCGAGGACTTCAGGTCATGCCCGACGGGGGCAGGCCTCGACAGAAACGGAACGCAATGGCAGCTGCGAAGAGCAACACCAACTGGTTCGTGATCGGCGTCTCGGCGGCAGTGGTGGTCGTTCTGGCCGTGCTCGCCATCGTGGTCGTGAACCTCAACAACCAGGCGACCAGCCCTGGCGCGACGCCCAAGGCGAACGACACGTTCAACTCGGAGACCGGGGCTGTCTCGTTCGGCGACGGCGAGGACGAGGTCTCGATCTTCGTCGACTTCCAGTGCCCGGTGTGCAAGAACTTCGAGGAGCAGTACGGCGAGGCGCTGGAGACGGCAGCCTCCGAGGGCCGCATCACGCTCTCGTACCACCCGATCGCGATCCTCGACCGCTACTCTCAGGGCACCGAGTTCTCCTCGCGATCCGCCGGCGCCGCGGTGTGCGTGGCGGAGTCGAACCCCGACCTGTACCTCGACTACGCGCAGACCCTCTTCGACAACCAGCCCGCGGAGAACACGAGCGGTCTGACGACCCAGCAGCTCGCGGACTTCGCCACCCAGGTCGGTGCGGATGACGCGGTGTCGTGCATCACCGACGAGACGTACCGCAAGTTCGGCAAGGCTCAGGCGCAGAAGAACGAGGTCAACGGCACGCCCACCGTGGAGGTCAACGGCAAGCGCCTCGATCTGCAGGATGCGGCGGACTTCAAGACCTTCACCGATCTCATCAGCTGATCGACGATCTTCCGACGGGAGTTCCGGGCATCCTGCTCAGGTTGCCGGAACTCCCGTTGTCGGATAACATAGATCTTTGGTGCCTTGTGCCTTGATTCGGCGTGTCTGAATCGGCGGGGCATCGCAATTCCAACCACCCACCGCAGATCGACCGGTCTGCAGAAGCGTCAGCGAGGCTATGGCTAAGAAAGACGGTGTCATCGAGATCGAGGGAGTGATCTCCGAGGCTCTGCCCAACGCGATGTTCCGCGTTGAGCTCTCCAACGGACACAAGGTCCTTGCAACGATCTCAGGCAAGATGCGGCAGAACTACATCCGTATCATCCCGGAGGACCGTGTGGTCGTGGAGCTCAGCCCCTACGACCTGACCCGCGGCCGGATCGTCTACCGCTACCGCTGATCGGTCGAGAAGTAACACCCCAGGCACTCCGCCTGCCCGGTGAAGACAGCGAACAGGACACATCATGAAGGTCAATCCCAGCGTCAAGCCCATCTGCGATCACTGCAAGGTGATCCGTCGTCACGGCCGCGTCATGGTGATCTGCAAGAGCAACCCGCGCCACAAGCAGCGCCAGGGCTGATCACTCTTCTGATCTGACTCACAACTCAATACACACAACGGCAGGATCAGATCCCACGCGAGTGGGGGACACCTCGGGGCGGAGGCCCGAGCACCGATCCTGCTCCACACCTCCACAACATCCAGGAGAACCGCATGGCACGTCTTGCCGGCGTTGACATCCCGCGCGATAAGCGCGTGGTGATCGCCCTTACCTACATCTACGGCGTCGGCCGTACCCGCTCGGTCGAGATCCTCAAGGCTACGGAG
>NZ_JBEPZB010000057.1:0-3006 GCF_041641055.1 Microbacterium sp.
GTGTTCGACCTCGTTGAAGGAGTCCAGGAGGCGGAGGGTGAGGGCTTCCTTCGCACGTGGCCGGTCGATTCGTTCACTCAGCTCGAAGGCGAGGACGTCGAAGTCGCGCTCGCTGGATCGAGGCACAGTGGCACGCACTCGCCCGAGCTGCGGGTCGTCGCCCGTCAGATGCAGATGCGCCCGCAATTCCGGATCGAACCCTGTGCCACCCACGTGAACGATCTCTCCCGTGGTGGAGTCGAGCCAGACGTACAGCCACGACCCAGTGGGACGTACGCGACCGCCCCGAACGGAGATGACGCGAGGCTGGCTGGAGGGCATGCGTTCACCATATTCGCGGCGGCCTCCTCGGCGACAGCACGGTTACCTCAGCGGCGGCCCGTCGGTACTCTGAGTCCCACCCCGTACCATCCACCGCCCGCATCGAAGGAGATCGGCGAGATGAGACCACTGCGTTATTCGATCAACGTCACGCTCGACGGCTGCGTGCATCATGAGGCGGGCGTCGCTCCCGACGAGGAGCTGATGCGCTTCTGGACCGCCGAGATGGAGCGGGCGGATGCCGTCATCTACGGCCGAACAACCTACGAGATGATGGAGGGCGCGTGGCGTCGCCCCGCATCCGGAGTCTGGCCCGACTGGATGAGCGAGTGGGAGGTCCCGTTCGCCGAGGCCATCGACCGCGTGCCGAAGTACGTCGTGTCGCGCACGCTGGATGCCGTCGACTGGAACGCCGAGCTCATCCGGGGCGACCTGTCCGAGACGGTCCGCCAGCTGAAGCAGCAGCCGGGCGAGGGGCTGTCGGTCGGCGGCGTGACGCTGCCGCTCGCGCTCGCCGAGCTGGGGCTGATCGACGAGTACACGTTCGTCGTGCATCCGGTCATCGCGGGGCATGGGCCGAGACTCCTCGACGGACTGAGCGAGCGCACCCGTCTCGAGCTCATCGACCGCCGCGAGTTCGCGTCGGGAGCGGTCGCGAACCGCTATCGTCCAGTGCCCGCCGCTTGACTGCGGCGATATCTGCCGGCACCGATCCATCCGGCGACCCCCAGTAGCGGGCTGGCGGCGAGCTGAGCCAGTGGGTTGCCGAGAGCCCGGATCGCCCGCACCAGACCGAGCGACTCCTCGATCGCGGGCACGGCCCACTCGTCGACCCGAGCCTGATAGCGAGCCACGGCGACGTCGATGTCAGAGTCGGCGATGAGGGCTTCGGCGAGTGCGCCGGCCGAGCGGATGGCGGTCGACCCGGCGCGTCCGCCGGTGGGAGGCATCGCGTGCACTGCATCACCGATCGCGGTGATACGGCCGGGACCCCACGGAAAGCGCGGCGCCTTCGGGTCGGCGGCGCGGAACGAGAAAGCGGCAGTGCGGTCGGGATCGGAGTCGCGAATCACTCCCGGCATCCACGGAGTCCAGCGGTCCACGAGGTCGGATGCCGTCGCGACGAGCTCGGCGGAGGATGCCGTCTGCACCGCACCAATGCTGTCGCGCCGGGCGATCAGACCCCACACAAGTGACGGCGGGCCGACGGCATCCGTAAGTTCGGGTGGGATGTCGCGCAACCCGCGCGATGTCAGCGAGAGGAACATGCCGACACCGTGACGGTCGACGGCGAGGGCGGGTCCGTGCAGCAGGTAGCGCGGAAACACGGCGTGCCGGGTGAGCGGTGTCGACCCGGCGATGCCGACCAGGCCGGTGTCCGAACTCGTGTCGGGGGTGATCGAGCGCAGAGTCGCCGAGCGGGTGCCATCCGCCGCGACGACCAGGTCGGCCTCGATGCGCGAACCGTCCGCGAGAGTGACGCTCGCCCCGCCGTCGTGGGCTTCGGCTGAGGTCACGGTCGAGGAGAATCGCAGGCGCTCGCCGAGATCTTCGCTGAAGATCTGACGCAGCGCGCGGCGCTGGCACAGCATCCGGTCTTGTCCAGGCGGCTCGGGCGCAACGACGATCGGTCGCAGGCGCGAGTCGGCGATCGTGAACTGCGAGAACGTCTCGGGTCCGTCGGAGACAGAGCGGATGCGGTCGACGAGCCGCCCCGCGACGTGCCGCTCGATCACAGCGACCGCCTCGGGAGTGAGCGCGATGCGGTAACCGCCGGTGTCGGCCGGATTCGCGTCGCGGTCGAGCACGATGACCTCGGCGTGGTCGCGCAGCGCCTGGGCGAGCACGAGCCCGCCGAGACCGGCCCCGCTCACCACGATGCGCATGATTCCAGCTTGACGGAAGCACGCCGTTTCGCCCAGCGTCGATCACACCGGCGGCTGAGGAGTGGGTGTTCTGCGCCGAGTCCAGAATGCGGTGAAGCCCGCGTAGGCGCCGAAGATCGCCGCGTATCCCAGCACGAGGATCCACAGACCGGCGCCGTGCTGATAGACGATGCTCAGGTAGATCAGCAGGAGGATGCTGCCCAAGGATCCGCCGATGCCTGCTCCGACGGCCATACTTCGGTCGACCTTCGATGCGTCGAGGTAGCTCGGCGCCGTGAACCGTTCAACGAACGCGCCGAGTGCCGCGGTCAGACCCGAGACGATGCCCGTGATGACCGTCGGAATCATGATGAGCGGGATGAGCCAACCGATGGAGGCTTGCGAATCAGGCAGGTAACGGATCATCATCACCGCCTGCACTGCAGCCATCACTGCGGTGAAGAGCACGAAGCCGAAGACAGTGAGGGCGAGGGTCGGGACGCGCGTCGTCGTGACGCGTCCGCCTGGGGGAGCAGCGCGCCGTTCGTGAAGATCATCCCCCATGCCGCGACTCTATCGTCGGCACGGTCCAGGGGGCGCGAGTACTGCTCCGACCTGTCGCAGGTGTCCGTGGGTGCACTCTCTGGGCGCCCCACGGTGAACGCTCGACCAGGGAGTCAGTAGCCTGTCCTAGTGCCCCGTCCCCGAAGTGAAGCCGCGCGCCAGTCTGTGCTCGAGGCGATGCGCGCGGCCGTCATCGCCGGCACCTACGAAGCGGTGACCATCGAGGGACTCGCTGAGACCGCAGCGGTCTCGAAGC
>NZ_JBEPZB010000057.1:3016-5314 GCF_041641055.1 Microbacterium sp.
AATCCTCGGCGAGGCGCTGCTCGAGGGAGACCTGCCCGGAGCCGACCCCGCCGTCGCGATGAGCGACGACATCCGAGCCGACCTGCACGCCTGGTTCTCCGCGATGTCCGCCGGGCTCGCGAGGCCCGAGGGTGTGGCACTCGCCCGGGCGCTGATCGCGGTGACCGCCACCGACCACGAACTCGGGCTCGCGCTCAACGAGCGTCTTGCGGCGCCGATCCGCTCGTGGGTCGCCGAACGGATCGCGCGCGGACAGGCGGCGGGCGAGATCCGGGCGGATGTGGATGCTGACGCCATCGCCGACCAGCTCATCGCCATGGCGTCATACGCGGCGCTCATCGGACAGCCGCTGAGTGCGGAGCGCGTCGAGGAGACGGTGACGCGGCTGCTGCGAGGCATCGCTCAATAGGGCAGCTCTGGTCCGGCGGACCGACGCTGTATACCCTGGCGACGAACACTCACCGCTGAGGACTGGAGCTGAGCATGGTCATCGCTGACATCACCGTCGTTCCGGTGCCGACGGAACGCAAGGCCGCATACCTGGACTTCTCGAAGCGGATGGCGGAGGTCTACCGCGATCACGGTGCGATCAGTGTCGTCGACTATTGGCAGTCGAGCGAGTCAACGGACCCGGGTGACTTTCACGCAGATGGGACGTCGTATGAGCCGGGGGAGCTCAAGAGCATCGCTGATCTCGCGGGCACGAGCGTCGGGGAGTCCGTCGTGGTCACGGTGACGACATGGCCGTCGCGCGAGGTTCGCGACCGCGGAACCGCTGCCGTCACGAGCGATCCCCGCGTTCTCAAGACGCTCGATGAAGAGCCCGTCTTCGACGGCGGTCGCGTGATCGGCGATAGCTTCGAGATCGCGATGAGCGTTCAACGCGACGAGTGACGGGCGATAACTACGGGGTGCAGTAGGCGAGCATCGCGTCGGTCGCTGTGCGCATCTCCGTCGTCGCCGCGTCCAGGCCCGTGATATCACCCGCGATGGCCTTCTCGCCCTCGGCCGCGAAGGCGTCGATGCTCGTGGTCCACGAGTCGCGGAGTGTGACGAACTCCTCGGGTCCGTCGACACCGCGGATGTTCTCGGCGACGCTCTTGACCTCATCGAGCGCCGCTTGCGCGGCCTCGGCAGTCGGCGAGCTCACGCTGCCGATCACGCCGGTCACCTGCGCGGCCTGTGCTGCGACCTGGCCGCAGGCGGCGATGGTCGACGCTTGAGAGCATCCGGACAGCAGAAGGATGCCGACGGCCAGTGTCGCGAGCGCGGGGAGCTTCTTCATAGAGCCAGGGTAGGCGGCGGAGATGTGAGATCTGCCCTGAGCCCCACGTGGGGCCAACGAAGGTCACGGGCTTGCCCGCGGTTTCTGCATAGGCGATCTCCTGGAGCGTCGATTCACCGAAGTGCTCGCCCTGGTTCACGACCACGACTCGATCGGCCAGGTCGATCCTGCGCAGATGCAGCTCGCCGAGCGCGGCCTTGTGCTCGGCGGTGATCGCGGTGTCGATCTCGGCAGGCATGAGGACGATGGCGCCACCGAGCGTCAAAGACTGGCTCACGGCTCGCATGTCCTCGGCGTATCGCATGGAGCCGCAGATGCAGACGATCTCGGGACGGGTGGGCATGGGGCCAGTCTCCCATCCGCTTAGGGTGTGCCGACTTTGCCGCGGTCTAGGCTCGCCTCATGAGCGAGCCCAGTGCCGAGCCCTCCCTGATCCAGCAGCGCATGGCCTTGCAGCGCCGCAAGAACTTCGCGATCTACTCGATCGTGTTCGCCGCGATCATGTTTGCAGGATGGGTCGTCACGCTCGTGCTCGATCCGAGCGCGCTGTACCGATGGATCGGCCCTGCCGTGTTCGGCGTCGGAGTGTTGATCGGGATCTTCGAGCTGCGCAAAGCGCGGCGAGCGATCGGCGAGTTCGAAGGCCGGCACGGCAGCCGCGCCGGCCCCCAAGACTGACGCTTACTGCACCGACCATCCACCATCCGACGCGAGCACTGCACCGTTGATGTTCACGGCGTCGTCCGACAGCAGGAACGTGATCGACGCGGCGAGGTGCTCGGCGGTCGCAACTGTCGGGATCGCCTGCTGGAACGGGGCCAGGCGACCGGAGCCGTACTCCGACATGTTCGGGGGCATCGGGATGCCGGTGGCGACGCCGCCCGGAGCGACGGAGTTCACGCGGATGCCCTTCGGCCCGTACATGAACGCCGCGGACTTCGTGACGCCGATGATGCCGTGCTTGCTGGCCGTGTAGGCGTTGCCCGAGGAGTTGCCGCGCAGGCCCGCTTCGC
>NZ_JBEPZB010000058.1:0-5142 GCF_041641055.1 Microbacterium sp.
GCGTTCGGCGGGTACAAGCAGTCGGGCGTCGGTCGCGAGAACCACAAGATGATGCTCGACCACTACCAGCAGACCAAGAACCTCCTGGTCTCGTACGCAGAAGGCCCGATGGGCTTCTTCTGAGCTCGACCTCCGGGCGGGCGCTGCACCGGCAGCGCCCGCCCGGAATCACCTTCAGGAAGGCTCGGACCATGGTCAGCATCGGCACCTACCAGCGGGTCGACGTGACGGATGCTGCGGCATCCCTCGTCCGTGACCTCACCGTGCAGCACGGACCTCTGATGTTCCACCAGTCGGGAGGATGCTGCGACGGTTCGTCGCCCATGTGCTACCCCGTCGGGATGTTCATCACCGGGCCCAGCGACGTGTTGCTCGGTGCCCTCGATGTGGGGCTCGACGCCCCCGTCGAGGTCTTCATGTCGGAATCGCAGTTCGAGTACTGGAAGTACACGCACCTCACCATCGACGTGGTGCCGGGCCGGGGTGCCGGCTTCTCGGTGGAGGGCCCCACAGGGATGCGGTTCCTGATCCGCTCCCGGATGCTGAACGACGCGGAGCTGGAGTACTTCGGATTGGCGCCCTCGGCGGGCTAGACCTCCCGTCGTCAGTAGACCATCCCCATCGCCGCGCGCACCTCGTCCAAGGTGCTCTCCGCGATCGCGTTCGCGCGCGCATTCCCCTCCCGGATCACGGCTGCGGCGTCGGACACCGTGAGCGATGAGCGCTGGGCCCGATGGTCGGCGAGGAACTCGTTCACCGCCTCGGTGGCGAGGCGCTTGAGCGCACCGGCACCTGCAGCGCCCACCTCGTCTGCGATCTCCTCCGGGGTGCGGCCGAGCACTGTGGCGGCCGTGGCGAGCAGCCCTGATACTCCGGGCCGATTCGCGGGGTCGTAGGTGATCGTGCGCTCCGAATCGGTGGGGGCGCGACGGATGGCGTCGGCGGTCTCGTCAGCCGTCATGCCGAGCGCGATGGCGTTCCCGTAGCTCTTCGACATCTTGCGCCCGTCGAGCCCGGGGAGCTCGGGAGTGTCGGTGACGAGAGCGGCAGGCTCCGGGAAGACGTCGCCGTATCGCTCGGCGAATCGACGCGCGATGGTGCGCGTCATCTCGACGTGCGGCAGGTTGTCCTTCCCCACCGGAACGAGGTTGCCCTTGCAGAACAGGATATCGGCTGCTTGGTGGACGGGATAGGTGAGCAACAGCCCGCTCAGCGATCGTCCGGATGCTGCCAGCTCCGCCTTGACCGTCGGGTTGCGGTGCAGTTCGACCTCGGTGACCAGGCTGAGGAAGGGGAGAAGGAGTTGGTTGAGGGCCGGCACGGCCGAGTGGGTGAAGATGGTGGTCGAGGTCGGATCCAGGCCGGCAGCGAGATAGTCGAGAACCGCGCCGTAGACGGCGCCGCGCACGTCGCCGGCCGAATCGCGGTCGGTGATCACCTGGTAGTCGGCCAGGATGACGAACGTCTCGACACCGGCATCCTGCAATCGCACACGTTCGCGGATCGTGCCGAAGTAGTGACCGAGGTGAAGCTGTCCGGTTGGGCGTTCGCCCGTCAGCACGCGATATCTCTCGGGATGCTGCGCGATCGATCCCCGAAGGTCGGGCATGCGAGCGAGGGTTGCGGCGTACGAGTCCATGTTCTGCTCCTGATTCGAAAGGAGCTGCACGGACATGGTGCTGCGAACGGGTCGCGGGCTGCCGTGCAGCCCGCGCGAGAATGCGTTACGGCTGCTCCGGCAGCCACCACGACGAAACGGTGAAACGCATGGGTCGAGGATAGTGTCGTTCCGCGTTCGAAGCGAGTCCGGAGCGCACGCTGTGGCGGGGATCGTGACAGACGAGCGCCTGAGAACATGTGTTCCGGAATGCGATTCGGCGGAGCCGACGAGGAGCGCTCCGTCTTGTAGACTGTGTATGCAGGCCCGCCCCACTCTCGTGGAAAGGCGGGTCTCGCTGTCTGTCAGGCCATGTCGATCGGATCCCCCGAGCGGATTCAAATGTCTGAGGTAGTCGCCGTACCAGGTCCACGCGAACTCATTGCCCGCGTGAGGGTTCAGGTGAGTAAACCCGGACCAGGCGACGATGTCCGCGATCTGAGTCCATTGAGACCGTCGAGAACTGTGGAACATCGGATCCTCGATGATCCGACGCGTGGAAAGGCTCAATGCCCGGTGCGCGCTGTAGTAGATGGGATCAGTTCCATCTCCGTCCATCCCGACGATCCCGAAGTCGTGCGAAGCGTGCAATTGCGAATCCCACAGGGCGACAAGGGATGAGTACACAGCTTCACGGTCTTGATTGATCGCCTTGTTTCGAAGGGGCGACCGCTTGAAACACACACCGATCTCGATGTGCGGGCAATCGCGCACCGCTTCGAGACATCGCAACGCGACCTCGCGTCCGAAGGGCTTCCAGAGAGTCACACCATTCCTCACGAAGCGAGAAGGTGGTGTCGAGGAGACACGGCCGCGGCCGTTGACGAGCGCAGTCGTGTGCAGTTCCTCTGATGTCGGAATTCCGTAGTCCGCGACAAGTCTCTTGCGAAACGTCAGCCAGTACGCGAGCACGGCGTCCCAGCGTGCGACCGCGAGCTCGATCCATCCGTAGACGATCCATCCGTCGTCGAGATTGCCAGAATCGTCCGCGTAGAACATGTGTGAAATCGGTCCCGCCACCCGGAAACCGTATCTGCGTGCCCCGGGCGATCGAGCGGCCAGCGAGAGCTGGTGGACGGAATACCGGAACTGGATTTCAGATCCATCGTCGCGAAACGAAAGGCTGAACGGGACTCAGCGGGGGAGTCGCGGAACCGCGTCGACCAGCGCCCGCGTGTACGGGTCCTGAGGTGCGTGCAGCACGGATGCGGTGGCGCCCTGTTCGACGACGCGACCGTCCTGCAGCACGACCGTGCGGTCGCAGGCCGAGGCGATCGCGGTGAGATCGTGCGACACCATCACCAGGGACAGACCGTTCTCACGCCGCAGCCGGTCGAGCAGTTCGAGCACCTGCACGCGAGTGGTGACGTCGAGGGCGCTCACCGGCTCATCCGCGAGCAGCACGCGGGGACGCGAGACGACGGCCCGGGCGATCGCGATGCGCTGGCGCTGCCCGCCCGAGAACTCATGCGGGTAGCGGCGGGCGGTGTCGGCGGGGAGTCCGACGGACCTGAGCGCTTCCGCGACGCGACGCTCGGCGTCGGCTCCGGAAGCCAGGCGCAGCGACCGCAGGGGCTCTGCGATGATGCGGTCGATGCGTTGACGAGGGTCGAGCGACGAATACGGGTCCTGGAACACCGGCTGCACGCTCCCCCGGAACCGCCGCATCTGGGCACGGTCGCGCAGCGACAGGGGGGCACCGTCGAACAGCACCTGACCGTCGCGCGGCGCCGCGAGTCCGAGCAGCAGCCGCAGGATCGTCGACTTGCCCGCGCCCGACTCGCCCACGAGACCGAGCGAGTCACCCTCGTCGAGGCTCAGTGAGATGTCATCGAGCACCCGGCGCGATCCGTAGGCGAAGCCGGCACCGCGGAGTTCGAGGAGGCTCATGCGCCCGCCTCCTTCGCGTCGAGGTACGCGTCGAGCGACCGGGCGCTGTCGACCAGCATCCGCGTGTACGCCTCCGCCGGACGTTGCAGCACCTCAGCGACCGCGCCCTCTTCGACGACCACCCCATCGCGCAGCACGACGATCCGATCGACCATGCGCGAGACGACGGCGAGATCGTGGCTGATGAACAGCAGCGCCATGCCGCGGTCGGCGACGAGCCGTTCGAGCAGCGCCAGCACGGCATCCTGCACGGTCACGTCGAGCGCCGTGGTGGGCTCGTCCGCGATGAGCAGCTGCGGCCGGGCGGCCAGGGCGATGGCGATCGCCACACGCTGGCGCTGACCGCCGGACAGCTCATGCGGGTAGGCGCGGGCGATGCGCGGGTCGGTGAGAGAGACCTCGTCGAGCGCAACCGCGACGGCCGAGCGCAGCTCCGCGCCGCGGAGGCCGAGATGACGACGCAGCGGCTCGGCGATCTGCCGCCCCACCCGCATCAGCGGGTCGAGCGCGGTGAGCGGCTCCTGGAACACGATCTGGGCGACCGGTCCGCGCAACGGCCTCAGGTCGGCATCCCGAGTACCGACGACCTGATGCCCGTCGAGCAGCACGGAGCCGGACGGCACGAGAGAGTCCGCCAGCAGACCGGTGACGGCGAGGGAGGTGAGCGACTTGCCCGACCCGGACTCGCCGATCAGTCCGAGACGCTCGCCCGCCTGCAGAGTGAACGAGACATCGCGCACGAGAGCCCCGGATCCGGAGCGCACGGTGAGGCCTGAGACGTCGAGAATGCTCATCGGCTCCTCCTGCGGGTGGGGTCGGCGAGATCTCGCAGACCGTCGGCGAGGAAGTTGACTCCGAGCACGAGCGCGATGATCACGATGCCGGGGGCGATCGCCCCGACGGGTGCCACGAGCACGGTGCCCTGCGCCTCCTGCAGCATCCGCCCCCACGAGGCGTTGGGCGGGGGAGCGCCGAGTCCGAGGTACGACAGGCTCGCCTCCGCGAGCACGGCCGCGCCGAACTGCAGCGCGAGGCTGACGGCGAGGGTCGGGGCGATGTTCGGCAGCACGTGCTGCGCGATGATCCCCCATACCGAGGTCCCGCTCGTGCGTGCGGCGGTGATGTACTGCTCCTGCAGCACGCGGCGCGACAGGATCCGGGTGAGCCGCGCGACGACCGCCGACATCGCCAGTCCGATCGCGAGCACGGCCGACCACAGCGATGCGCCCTGCACCGCGACGACGAGCATCGCGAGCAGAAGTACAGGGAACGCGATCACGACGTCGAGTCCGGCGGAGAGCGTGTCATCGACCCAGGGGCGCGAGAAGGCGGCGATCAGACCGATGATCACTCCGAGCACGGCGGCGATCGCGACCGAGCAGATGCCGACGATCAAGGCGATCCGCGCACCCCACATGAGCTGCGAGAGCAGGTCGCGTCCGAGTCGATCGGTGCCGAGCAGGTGCAGGGCGCTCGGCCCCTCGAGACGACTTCCACTCGTGTCGGCGAGCGGATAGGGGAGCCAGAACAGCGACACCAGCGCGATGAGCACGATGATGCCGGTGAGCACGAGCCCGATCAGCAGGGTCGCCTTC
>NZ_JBEPZB010000059.1:0-5099 GCF_041641055.1 Microbacterium sp.
GCGCCTAAACTGTTAGCGATGCTTCAGCGCGGTCAGCGCTCATCACAACAATCCGATTCTACAGGTTCCGCCTGAAGACAGGGCCGCTCGCCGTGTCCGGCGCGGTTCGGAGAGACTTATGCCCGACACCACGATCTCCTCCCCCACGACCGCACCCGCCACGGGAGCCCACGCGGCCCTGTGGGGACGCGCGCTGCGGGTCTTCGCCTGGCTGTCGTTCCTGGCGCAGACGATCATCATCGGCACCGGCGGAGCGGTGCGTCTGACCGGGTCGGGACTCGGATGCTCGGAGTGGCCGCTGTGCACGCCCGAGTCGCTCGTGCCGATCTATGCCGATCAGGGAATCCACGGGATCATCGAGTTCGGCAACCGCGTGATGACGGGCGTCGTCGGCGTGATCGCCCTCGCCGTGCTGCTGCTCGTGCTGTCGAGGACAGCTGGGCGGCGGTCCGTGTTCTCCGCCCTGTGGTTCGCCCTCTCCGGCATCGCGGCCGCCGTGGTCGTCTTCATCTTCGCGCTCCTCCTCGATGTGCCGGCCACGCCGTTCGCGATGGGCGCGCTCCTGATCGCGGTGATCGCCGCCATGGTCCGCTCGATCCGGCTGACCCCCGATCGCCGCGACCTGGTGGTCCTCGCCTGGATCGTCCTGCTCGGAGTCGTCGCGCAGGCGCTCGTCGGCGGGATCACCGTGCTCACCGGCCTCAACCCCTTCATCGTGGGGTTCCACTACGTGTCCTCCCTGCTGCTGGTGTGCGTGACGGCCGCGTTCCTGGTGCGGCTCTATGCAGCACCCGGTCCGCGCGTCAGCGCCGTGCCGAAGTGGTTCGCGATCCTCAGTCACGTCACGGGTCTCGCGCTGGCCGTGACGATCGTGTTCGGCGTGCTGACCACCGGCTCCGGCCCGCACTCGGGTGACGCCGACGTCCTCCGTCACGGGTTCGATGCCACAGTGCTCGCACACGTGCACTCGTGGCCGGGCTACATCCTCGCCGCCCTGGTCGCCGCGCTGACCGTCGCCGCCTGGGTGCTGCGCCTCGAGCCGCGCCGCTGGCTGCTGGTGCTCGTGCTCGCGATCCTCGTGCAGGTCGGCGTCGGCGTGTGGCAGGCCCGCGAAGGGCTTCCGCCGCTGCTCGTCGGCATCCACATGGTGCTCGCCTCGCTCTCGGCGGCGGCGTACACCGTCGTGGTGCTGCACCTGAAGAAGCCGGTCGCCTCGGAGGCCTGACCCTCGGCATCGGTCCCGATCTGCACGCCTCCCCCCGGTCTGCACAGGAATCCGGACGAACAGTCCGCAGATCGGGGCGCCGTGTGCGGTTCGGGACACGGCTCGTCCCAGGAACGGGATCCGACCGGCACAGTGGATGCATAGCCGGGACATCAGAAGCGCATCAGTTCGTCGTGCAGCGTGGCGGACATGAACAAGTCACTCACACGCAGCATCGGCTTCTGGCTCCTCCTCATCCTCTCGCTCGCCTCGGCGGGCGTCGGCGGTTGGATCATCGCCGGCCAGCTCGGCACGATGACGAGCACGCTGCTGGACGGCACCGCCACCGGCATCGAGGTCTACGTCGGGCAGTCGCTCGTCGTGGTCGGCGCCGCACTCCTGGGCGCCGGAGTCATCGGCATCCTGATCGCCGTCGCTCTGAGCGCGGCGCAGGCTCTGGTCCCGTCGGCGACGCCCGTCGTGGCCGAGCCGATCGACTGGGCCGCCGGGTCACCCGAGTCGGATGAGAGCGCGATCGCCGCGGAGGCGACGGCCCTCGACACGCCCGACGAGACGACGGATGCCGACGCCGACGCAGACGAGACTCAGAACGGAAGCAGCGGGTCGATCGCGACCGCGACGAAGATCAACGTCAAGTAGGTGATCGAGGCGTGGAAGACCCTCATCGGCCGCGCCTCGTTCCCCCGCACCGCCTGGTTGTACAGACGGTGCGACTCGTAGATGAACCATCCGCCGAACACCGCGGCGGAGACGCCGTAGACGAGGCCCATGTTCGCGATCGGGATCAGCAGCAGCGAGCAGGCGACGGTCGCCCAGGCATAGAGGATGACCTGGAGGCCGACCTGCGAGGCGTTGCGGGTCACGCCGAGCATGGGCACGTCGACGTCGTCGTAGTCGTCCTTGTACTTCATCGAGAGCGGCCAGTAGTGCGGCGGCGTCCAGAGGAAGATCAGCGCGAACAGGATGAATGCGGGCCAGTCGAGCGATTCGGTGACGGCCGCCCAGCCGATGAGCACGGGGAAGCATCCTGCGATGCCGCCCCAGATGATGTTCTGCTCGGTGCGGCGCTTGAGGATCATCGTGTAGATCACGACGTAGAAGAAGATGGCGGTCGCCGACAGCGTCGCCGCGAGCCAGTTCGTCGTGAACCACAGCCACACCGTGGACAGCACGGCGAGCGTCCACGAGAAGATCAGCGCCCCTCGGGGGGTGATCTCGCCCGTCACGAGAGGACGGTTCTCGGTGCGATGCATGTGCGCGTCGATGTCCCGATCGAGGTACATGTTGAACGCGGCGGCGGACCCCGCGCTCAGCGAGCCGCCGATCACGGTGGCCAGCACGAGCCACAGGTCGGGAAGACCGCCCTGTGCGAGGAACATCACCGGGACGGTCGACACCAGCAGGAGTTCGAGGACGCGCGGCTTGGTGAGGGCGACGTACGCCTTCACGGTACGACCGATGGACTTCTTCACAACGGTCTGATCAGACATCGTCGAGATCTCGATCCCCTCCTCCACACGCGTCACGACAGCTTTTCCAGTCTAAGGCACCGGCGACGACCGGCTTGCCCTCGCCGGATCGACGTCCGCGGATGCCGCGCCGTTCGCGACGCGCCCGGGCATCGCGGAACCGAGTTCCGCACACGTCGATCCGCAGTCCCGACACCCTCGGAAACCACTCGCGCCAGCGTGGAATTACCTGACGTCGGAGGCGTTGTAAAGAGGGGTAATGGGTCAGACCTCGGCGCTATGCTGAAATGACTCGCGCGCCCGGCGCACAGACCCCTCCGTACCGTTGCGGACTGCGATCATGCACTCCGGGCGCTCTCGAACAGTTGCAGAAGGGCTTCACAGTGTCGGAATTGCAGTGGGATGAGATCGACCGGCGTGCGGTGGACACCGCGCGCCTTCTGGCTGCGGATGCCGTGGAGAAGGTCGGCAACGGCCACCCCGGTACCGCGATGAGCCTGGCGCCGGCCGCGTATCTCCTCTACCAGCGGGTGCTGCGTCACGACCCGACCGACACCGACTGGCTCGGTCGCGACCGCTTCATCCTCTCGGTCGGGCACTCCTCCCTCACGCAGTACGTGCAGCTCTACCTCGGCGGCTTCGGCCTCGAGCTCGACGATCTCAAGGCGCTTCGCACCTGGGGCTCGCTCACCCCGGGGCACCCCGAGTACGGACACACCAAGGGCGTCGAGATCACCACCGGCCCGCTGGGCCAGGGACTCGCTTCCGCTGTCGGCTTCGCGTACGCCGCCCGCTACGAGCGCGGCCTCTTCGACCCCGAGGCCGAGGCGGGCACCAGCCCGTTCGACCACTTCGTCTACGTGATCGCCGGTGACGGCGACCTCCAGGAGGGCGTCACCAGCGAGGCTTCGTCGCTCGCGGGCCACCAGGAGCTCGGCAACCTGATCGCGATCTACGACTCGAACCAGATCTCGATCGAGGACGACACGAACGTCGCCTTCACCGAGGATGTCGCGAAGCGCTACGAGGCCTACGGCTGGCAGGTGCAGGTCGTCGACTGGAAGAAGACCGGCGAGTACGTCGAGGACGTCGCCGAGCTGCACGCGGCGATCGAGGCCGCGAAGGGTGAGACCTCGAAGCCGTCGCTCATCATCCTGAAGACGATCATCGGCTGGCCGTCGCCCGGCAAGCAGAACTCCGGCAAGATCCACGGCTCCGCGCTCGGTGGCGACGAGCTCGCCGCGACGAAGAAGGTCCTCGGCTTCGACCCCGAGGAGCACTTCGCCATCGCCGACGACGTGATCGCCCACACGCGTGGCCTCGCGGATCGCGCCGCTGAGACCCGCGCCGCCTGGCAGACCTCGTTCGACGCGTGGGCTGCGGCCAACCCTGAGCGCAAGGCGCTTCTCGACCGTCTCGAAGCGAAGGAGCTGCCGGCCGACATCACCTCGGCGCTCCCGGTCTTCGAGGGTGGCAAGGACGTCTCGACCCGCGCGGCCTCCGGCCAGGTCATCAACGCCCTCGCCGCCGAGCTCCCCGAGCTCTGGGGCGGATCGGCCGACCTCGCCGAGTCGAACCTCACCACGATCAAGGACTCGAAGTCCTTCATCCCCGCCGAGTGGTCCACCCACGAGTGGTCGGGCGACCCCTACGGTCGCGTGCTGCACTTCGGCATCCGCGAGCACGCCATGGGCGCCATCGTCAACGGCATCGTGCTGCACGGCCCGACCCGTGCGTTCGGCGGCACGTTCCTCATCTTCAGCGACTACATGCGCCCGCCGGTCCGTCTGGCCGCGCTCATGAACGTGCCCAGCATCTTCGTCTGGACCCACGACTCCGTCGCCCTCGGCGAGGACGGCCCGACCCACCAGCCGGTCGAGCAGATCGCCACGCTCCGCGCCATCCCGAACTTCACCCTGGTGCGCCCCGCCGACGCCAACGAGACCTCGGCCGCCTGGCTCGAGATCCTCCGCCGCCACGAGGGCCCCGCGGGCATCGCCCTGACCCGTCAGAACATCCCGGTGTTCGAGCGCGGCCAGGGTGCAGCCGAGGGCGATGTCTTCGCCTCGACCGACGGCGTCTCGAAGGGCGCGTACGTGCTCGCCGAGGCCCCGAACGGCACCCCCGACGTGATCATCATCGCGACCGGGTCCGAGGTCCAGCTCGCGGTCAACGCCCGTGCGGCCCTGGCCGAAGAGGGCGTGGGCGTCCGCGTCGTCTCCGCTCCCTCGCTGGAGTGGTTCGACGAGCAGGATGAGGCGTACCGCGAGTCGGTGCTTCCGAAGGCCGTCACCGCCCGCGTCTCGGTCGAGGCCGGCTCCGTCCTCAGCTGGCGCGGCATCGTGGGCGACCGCGGCCGTTCGGTCGGCATCGACCACTTCGGCGCCTCCGCCGACTACAAGACC
>NZ_JBEPZB010000060.1:0-756 GCF_041641055.1 Microbacterium sp.
CCTGGCCGCACGACATGTCCATCACCGTGGAGGACAGGCCACAGCTCCTGCTCGAGTTGCTCTGGATTCGAGAGGCGCACGATCTGCGTCCTGTCGGCGAGACGCTGCCGCCGAGGCTGATCGAGACGCCCGCGGCTGCGGCGAACCCGGTGGATGCCGTCACCCGCGACCGATGGTCGGCAGCCTGGTCGCGGATCTGGGAGGACGTGCTCGCTCACGCCGCCGTCGAACCCGACCGAGGGTTGCTCGATGCGGTGTTCAGCTCAGACCTGAGCTCCACGGAGCGGGAGCGCCTTCTGCGCGAGCTCGTCGGGCCGGCATGGCGAGACGAGTTCGGCGGCGATGTCTTCGACGATGAGGCATATCGGGACTGGGAGCGCCGCGGCTTCGATTCTCACGTCGAGACACGACCGACGACGCTCGCCGAGAGTCCCGAGCATCGAGACGTCGAGGCGCTCGTGGATGCCTGGCGTCGCGGCCTCCTGAAGGTCGTGACCATCCCGTGCCGCGAGTTGCACGTGCGACAGATCGGCCCTCACGCGCTGTTGGTCACCGATGAGGTGCGCGGCGACAGCGCGCAGTATCGGTCGGCTCTGGGCTCGTTCGCTCCGAAGGGGTGAGCGATGTCTGTGCGTCAGTCGGCGAACGACGAGCGGAGGGTCCGCAACCCTAGGATTGCCAAGGAGACCGGAAGCTCGCTCTCATGCGGCGCCGACGGGGCGCCGTCCGACGAATCAGGGGAGCCTCAGGATGAAG
>NZ_JBEPZB010000060.1:766-2399 GCF_041641055.1 Microbacterium sp.
AGAGCGCCCCACCCCGACGCTCACTCCGCGCCGCTGGTGGCTGATCGCCATCCCGGTCCTTGCCGTCGCCATTCCGGTGATCGAGATGTTCGACGTGCCCTGGGCCGAGCGCTCGCTCGGACTCCTGATCGTGCTGGCGCTCGGCACGCTGATGGTCGGCTTCGGGGAGGAGCTCGCGATCCGCGGTGTCCTTCTCGCGGCCGTGCGAGCACGCTTCGGAGAGTTCTCGGTGTTCTTGATCACCTGCTTCGTGTTCGCTCTCGCACACCTTCCGTCGTATCTCTTCGAAGGGCTGCCGCCCTTCATCATCGCCTTCAACGTGATCGCCCTCATGTCCGCCGGTGCGACGTACTACTGGATCCGGCGCGTCACCGGACGCATCTGGGTCGCGATGATCGTTCATGCACTCACCGACTGGGTCCTCTACGTCGGGGACGCGGACGGGCCGCCGTCCGCTTCTGTTCCTGTCCAGCACGCCCCTGCCGACGACTCGGGCGTGGGCGCGCTCGCGTACATCGAGATCCTGCTCATGGTCCTGCTGGCGATCAGCGTGATCAGCGTCATCCGAGAGAGCCGACGCAACAAGCGGAACGCGCTCAGCGACGGGCCGGGGCGGTAGATATCGGTATATCGAGCGTATGTTGGACGCATGAAGTCGACTATCGCGGGAACGACCATGCCGATCCTCGAGGTCACCCTCGACGCGGGAGAGAAGATCGTCGCCGAAGGCGGTGACGTCGCCTGGATGTCGCCGGGCTTCGAACTGAACACCTCGACTGTGCATGGCACCGGCGGACAGGGCGGCTTCCTCAGCGGGCTCAAGCGCGTGCTCGGCGGAGCGCAGTTGTTCCTGACGGAGTACACCGCGCCCGCGCAGGGTGGTCTCGTGGCCTTCGCAGCGCAGCTTCCGGGCACGATCCGTCAGCTCGACGTCGACCCTGCTGATTCCTTCATGGTGCAGCAGGGGTCGTACTCCGCCAGCACGACGGGCGTCGAGGTCTCGGTGGGCCTGCAGAAGAAGCTGGGCGTGGGAATCTTCGGCGGAGCCGGAGTCGTGTTCCAGAAGCTGGCGGGCAACGGAACCGCCTGGGTGCAGTTGGCCGGAGAGATCACGGAGTACGAGCTCGCCGCAGGGCAGTCGCTGCTCATCCATCCCGGTCATCTCGCCATGTTCGAGTCGCAGATGGAACTGGAGTTCACCTCGGTCAAGGGCATCAAGAACAAGTTCTTCGGGGACTCGCTGTTCCTCGCCGAGATCCACGGCCCCGGCCGAATCTGGCTGCAGTCGATGACTCCGGCGAAGCTCGCCGCTGCGATCGAACCGTACCTGCCCGACCGCTCGTCGAACTCGAGCAGCAACTCCTAGAGCGCGCGAGCTCGGTCCTGCGGAGCCGAGCTAGTCGCGGTCGGCGTCGATCAGCTCGAGGAGTTTGCGCAGCTCGTCGCGGATCTCGGTGTGGTCGTATTGCCCGGCACGGCTCTCACCGGAGATGACTCCCGAGCGGTGTACCGAGCGGAGATCCCCGAAGGGGAAGGAGTACGCCTTCTTCGTCTCGGGGTTCTCGCTCTTGTCGATGCCCAGGTGCCAGTGGGAGAACTCGGTCCATCCGTGCTGCTCGATGAAGCGGTTCTC